>NZ_JAALFV010000001.1:0-712639 GCF_011800405.1 Pantoea sp. EKM21T
AGGGCGTGGCGGTCGATGCGCGCGTCGGTGGCCAGCAGTTCAGCGGTGAGCACAAAAGGACGGGACAGCGTCTCGGTCCCCTTAAGCGTATGGAACAGCAGGCCGTCCGCCGGCAGCTGTGCAGTAATGCGTGAGAACATAATCAGATTCCGTGCTTATATTAGAGAATGGGTACCAGTACATCATGGCGCTGTCATCCAGCGTATCGATGTGCACCAGCGGCTTCCAGCCACCCCCCGCGGTCGACAGGTAATGCGTGTCGCGCTGCTGCTTTCACCCACCTTTTACAACCCGCTATACAGACAGCGCACCGTCCCGTATTAGCTCCTGTGGCGGTGCGGGACTTTAAGCCCGTCATGGCAGACTTTTTTAACAGCCAGTCAGACGCATTTATCTCACACTGGCAACCTTCATACGCGGCCCAAACTCCCGGACAGGATGAGTCATATGTGGTTAAGTAGTGTCCGATATGGGTTAAACAGATATCTGGAAAGGCAACCGGTATCAGTTCCGCTAGCTTGGGGTTTTTGATAACACAACTTAGTAATGCAGCATTTTTTTCTGGCCGGAGTATAGAGGCATGTCCAGAAGCGCTGTTCGATCGCTTCTCTGGAGAAACCCGGCTTAAGGGGCAAACCAAAGTCCGTATCAAAATTTACAGCCTGTTTCCCTTCTTAATTTAATTAGCCAGCCAGATACCATAATAAATCACTATAGATCCAAGAGAAAGAATGACCTTTGAAAAAACGAACAGCCCTGGCGCCAGTTTATTGATAGCTGGTGAAAACCTCCTGTAATTATCAGCATTATATTTCTTGTGAAAATCCATAATATTGCCAAATATATTGCACAACCCAACAAGTATAAACCTCATACCCCATATAAAAAATAATGACGCACCTAACGCCTCCATTAAATCCCCTGCGGCGTCCCTGGTAAAACCTGGCATTATCGCTGCCAGTCCTTTAAGCACGAACCCGATAGCGATAATGGCGATAAAAACACCGACAAAAGCTTTACCTAGACCAGCCAGCGTTTTTCTCCCATAGGAAATCTTACTGCTCCAGATAAAAAACTCCGTCACTAATAAAAACAATAAAAATGCTATGATTTCCAAGCTATTGTCATCTCTTTTAAAAATCATTTGCCAGCCAGAATCGTTTTAGAAGCGCTAATGATAGCGGTCACGTTTCAACGGTCACAGGTCAGGCTCGGCCGTCAGTTAATAGACCGCATATCGTGTGCCGCTCAGCTCCTGGCTGCGCCCCGCCAGCGGGTGATTTTGCCGTTAAGTTAGCGCGGACTAAGCGCGTTCATCAGGCCATGGGTCGGTAGCGTAAAAGTCACCTGCTTGCCCACCAAAGCATGATGGTCGATACGCGCGTCGGTGAACAGCAGTTCGACGGTGAGCACAAACGGACAACCAGCATTTCGGTGCCCGTAAGCGTATCGAACAGCAGGCCTGCTGCGGTGAAGTAATGCGCGGGAACATGGTTCATCCGTACAGCCAGTGAAGCGAGCCAGTTAAAGTTGAAGGGAAATGATTTTTACTAAAAGTATCTTATGATTAGAAGTAACAGGTGTCAGGATGAAATTATCTTTCTACACAGACTCCTGCCTAAAAAAAGCAAAATCTATGGACATAATTAATAGAGTAACTTTTTCATTTAATATGTGATCTGGATATCAACCAATAAAGACTGAGTAAAATAGGCCAACACCCATTTACTTATGAAATTTTAAATATCTTTTTTTACGCCTTTCATATTCAGGATCGGTTTGATGAGGAAGAATAACCTTGAGCCCCGCACCTATTTGAGATGCAATATAATTTGCGTTTGAAAGATGTTTAGCAAGCTCTGGATCAGTTGTATCAAACTCTTTGGAGGCCAAACTTCCCAGACTCATGCTATGCAGGACACTTTTATCTTTCTCTTCACCAGTTAGTATTTTTTTACATAAATAAGCTGCTTCAGAGCAACCTGAAAAACTGTAAACTCCGGCTTTTCCATGGCTCTTTGATTAGTGATATCAATAGCATCATTAATGTAGTCAAGAGCAGTATATTCTTCTTTATTCATCATAATCCCTAAATGCACCTTTTTCGTTTGAGAGCAATTGAGTCGCTCCGACTTCGGTTTGATAGGGTTGATTCTTCACCGACCAAGCATCGAGCGCTGGCAGCGATGTACTCCGTAGCATCTCAACTTATTGATAAATTAAAGTTGCTGATCCTGCAAATTCACCTGACTTATTCCATATTTAAATACAGAGACTACCTAAAAACCTAACCTAGAGTAACTTAATATAAAAACTCATAAGAATTAACTCTCTAAAAAAGCGATTTTTTGGGGAGAGAAAATCACTTTTAATTTATTTATAACAAATCACTTCACAACCTTAATATCCTTAACCTCTCTATCAGAGAATCTGGTCCAATCCTTACGAATAGACTCGGCCAACCTGATTAAATAGTCAAAATCATCTTTATGAAGAAGATCATTTTCATTTAATATAAATTTCTTACTAACATCAAAATGTGAATTTGGATAGAAATTTGGGATAAGAACGCCTATAAACCATTCACTACCCGAACGCAGTAAATTAAAGTCACCTTGGCGTGATTTAACAACCTTAGCTTCAATCATAAATCTCTCCTGTCTTTAAGTCATAAATTTGATAGTCTATCCCTTTATCTAAATTTTTCATGGTAACAACTGCTTCATAATCACCATTAGGCAATTTACCACCAGGCAACAATAAGGGATGAACATCTCAAAATAGTGCATTAACGTATCCTACCATGCTGTCGGAACCATCCGCAGCGAGTTGTTCGATTAACCTGAAGTAGTCCTCCATACTATGCAACTAGCAGCATCGATCATTTCGTATTACTAACCTGTGACATGTTTATGATAACAGAACATCTAAGGCTAACATTCCATATTACTCAATTACAGGTTGTTTTCTTTCCTACGGAAATAATAGCCACGTCGTAAAGATAGATGCTAACAAAATTCAGTTCAAGTTCAACCAACTTATTAATAATAAGCAAACACGCCCTCGATCAATATTTGCCCACCTAAATTTAAAAATTTCACCAATGATAAATCACCATGCTTTCAAACTATCAATAGAAGGAAGGTAGTCAAATTTAATATCCATATTTTTTGCAGCCAATTGTATTTTATCTAAATGAGATGCATCTATGAAAATAAGGCACTTCCCACCTTGTGGCATATAGTTATTAACAATAAAAAACCCACAATCTAGGCTAATCAGCTCATCCACGACGTTGGATGATAGCTTGCCATTCTCATAAACCTCAAACAATCTGGGCTTTTCATTACAATTTTTTATAGCCATGCCTTTCCTTGCTAAAATCTCATTTTTTTTAATCGTCAACTTATAACTATCTAACTCAGCCTTTATTTTTTCCCAATTCTCAAAAAAGTAAAGACCTTGTGAATCGAGTGATTTTTTCTTTACTAGTGTTTTAATCTTATCGTCGTAGCAATAAAGATCAGGAAATAGATTCTTGAGTAAATCCTTAGCTTTTTCTGTATCAAAACCATATCGCCCATATCCACTGTCGTCGATATTAAATTGATAGCACAAACAAAAAGATTCCGAAGTTATTTTATTGTCAATAACTTCGTTAAAGTCAGGAACGGGGATCTTAATTAACCTTTCATGAGCTACCATGTAAATATTACCTCTTCGCCTTTTGGGTTTACTGAATGGATGTGACCTGATTCATGATGTTTTGGCACGCCTGGTTGCCCAGCATCAGGATGTCCATCTGGATGTTCAAACCATTTATTTTTTCCATAGCGATTTTCTCTTCCTAATGATTTTCCACCGTCAGATTTCATTTCCGACCATGCTCTGCCACGACTCGTAGGATTAAGTTCGTCAATACCAATATTGCGCCCCCCTCTGGAAACCCTAGGAACCTGAGCATGCGCCTGAGCCTGTTTCAAAGCATCATTTCTGCTTTTTGCTTTAACTAAAGAACATTTACTGAGGCCCAGCGGATCCACCCAACTCAGCGGATTCGGCGCATACTGATAAAGGTTAACCCCACCAGCAAGCCCTATCGGATCCTGGCTCACAAACCTGCCCGCATCCGGATCATAATAGCGAAAGCGGTTATAGTGCAAACCTGTTTCCGCATCGAAGTACTGACCCTGATAGCGCAGCGGCTGATAAACCGGTTCTGCATTCTCCACTGCTGCCTGCTCTGTGCGCAGCGTATTGCCCCAGGCACGATAGACGGCACGCCAGACCACACTGCCATCAGCACCAGTCAACTCCCGTGGCAGGCCAGACACGTCGTTGTGATACCAGAAGATCTGAGCTTCATGCTCCGTTTCACCCTGCTGCAGACTTAGCTGCGCCAGCGGAGCAAAGCTGTCATCCTCATAAACCCAGATGTGCTGACGCGAGCCTCTCACCTCACTCAGCAGGCGATTGCCTTCCCAGATGAAGCGCGTGATACCAAAGGCATCGCGTTTCCAGCTTCGGCGGCCAAACGCATCATAGCCGTAGGTGGTTCGCTGCTCGGTCCCGTTGCGGGCGCTTACTGATTCGGTCAGCTGATGTTCAGCGTTCCAGATAAAGAGCTGATCTGTGTGGCGGCCACTCTGTTTGCGCGTCACATTACCAAAGGAGTCATAGGACCAGCGTTTATCTTCATAAACACTGAGTCGGTTATCCTGCTGGGGCTGCGTCTGAGCCTCACTCAGCAGATTATGCGCCGGGTCAAAGGCGAAATGCTCATCACGTGCCCGCGTCATCCGTCCCAGCGCGTCATATTCGTAACGATAATCGCCCGTGTATTTATCCGTCATCTGCGTCAGCTGGCCATCGCGCCGCCAGACGTACTCGCGTGCCACCGCTGACTGCGCTCCACGACCCGCCCGCTGGCTTATCAGCCGTCCCATTTCGTCGTGAAGATATTCACTGGTGATTGCACCCTGAGTGCGGCGCACTTCACGGTGCAGGACGTCACGTTCGCTTTCGCTGATGACACGGTTACCAAAGTTCACCTGCACCCGATGCCCGCTGCCGTAGTAGAACTGCTTCAGTTCACGACCATCGGGTAAAGTGGTGTGCGTCCGGTTACCCAGCTCATCATAGCTGTGGCGCAGTTCATAACGATGACCCCGAACCAGCGTCCGCTCTGCGAGCAGTTGTCCGGCATCATCCCATTCGAGTTCAGAGCGTCCGCCGTGATTGACACCGGCCTTGAGGCGCCCCAGCTCATCGTAACGATAGCGGGTACGTTGCCATGTAGCATCTCCGCCGCGCGACACCAGTTTTTCCAGCAATCGTCCGGCCGGATCCCGTTGATAGTGCGAGTGAATTACTGACACGCTGCCATCGCCTTCTTCAATACGAGCAAGCAGCCAGCCACTGTCATCATATTCATAACGCGTTTTACAACCATCAAAGCCACGCTCCTCCACCCGGTTATCCCGGGCGTCGTAGCGGAATTTATATCGCGCACCGTTCTCATTAATCAGTGCGGTCAGGCGACGGGCCAGATCGTATTCGTAGCCAATGCTATGGCCGAGTGCATCAGTGCGTGATAACGGCAAGCCATCAGCGGCAAGCCTCCAGCGCGTAACCTGCCCCTGAGGATCCTGCCAGGCAATCAGACGTTTCCAGCGGTCAAACTCAAAGCTTTCCGTTCCACCATCGGCTTGCACAATACGCTGAGGCAGGCCATTCCATCGGTTATAGAACAGCGTCTGGTTGCCTGCGGCATCCGTCTGCTGCTTCAGCCATCCATATTTGTCATAGTCAAATGTCGCTGTGCGCCCAGAGCAGTCGGTATGACTGATAAGGAAGTTGGACTGGTTCCAGCAAAACTTTTGTACGCCCGCCGCAGCATCACGCACCCTGACCAGATTGCCACGGTCGTCATGGTTGTATTCCGTGATGCGTCCGATCTCATCCGTAAAGCGGATTAAGTTTCCTGCTGTGTCGTAGATAAATTCCCGCGAGCCGCCCAGCATGTTGGTCACACGGACCGGTGTGTTCCAGCGTTCGTGATAATCAAAACGTGTAGTCTGACCGTCCGGCTCAATGACTGCCGTACAGTTGCCGCGTTCATCATAGCGGTAACGCGTTATCCGGCCACACTGATCAGTAAGTTGTGTCATCTGACCGCGGACATTACGTTTGATACGAATGGTTCCTTCCATCGCATCCCGATAGCCGATAAGTTCCTGGTTATCGTCGAAGTCGTAACGTGTCACGCGTCCCAGAGCGTCAACAACCGTTGTGGTCTGACCGCCATACTCAAAACGCCATTCCCCGCCGAGGCTGTCACGATGTGCCAGAACTTTTCCTTCAGGGGAATATTTATCGTAATGATAAAAACACTCCATTTCGCTCGCACGACGATGCGCCACCATAATATGGTTACGGTAACGAAATTCACGCAGCACCTCATTGAGCTCGTTACGCACGGCAATCAGGTCACCCTGAGTTGAATAATCGTAGCGACACAGGGTTTCAGCATTCAGAGGATCGGAGGGATAACAGACGCTGACGCTGGTGATGCGGAAAAAAGCGATGCCCGCGTCCGATTCAAAACGTGAGAATTTGATATTGAATCGACGGCCAGCGCTATCTTCAATCTGCACCGGCAGATGCCGGATATCATAACGGAGCATCAGCCGGTTGCCATGACGATCGCTGATGGCAGACAACAACCAGCGGTCAGATTCAACTTTATGACTGAAGTGCCAGTGCTGGCTTTCATCCGCGGCCGAAATACAAAATTCCTCAGGCTGCGGCTGCGAGAGGTAGAGTTGCTCATAGCGATGAAGCTGAGGCTGGCGGCCCGCTTCCGGATAGGGGAACTCAATTTCGCGACCCTGTTCATCCATTAAGACCAGCAGACCCGCTTTCCTGCGTACTTCCTGTGAAATGGGCAGTGACCAGCCCTGTCCCAGCCAGCCATTGCCGATTTCATCGGAAAAATAGTAGCGTTGCCAGTTAAGGGGGACCGAGGCTGGAAAAGAGAAATCATTATCTTCAGGGCCGAACAGCAGTTTGATCCCCAGTACAGGGTTAACCGGACTACCAATCGCCATATCGACCTGCGGCAGAGGCCTTGCCGGAATTTTGCATGGCTCAGTCTTTTTCTGCGCATGTCCTTTGTCACTGCCTCCCTTTTCACTGCCCGCTTTCTTAGCACTGATAACTTCATCAGCTTCTTTTTTGGTGGCTTTAGCTTCAGCTTGAGCGGCAGTTGTTTCAGCCTTGACGGCTGCTTTTTCTGCCAGTTCAGCACCTTCTTTTGCAATACCTTTGCCCACTTTCGCGGCTTCTACTGCTTTGCCAGCCTTTGCTGCCAGCTTACCGGCTTTAAATGCCGCCCCACCACCGGGTACAAAGTTAGCTGCCGCCGAAGCAGCTGAAAGTGCTGCGTTACCATAATCGCCTTCTGCGGTGTAAATGGCCGCGTTCGCGCCGTCAGCCACCGTGCCAACAATCGGAACTGCGCCTAACACGTCCAGACCGGTATGGACCCAGTCGCCATAACTGCTCCACCAGCTTTTCTTTTTCGGCGGGTTGGCACTGCCCGCCGCCACATGGCCTTGTGGCGCAGGCGCATATTGTAATTTACCAATCGTATTTCCGGTTGCCATTGGAGCTCCGTGCGAACATTTACAGGATGAAAAATAAAGTTATTGATAAAACGAATTTACCCGGAAATAAGTGATCACATCAGGCGGCGCAATAATATGAAAAGTCAGCCCAGTCTGAACTTGATCATTGCGGGAGTGAGGTGAGAATAAAAGCGCAGTAACCAGGGTTTGTCACAAAGGCTAGCCGATGCAGACTCAAAGAACTTATTCCGAATAGTGACAGTGACGCTGTTTTTTAGTCTGACTATAGTGGTATGGGTTAGTTGCACCAAAATCGTCTGACGATTTTGGTGCAACTAACCCATACCACTCAGCCTGTCCCAAAACCCTATGGGTTTGCTTGTGCCAGCGCTTTTATCTCTTTCAGCTTATCAATAGCTTTTACATTATCTTTATTTGTATTACTCATTACTTTATCCAGCAGCTGATTAAAAGTTACATTGTTAACATCAGTAATATTTGCATCAGCTCCATGATTGAGAAGGTATTCAACCTGATCATATTGCTCGCCATATATCCCTTCAAATATTGCCGTTTGTCCAAGACCATCTTTGGCATTGACGTCTGTACCAATCTCTACAAGATATTTTAGAGTCGGGAAGGCTTTTTCATTAGTTGCATAAAATATTATTGGCGTGCTTTTAAAGCTCGCATTTTTATCCATCCCTCCCTTAATCAATGCCTTGATAAAAATAGGGTCTGAATATCCCGCTGTATTAGTTGCCACAGATCCCATATCGGCAACGTATTGTAGAGGATCAGCGCCATGCTTTACTAAAACACTCATTACATTGAGTCTGTTAACGTCCTTTTTTGAAGCTTCACTGAGGGCATAATACAAAAACGTCAATCCCTTCTCACCAGGTTTATTAAGATCAGTCTGAGCTGATAATTTCTCTACCTCATCAACATCACCATCTTCAATTGCCTGCGCGAGTTGTAACTGGCCTCCTGAGAAATATTCTTCCGGATGGATCTTTTTCATATCACCACAAGCCTGTAAAGTTAACAAAGAAAGCATTAACAGCAATAAGGTTATTTTCCTGATCAAAAATTACCTCCGGAAATTGCTGGCATATGACTGCTCTTTTCTAACTCCAGAAAGCCCATCATCTGGCCCATACCTTGAAAAACCCTAATAAGAGTGGCGCTTGATTGATTAATTTATTTAGCATAGTTTTAAACCCCTAGCCATTTTCATTTTTAATACGTGGAATGGCAGCATGCTTTATCAACAATATACAACTACCCTACTAAAATTCAGGCAAACCCCTGATAAGCACACCCTTACTGAAGGGCGACCAATTATTTAGAGCATCATGTTACCAACAAAATATTGCAAAACTTTTAATTGCGTTCAGAACCCGCACTAAATATAAAAATCATTTCTTAATTTATGCATCTGCTTTCACAACCTAAATCAAATAAAGCAGAAAAGTATTTCTATACGCTTCTTTTTAAGCTAATCCAATTTTTCATATAACAGAACCAAATCAGATTCTCTTATATTGTCTGTAGCATCGCTTATTTCAGTTCACCCTTCTGGCCTATGAAATAATTTTATAATATTCACCTCCAATCAAGAAAATTAATGACCTTGCTCTCAATTACAACTGATTTATTCTTTTTTAAGAAACATGGCCTATTGATATAAAATAATAATAAAGCTTGTTTTTTTCATAAAACCAGTGTGACATCCCTGTCTCTTAACTGACCAAAATAGCCATGACATTATCAGCAAGATCAGCAAGAATCGAAATTAAGCACGTCCACCTTTTTGTTTAGCAAGCTTATGAATTTCCATTAGCTTATCCTGTGTAGAACCTTTCTCACCGTTATTGCGTTTGATCACATCGTCAAGTTGACGCATAAATGACCAACCGGTGTTTGTTTCAACCGCATTAGGATTGGCTCCGTGGTTCAGTAACCACTCGACAGTGTCTAACTGCATTCCATCCAGAGCAGCCATCACTGTCGATTTCCCGAGCGAATCTGTCGCGTTAATATTTGCACCACGATTTACCATCAGCGCCAGAGTTTTTAAGGTATCGTCTGAAGCGGCATCATGTAGCAAGGGTTGCCCCTGAACTTTCACATTGACGTCCATACCACCGTCAATTAACGCCGCCATAAACTCCGGGTAGGGCGATGTAGCGACTACCTCTGCCACACTGCCCATATCAGGCACATCCTGAAGAGGATTGGCACCAGCTTTGACGAGCTGACTGATGATTTCTAATTGCTGGTTTTTTCTATCCTTCGCTTGTTGCAAAGCAAAATAGAGCAATGTCATGTCCTGCTCGCCTGGTTTATTAAGAGAGGTATCAGGGGTTAGCTTCCTGACCTCCGCGATATTCTCACTGACGATAGCCTGGGCAAGGCTCAATTGTGTACCATGGAAAAATTGTTCTGGAGGGTATTTACTCATTGCATTACATCCTGAAACCGAAATTAAGAATATCAGACCACCATAGCGGGCTACTTTTTTTAAAAGAGACTTAACCATTTTTACTCCTTAAATTGAAGATAATAACTTCTCGTCATTATCTTTCTCCAGTTCAATACAGTGTTTTACCTGGTCCATCCCATGCATATCAATTGCGCTTCCCTCTCCGCCATCCATAGGATGCTTATTGCCAACTGCAGAAGGCGACATTACTAACCCCACTCCGACCGCACTAAATGCAACCGCACCCCATGGTCCCAGAGTTTTCAGTCCAGTAAGTCCAAGCCCACCGATCACTGCAGCTCCTGCCCAGAATCCAGGCTCCTGTATCATAGTAAGAACTTCACCTTTGACACGATAAGCAGAGATATTTTCTGCCGCTTCAGAGACAGGTGCTTCGCCGCTATACTTTTTAACGGTTGATGATTTCAAGCCTGCAGAATTGAATGTCCAGCCCGTTTTTCCGCTTGCCCGCGAAGCTGATGAAGCCATTCCGCCTCCCAGAGAATGTCCGGTCATATCAATTGGCGCTGAGGAGCGTCGAACCGATGTGCCTATTGAAACAGCCTGCTTGTAATAATTTGAGTCTACACCTATGCCCTGCTGAAGATTGTTTTTCCAGTCAACAGTTTCCGTCATTCGGGTCCCTCTGAATACGACGGATGCAGACATATCTTTCCCAAAAACAGCTTCATCGGGTTCATATACCCTTGCACGAAAACCCGGTTCTTTAGCGATTCTTAATGATTTTGGCGTAAGGTTATATTTTGCCAGCGCTTCAGGGTCGTCACTGATATCTTTCCAGCCTTCGGGTATGTCAGGCATAGGTCTGGTAGGATCGCGGGGCTCATAAACATAGTCCGCTAACCTCGCTTTCTCCATGCCGGTATTATTCTGTTCAAGCCGTAACGCTGCCTGCACCGCTTTAGGATCCTTACTATTCTTTCCTTTTTCAATCAGCGCCTTACGCCTTTCCCACGTTTCTTTCTTGGTCAGATTGCCACCACGCCCGCCAATCGCCTTGCCATTCATGGCAAACATATCCTGCACTCGATTTAGCGGAAACCCGCCAATATAGGTATCAGGACTGTGCTCTATTGACCAGCAGTCACCCTCAACCGTACCACTCACTACACCTTTGTTGCGTCCTGCTGCATCACCAATAGTGGTCGGTACGTAACTTATTTTATAAACAAACGCCGCATGACCATTAAATCTCACGCTGTCGATGGTGCTTTTAGAAGGTGCCAGTGTAGCAGTAACTGGATAAGGTACCGGTGGCTGAATGCCGGGGGTGAAACAAAGATCCGGCGCTAGCCCGACAACTTTGTATACACCGTCTTTACGTGCGGCATAGTTATCAGCCATGGCGTTGCTCCTTGTTGATAAGAGCCAATAGCGAAGGTGGCAACGGGACAAAACTGTCAGTCTGACTGTCGTTAAGCTGTTGCTGCGCACGTTGCATCATTACTTTTCGCGCATCCATAGCGATAAAGCGTAACTCCGTCATTGCAGGTTCCAGTTGTTCAGAAAATACCGCGCGATAGCTGCAATGGACTTTGCGCGTAGGTAAATCGATTACCAGCGTGTCGAGTTGCAAATCATACGTCACTCCGGCGCCCTGCTGCGTTGTAACAAAGGCAAACAGAGTTTCAACCGGCACAGAAAAATCGATCTGCTGCCCACTCTTTTCCTGATGCGATATCAGGTTTTTGAGTGTGACGGGAATATGAGTCATAGGTTTGGGTAAGGGGAATTGCATCCACGGATGCGCTCCACACCAGTAGTCAAACCGAAAATCAGCGGGCAGAAACGGATGCCGATACTGTTTCCACGCTTCATCATAGGTACCGGCAAACGTAATGCGAGGATGCCAGCCTCGACCATAGAAACCAAAACCGGCAGGCAGATTTTCATCTTCAATATTCTTAACTGGATGGGGCAGCAGTTCAAACTGGGGTGCCGGAAGGTGCTGCAGCCTGAGCTCATTCTGAGCTTTGGCCGGTAACCAACCTCTGCCAACACTATTAACAGATGATGCCAGTTCTTCACCTTTTTCCAGTCGGTAAAATCCTCCCTGAGCAAATTCATAGCGTAAATCAACATGAGTAACAGGCTTTGCGTCAGTGAGATGCCAGGTGGCGACCATTTTTCGCCACTCGCGCGGGCCATAAACATTCAGCAGACGGGTGAAATCACCGATACGAGCGCCGGCAGTGAAATGCCGAACAGGCTTATCTTCAGGTGCCCACGCAGTGCCATTGATCACCACATCCAGCCTGGGTTTGTAAGGCGCAAGGTCGCTTTCAAAACGCACACTGCTCGTGCCTGGTTCATCGTAGTAGTGATCCTGCTCGACCAGTTCGCCCTGATCTTCACACAAGGTTAGCTTACCGGTAATGATATCGAGATCATAGTTAACGCGAGCCACCAGCACGTTAAATCCATGATTATGCTGGTCAAGCGACTCAAACAGCAGCGCCGGAAAGGCGCTATAGTTGGCAAAGTTTTCCATATCAGTTGATGTCTATCTGTGTTCCGTCGATATCAATCACCTTCTCACCGACCAGCTTGATCTTGTTCGCGCTGATAGTGATGGTGCCATTCTGCTCAAGCACAATCATCGATTCGCCACATACCAGGGTGATTTTGTCTTCAGCACTGAACTCTGCAGTAGTCCCGGCAGTCAATGCCATATCCCGCCCGGTATTGAGCGAATATTTCATGCCGACATGGTGTGCCTGCATTCCGCCGACATTAGTCATCCAGCCGCCACCAACGTTTAGCATGTATGCCGCGCCAATATTGGTGTTCTGCGCCAGACCGACATTGAGCATTGAAGCCAGTGCAATGGTTTCAGCTTTCGCCCTATCCACTTTCAGTGTCTGGTTGCCATTAATCGTTACCGACTGATTCTGACCAATCCGCACTTTCTCATTCTGATCGACTGTTTCAGTGCGGTTACTGTGTACGGTGATGGTTTCATTACCATCCACCGTTTCAGTACGGTTCTGATGAACGGTAATGGTTTCATTTTGATCAACCGTTTCTGTGCGATTTTTCTTCACCTCGGTGGTTTCATTGCCGCCGATGGTTTTAGTCCGGTTGCTGCCGACGCTGTGGGTTTCATTGTTCTCAACCTCAGTGTCCATGTTCTTCTCGGCATGCAGCCAGACCTGTTCCTCACCCGACTTATCCTCAAACCTCAGCGCGTTCGCGGTGTCCGCCGTGCCATCCTTCGACCGGCTTAAAAAGCCCATCTGCGTCGCCGCTGCCGGCAGCGCCCACGGCGGCATGCTCGCCTCGTTGTAAACCCGGCCGATGATCAGCGGACGATCCGGATCGCCGTTGATAAAGTCCACCACCACTTCGTCGTTCACTCGCGGGATCTGCACCCCGCCGAATCCCTGGCCCGCCCAGGCGCTGGAGACGCGCACCCAGCAGGAGCTGGTGTCGTCGCCCTTCGCCAGCCGGTCCCAGTGAAACTTCACCTTTACCCGGCCGTAGCGGTCGGTCCAGATCGACTCGCCTTTCGGACCCACCACCTTCGCCGTCTGCGGGCCATGCGTTTTCGGCCACGCCGTTTCCGGCGGCGTGCGGTAGGTCACTGACGACGGCAGCACCGTGAAGTGGATGTTGTGACGGCTGTCGCCGGTGTCGCCGCTGGCGTAGGCGTTCTCGGCGAAGTCATAGGTCGCCGAGGTCACCAGATACTCGCCGTTGTCGCTGAAGTGCGGCGCGTTGATGATCGAGAAGGTAAAGCCCGGCGCGATGCCGGTGGCCGTGCCCGACCCGCTGACGCTGTGGTGCTCGGCCTGCCACACCTCCTGACGGATGCGCGCGTAGGACTCGCCGTGGCTGTGGTCGACAAAATGGCCCGGCCAGTCGTAAACGTCCACCGAGCCCGGCACCGGCGACGCCGGGTTCTGGCGGGCCTGCAGCATCCAGGCGTTCGGCTTGCGGAAGTCGTAGTCGTCGGTGCTGTAAATGCCCGGCGTCACGCTCTCCGCCAGCGACCACTGGCTGATGCCCTCTTCAGTCACCACGCCGCCCGACGGGGTGACGTGATAGGCAATGGTCTCATAGCCCGGAAACGCCTGATGCTGGTCCGGCGCGTCGCACAGCACCAGCGTATGTCTGTCCGCCTCGTGGCGGAAGAAGTAGTAAATCCCCTCCAGCTCCATCAGGCGGCTGATAAAGTCCAGGCTGCTCTCCTGATACTGTACGCAGTACTCCCACACCCGGTAGCTGCCCGCCAGGCGCGTCTCCACGTTGACCCCGTACTCCTTCAGCAGCGTCTGCACAATCTGCGGCACCGTCTGGCTCTGGAAGATGCGCAGGTTGCGGTCGCGCTTCATCGGCCACAGGTCCGGCTCGACCGTCAGCGCATAGACCGCGTAGCGGGTGCCGCTCAGCTCCTGGCTGCGCACCGCCACCCGGGTGATTTTGCCGTTGAGGTAGCGCGGGCTCAGCGCGTTCATCAGCCCGTCGGTCGGCAGCGTAAACGTCACCGGCTTCCCCAGCAGGGCGTGGCGGTCGATGCGCGCGTCGGTGGCCAGCAGTTCAGCGGTGAGCACAAAAGGACGGGACAGCGTCTCGGTGCCCTTAAGCGTATGGAACAGCAGGCCGTCCGCCGGCAGCTGTGCGGTAATGCGTGAGAACATAAGTAATCCCTGACTATTAACTGTGTGGATCGAGCAACCAGACACCTTCTTCACTGATGTTCAGCGTTTGTTCGCGGGTGCCACTCTGGCCGCTGATGGCAAAGGTGTAGTTGCCCGGCGCCAGCTGCAGCGTGGCGAAGCCATTCACCGCCGGCACCAGCGCCTGCGGCTGACCGTTCACCTGAACGCGTTCACCCTGTTGCAGACGGATATAGACCTGGGCGACCGGCGCGGGTGGTGGTGCCGGTTGTGGATCGGGTTCACGCGCGGCGGTCTGCGCGGGCTCAGCAGTCTGAGCCGGAGTGCTGGCAACCGTATCCGGTGAGGCTTCAGCCTGGGTCGGTGGCGCGGCAACCGGCTGGTTAACCGGCGCGACGGTGACGGCAGGCGCGTCGTTCTGTGCGGTCTCAGCCGGCGGTGACTGTTCGTTACCGCGTGACATCAGCAGACCGGCGCCCAGGCCGACCAGCACGCCAGCGGCAACCAGGCCCGGCAGTGCAAAGCGGTGTCCCAGCAGCGTTTTCAGTTTCGAGGCGGGTTTGATCACCTCCTCTTCTTCTTCAATCGGCACCAGCATGGTGCCCGGTCCGCTGATTTTTGCGCTAAGCAGCGGTTCCGGTTCACGTTCCGGCAGCGCCATCAGCGCAGCAAAGTCATCAATGCTCTGCGGACGATCTTCCGGTTTCAGCGCCAGCGCGCGATCGACGGCGCTCAGCAGCGCAGACGAGTAGCCTGCCAGACGACGCTGCACCAGCGGCTGGTAGTTATCTTCGATGCTGCGCACCACGCTGACCGGCGGTGGCGCACCGGTGATCAGGGTATGCAGCACCGCGCCCAGCGCGTAAATATCGGTCCACGCGCCCTGCTCGCTCTCGTCGTTGTCGCTGTACTGCTCAATCGGCGCATAGCCGGGACGCAGCATGGTCTCGCTCTCATCCGACAGATTGCCGATAGTTTTACGCGCCGACCCGAAGTCCAGCAGGATCGGCTCGCCACTGCTCTGGATCTGGACGTTATCCAGCGAGATATCGCGGTGCAGATAGCCCGCTTCATGGATGGTTTTGATCGCGCCCAGCAGCGGTGGCAACATGCGACGGATCCAGGCCTCATTTACCGACTGCGGATTACGTTCGCTGAAGTTCGAGAGTGTGGTGCCGCTGTAGAACACCGTGCCCATGTAGGCGGTGTCGTTCTGCACCCAGAAACGCAGCACGTGCAGCAGGTTCGGATGGTTAAAGCGTGCCAGCAGACGCGCCTCCTGAATAAAGCTGTTCAGTCCGGCGTGAAAGGTTTTGCTGAACCGTTCGCTGCGCAGCACCAGATTCAGATCATCGCTACGGACCGCCAGTGAGGCGGGCATAAACTCTTTGATGGCGATATCACGTTCCAGCTGGTGATCCCAGGCGCGATAGACGATGCCAAAGCCGCCACCGCCGATGACCTCTTTGATTTCAAACTCATTGAAGCGGTAACCCAGCGGCAGGGCGTTGGGGACATTCAGGGGTTGATCATGTTCCGACATATTCGATTACTCTCTGATAGCCAGGCTTTAAACCGCGAACTGGCAGACAAATTCACCCTGCTCACAACGCACATCGACGCGGCGATAGCGTTCATCACGGGCGTGGGCGCTCAGCAGGATCTGGCTCATCTGTGGCAACAGCGTGTTGGTGAGGATGGCATCCACCATGCGACCGCCCGACTCTACCTCGGTGCAGCGTTGCACGATCTGGATCACCACCGACTCGTCGATCTGCGCCTCAATGCCGTGGTTCTCAGCCAGACGACGCACAATGCGCGCCAGCTGCAGCCGCACAATCTCCGCCAGCATCGCGTCGCTGAGCGGGTAATACGGCACCACCAGCAGACGGCCCAGCAGCGCAGGCGGGAACACCTCCAGCAGCGGCTTACGCAGCGCGGTGCTCAGGGCGTCGGGGTCGGGCATCAGTTCAGGATCGGCACACATCGCGCTGATTAACTGCGTGCCGACATTGGAGGTCAGAATGATGATGGTGTTGCGGAAATCGATGTGCCGGCCTTCGCCATCCTCCATCCAGCCTTTATCAAATACCTGGAAGAAGAGCTCATGCACATCCGGATGCGCTTTCTCAATCTCATCCAGCAGTACCACGCTGTAGGGGCGACGGCGAACGGCTTCGGTCAGCACGCCGCCCTCGCCGTAGCCGACGTAGCCCGGCGGTGCCCCTTTCAGCGTCGAGACGGTGTGCGCCTCCTGAAACTCACTCATGTTGATGGTGATGATGTTCTGCTCGCCGCCGTACAGCGACTCGGCCAGCGCCAGCGCGGTCTCGGTTTTACCGACGCCGGAAGGGCCGCACAACATAAACACACCGACCGGCTTGTTGGGATTATCAAGACGCGCGCGCGAAGTGCGTACCCGTCTGGCGATCAGATCCAGACCGTGACGCTGGCCGATGACCCGCTGGTTCAGGGTGTCGGCCAGATTCAGCACCGCGTCGATCTCATTCTTCACCATCCGGCCCAGCGGAATACCGGTCCAGTCAGAGACCACGGCAGCCACCACGCCCGCATCGACGGCGGCAAACAGCAGCGGCGTGTCGCCCTGCAGCGCAGTAAGCTGCTGCTGCGTCGCATCACGCTGTTCACGCAGCGCCGCATCCTCTTCTGTCACACAGCGGGCGCGCAACGCAATCAGCGTCTCGACCAGTTCGCGCTCCTGCCGCCAGCGCTGTTGCAGCGCATCCCGCTCGGCTTCCAGCGCAGTGCGCTGCGCTGCAATCGCCTGCTGGCGGGTGGCGTCGCCCAGGCCCACCCGGATTTCACGTTCGATGATCTCCGCTTCAATCTCCAGCGCCGCCAGACGGTGAAGACAATCTTCCAGCGCTGCGGGCTGCGCACCCTGGCTGACCGCCACGCGGGCGCAGGCGGTATCCAGCAGCGCCACCGCTTTGTCAGGCAGCTGGCGCGCCGGAATGTAGCGATGCGACAGTTTCACCGCCGCACTGACCGCATCATCCAGCAACAGCACCCGATGATGTTTCTCCAGGGCGCTGACGGTGCTGCGCAGCATCAGAATCGCTTTGGCTTCATCCGGCTCCTGCACCTGCACGGTCTGGAAGCGGCGGGTCAGCGCCGGATCTTTCTCAATGTACTTTTTGTATTCCGCCCAGGTGGTCGCGCCGATGGTGCGCAGCTGGCCGCGTGCCAGCGCCGGCTTCAGCAGGTTGGCGGCATCACCGGTGCCCTGCTGACCACCTGCGCCCACCAGGGTGTGGATCTCATCAACAAACAGCACAATTGGCGTCGGGCTGGACTGCACCTCATTGATCAGTGCCTGCAGTCGTGCTTCAAACTCCCCTTTCATGCCGGCACCCGCCTGCAGCATGCCGATGTCCAGCAGCCAGAGCTGCACATCGCGCAGCGGCGCAGGCACATCGCCCGCCGCGATACGCAGCGCGAGGCCTTCGACCACCGCGGTTTTGCCGACGCCCGCTTCGCCGGTCAGCAACGGGTTGTTCTGGCGGCGACGCATCAGGATATCGACCATCTGGCGGATTTCGTCGTCACGTCCGGTTACCGGATCAATGCGGCCTTCACGGGCGCGCGCCGTCAGGTCCTGCGCATATTGTGCCAGCGTACTGCCACTGGCGGCGGGCGGTGCGCCGCCAGCATCCGCCGGTGCGTTAAGCGCCTGCTGTGCTTCCTTGCTGTTGCTGAGCAGCGTGTCGAATTCCGCCAGCAGCACATCGGCGTTGACGCGGCTGAACTGACCGGAGATGCCTTTCAGCACGCTGGCCAGGTTGAAGGTTTTCAGTATGCCGATAAGCAGATGGCCGCCGCGAATGCGGGTCGCGCCATATTTCAGCGAGGCGTAAACCCACGCCCGTTCAACGGCGCTGTCGATATGCTCGGAGAGGTCGGAGACCGCACTGGCACCGCGCGGCAGGCGATCCAGCGCGGCAACGATATCCTGAGTCAGGGCCTTTTCATCCAGTGAAAAATGTGTGATGACCTGCTGTAAGTCACCATCCTGCTGCTGCATCAGCTGATGCAGCCAGTGCACCAGCTCGACATAGGGATTGCCGCGCAGTTTGCAAAAGGCGGTGGCGCTTTCCAGCGAGGTAAATAACAGCGTATCCAGTTTGCCGAATAGCACGGCACGGCTGATTTCTGACATAGGGGGCTCTCTTCAATGAAAGACGCAGGCTGTGTAACAGGGAAAGCGGCTGGGCTAGCGCGAAGCAGCCTCAACCTCAAACATAAAATCTTCACGATCTTGCGACTGCGGCGCGAGCCCCAGCCAGCTGGTATAGCCGAGTCGGGCAGTTCCACCCAGCGTCACACCCTGTACCTCGTCAGCGGCCAGGATCAGGCTGAGATCCCACTGCATTTCAATGCCGAGGTAGTGACGCACCCAGTCGCGTACTTCACACGCGCCGGGGGCATCCGGCAGAAAACGGGCATATTGCGCGGCGCTGAGCGGTCCCAGGTGCAGGCGAAAACGGTGCTGCACATCGCGCACCGCCACGCCGAGAAATGCAGAAGCGCCCAGCCGGGGCATATGGCGTCCCGCGCCCAGTCGGGCCTGATCGCGGCTGTCCAGCGTCAGCCAGTGCGGCAGGTTCTGCGTCAGCCTGACCGGCACGCCAAAGTAGTGGCGCAGAATGCGCACCAGCCCTTCAGCATCGTGGCCGTGGCGGCTGAGATGGCCCACCAGCATCAGCCGGGCATGGAGGCTGAGCGAGCTGGCCTGCTGCTGGGCCGGTAAACCGATGCCCGCCAGGCAGGCGAGATAGTTCAGGAAGCGACTGTCGTCGGGGCGATCCAGCGACACGGTCGGCTGCGCATCGGCCCAGGCACGATAAAAAAGCAGCGTGGCGCGATGGTGAAACAGGTCAGCAAACGCCGAGAGGCTGTGATCCTGATGATGCACGATACGTTCATGCACATATTCGGTCAGATGGGTCGGCAGCGGGCCGTTGGGGCCAAACAGGCCGAAGCTGTAGATGGAGAGCTCATGACGTCCCGCCTCGTCACGCGGCGTGGCGCTGGCGACGGTGGCGGGCGCAAACGCCAGTGACGGTGTCTGACCGATGCGCACCGATTCGAACTTCGGCAGCGGCGCACGGCCCAGCGGATAGCGCTGACCGCCCTGCGCATCCAGCCGCCGCAGCAGCTGGAACAGATCGTAGCGCCACGGCGCGCCCATCACCCGCTGCCAGAAATCATCCGGCAGACGGGTGAGCCGGGGCAGCGAAATCACCTTTTCGCCACTCATATCAGCGCTTTCCGGCCCATGCGCGGCGGCCAGTAGCCCACTTCTCCACGCTGCTGGCTGTTCAGGGTGAACTCCGTGAAGCTGTTGAGCGCCACAAGGCGGCCACAGACCCGCTCCAGCACGCTGCCGAACAGCCACGGGCTGGCACCCGAAAACGCCTGCTCATCCACTTCCAGCGTGATGCTGACACCGCGCGCAAACACCACCGGGCCCGGCTCCGGCACGCGGCGGTTGACCGCGCTGAGCGTGCAGTGGCGGATGCCGTCAATCTGACGTGCGACCGGCGCTTCCGCCAGGTTGGCGTAGAGGCTCAGCAGCTGACGCAGCGCCGCCGCACCTTCTCCGTCGCTGCTGTCCATCAGGCTGAGGTAGTTCATCTGCAGATGGCTGATCAGCCGCCACGCGGAAAGTCCCTCGGCCAGCGCCGGACGCGGAGGCGTCGGCCCTTTGCACAGCTTCAGCTCCGATACCGGAATGGAGTCCGGCATCACAAAGTTGCCCTGATCCTGCTGCAGCATCAGCGGCAGATCGCGGCTGGTGCACATCACGTCAGCGGAGAGATAGCGCACCTCGTCGTGCCACGGCGCGTGATGCTCATCCACCAGCGACAGAAAGACTTCTGAACCGATATAGCCGGTGCGCGTACCGTAGCGCTGCGCCTGCTCTGACAGCGTGCGCTGTTCGCGGCGCAGTGAAAAATAGGCACCGTAATCGCCCTGGTCACCGCTGAAGGTGCTCCAGAACGGACGGAAAACCTGCTCTTCCCGCTTGCCCTCTACCGTAGCGAACAGCCGCTGTACCGAGTGCACCTCATAATCCAGCGGCCGGATGTTATCTACCACCAGATGATATTCATGCTGGCTGTCGCTGACCTTCAGGCGCTCGGCGGTTTTCGGAAACAGATTGATGACGGGCGTGCAGTGCAGCGCCAGATGGCTGTGATCAACCACGCTTTCCAGCGCGCTGTCCGCTTTGTCGAGCAGAATGATGATGTCGAACGCCATGGCGTTGTCGCAGCGGCGCAGAAACGGGGCAAGCTGGCTCAGACTGATAAACTGGAAGCGCGCCGGAAAGGCGAAATACTCCTGCAACAGACGATAGCCGTCAAAGTTGCGCAGATCGTCCGGCAGCAGCGCCTGCTCCGGCGCAAAGCCCTCCTGCTGTAACGCGTCGTCCGTCAGCACCTGACGCTGTGGCCGCTTCTCAACCGACTGCAGCACGATGCCCACCCGGTGCTGCATCAGCAACTCCAGCAGTTTAAGCGCCTGGATATCCGGGCCGCTGAGAAACAGCATCAAATCGTCCACGCTGAGCTGACTGAGCGAGGAGATCCCTTCGCAGCTGATGCGGATACGCAGCGCACTGACCGCGCCCAGGCCGCCGAGTTTCAGCTCGCCAGAGGGCAGATCGCCGGGCACGCCGCCGAGACTGGCTTCACTGATGCACAGCGGATGCAGTACCACATCGTGCGCGGTGGTGTAGCTGCAGGTCACGCCGGTTTTTTTCAGGTTCTGGCTCTCCATCATGGTGCCGCGCGGCACGCGAAAGCCCTGGGTGATGTCGCCTTTGCGGCTGTCCGGCGTCAGCTGAGCGATCGCCATTGACGGCGTTGGCGAGAGATAGGATGGCGCAATCATCTCCAGCAGACGCTGCGAGAAACGCGGAAACTCCGCATCCATCTTCAGCTGCACGCGCGACGTCAGGAAGGCAAAACCTTCCATCAGCCGCTCGACATAGGGGTCCGCCACGTCAATGCCGCGCATGCCAAGACGTCCTGCCACTTTAGGGTAGCGCGCAGCGAACTCGGCCCCCATCTCACGCAGGTAGGCCAGTTCACGGTTGTAATAGTCGAGCAGATTGCTGTCCATGATTACCCTGCATCCTGTAGTTCGAAATGGCCGCTCTCCAGATCAACCTGAGTGCGGAACAGAAACGCCAGCGGATAAGGCACGCACCAGAGCCGCCCTTTGATCTCAATCGACAGCACGTTGTGCAGGCTGAGCGAGCCGAGATCGCTGACGCAGCGCACCTGTAAACCCTGCGGCAGGATGCGCGGCTCGAAGTGCAGAATGGCGTTGGTCATTTTGCGCTGCATATCCTGCCATTCGATATCGGAGACGTTCTGCCCGGCCAGCGGTGCCACACCGAAGTTCCAGACAGAGCGCTGCACCTGATCAAAGCCGCTCAGATCCTGCTGGGCTTCGTTGTTGATGGTGTTGAACAGCCACTGCAGATCGCGCAGTACGTGGCGGCGCAGCGTGCTGTGAGTGATCAGCATGCTGTTGTCCGCTTCCTGCTGTTTATCCGGCGCGTTGTCGGTCAGGCGATCCAGTAGCGAGGATTGCAGCTTGTCGCGGGCGGTTAACGCATCGCGTTTTTTACGCGCGCGAAAGCCGCCATGCAGCTGGGCATAGCCGTCGTTTTGCGCGCCTGAATCATGGCTCATCGGCGGACTCAACGCTGTCAAACGCGACCTGCTGCAGGCTCAGCAGCGAGAATTCCGCGCTGTCGCTGAGCCACATTTTTTGTCCCTGGCCGATAAACTGGTCCGGATCCTCACCCAGCGGCTGCCATTCGGTGACGCTGGCGCGCAGAAAACGTTCGTCAGATGCCGCCAGCAGCGGATAGCGCGCCGGGATCTGGCACACCTGCTCGCTGCCATCAACCAGCTGCACACGCGTGTGACGCCACACCAGATCGGTGACGCTGGCGGGTGCCTGAAACTGCATCTCACGAATGGCGGCAAACGGGATCCAGTAATAACGGCCCTGACTGATGACTTCACACACTGGCCCGAAACGGCTGTCGCCATCCATCAGCCAGCTGAATGCGGTGGGCTGAGCCTGCTGCGTTGCGGTGCCGGGATTGGCCGCCGCGAGCTCAAGCGCTTCAGCCCGCAGCGTGCTGCCGCGCGCGACATCACCCGCCGTTTCGGCCTGCAAGGCGGCCAGCAGCGTGTCGCACCAGTGCCAGGCGCTGCCCGGCAGCACCGGGTCGGCCTCGCCACGCAGCACCGCGTCACGCTGTAATTCACCGGCGATCGCCTGTTGCAGCAGATTAACTGTCGGTTGCGCCTGCGGGCTTAACGCCAGCCAGGATTGCAGCTGCGTCTGCGCGCGCGCCCAGTTGCCTGAAAGACAGAGCAGCTGCACAAAGGCGGCCCGCAGGTCAGCATTCGCCGGATTTGCCTGAATCTGGCGGGTCACGTCAGCGAGCGTCTCGCCGAGGGTGGCGCTGGCCAGACGGTGTTGTAAGGATTCCATGCAAACTCCTTTTGCGTCAGTTAAGGGTGCGGTAGACCGCAGCGGCGGGATCTTTCAGTTCAGGATGCAGTTTTTCCACCAGCTGCACGCTCAGCGCGGCATCGCCGCTGATCCACGGCGACCAGACTTTACGGACTTCCTGCAGACGCGCCTGCAGCGCACTCTGATCGGCCGCTTCGCTGACGGGCATCTGCACTACCACCTGACGCGTTGCCTGCCAGCCGTTAAAGCGGTTGCTGAACGGCAGAATCAGCCAGCTGTCCGGGGATTTTTCATTGCTCAGCACCATGCGTTCACTGTTGACCGTGGTGATGTGCAGTTCGGCAGTGGGCGACTGATTGCTCAACCCCATCACCGGAAAACCCTGCAGGAAGGTCACGCCGACTGCCGCAGGTGCGCCGTTACCCTGTTGCGTCAGTCGGCTGTGTCCACTTAGCCAGCCATCAGAACCACAGATCAGCCCCTGATTTGCCGGAACAAACAGCGCGCTGCCCTGTGCCGGGTGCTGCCACCAGGTGCGGAAATGGCAGCCGTCCAGCAGACTGAATTGCAGCCACGGCGACGTGTCGGCCTGAGCAGCGTTGCGCAGTACGTCTGCGGGGACCGCCGTAGCCGTCGGCTGGACCGGTTGAGTCGCGGGCGGCGTCACCACGGTTTTCCACTGCTGCGCACGGGCGGCGCTGCCAGTAGCGATTTCACTCCCCTGCGCATCGGTCAGTTGCCAGTGCAACTGTTGCAGCGTTTTACACTGCGACGCCATCAGTCCGGCAACGCGCGGCAGAAAATCTTTCAGAACCGCGGCGTTTTTTTCGCCCAGGGTTACGATGCGCAGGTTAATGGTGCTGTTACACCAGCTCGACAGCTGATTGTTTTTTACGTCATCAATCCAGACATCCAGTTTCTGTGCCGGGGACTGTACGATGCGATAGTTTTCAGCATAAGCCTGCGTGCTGAGCAGCAGCGCAGCCAGACCCAGTAATCCATATTTCATGTTGGCGTTCTCAATCTCGCAGAGGGAAGAACTGCGCCGCTTCAGAGAGCGAGTGCAGCAAGGTGGTGTCCTGAGGTGATCCAATCCAGACGGCCAGCGCGCTGAAATTATCCTGCTGCCCCTGATCCGGCTGATCGTTCCTGATGATTTGCTGCATCAGCGTCAGCCACTCTTCCGGCGTATTCACCATGTGCAGCGACTGCTGCATCTGTTCCAGCGTCACGCCGTGCCAGAAACCATCGGTGCAGAGTAAAAAGGCGTCGCCATCTTCAATCCCGACCACCTCGCTGTAGCTGGCGTCGCGCTGCTCATCGCCCATCCCCAGCGCAAAATAGAGCAGATTGCTGTTGATGCCTTCGGTGCGATGTCCGGCATCTTTCATCTGCTGCACCAGGCTGTGGTCGGTGGTCACGAGATAGAGATAGCCGCGACGGAACAGATAGAGGCGGCTGTCGCCTGCATGGGCCCAGCAGGCCAGATGGTAGTCGCGGTCAATGAACAGGCTGACCAGCGTAGTGCCCATCCGGCTGTGTTCGCTGCTGGCTTTCTGCTGCTGACGGATGGCGTGATTCGCCTGATTGACGTAGTTACGAATCGACTGCGCATTGAGATGCGCATCGCCATCAAACGACTGCAGCAGGCTGCTGCGGGCAATCGATGCCGCGATGTCCCCGCCGGGAAATCCGGCCACACCGTCGCAGACCACAAAGCAGGCCGAGCGCTTACCGATGACATCACCGATCTGATCCTGATTACTGGCGCGATCGCCCTGATTCGACGTCGAGGCAATAGTGATATTCATGCGTCATCCGTGTGGGTTTGTGAGTCTTTGTACTGATTAACTTCCAGGTCATAGGCGTGCAGGAACGCTTCGCCGAACAGGGTGTGGAAATCGTCTTCGATCTCGCCCGCCGTCTCGCCGTAGCGCTCAACAAAATGCTCCCAGAGCGCCGCTTTACGGCTGCCCGGCAGGCCGATACGTGACACCGATCCCGCCTGACGCGCTTCCTCCTCCAGCTGCTCCGGGTTAAAGGATTGCAGCATTGAGGCGATGATGGCGCGGATACCGGCGATCATGCCCAGCTGGTGCGCCTGCAGATCGATCAGCGCATCACGCACTGCCTGACGCGGCGGCATAAAGCCCGGCATCCGGCTGCCAAACATCTGCATTAAGACGGTTTTGCCCGAAGGCAGCAGCTTGAACGGGTTGTTGGCGTCGTCGAGGATCACCGTCATGTCTGCCTTCACCCCGCGCTTGAGGATCGAACGCGATGAGAGCAGCGCCACCGTACCCTGCGAAAACATGCTCAGCATCTGCCCGAATTGCAGCATCTGCTCACGGTCAAATTGCGGCGTCGGTTGCAGGTCGCGCAGACCCATTCCCTCCAGCAACGCATCCAGTAGTTCGCCCTTGAGGGCATCACCGCTGCTTTCGCTGGGTGTCGTCGGGTGCGCAGCGGCGGCATGATGGCGACCGGAAGCTACGGGATCGATGCGCAACCGCCCTTTCGGCGTCGGGGATGGCGTACGCTGTACCGCCTGCGGCGTGGGCAGCGTAATTCCGCCGTAATCGATCTGTGGATTTACCGCGTCAGACTGGCCGGGCAGCGCCTCGTCAATCAGCGGCGACTGCTGCTGTGCCTCAGAGTGAGGCTGGCTGTGAGTCTCATGCTGTGATTCGTCGAAGCTGAACAGCGGTGAGTGATCCATGTCGGTCAGGCTGGCGGGATCCTGCTCCGATGAACGTGCGGCCATCGGCTCAGTTTTTGCCACCGGTTGAGGTGGCACATGCAACGTGGCCGGTTTCGGCGTCGTCAGCTCCGGCTGGGCCAGCGGCACCGCGTTGCCCATCATCAGACCCAGCGGATCATCATGGTTGCGCGCATCCGTGCTGCTCTCGCCGTCAAACAGGCTTAGCGGATCAAGTTCAGCGGCAGGCGTTTCAGCCTGCGGTGGCGCTGTGTTCTGCTGAGCAGACAGCGTGCTTGGCGTCCGGTCGTCAAAAATACTCTGCTGCCCAAACAGCGCATCGCCTTCATCAAACAGGCTGCTGTTTTTTGGCTGCTGCCCATAATCCAGCGGCGCGTCGTTAATCAGCTGAGCCAGCGGATCTTCCGGATTTCGATCAGGACGAGCGGGCGCGGTCAGCGGGTGGGCCTCAGGCATCTCTGGCGCAGCTTTACGTTTAGAGAGATCGTCCGAAATCGAAAACTCTTTCGCCAGGCTGTCCCAGATTTCGCTGGGAATGGCGGCGGTGGTGCTGGCTTTTTCCGCTGCCGGTTCGCGAGCGGGTGCTACGGGCTGCACCGGCTCAGGACGCGGAACAGCTCTTTCACTCTGCGGTTGCTGTGCACTGTTGAGATCGCTGACCAGCAATTGGTAATCATCGATGCCCAGTATGTCTCCATCCTGCAGCTCAACCTGACGTCCGCGTTCCAGCGGAATATCGTTGAGTAACACGCGCGTCACATTGCCACGGTTGGTCAGGCGACATTCGCCATTTGCCGTGATGTGTACAATCGCCTGCAGGCGGGAGAGTGTGCGATCGTCATCCGGCAGCACCAGATTATTATCCACACCACGACCAATGGTGCCGCCAGGCGGAAAGAAATCACAATGAGTTTGCGGCGGCTGTTGGCCGGGTTTAGTCGTTATTATCGTAAAGCGCATAACGGATTCCTGCGGTTAGCGGTTCGGCATCTATACCGCGCACCTCTCGGGGAAAGGCGCGGGGTATAGAGAGCAGGGGGATTTAATTTTGGGAGTTGTCTATTTAAATACTGTGCCACTGGATTAATTCAATTCTTTAAACAGAGAAAAATTATATTTATTTAAGAAGATGAAGCTGCGTTAACGGCTTGTCTTTAATTAACATACAGGGTAAACATTAAAATAGTTGCAAATATGATTGCATTACAATCACCAGAAACCACGCTGCTGAAATATCATTTATACAGAATTATTTACCGGCATTGAAAAAACGGGATTACAGCGTAATGCAGAGAGTGATATTCATAGAGAATATCGTGCCCAGCCTGTAAACCCTGAGCACGACGACATAATCAGTAAGGCAGTTGCTTCAGAATAGCAGTGCGTTCTTTGTCGATGCGGATAACACAGAGGTTGGTGGCAACCGCATTCGCATTGCTGCCTTCTTCAGCGGCAAAGGCTTCCAGCTTGCACTGACCATCACGATACTTCAGCCAGTTACGCTGGGTATCCACCAGCGTGGCGACATAGTCATCAGCCAGTTTTTTCTGCGTGCCGTACATCTGTACAATGCGTTTTTTAGCCGTCTGGTATTCTTTGTTGAGGTCATCTTCCGCCAGCTTCTTCTGCTGAACAGTACACTGAAATAGCGCACCGTCTGAAGGCTGTTTTGCACAGGTATCTTCAGCGAGCGCTGAAGCGCTGATGCAAAGAGACACAGTGATTAAAGCCAATTTATGCAGTCTCTTCATATTTTTCTCAGCAGTCTGCACCATCAATGATAAGGAATTAACTTAAGTTTTTTAATTCTTTGCTCGTTAAGTTCAGAAGTACACATATTAATATTAGCGTTACTTAAATCACTTCCCTTATCTGCAGCATAAGAAGCCAGTTTACAATCATTCTCTCTATACTTCAGCCAGGCTCGTTGAGCTTCAGTCAACGCATCCATATACTGGCTTAACTCTTTGTTGTCACCTTTAAAAAGCGTTTCAACTCTGGTCTTAGCCAGCTTATATTCTTTGTTTAAATCAAGCTCAGTTTCGTTCCTGTTTTTCTGGGTGCAGGTATAAACTTCCTGGTCATTATTGCCGTTTGAACAATCACTGATTGCATAGACGGGGGAAACATAAAAAGCTGTGACACACAGCAACAAAGAAAAATAATTTCTCATTGAAAATCTCACCTGTAATAACACACCTATGCCTGAGAACAAGTGCAGACTCAATATGCCGGGTTTTTTATAAACGATGTTATTTAATCACCCCAAGATCCCGAGCAATAACTTTACTTTTAAAGGTTACAATATATTCCCAGAGGCCGCTGCCCTTCTGGCTTGGATAAAACGAATAATCATACTGGCCGTTAGTAAAGCGATAACCCCGGAAGTCGCAGACGTCAGGACAATTTGAATTTATGGTTTCACCTTTAAGAAATATCGATGAATTGTCTTTTACTCTGGTTGACTTAAGCGAAACATCATCACAGGTGACGTTACCTTCATCACAACCATATTCAATATCCGCTTTGAATATTTTTCCTTCAAAGTGTGAAACTGACTTCGCCAAAACAAATGAAGGTGAAACTAAAAGCACTATCATAATCAAATGACTTACTTTCTTCATCATGTGGCAAGTTCCGTATAAGAGTAATTTACATTATACTGATCAACTTCAGGTTTAATTATCGGCTTCATTTAACTAAACATATTCTCTTTTGAAAATTCGCTGCTGATGTTTAGCGCTGCATCAACTTTTAATTCCCCTAAAAATAAACGCTATTTCTTATACTTATTGTAGAGCGCCTCGGCATCCTGACTTTGGGAAAGCAACGTGCATTTCATCATATTGAAGTTTCCTGTGACCGAGCCAGTCAGGTTCATCTTCAGATACTCATTGATTAACTTATCACCATCACTGAATGCTTCAACAGGGAGATGACTTACCTCTAACCAGGCTGACGCGCTTTTAAATGCATCATCGGTGAAAGCCTTGTCAGTCGCAGCTTTTCCTGCACAACGGTTCAGAAGCCAGTTGCTGAAAATCTCCGGTTGCTTAAAGGAGTCTGGCGCCGGTGGCGTTATCGCCAGCGCCGCAGGAGATAAAGTCAGAGCAAATAACATCAGGAATTTTTTCATTTCAGTATCCACAAGGAGGCAACATCAGGAACAAAACTACCATTTTCTGCGCCACCCAGGAAGTGACAGGTATCAGAACAGATGTTGCCATTCCAGAGTGTCACGTGTCCGCGGGCATTGCTCCAGCCACTGCCCTGAAAAACAATAATTCCCTGTTTACCGTTAAATGAACCGGGTTTTGGTGACGTCACGTTCAGGTCTGGCTGACCGAAGGCGCCGACTAAAAAGTCCATCATATCGTTGACGCGAAACATATAACGCTTTTTGTCTTTTCCCGTCACGGTTGCATAACGACTGTTGGCGGGTATGGGAACACCAGTGTAATTAAGGACATAGCTCATTCTGATGGGACAGGCATTCTCGAAAATTCCGGAGGAGATATTCGCTTCTACTTTACCACCCAATATTTCCCCAACCTTCTCAACGGGAACATTAACTTCTGAGAAGCGGTTCCAGGCGGCCGAAAATTGAGGTCTTAAATGTACCATCGCAAAACTCCTTTATAGCCTCCCCCTGAGGGGAGGCTGCTGACCAGAATTACGCTTCTTTGTTGCCTTTGATGTCCCAGCCGGCGCTGCTCTCTGCGCCTTTGCCGCCGGAAGAGCTCTGCTCCCAGTACTGCTGCTTCACTTTAGAAGCCTGGAAGGAGTAGGTCATTCCCAGGGTATCGCCGTTGTCGGAACCATTGTAATTTACAGCGGTAACCAGAACATCTTCCAGGGTAATGCGTGCATACTCAACCTGAGAGCCACCCGCTTTACAGATAGAGAGTTCGACTTTAGCGAGATGTTTACCGCTTGCGCAGTTCTTCAGCAACGCCGTGGTCGATTTGTCGATCAGTGCATTAACGTGCAGGTCGTTGAAGTTAACCTTACCCGCACCGCCGCCGCCGCCAACAGACATATTACCTGGCTGAGAAGCACCCCATGAGAAAGAGGTGATATCAGTCCAGCCAGTGTGGTTTGAGTCTTTAGACTCGCCGGTGACTCCGTCAACCTTCATAAACATATCAATAGCCATTATCTTTCACTCTTTATTGGTTAAGATTATTGCTTTCAAAAAAGCAAGGATATGGCAAAAAGAAAAGCATGGGGCTGAATAAAACAGTCCATATTTTACCTTTGCCTTGCTTCTGAAATATCGTTATAAACCATATTCCAGACGTCGTATTGCCGGTTATTTAACCGGACAAAAATCGGTATGCATTTTCATGGCGAGAACAACAGCAGATAATCTGATGCCCTGCCATAGACCTCATGCCCAGGCGGTCATTTCATAGACAGCATCCTGGCAGATCGTTTATAGTAAGCAGGCGCTTATAAAGTTCACAGAAGGAATGAATATGAAAAAGATCATCTCACTTTTCCTGATAGTCGTGTTGTCGCTGCTCTCTCTCTATGCCATCGCTGATATTATTGGTTCGATATATCTGGTTGCTCGCTATGAAAACTTTACTCTTTCTTCCTCCGGGATTATTGCTGGTAAAATTCTCTTCACCGCCGTCTGCGTGGCCTTTATTTTTATTTTAATTAAGATATCACGCAGAAAACTGGTTAATTAATTTGCTTCAACTTTTGCGCCACGGCATAAAGCGATATTGACGCAGTTATTGAAATAATAATCAGGACTGCGTTAATAACCTTACCCATTACTGATATGTCCCAGTCAAAAAACAGAATATAATAACCCGAGCAGGTAATTAATATCAGGGCAGAAAAAAAGGTCAGCAGATAACTCATTAAAAAGAGAGCGGCCTTTTTAAACATCATGCATTCCTTCCACAAAGTTAGTAAAGACCTCATTGGCGAGCGGGGAGTTATTCTGTTGCAATGCAATTGCATCCAGCCAGGGATCAATGTTGTCCTCCAGCAGGAAATAGAGTAAATCAAGATCGCCCGCTCCGCGCAGCAATGCGTACACCTCCTTGTTCTTTTTCATCAAATCTCTGGAGGTATAGATCGATCTTGAAACTGATGCGCCAATTGTGATGATCCCTGTCATCCCCGCGCTAAAAAGAAACTTAGGTATGACCCGACTAAAAAATCGTGAGACGATCGCATCCACAAAAAGGTATTTAAACGTAAAAGAGCCTGCAGCGCTTCCGCCCATTTTGACCAGCATTTTTTCTAACTGCTGTTCATTAAGGCGTTTAATATATTGCTCAACCACCAGCTTAATTAGTTTCCTGAGATCGTCACTGGTCGCCCCTTTTTTCAGTAAGGTGAGCAATCGAATACGATCCGTCTCGTTATCCCAGCGATGATCGCTATCTAAAAAGTCTTTGGTCAGCGCATAGAGATCACCCGGAATAGAGGTAAATCCACTTATTGCACTCACCATAAACGTCTCAACGCCTGATTTCTTTTTGGTATTGAACAGGCCCAGCATGCCATCGGCGATATTTTTCGGTGAATCCATGTCCCACATCCTTTTTTATGCAGCAATCTTTCCCGTAAACCGGGAGCGTAAAACCCTTTGTCCCGGTTAACTCTGTGACTCAGCGGATACGTGATGCCAGGTCATCCCCGGCATCACGCCTCCCTTTCAGCCCTTACGCATTATCATTTTTCAGCGACGGCAGCTTAGAGACCAGACGCAGAGAAACCGTCAGCCCTTCCAGCTGATAGTGCGGACGCAGGAAGAATTTCGCGGAGTAATAGCCAGGATTATCCTCCTGCTCTTCCACATTCACCTCGGCAGCCGCCAGCGGCTTGCGTGACTTGGTCTCCTGCGAGGAGTTAGCCGGATCGCCATCGACATAGTTCATCACCCAGTCGTTCAGCCAGCGTTCCATTTCATCACGCTCACGGAAGGAGCCGATTTTGTCGCGCACGATGCACTTCAGGTAGTGCGCGAAACGGCAGCAGGCGAACAGGTAAGGAAGACGCGCGGCCAGACGGGCATTGGCGGTGGCATCAGCGTCGTGATACTCCATCGGCTTCTGCAGTGACTGCGCACCAATAAAGGCAGCGAAGTCAGAGTTTTTGCGATGCACCAGCGGCATAAAGCCATTTTTCGCCAGTTCGGCTTCACGACGATCGCTGATGGCGATTTCGGTCGGGCACTTCATATCCACGCCGCCGTCATCGCTCGGGAAGGTGTGGCACGGCAGATTTTCCACTGCCCCACCCGACTCCACGCCGCGGATTGCGGTGCACCAGCCATACTCTTTGAAGGAGCGGTTGATGTTGGCGGCCATCGCGTAAGCCGCATTGCTCCACGTATAGTTGCCATGATCGGAACCATCGGTCTGCTCTTCAAAGTCAAAGCTGTCGACCGGATTAGTACGGATGCCGTAAGGCAGACGCGCCAGGAAGCGCGGCATCACCAGGCCCAGATAGCGTGCATCTTCCGACTCACGCAGGCTGCGCCAGGCAGCATACTCGGTGTTCTGGAAGATTTTGGTGAGATCGCGTGGATTCGCCAGCTCCTGCCAGGACTCCATCTGCATCACTTCGGGCGCGGTGCCGGTGATAAACGGACAGTGCGCGGCTGAGCCGATACGCGCCATCTCACCCAGCAGCTCAACATCCTGCGGGCTGTGGTCGAAGTAGTAGTCGCCCACCAGGCAGCCAAACGGCTCGCCGCCGAACTGACCATACTCCTGCTCATAAATTTTCTTGAACAGCGGACTCTGATCCCAGCCGGCACCCTTGTAACGCTTCAGAGTGCGACCCAGCTCCTGCTTGGAGATGCTCATAAAGCGGATTTTGAGCATCTCGTCAGTTTCAGTGTTGTTCACCAGATAGCTCAGGCCGCGCCAGGCGCTTTCCAGCGACTGAAACTCCGGATGGTGAATAATCTGGTTCACCTGCTGCGACAGCTTTTCGTCGATCTCCGCGATCAGCGCCTGAATGGTGCGATAGGCATCGCTGGAGACGGTAACGGTGTTCTCCAGCGCCTGCTGCGCCAGGGTTTTCACCGCGCTTTCGACCGCAGCACGTGCCTGATCGCTTTTTGGCCGGAACTCTTTATTCAGCAGCGCGCTGAACTCATCCTGACTGAAACTGGCTGCGCCCTGCGACTGCGGTTGTTGTGAAGTCTGCGTCATGCCTGCGGCTCCTTACCTTCAGTGGCCTCATCCTGCTTTGGCAGATGGGTCAGGGCCTGCAGCAGCGTAGGATCCTGCAGCACCTTACCAATCAGCTCTTCCGCGCCGTTTTTGCCATCCATATAGGTCAGCAGGTTCGCCAGCTGGGTTCGCGCTTCCAGCAGCTTGCTCAGCGGCTCAACGTTGCGGGCCACCGCGTCCGGCGAAAAGTCATCCATGCTGTCAAAGGTCAGATCGATGTTCAGCTTGCCTTCGCCATTCAGGGTATTGTCTACCTGGAACGCGGCGCGCGGCTTCAGTGCTTTCATGCGCTCATCGAAGTTGTCGATGTCGATTTCCATGAATTTACGGTCATCAATGCCTGGCTGTGGCTCCAGCGGTTTACCCACCAGATCCGCCAGCACGCCCATTACAAACGGGAGCTGGATTTTGCGTTCCGCGCCATAAATTTCCACGTCATATTCAATCTGAACGCGAGGCGCGCGATTGCGGGCAATGAACTTCTGCCCACTGGATTTGCTTGTTGCCATGGTTTTCTCCATACATGATGCGCGGATAAAGTGTCACAGCAGGCGCGCAGGTCCCGCTGAGTGTGTGTGCGTCACGCCTGCTTAATCGCGACGTCCGAAAATGGTTTCCAGCTGATGTACGCCGTCGGGTGCCAGTTCGCGGATGATCTCCAGAAAGTCGCGCTCGATTAAGCGCTGTACACGGTCGATCATCAGTGGGGCCGGATGACTCGGCTCATGCTGGGTGAAGTAGAGCTTCACTTTCTCCAGCATCAGCTGCGCGTCGGCGCGGGAACTGATCTGCACCGTGCGCCAGTCAGCGGCAGCGCGCGGGTTGGCCGGTGCAGGCGATGCCGCGGTTTCTGCGGGCTGTTCCACGGCGGCTGTAGGGATCAGCGCATTGATATCTGTGGCCTGGCAACGTTCAGCGATCAGCGCAATCTGTCTGCGCAGCTGTGTGAGTTCCGGCACCGCTGCTTCGCCCAGTCGTTCGGTCACGGTTTCGCAGATGGTCTGCAGCCGCTCATGAATCTGCAGCACCGCCTCAATACCGGGCTGGTCGCCGCGCGCCAGTTCGTCGATCAGACGCGGCAGGCCGCCAGGATAGTCCGCGACTTCGGTTTTACTGCCGTCGCACAGGGCGGCCGCATCGCGCAGCGTGATGCCGTCAGAGGGATAGCGCAGCAGCCAGCACTGACGTACCGCACCGCTCAGATCAGTTTTGTCACCCAGCAGCGCCAGCGCATTAATGCGGTAGAAGGGATCCTGCTCGCCGAACTCCTCCAGCCGGGGCCACAGCGGCTCCCAGTAGAGCAACAACGCCTGTTCAATCAGCTTCAGGCCCTGGGCATAGCCCGGCAGCCCTTTCAGTTCGGTCCAGGCGTGGGTCAGCGCCAGCATTACCCGCAAATCTTTGCTGCGCGCCAGCAGCGCTATCGCCAGCTTCTCGACTCTGTTCCAGTCGGCCGGTTCTGCCGGAATGATGGTATTGCCAAACTGCTGCTCCGCTTTACCGGCGCTGGCCTGCTCCATCGCCTGAAAATCAGCGTGGTACTCCAGGTTATCGCCGCCGGGATTGTCCTCGCTGACCGGAGCCAGCAGAGCCTCTGTATTCATCGTCATGCGTGTCGCCTCAGGATTCAAACATCGGGGGATAAAGTCCGTTTCGTCCCGGCTTTGCCCCACCGGCCGGATCAAACAGCAATGAAAAGAGCTGGGCGGTAAAATTACCGCTGTGGACCTGGGTATAAAGCGGGAAACCGTCGCTTTGATTGGTCCACCAGAAACTGGTGTAGAACTGCGGGTCGAAGTTCTCGCCCGGCAGTGTCCAGTTCAGCGTCGAAGGGGTATCGCCATGCCCGATGACGTTGAGAATGTCTGACGTCTCGTCCGACTCCTGCGGCGGCTGCGGCTGAGGAATGCTGATCAGCGCCTGATCCAGCTGTTCCGGTGACCCGCCGCCCTGCACCACCCGCAGCAGCGTATTGCCCACCTGCTGATACCACTCGCCGGAGCGCGCCAGCAGGGCTGGCGACCACTCGGCGGGCGTGAAGTGGCGCAGTGCGCAGAGTGGGTAGTTACGGCCCACGCTGTCACGCGCGGCAATCAGGCAGCCCATCTGAATCAGCTGACTGCCCAGCATCGGCGGCACCACAAAATTCCAGACCGGCGCGTTGAGGAACGGGCGCGACGGGGCGTTATCACTCTCCTGACTGCTCTGCCAGTGATGCAGGCCCACCTGAAACCAGCTGGACCATTGGCGATAGAGCACGTCCGGGAAGCGGCGCTTCACAAAGTCACCCGCGCTGGGCACTTTGCCGTACCAGCAGGGTGCAGCGTAATGAGTCATTGTCGGGTCCTGTTTCAGGGGCAGCTAAAGCCGGGAAGCTGGAACGGGTTACGAATGCTGCCAGGGGTGAACGACAGCGTGACCTGATGACCGTCCACGCTGAAACTCGCTTCGCGGGTCAGACCGCCTGCCGCTGTCAGCCGGGCGCGGTCAAAGAAGCGATTGAGCGCCCAGGGACCGCTGGTGACCAGCGTGGAGGTGGTGCCGTTGGTCAGACCCAGCTGCATCCGCACCTGGCTGGTGCCGCCGGGGCCGGGCCAGCTGACCATCTGTACCGCCTGCGGTCCGTGGCTGTAGCGTAAAATCTGCCCATCCACATCCAGCGTCAGGTTAAGGATGTCGTTATCCATTTTTACCGTACGCAGCGTGACGCGGAAGCCGGGCGTGGTCGCACCGTTGGCAAAGAAGGCATCGCGGATTGACTGCGCCTGCTGGAAAGGCCGCAGCAGGGCTTCGCCTCCCGGCAGGGTTTTACCGTCAATGCCCGGCGTAAAGCGCCACGCCGCGTTGGTGGTGTCGACTTTGCTGGCCAGGTTGTCGCGGAAGAAGCTGTCCATCATGCCGCTGCCGGGTGCGAACATCCGCGCCAGATCGTCTGGTGTGACCTCACTGCGCGCAGAGCGAACCAGCGGATAACGACCGGCGATCGCCTGGCGGCAGAAACTGCCCACTTCCATGGTGATGCGTTTGCGGACGTTATCCATATCGCGGCGCTGTGCGTCGCTGCTGGCACCCACCGCCATGCTGGAAACCATGTTCTGCAATGAACCCGGCAGACGGCCGGCACTGGCCTGAAGACGACTGATGGCATCGCTGGCCGGGGGCGGCATCCCGCTGTTCGCCGCATCCTGCACGGCGGTGAGGTAGCGATAGAGATCGTCAATCTGATGCAGGAAGTCATCCACCGCCAGCACCTTACTGCCCTGCTGCAGCGGCTGGGCCAGCTCCAGAACCGGCGCAAAGTGCAGCGCGACGGCCTGCTCCGGGGATGCCTGAGTAGCGGCCTGTCCGCGCGCGGCACTGGCCTCGGGCGAGGTAAATAGCGCTTCAAGGGTGCGGGTGGCGCTGTTATCCGACGGCTTTGCTGCCTGCGCGGTTTTCTCATCCGGCTGCGCCCGATTCAGCGTCAGCAGACCACCGAGGTTGATCACCAGCTGGCGCAGCGGCGAATGGTTGCCCGACAGCAAACGGGCGGTGTTGATGCGTTGCGAGAGATCGGCGCTGCTGTTGAGCTGAATGTCGCTGAGGAACTGCTCCCACTGCCGGATATAGTCCTGCACGTAGAGCTGGCGCACCGCAAGATCCGTCTGCTCACTTTTCTGCTGCGGCGCCGCGCCGCCCAGCACCCAGAGATCGTCCTGATACAACGCCTGGGTCACCGGGGCAATCTGCTTATCCACGTGCTGCCAGTAGCCATCCGGCGTATAGAGACCCGCCACACCGTCATTGACCGATTTACCGCTTTTGCGGGAAAACACCAGCTCGCTCTGGGGACCACCCAGCGCCGCCAGCGTCACCGGCTGCAGGCTGTCATCGCGTTGCAGCAGGCGCTTCAGCCGTCCATAGACGCGCTGTGACAGCGGCATCTGATTAATCAGCGCCTGCTCGCGCTTTACCAGCGCTTCATCCTTCGCATACGGCGACGAGTGAATCTGCGTCTCCAGCAACTGTTGCAGGTGCCACGCCAGCTGTTTCACCTGCTGCTGGGTAACGTTCTGCGGCAGTTCGCGTGACAGGTTGAGCATCAGCCACGCCTGCAGGAATTTGCCATCGTAGTGCTTTGGCTGGTAGAGCATCTGATACGCTTTCAGCGCTTCGTAGCTGTAGTCAGCATCACTGCCGTTGTCATTACGCAGCCAGCGGGTGATGTTCTGCGCCACCTGCGGCAACAGCAGCTGTTTCAGTGCCTTGTCGTAGAGCGCACGGGTGGCATCGCTGACCTCGGTGCCGCGATAAAGCCCCATGCGGCGCGTCAGCGGCGGTGCTTCCAGTGAGAAGTCGGCGCTCTCCGGCAGGTGCAACAGGGTGTTGAGATAAGGCACCAGCGCAAAGAGGTCGCCATTGACCTGCTGCTGAAGCTGATCGCCCAGTTGTTCAACCTGCGGCGCTTTAGCGGCCATCTCCTGCAGATAGGCTTTGTTTTTACTGTAGCTGGTGAGCCACAGCGCCCCTGCCACCAGCAATATCAGCAGCAGCGCCAGATAACCCGACCAGAGCCCGGCGCGGTTGCGCAGCTCCCACCAGCGGTTGCTGCCCGCCAGACCGGACTCCTGGAAAATCACATTTTCCAGCACCCCTTTCAGGAAGAAGCTCTGCCCTTTGTTCTGCGGGATGGGCGACTCTTTATCGACCTTATCCCAGCTTCCTGACTCGCCAGCCTGCTGCCCCGGCAGATTCAGTGCGCGGTTCAGCTCGCCCATCACCCGGTCAAACGGCAGTCCCTCCTGGGTGCCGCTGGCAAAGTAGATACCGCGCGGTGCGAACTGGGTTTCAAAATCGGAGCGGGCAAACAACGTGTCGAGCGCGTCTGCCAGCAACGGTCGCAGCGCCGCAAACTCCTGCGGGAAGAGATAGCTCTCTGCCCGCGCCTGCGCGTCGCTTTCCGTCAGCAGCCGATCGGCCAGTCCGGCATCCAGACGCTGTTGCAGCAGGGAGTACTCCTGCTGGAACTGGTTATTAAGTTCGAAATCGGCGGCGGACGCTTTCGCCCAGGGAAAGGTGAATCCCCAGATTTGTTCACGCTGCGCTTTATCCAGCGAGGCAAAGTAGCTGCGGAAGCCTTTGAGCAGATCCGCTTTGGTGACCAGCACATAGACCGGGAAACGGATGCCAAGGCGATCGTGCAACTCCATCAGCCGCTGACGCAGGGCCAGCGCCTGATTACGCAGCGCCTCGGGCGACTGCGACAGCAGATCGGAAACGCTCAGCGTGACGATCACGCCGTTGATCGGCTGACGTCCGCGATATTTACGCAGCAGGTCGAGAAAATGATGCCATTCGCTGGCATCACGCTCCTGCTGACTCTCCTGGGTACTGTAGCGCCCGGCGGTATCGAGCAGCACCGCGTCATTGGTGAACCACCAGTCGCAGTTGCGGGTGCCGCCAATGCCGCGCAGCGCCGACTTGCCGAATTTATCTGCCAGCGGAAACTGCAGCCCCGAGTTGACCAGCGCGGTGGTTTTACCGGCACCGGGCGCGCCAATGATCATGTACCACGGCAGCTGATAGAGATACTGACGGCCAAAGCGCTGTGCCCAGAACGGCGTGCCCTTGCTGCTGTGGCGCTGGAAGTGCGCCTTTTTCAGCATGTCAGTGGCTTCAGAGAAACGCCCTGCCAGCACCTGCTCTTCACTGGTCAGGCGCTGACGATCGGCTTCCGGCGCATCGCTTTTGCCGGTTTCGAGGCTCGACATCAGCTTGCGATTGAGCCAGATGTTATAGAGCCGCGGAATCGCCTGGCCTAAGCCCCACACCAGATAGAGCAGCGCGATACTGATAATGCGGTTCTGCTCCGGCTCAAGCGGGCGCGAATCGACGATTGAGAACACCGGGCCAATCACCCAGATGATAAAAGAGAGCGCGGTAATGCCGACAAAGCCCCACGCGAGGCGGCTGGTCAGCACCGCAAACAGAATATTCAGCATGGATCAGTTCCCTCTCGCCAGGCCGTTGAGTTCGGCATGCGTCGCATCCGGTGCCACCAGCAGGGTAATTTCAACACGACGATTACGTGCGCGATTTTCTGCGCTGTTATTAGGCACCAGCGGATTGCTTTCACCGCGCCCTTCCGCTTTAACCCGTGACGGCTGCGCCAGCTGCTGTTGCAACAGGGTCTGTACTGACCGGGCACGTGCCAGCGAAAGCTCAAAGTTGGAGGCGAAGCGGGCACTGCGGATCGGCACGTTATCGCTGTAGCCAATCACCTGAATCTGGCCGCTGACATTGTTCATGGCAGCAGCGATGCGCTGGATTACGTCGGTGTAACGTCCGCGCACCTCGGTGGCCGCCGAGGCAAATAGTCCGTCCCCTTTCAGCGTCACCACGCTGCGGTCCGCTTCGTCACGCACCGCTACCAGCCCGGCATCAATTTCCGGTTTCAGGAAAGCGCGCAGGTTCAGCGTGGCGGGCGGTGGTGGCGCAGGGTTGCCGATCTTCACTTCCGGCAGCGCCGTCTGATAGATACGGGCCAGTACCGGCGAGGTGTAATCGCCGAGACGCCAGTTGAGCACGATGTAGAACAGACAGGCCGCCAGCCCCGCCACCGCCGCACAGGCCCACAGCGGGATCATTGGCCGCCACAATTTGCGCAGGACCGGCTGATCGGTGGGATGCGGAGACAGCGCCGCTGCATAATTGCCACGCACGCTTTTGATCATCTGCAGCAGGCGCTGTTTGATGGTCTCCAGCTGCGAGCGACCGTTGTCCAGCACCCGGTAGCGTCCTTCGAACCCCAGCAGCAGGCAGAAGTAGATCAACTCCAGCATCAGAATGTGGCGTCTTGGGTTCTGCGACAGCTTAGCCAGCAGCTGGAAAAACTTTTCGCCGCCCCAGGTTTCATTGTGAAAGGTGACCAGCAGACCATTGCTGGTCCAGACGCCGCGGCTGCCCCACGGCGTCAGCGCCGCCGCCTCATCCAGCGCGGTACAGAGACAGTATCGCGCGCCGATGATCACTTCATAGCCCAGGCCTGACTGCTGGCAACTCAGCTCGAAGCGCCGAATCTGATCGATCAGCTGCTGACGCAGCTGCGCCGGGTCTTCATGTGATACCGAGTGACGGATCTGAGGAATGGCGTTAATCAGGGGATTAGCCGCCGCGACCAGCACATTCTGATGGCTGGCCTCCGGCGCAAGATCGCTGTGTGATTTTTGTTGTTCCTGCATCATGCTGCGTGCTCAGTTTATGATTCTGACTGACTACGAATGGCCCAGAACTCCATGTTCAGACCTGGAAACTCACCGGCAAGATGCAGCGCAAAAGCGCCCGAGCGCTCCATCTCTTTCCATAGCTCGCTGTTCTTATCCAGTTCGAAATAGCTGTATCCGGCATGCCACGGGATCTGCGGCGGCGCGCCGGGCATGGCCCGAAGTGCCAGACCGGGCAACTGCAACTGCACCAGATCGCGAATTTTGCTGACCGGGGCGACTTTCATCTGCGCCGGGAAGTGGGTTTTGAGGGTGTCGCCTGGCACGCTGGCTTTCACCGCCAGCACAAAGCCAAACTCATGCACCATACTGCTCTCCGGCACGGTCGCGACGTTAAGACCGTGCGAGCGCTGAATCAGCGGCAGCTGAATCGCGCTCTCTTCCATCACCTGGGACAGCCCCTGACGCAGCAGCAGTGACAGGCGGCTAAAACAGCTGTGCAGATCGTCATGATCATAGAGCGGCAGGCCATCGGGCGCGCGGGCTGGCGTCCAGGTACTGAGCTCCGCCGCCAGTTGCAGCCAGTGGCTGTAGAGCGTTTCAGGATGCAGCAGCGGCAGATGTTGCAGGTGAGTGTGCAGGCCAAGCTGACGATTGAGCAGCGCCAGCAGCATAAAATCGACCATATCCGCGCTGTTAAAACGACCGGTGCCCGGCGCGCGCTGACTCAGCTGCTGGCTGCGTTGCTGGATCAGCCCGTGCAGATCGTTGAACATGTTTTGCAGCGGACGGCTGCTGTTAAGCGTCAGCATCGGCGGGATGTAGTCGCTGTCGAGCCGGATGTGGTTGTCGCTGCGTTTTTCAATCACCTGAGCCACGCCCATGGCGGTCCACTCGGCGGTCAGATCCTGTTCCAGCATCAGCCGCAGACGCAGCTTGCCGAACTGCACCGTGGCGCTGCCCACGGCCTGGGCATTGTCATCTTCCACTTCCGCTTCCCAGGCGAGGTAGCGCGCCAGAGAATCCTGCGACTCCTGAAAGGCCACCGCTTCGCGGCCATTGCGGCGTGCCGGAATGGCCAGCACCACTTTGCTGCGGTCAACGGAGGCAGGCAGATCAAGCGGGGCCGGACCGTGCTGTGGCTGGCTGAAGGCAAAAAACGTGCCGTCAGGCAGACAACCGCTGGCGGCGCTCAGCGCCAGTTTCCCCTGGCGCAGCAGCGCTTCATCGAACTCCAGATCGTAAAAACCCCAGGTATAGGCGCGCTGCGACTGGCCCCACTCACGCAGGGTGCTGAGAAGATAATTTTCTGACTGCTGGAAATGGTGAGGACGCAGAAACATCCCCTCGGTCCAGACCACCTTTTCGGCTCTGTTCATAGACATCACTGTTTTTCCACGTGAAGGCCGTTAATCCCCGCCACGATGCGCGCATTCAGCTCACCATCGTCACGCTTCCAGAATGCCCAGAATGAGGGTGATTCGCCTTCAGGAACCGGCAGCGACAGTCGCCAGACCTTGCCATCCAGCGCCTGATATTCCGCCATGATGCCGATGAAGCGCGCCTCGGGCAGACTCTTAATCCGCAGCGTTTTATGGGGCTGAGTGGAAGTCAGGAAGAACTGTTGCGTATTGAGTTGCGCATTACCCAGCGCATTAGCGGACTGGTTTTGCAGGGAGTAGAAGTCAGCCGACATAAACTCCGCATCGGAGGTCAGTAATACCACCCGGACTTTCAGCGGCGCACCGCCGTTAACCTGGTTTTGCGCCTGAACGTCCAGGTTGTACCAGGCAACAGGCTGTGGAGTACTGCTGCACGCGGTCATCAGCCACGTCAGCAGCACTATCAGCGCCCCACGCCATAGCGTTGTTGTCATCATCCCGCCCTCCCTGCTTAGTGCGATTAGTTAATAATCCAGGTTCCGTTAGTGCTGTTCTGGCAGGCGGTGCTGTCACCGTTTACCGCAACACAGGTTTTCTTCTTGCTGCTGCGCACCCGGCGCTTCGGCTGGTCAGCCTTGATCGTCTGATCGTAAAGCTCGCTTTTCACCACGGCGCGAAACGGCACATAGCCGGTCAGCTGAACGGTTGCCTGCGGTGCTGCGGAGGACGCTGACTCTTTAACGGCACTGCTGGCTTTACCCGGTTCAGGTTCTGCTGACGCCTGAGCGGGTTCACCCAGCGCCAGCCAGTTGTTCTCTACCTGACCAATCACGGTGTAGCTTTCGCCGGTTTTCAGCGTCTCCACCACCTTGCCGCCAAAACTCGGATGGCTCATCACCGAAGCGGGATAGAGCGCACGGTAGGTTTCATTGACCGGGCTGAACTGCGCAGGCGGTTTAACCGCATAACGGTGACTGATCACCACGCCATCCACGGTGCTGGTGACCAGCGTGTCATCCGTCATTTTTGGCGGCGTTTTACAACCCGCGACAGAAAAAACAAACATCAGGCCTAACGCAATACGGAGCTTCACCATTTTTTTCATGTTGTGTTCCATTCATATCCTGGAGAGTGGCCAGAGGCCGGTTGTCAGTAATGAAAATCGGGAATGTGGTGCTGATAGAGCGCCACTTAGTGCCAGCCTAAAAGAAAAACATTAAGCAAATAGCGTTAAAGTGCCATGGCGAGGCACTTTAAAAGATCAACTAACGTTAACTATTAAAAAGCAACTCTGGCGACCGGGACAGGTGCAGCGAGAAATCTGAGCTGGCAAGAAATGATCAGAAACATGATCTATTTTTTTGCGTCAGATTGGATGAGGAAGGCAAAACCCAAGCTTTACTTATGCCATCCCTGGCCGAAAAACTGACACATTGACTCAGATTTACAGTTGTGACGCTATTCGCTGACAAAAGGAAAAAGCGCAGCGCATTGACTGATTTTCCTGTTTTCACGATCACATTCAGTAAGTTACAAGATGCGTATAAGCTCATAGCTACCGCACGAGCCAGGTATATCCTGCCCGTAGGTATGAAATCACAATTCCTTTGTAAACATAAGCTGCGAGTTTACAGAAGATTGACAAAATTTCAACGGGCCACTTTCATAAGATTTTACTTAAGTAAAGTTTAAGTAATTTACTTAGTGCAAATATGTGTTACTTTTAATCACTCACTTAGGATTATTCCTAACAAGATGAGCAACTATGAAGTATTCTTACACAGAAAACAGACACCCCTGTAGTCAGCATTAAAAAAACTCATGTAAAAAATGGCGCTGCTTCACCAGACCGTAATGAAGGTTAACGGCGAGGTGACCGTAATACGTGGCAGTTTTTAGCGTAAGAAAAAGTGAGATAATGGTTACAAATCAGCAAGTTGTTTCATTACGGGACGGTTCAGAAAGGGCTGAGGATGAGGTGGTCGTGAAGCGAGATAAGCGAAGCGCAAAACGGCCCGGCGTCGCTTTAAGAAAGGACTGATTAATTGTTCTTTATCGGCATTGCATCCATCGCTACGCTTCTGATGCTTCTCAGCGCGCCGGCTACGTGGAGCAAAAAAAACCACGCCGTAGCGTGGTTCTGGGAGAAGAGTGCAGAGTTAACCTGGCAGGTTGCGGGCCAGAACTAGAAGAAGCCCAGCGGCTCGATACTGTAGCTGACCAGCAGGTTTTTAGTCTGCTGATAGTGATCCAGCATCATTTTGTGAGTCTCACGCCCGATACCCGACTTCTTATAACCGCCAAAGGCGGCGTGCGCCGGATAGAGGTGATAACAGTTGGTCCAGACGCGCCCGGCTTTAATCGCCCTGCCCACACGGTAAGCACGGTTGATATCGCGGGTCCAGACGCCAGCACCTAACCCATAGATGGAGTCGTTGGCGATACTGATTGCTTCCGCCTCATCTTTAAAGGTGGTGATACCAATGACCGGGCCAAAGATCTCCTCCTGGAAAACGCGCATGCTGTTGTTGCCTTTCAGCAGTGTCGGCTGAATGTAGTAGCCGCTGTTAAGTGAGTCATCCAGCTTCTCTACGCCACCGCCCACCAGCACTTCCGCGCCCTCCTGTCGGGCAACCTCAAGATAAGAGAGAATTTTATCAAACTGCTGCTGCGACGCCTGCGCGCCCACCATGGTTTCGGTATCCAGCGGATCGCCACGTTTGATGGTTTTTACCCGCTTCATCACGGCTGCCATAAAAGGTTCGTAGATCGACTCCTGTACCAGCGCCCGCGACGGACAGGTACAGACTTCGCCCTGATTCAGGAAGCCCAGCACCACGCCTTCGGCGGCTTTCTCTATAAAGCTCTCCTCAGCCTGCATGATGTCTTCAAAGAAGATGTTAGGTGATTTACCGCCCAGCTCGACGGTCGAGGGGATCAGGCTTTTTGCTGCCAGCTCCAGAATATGACCGCCGGTTGCGGTAGAGCCGGTGAAGGCTACCTTGGCGATGCCGGAATGGGAGGCGAGCGCTTCACCCGCCTCTTTGCCGAACCCATGTACCACGTTCAGCACACCCGGCGGCAGCAGATCTTTAATCAGATCGACAAAAACGGTGATCGACAGCGGGGTCTGCTCAGCCGGTTTCAGCACCACACAGTTACCCGCGCCCAGTGCCGGAGCCAGTTTCCACGCCGCCATTAATAGCGGAAAGTTCCATGGAATGATCTGCGCTACCACGCCCAGCGGCTCATGGAAATGATAGGCGGCGGTGAACTCATCAATCTCGGCGGCACTGCCCTCCTGCGCCCGGACACAACCGGCAAAGTAACGGAAGTGATCGACGGCCAGCGGCATATCGGCCGCCAGGGTTTCGCGAACCGGTTTACCGTTATCCCAGGTTTCATAGACCGCCATCGTCTCCAGATGCTGTTCCAGCCGATCGGCGATTTTCAGTAACAGCAGCGAGCGTTGTTGCGGCGAGGTCTTGCCCCAGGCTTCCGCCGCCGCTGCCGCAGCAGCCACAGCGTTATCAACATCGGCAACGTCTGAGCGCGGAAACTCACCGGCCGCAGAGCCGTTCACCGGGGAGGTATTGGTGAAGTAGTTGCCGTTCACCGGCGCGACGAATTCACCATTAATGAAGTTGCCATAATTCTTTTGTAGGGTAATCAGAGAACCCTGTTCTCCGGGGGCGGCATAACGCATGATCATTCTCCTGACAGGTGACTGATGTAACAATGATGAAACTTATTATTAACATGAAGCATCATCAAGAGCCTGTCAGTTCTGTTAACCGGAAACTGTGACCGCCCCGAAGGAATGGGTGTTTACGCTTCGTCTTTAGATAATTCCGACTTTTACCCAAAAGGCTGGTCAGAGAGAAACTTGTGCGGCACAAAGGGGTCAACGTGAGAATGAATTCATTCTGGAGATGAGCATGCTGGCTTCAGCTTTTACCCTGATGCGCGCTAAAGCCAATTTCGTGCATCAGTTTATCCGCAACCCGCGCAAGATGGGCAGCATTACGCCCTCGTCAGAGGCGCTGTGCCGCACCATGATTACGTCGGTGGAATGGCCTGAAAAGTTACGTATTGCCGAACTCGGCGCGGGCGACGGTGTACTGACGCGGCAGATACTGGCGCAGATGTCACCCGATGCCACGCTGGATGCCTTTGAGATCAGCAGCACGCTGGCCGATAAGCTTAATGCGCTGAACGATCCGCGCATGACGGTGCGCATCTGTTCAGCGGAATACCTGAGCGGAGAATATGACGTGATCTTCTCTGGCCTGCCGCTGCTCTCATTACCCACTGAATTGCGTGAGGCGATTCTGCGTGCGGTGTATAACGCGCTCGGGCCCAACGGCGTCTTTGTACAGTTCCAGTATACCTCGCTGACTCAGCCAGACCTGTCGCGCTACTTCACCTGGGAGCGCCAGCGGGTGCTGAAAAACGTGCCACCCGCCTGGGTCTATCGCTGCACGCGTCACTACGCGCCCTGAGCTTGCGCCATTGCAGGGCGCGTTTGTTGCCAGAACGCCACCAGCAACTCACGCGCCCAGTCTTTCCCCTCCATCTCGTTTGCCCCATCTTCTGTACAGCCCCTGGGCATACAAACGTTCATGATGTGCCGTGAAAATTCAGGATGAAACTGTACCGATAGCGCCTGCGGCGAATAACGGACAATCTGACAGCCATCGCGCGCAGAGGCGGCCAGCACCTGCGCCTGTTGTGGCGCGCTGATCACCGACTGGCGATGTGACAGCCAGACGCTGAAGTCCTGTGGCAATTTCTTTAGTAACGGATCGCGCTGCGCCTCCGGCATACAGTTGATTGGTAACAGCCCGCGTTCCCATCCATTGGGATTGTCCGCCACCTCGCCACCCAGCGCATAGGCCATCAGCTGGTGACCGTAGCAGACCCCCAGCAGCGGCAAGCCGTGATCCATCGCTGCGCGAATCCATACGGCGCTGCGTTCGCTCCATTCAGCGTGATCGGTGACCATCGCCCAGGAACCGCTGAGGATCGCCCCGGAAATCTGGTCGAAAGCGGGTAGCGCCTCGCCCAGATGGGGCCGTACAATCAGGTATTCATCGGGTTGCAGGTTTAACGCGTCGATGAACCAGCGCGGCTGTTCACCAATCTCTGAGACAACGTTTGCAGGTGGGACTTCAAGCTGAATTAACGCAAGGGGTAAGGCGGACGTGTAGGTCATACCGAATCAGTTCCTTTAAGAAGTCGTTTCAAATCAGTCTGCCAGCAACGCGCCCGAAAGTCTCATCAGGCTGCGCCGCAATCGCAGAAAATTTCTCCCTGCGATTGGCTGCAATGCCGCAGTTCGTGCCATCATTAGCGGGCTAAGCAAAAAAACATCGAAAGGATATTATCGTGGCTGTGCGGCATTTTTTTCTGATTCTGATGGTGGTTTCAATCTGGGCCTTCAACAACGTTGCGGTGAAATGGGGCCTGCTGGAGCTTCCGCCACTTTTCCTGACGTTTATGCGCTTTGTGGTCGTCGCCATCGTACTGGTACCGTTTTGCCGGATTAACCGTCAGCAGCTACCCTGGCTGTTGCTGCTGGCTTTCACGTTCGGTTTTATGCACTTCTCGCTGCTGTTTGTCGGCCTGCGCTATACCGATGCCGGCACCGGCGCGATTGTGGTTCAGCTCGGTACACCCATTGCCATGCTGCTGGCGATGGTGGTGCTGAAAGAGAAGCTGAAGCTGGTGCAGCTGATGGGCATTATGATCTCGCTGAGCGGCGTCGTCGTGCTGTCCGGCAGCCCGACGATTCCGTCGTGGTGGGTGCTTTGTCTGTTGTTGTGCAGCGCCACCGGCTGGGCTGTCAGCAACCTGATTGTGAAAAAGTCACCGCCGATTAAACCGCTGACCATGACCGGCTGGATTGCGTTTCTGGCCATTCCTGTCGTCGGCGCATCCAGTCTGTTGATGGAATCACATCAGCTCTACGCCCTGCAAAATGCGGGCTGGCACGGCTGGTTTGCCATTCTTTACAGCGCTATCGCCTCGTCAATTGTCGCCTATACACTGTGGTATATGCTGCTGAAGAAATATAACGTCAACCTGATCATGCCCTACTCACTGCTGACGCCGGTATTATCCGTGCTGATGGGAATTGTGGTGCTGGGTGACAGCCTCAACAGCTTCAAGATTATCGGTGCGTCGCTGGTGATCCTTGGCACCGCTATTGCAGTAATCAACCTGCGTAGCCTGCGGATGCATGCCCGCTTCCCGCGCCTGCGGCGGCGTTAATCCCGCGTGCTATGCTTGAGAAATCACCTCTCTCAGGAAGCACAACATGGACTCACCGCTTGCCGCCTCTCTCTGGCAGCAGATGCAGCAGGGATTGCGAGGTCGCGACGCCGCCTGGCCTCTCCCCGCCTTCGTTGATCGCGCCACCTTCTCTTCTGCCTTTGCCGTCAGTGAACTGGCGGCCACCAGTATCGGTCTGGCAACGCAGGCTGCTGCTGCGCTTATCGCCACATCCCGCCCTGAACTCTCTCCGCCCGTCACCGTTAACGTCCGGCTGGCGTCACGCTGGTTTCAGCAGAGCTTCCATCCGCTGAATCGCGCGGCACCCGCGATGTGGGATGCGTTTGCCGGTGACTATCGCAGTCAGGATGGCTGGATCCGTCTGCACACCAACGCCGCACATCACCGGCTGGCGATGGAGCGGGTGCTGGGCGCGCACGCCGATCGCGCAGCACTGGCGCAGCGGGTGCAACAGTGGCAGGCCAGCGAACTGGAGCAGGCCGTTATTGATGCGGGTGGCTGTGCCGCAGAGATGCGCAGTGCCGCCGCCTGGCAGCAGCATCCGCAGGGCCAGGCCGTGCAGCGCGAACCGCTATTTAGCTGGCAGACCACACAACAGGCAGCGGCGCCGGCGTGGCCGCTGGCCGAAGCCCGTCCTTTAATGGGCATTAAAGTACTGGATCTGACGCGGATTATTGCCGGGCCGGTCGCTACCCGTTTTCTTGCCAGCCTGGGAGCCAGCGTGCTGCGCATCGATCCGCCCGGCTGGCAGGAGCCGACGCTGGATGAAGAAATGAGCTGCGGCAAGCGACGAGCGGTGCTGGATCTGACTCAGCCCGCCGATCGCGAGCAGTTTATCCACCTGCTGCGTGAAGCAGACGTGCTGGTGCATGGCTATCGGGCAGATGCGCTGGAACGGCTCGGGTTTGACGCGGAGACCCTTCAGTCACTCTCACCCGGTCTGGTTGATGCCGGCCTGAATGCCTGGGGCTGGCAGGGTCCGTGGCGCAATCGCCGGGGTTTTGACAGTCTGGTGCAGATGGGGTGCGGCATTGCTGAAAGAGGCATGCAGTGGCAGCAGAGCGACAAACCGGTTCCGCTGCCGGTGCAGGCGCTGGATCATGCCAGCGGCTATCTGCTGGCGGCGGCGGTGCTGGAGGGATTACGGCGACGCATTACTGAGGGCCACGGCAGCCAGGTCCGGCTGTCGCTGGCGCGCACCGCGTGGCTGTTGCAGCAGCATCCCACCTATCAGCGCACAGGCTCCGGCATTGCGCCGCAGGTTAACGATAACCTGCCCTGTTACGAATTAACGCCGTGGGGGTTTGGAGTGAGGCTGCGAGCGGCCGCCTGGCTGCCCGGCACCCCACAGCTCTGTGCGACGCCGGGCTGTGCGCCGGGTACGCACCCGGCGACGTGGTGAAGCAAAATATTAGATAATTAGAAAAATAATGTTGATAGCATTAGATTGCTATCTTATTATTTACACATGACTCAGGGACGAAGTTCATTGAAACGGGGTGCAGAATGGTCAGGGTAGACTGGTCCAGGCGGGCATTGAAGCACCTTATGAAGATCGACAAACGTTATCAGAAAATCATTTACCAGAAGGTGGGTGAGTTAGTCAGTTTCCCGGTCGTCACACTGGACATTAAAAAAATGCAGGGCAGCGATAATCACTACCGGCTGCGGGTTGGCAACTACCGGGTCCTTTTTACGTTAACCGGTGGCGAACCGGTGATTCTGGAAATTACAGAGGTAGCAAGAAGAACATCCGTCACTTACTAAAGCTTTTGGGATACCTGCATAGCCTTACGCACTCACGACCTCTGCTGCGACACACAATTACCCGGATAAACTATGTCAAAACAGTACATCTATGATGAAGCAGGCAAACCCCAGTTTGTGGTCTTGCCGGTGGCGGAATATGAAAGGCTGCTCTCGGCCAGCGATGGCGAATGGGAGACTATTCCTGTGGAGGCTGATGAGCACGACGATGAGACGATCCCGCACGACGTTGCAGGGATCATGATTGAGCAGGAAGTGAGTCTCCAGGCGGCCTGGCGCATCTGGCGGGGGCTTAGCCAGCATGATGTGGCTCAGCAGTTGGGAACCACCCAAAGTGCGATCTCTCAACTGGAGCGTATTGAAAGTAAGCCGCAGAAAAAGACGCGTGAACGTCTCGCAAAACTTTATGGCTGCCGACCCGGGCAGTTAATCCTGTAAGCCGATTGAGAGGGTTCAGGTGCCCGAAAAAAAGCACGCCGTATCCAGAGAATCCCCCCAGAACCCATTGAGAAAGATGATTCAGCACTGTGCGCCGGGTACGCACCCGGCGACGTGGTGAATCAGGCGTCAGGCGTCTCTTCCCTGCTATCCAGCAGTTCGTTGTACATCGCCTGGATCGCTTCGCGGCTCAGCATGGCAAGAGTACGATAAAAGGCCGTGGTCGCGTGCGCTTCCACTTTCCCCAGGAAAGCACCGCACCACGGCAGCAGATACTCTTCAAACAGCGCCATCTGCGCCGCGCTCTCATCTTCCGCTGACTGATCTTCCAGCCATGACGCAGCCAGCATCAGCACACCAAAATGATCAGCAGGCGCATCGCTCAGCGGCATTCCGCGTGACGTTAAAAACGCACGCACTTCTGGCTCCGTTTTGCCTTCCGGCCACTGTGAGGCGTACGGCGGCACGTTGCAATCGCTGCCAACAAACAGCGCGTTGTAATCGGCGGCCAGCGCCTGGGGATCGCTGTTCTGTTGCAGACGGGTCAGCAGCTCATCCTGCTCCAGCGGCCACTGCGACTGCAGTTTGCCTTCACGCAGCAGCGTAAACAGCGGCACCAGCAGCGGGTCCTGCGGCTGACGATTAAACAGTGAGCCGATCACGCGGCACAGAATGGAAAACTCATTCATGAGTCAGATTTCCTTGAGGCAAGTAAATTAAAAGTCAGCCAGTTCAGCAATATGTTTGCCGCTGCGCAGCTCCAGAAAGTCGAGCAGGCGACGCGGCGTGACATTTAACACCCGATCCTCAGGAAAATCCACCTCGCGGGCGATGCGCAGGCAGTGATCGAAGTGACCCAGCGTAAACGCGGTGTGGGAATCGGAGCCAAATGCCAGACGTCCACCGGCATCGCGCACGGCGGCAGCGATAGCCCGGCAGTTCGGTTCACTGCCCGGACGCGAATGGGTAAAGGAGGAGTTATTCAGCTCCAGCGCCACATCGTAGTGCGCGGCTGCCTCGGCGATAGCCGGGATATCGACCGGGAATTTCGGGTTGCCCGGATGACTGATGATATGGACCAGCCCGCCCGCCATCGCAGCGATCATCGCATCCGTGTGATGTTTCCGGTCGCGCGGCGCATAAACCGGCTCGTGAAAACCGGCGACGATCAAATCCAGCGCATCGAGCATCGGGCCGGAACAGTCGATTTCGCCCTGCTGATTTTTAATATTGGCTTCGATACCGCGCAGAATACCCACGCCATCGATCACGCGCGGCCAGACGCGCATATTAATGAAGTGCCAGTAGTGCGGCGCGTCGGCCATGTCGGGGCCGTGATCGGTAATGGCAAACAGTTTCATGCCGGTTTGCTTCGCCTGAGTCACGTAGTCGTGCAGCGTGCTGTAAGCATGCGTGCTGGCGATGGTGTGCATATGCAGATCTACCGGATACATCCTCTTCTCCTGCTGATTGCCCCTGACGGGGCCGGTTCATTAATAGCCGCGCTGACGATCCACCCTGCCCTGCGGCGGCTCGCCTGCCTGGTCCTGGGTGATGGCGCGGGCGATGTAGTCGATAGCTTCGTCGATCAAGGTTACCGCCGCATTATGGGGCGTGATCGTGACGCGCGGATGTGACCAGAGCGGATGCGCTTCGGGCAGCGGTTCAACCTGAAAGACATCCAGCGCCGCCGCTTTCAGCTGCCCGCTATTGAGCGCGGCCAGCAGATCTTCTTCCACTACCTGCGCGCCACGCGCGATGTTAAGGAAGAAAGCGCCGTGCGGCAGCTGCTGTAAAAAGTGGTGGTCGATAAGATTAATGGTCTCGTGCGTGCTCGGCAGCAGGTTGATCACCACCCGCGTCTCCTGCAGAAAGGCAGGCAATGCATCGCGACCGGCAAAGCTGGTCACGCCATCAATTTCTTTGGGCGAGCGGCTCCAGACGCGTAACGGGAATCCCCAGGGTTTAAGGCTTTCCGCCACACTCTGCCCCAGCACGCCCGCCCCCAGGATGCCGATAGTAAAGTTTTCACGCGTGTAAGCGGGCAGTGGCTGCCAGCACTGTTGCTGCTGCTGGAGACGGTAGTCGTCAAAACGGCGGAACCAGCTCAGTACGCTATGAACCGCATACTCCTGCATCTGCCGTGCCATGCCGGTATCTTCCAGCCGGTACAGTGGCACGCTGTCGGGCAGCATCTCAGGGTTCTGCTGCAGCTGTTTCAGAATCTCGTCCACGCCTGCCCCCAGCGCAAAGACGCCGCGCAGAGTGGCGCGTCCCTGCAGCATTTCTGTGGGGGGCGAACGGACCAGCGCGTAATCAGCCGGACCACTATCGCCTGGCTGCCAGGCACGCACCCGCGCCTGGGGCAGACGCTGTTGTAAACCGTTAATCCAGGCCGCTGCAGACTGCGACGGGTGATACCAGATGATCTCCATCCTGCTCTCCTTTTTTTCTTTCAGCGTCAGGGAAAAGTAGGGTGAGAGCAAGAAAAAACCAGCGTAATAAAGCGGTTTTTTCCATAAAAATAATTCCCGTGGCTTCACATTTCCGGCTCGCTTCAGGGTGAAGTGGTCAGATAAGGTCTAAAGTTGGTCCTGTGGTCAATGCGTTACGCGCGGCCGCGTTTCGGACAAGGAGAAAAACCGATGACAAAAATTGAGGTAAACGCCGCTCCACGGCGTCAGCGTTATGCGCCCTTTCTGCTCACGTTGCTGCTGAGCGTACCCGCCTTCACTGCCCAGGCCGACGACAACAGTCGCATGCTGAATAATCAGCCGCAGCCGCCTGACGTTCGTTTAGGACCGCTGTTTAATGCCGTGCAACAGGCGAAGTTCTATCCCGATCAAAAGACCTTTGCGGATGCGGTGCCGAAATTCGATCCCGCCTCAATTCTTGCCGACTGGCAGATGCAGAAGAAACAGCGCAATTTCGATCTTAAGCGTTTTGTGGATGCCAACTTTACCCTGCCCGCGGCCGGTGACAAATATGTGCCGCCAGCCGGACAAAACCTGCGTGACCACATTGATGGCCTGTGGCCGGTGCTGACGCGCACCACCAGCAGCGCCGGTCAGTATGACTCGCTGCTGCCGTTGCCCAAACCCTATGTGGTGCCAGGCGGGCGCTTCCGCGAAGTCTATTACTGGGACAGCTACTTCACCATGCTGGGGCTGGCCGAGAGCGGGCACTGGGATAAAGTGCAGGATATGGTGGATAACTTCGCCTCGCTGCTCGACCGCTATGGCCACATTCCCAACGGCAACCGCAGCTACTACCTGAGCCGGTCACAGCCGCCGTTCTTCAGCCTGATGGTCGATCTGCTGGCGACGCACGATAACGGCAAAGCCTATACCCGTTATCTGCCGCAGCTGCAGAAAGAGTATGACTACTGGATGGCAGACAGCGATAAAGTCGCGGCGGGCGCAGCCAGCAAGCGTGTGATTAAGCTGGCGGACGGCAGCCTGCTCAACCGCTACTGGGATGCGCGCGACGTGCCACGTACAGAATCCTGGATGGATGACATTGCCACCGCCCAGAAAGCGCCGCAGAGGAATAAAGCCGAACTCTACCGGGAGCTGCGTTCCGGTGCGGCGTCGGGCTGGGATTTCAGTTCGCGCTGGTTTACCGATGCGCATAACCTGTCGACAATTCGTACCACGCAGCTGGCCCCGGTTGACCTCAACAGCCTGCTGTTCCATCTGGAGCAGACCCTGTCGAAAGGCTATCAGATGAACAAGCAGAGCGATCTGGCGAAGCAGTTTGCCGATCGCGCGGAGAAGCGCCAGGCGGCGATCAACCGCTATCTGTGGGACAGCAAACAGAACTGGTACGCCGATTATGACTGGCAGAAAAAGCAAGTCCATCCTCAGCTGACTGCTGCCGCGCTGTTCCCGCTCTATCTGCAGGTCGCCAGCGATAAGCAGGCTGAAAGCACCGCCAGCGCAGTGGAAAAACAGCTGCTGAAACCTGGTGGTCTGGTGACCACCACCGTGAACAACGGTCAGCAGTGGGATGCACCCAATGGCTGGGCACCGCTGCAGTGGGTTGCTGTGGAAGGTCTGGAGCATTACAACCAGCCAAAACTGGCGAAAGAGGTGGGATTACGCTTCCTGCAAAACGTTCAGAACACCTATGACCGTGAGCATAAGCTGGTGGAGAAATATGTCGTTGATGGCAAAAATCTCGGCGGCGGCGGTGGCGGTGAATATCCGCTGCAGGATGGCTTCGGCTGGACCAACGGCGTCACGCTGAAACTGCTGGATAAGTACTGCCCGAAAGATAAAACCTGTAACAGCGCCCACGATATTCCGCAGGCGTCTGCCTCACAACCTTAATCCACTCTGGATACCTCTGGCCTTGCCGGGGGTATCCCCACTTCATTTCCGCGAATTTTACTTGACCTTCTTTCATCAACAGGCAAAATTGCAGCCAATTTACAAAAGGTAATAATTCTCATTATGATAATGAGATTGCCTATCAAAGCTTTTATTCACCTGCCTGAACCTTTGCCAAGAAAGGAATTTTGATGAAACTGTCATTGTCGCTGAAAGGTTATGTTCCCCTATGCACCCTGGCGCTGACCGCGCCTGCTCTGAGTTATGCTGCCGATATGGTGGTAACCGCGCAACCGCAGGAAGATTCGACCTCGCCGACCCAGGGCTATCTGGCGACGACCAGCCAGGGCGCAACCAAAAGCGATCGTCCGCTCATCACCACGCCGCAATCGATTTCCGTGGTTACCCGCCAGCAGATGCAGGATCAGGGCGCGCTGACCCTGAATCAGGCGCTGGGCTATAGTTCCGGCGTCTTCACCAACTTCGGCGGTGCCGCAACCCGTTACGACACTATTGCACTGCGTGGCTTCCATGGCGGCGATGTCGATAACACCTTCCTCGACGGCATGCGGCTGATGAGCGACGGCGGCAGTTTCAACGGCCTGCAGGTGGATAACGCCTTCCTTGAGCGCATCGACGTGATCAAAGGCCCCTCTTCTGCGCTCTATGGTCAGACCGTGCCGGGCGGACTGGTGAACATGGTCACCAAGCGTCCTCAGTTCAGCGAAGAGGGTCACATCCAGTTGCAGGCGGGCAGCAATGCCACCACCGGCACGATGTTTGACTACACCAATGCCATCAACGATCAGTGGGCGTTTCGCCTGACCGGCGTGACCCGCAACAGCGATACCCAGTACGATCACACCCGCGAAGAGAAATATGCGCTGATGCCGCAGCTGATGTGGCAGCCTGATGAAGATACGCATCTGATCCTGAAAGCCTATCTGCAGAAGGATCCGTCGGGCGGCTATCACGGTTCGGTACCGGGTGACGGCAGCCTCACCGAACACAACGGCTACAAGCTGAGCAACGGCTTTTATGAGGGCAACAGCGATCTCGATCAGTTCAAGCGTCGCGAGCAGATCTACAGCTTCGATTTCGCCCATCGCTTTAACGACGTCTGGTCATTCTCCTCGACCGGCAGCTACAGCCACTCGAATGTCGATCTCGATCAGGTCTATCAGATTGGCTGGGACAGCGTGAATCCCGATCTGCTGAACCGCTATTACTCTGGCGAGCGCTCGTCGCTCTCGGCCTGGTCCACCGATAACCGCTTACAGGCGGAGTTCGATACCGGCGAGCTGGAGCACCGCGTCACCCTGGGTGCTGAGTATCATCGTTATAAAAATGAGATCACTGCCGCAGGCGGCTCGGCCAACCAGCTTAATGCACGGACTGGTGAACAGGTTGGCGACATGCCTGATTACACCTGGGCCGATAAAACCCGTCGCTACTATCAGACCGGCCTCTATCTGCAGGATGAGATGAAGCTGGATCGCTGGCATCTGGATCTCTCCGGTCGTTATGACCGCATTGTCGCCAATAACAGCGGCAGCGACCGCCGTCAGGATGATCACATCAGCGGCCGCGCAGCACTGCTCTATGCCTTCGACAACGGTATCTCGCCTTACGTCAGCTGGAGCCAGGCGATTACTCCGACCGCGCTCACCGATCCCAACAACAACCTGCTGAAGCCGACTACCGCCGAGCAGTATGAAGCCGGGGTGAAATATCAGCCGGTCGGCACCCGCGATCTCTATAGCGTGGCGGTGTATGACCTGACGCAGAAAGATGTGGCGAACCGCGACGTGCTGACGGCGACTTATACGCCATCAGGCAAAGTGCATTCACAGGGCATCGAGCTGGAAGCGCGTAATCAGTTAACCCCGCGTCTGAGCACCGTGGCGAGCTATACGCTGAATCATCTGCGCTTTAAAGAGTCGGTGGATGGCAATGACGGACATACGCCATATGTCACACCCAACAGCATGGCTGCACTCTGGGGTCACTATAAGTTTGATTATGGTTTGAGTGCGGGTGCGGGCGTGCGTTACATCGGCAAACAGTGGGCGGACAATGAAAACACCACGCGTGTGCCGTCTGTTACGCTGTTTGATGCGTCAGTGCGGGCCGATCTCGGCGTCTGGAACAGCAGCCTGAAAGGTGCATGGGTGCAGGTCAATGCCAATAACCTGACCGATCGTACCTATGTAGCGGGCTGTTACGGCACGGGCTATTGCTACTGGGGCGCAGAGCGCAGTGTAATGGCGACAGTCGGTTACGACTTCTGATTGCAAAATAAGAGATAAAAAAAGGGGACGAATCGCTTCGTCCCCTTTTTCGTTTAAACCTTTACGGTCAACTGCGTACTTTGCGGTAGATAAACAGCACCACAATGGCACCGATAACAGCGACCACAAAACTTCCGAAGTTAAACCCATCGACGCGGCCGAAGCCAAACAGCGTACTGATCCAGCCACCCACTACTGCACCGATAATACCCAGAACGATAGTCAGAATGAAACCGCCACCGTCTTTACCCGGCATAATCCACTTTGCCAGAATACCTGCGATTAAGCCAAAGACGACCCAGGAAATAATACCCATCTGTTGCTCCTTCCTTTTTTGATTAAATCGTGAACGCCTGATTAATCAAGCGGTTTACCGCGATAAGTATAACCAGCTTTTCAAAAAATGCCTGCCTGCTCACAGTTATTATTGATGAATAGCATGCTAAAGCTTTTTTTTGCCGCGCCGATAACCGAGACGAGGCAAAAAAACCGCATCAATAAAGTAACCCCCCTTGTGGAGCAGGACGTGAAAGAAGCCGACCAGGAACAATATCTAAAACGTGGCACGCTGGCGGTTCTTGGCGTTATGAAAGATCTGCTGCGATTGCAGACGCCATTACTGGTGCGCTTTCCGCGTGGGCAGTTTATCAGCCGGATGCTGGCTGCCGATGAAGATCGCCTGCTGTTTGACCTCGGCAGTAATAATCTGGATAACGATTATGCCCTGACCAGCGACGATCTCAGTATCACCGCGGAAACCTACGGCGCTAAGGTGGAATTCAGCCTCGCCGCGCTGGAAATCGTGGAGTTTGAAGGGTTACCCGCTTTCAGCGCGCCGCTGCCAGACCTGCTGTGGCAGATCCAGCGACGTGAGTTTTTCCGTGTCTGCGCTCCGCTGGAGCCGCAGTTCTGGTGTCATACCGTGTGGCCCGATGGCAGGAAAACGCGCCTGCGTCTGCAGGATCTGTCGCTGGGCGGTATCGGCGTGCTGGTAGATGAAGCGCTGCCGGACGGGTTGCAGGACGGTGACAGCTTCAACCCGTTCCGGGTCGAGCTGGGCGAGTATGGCCATTTTGACGTGCCGGTAAAGCTGCTGAGCATTGGCGAGCGCAGCGTGGTAACCGGCAAAAATGAAACCCGCATCACACCGCGACTGAGCTTTCGTTTTGCCACGCTGAACCCGGCGCAGGAGCGGCAGCTTCAGCAGATTATTTTTGCCCTTGAGCGCCTGGCGCGCGATAAATCGACCCGATTCCAGTAACCGCTTTACGGATGCGCCACACAGGTGGGCCGCATCCAGGCTATGCTTCTTGCTTGTTTTCTTTTAAACCGGAACCCAGCAAGGAGACCCTCCCCAATGGAAAACTGGCTTTCTTCACGTCGTTTTCACTCCCTCTTTTTTAATCAGGAACTCTGGCTAAACAGCGCCATCGTGGTGGTGTCCACGCTGGTGATTTACTGGATATTACGTACTCTTATTCGCTTTATCTCCAACCGGATTGCCCTTTACAGCGAACATCGTCATGTTCGCGCCACTGCGATTCTGGTGGAGATATTGCGCAGTACCAGCCAGACCCTGCTGCTGATCTTTTCGCTGCTGATTGCCCTGAAGTTTGTCGATCTGCCCGCGTCGTGGAGTGTAACCATCGCGCACGGCTGGTTCCTGGCGCTGATTGTGCAGCTCGCTCTGTGGCTCGACTGTGGCATCCGGCTATGGCTGAAAAGCCTGCTGCGTGACCCGCTGCACGTGCGCAACCCGGTCACTACGGTGATCCTGGGGATTCTGCTGCGGGTGGTGGTCTGGATCATGATGTTCCTGGCCATTCTGTCGAACATGGGCATCAACATTACCGCACTGGTCGCCAGCCTTGGGGTCGGGGGCATCGCGATTGCGCTGGCGATTCAGACCGTACTGAGCGATGTGTTTGCGTCGCTGGCGATAGGTTTTGATAAGCCGTTTGAGCATGGCGATTTTATTGTCTTTGGTGACATTGCCGGTTCCATTGAGCACATCGGCCTGAAAACCACCCGACTGCGCAGCCTGAGTGGCGAGCAGATTGTCTGCTCAAATACCATTCTGTTGCAGCAGACGATCCACAACTATAAGCGCATGCAGCAGCGCCGCATCGTCTTTAAGTTTGGTATCAGCTATGCCACGCCGTCAGAGCAGGTTCGGGAGATCAGCCCGCTGGTGAAAGAGATTATCCAGGGCGTTGAGACCACCCGTTTTGACCGCGCCCACTTCCTGGCCTTTGAGGATTCAAAACTGACCTTCGAAGTGGTCTATTTTGTGCTGGATGCGGATTACAACAAGTACATGGATATTCAGCAGGAGATTAACCTGCAACTGATGGCAGCACTTGAAGAGCGAAATATCCGCTTCGCCTTCCCGATTCGTCAGGTGGAGTTCAGCGGCGGCAATCTGCCACCGGTGGATCTGGTTGCGGTACAGAATGATGATGACGAGGTGCGCAGAATAACGCGCTAAATCAGTGCCCGCCTTTCTTTTTCAGAAGTGGCGGGCATACAAGCCGGTGCGGGCGGAATCGTGACCGCACCGGCTGCTTCATCCCTTGCATTCAGCCGTTCCGCCTTACCGCTTACTGATGCCGGTAGCAGCTCACGCCGAGATACTCACTGAACGCTTCCTGCAGCACACCAGCAGTGGCAGAGTGGTTCATCGCCACATGATGCTCAAAGCCGTTACGGCAGATCCACGCCAGCAGTGTCTCCAGCTGCGGCACCTGGATCACCGCACGGCAACCTACCGTGTCCAGCGGATCGGTGACCGACATTCCCTCTCCCACATAGGCCTTGATTTCGCCGCTGAAGTCGTCGGTAGAGAGGCGGAAATAGGTCAGATCGCCCTGCTTCATGCGGCCATGCACTGCGCCACAGGTGTTCTCTTTGCCCACGGTGGTGCCGATGATATCCGCCGTGCCCATGGTCGGTGACTCCAGGCTGGCGCTGGCGAAATTACCGCAGTGAAACAGCACACATTTGTCCCGCTCGTCGCCAAAGTTGTTGTTCCAGTCTGCCAGCGAGGCGGGGTTCAGCGAGCAACTGGCGAGCGCATACATCGACAGCGCCCCCATCACATCCACTTCGCAGGCGCTGGGCATCAGCTGGCCCGACATCACGCTCATGATTGAGCAGACGTTAATGCCCAGGTTCTCCTGCAACGACGTCCAGCACTGGATGGCGGTGGTATCGATATCGTTGTCGCTGATCCACTCGCTGATCACCACAAACAGTTTGGCCATGGTCACCAGTTTTTCACCCGGAATACCCCGCGCATCGGCGTTGGCCTCCAGGATTTCACGCTTCTCTGCCACGCGGATATCGTCATCGCGCAGCCGGTTGGTGCGGGTAAAGATCTCCGATAAATCCAGGGTCTCCACCGCGATGCCCATCTTCTCCAGCAGCTTTTCGCTGTAGCGCACGGTGTTGAATCCGGCGGGCCGGGCACCAATTGCCCCGACGCGTACCCGACGCATGGCATTCACCACCCGACAGAGCTGGCTGAACCGCTGCAGATCCTGCATAAACACGTCGCCGCTCAGTGCGCAGACGTGCTGACGGGTCAGCGTAAACGGGATGCCATATTGCCGCAGGTTGTTGCAGAGTGAAATTTTGCCGCAGAAGCTGTCGCGGCGGGTTGCCAGCCCCATTTTATCCAGATTGTCCTCTTCGGCCTGCACCAGCACCGGCACATTCAGCCCGGCGAGACGCAGCGCTTCCGCGATGGCTTTTTCATCACCAAAGTTAGGCAGCAGCACTACAATGCCGTGAATCGCTTCGCGATGCTGGCGAAACAGCGCGGCGCAGGTTTTCGCCTCCTGACGCGTCTCGACGCCGCCCAGGTTGGTCTGGGTCTCATCCAGCATCACCGTATTAATGTTCATCTTTTCAAACAGCGCGACCGCCTGCTGGCGCGCCTCGCCCACCAGATAGCTGGGAAAAAAACCCCGGTTGCCAATAATGACGCCGAAGGTTAACTGCTGAGGAAGTGTTGACATGGCTCTGCTCCGGATAAGGATTAATGTGGCTGATAACGACAGCGTGCAACGGCGTCAATCCAGCCTTTATAGTTTTCCTGCATACGCTGCGCGTGCTCTTCACGCGGCATGATGACGCTGCCGCCCTGCAGCGCCTGCATATCACTGCCCTGCTGCCACCATCCCAGCACTTTGCCTGCCAGCAGTGCCGCGCCCAGCGCGGAGACCTCGGCGGTAGGCACCCGCTGCAACGGCCGCTGTAACACATCCGCCTGTAACTGCATCAGCCAGCTATTTTCGGTGGCGCTGCCATCCACACAGAGCGCAGGAAGCTGCTGGCCGCTGGCCTGCTCCATGGCAAAAAAGACGTCGGCGATTTGCCAGACGATCGACTCCAGCGCCACCCGCGCCAGCACGGCGGGTGTGGCGGCATCCGTCAGTCCGCACACCATGCCGCGCGCCTGCAGATCCCACCAGGGCGCGCCCAGGCCAGAGAGCGCCGGGACAAAATAGATGCCCTGATTGTCGTCGCAGCGCTGCGCCATCGCGGTGAGCTCGCGCGGCTCCTGCACGCCGAGCATTCTGCCCAGCCAGGCGGCACCGGAACCGGTGTGGGTAATGTTGCCTTCAAAGGCATAACGCAGCGTGCCGTCATGCCAGGCCACGGTGGTGCTGAGGCCATTTTCCGTCAGCAGCGGCGTCGCCATGGACATCATCAGGGAAGATCCGGTGCCGTAGGTGGCTTTCACCACTTCAGACTCGCCGCGCCGCTGCGCCTGTAAGGCGGCATGAGAGTCGCCGATGCGCGCCAGAATCGGCGTGCCTGGCGCTAAGCCGGGAATATCATTCACCGCGACCACGCCCTGTTCACTGGCTGAAGCGGTGATGCGCGGCAGCGCGGCGCGCGGCAGTTGAAACAGCGTCAGCAGCTCGTCGTCCCAGTCATTAAGATGCAGGCTGTAGAGTTGAGTACGGGAGGCGTTAGCATGATCGGTAATAAATACCTCGCCGGCGCTGAGCTGCCAGCTGAGCCAGCTGTCGACCGTGCCGATACAGAGTTCACCCGCCGCCGCCCGCGCCGCGCCGTCAGGAATGGCGGCCAGCATCCCGGTCAGCTTGGCGGCCGGAAACATCGGGTCAACGGCCAGGCCGGTCAAACCGGTGATGCGAGGTGCTTTGCCCGCCTGATGCAGGTCGCGACAGAGTGACTCGGATCGTCGATCCTGCCAGCTCACCAGCGGCGTCAGCGGCTTGCCGTCACGCCGCTGCCAGATCAGCACCGACTCGCGCTGATTACTGATCGCCACAGCCGCGACAGGCGCGCCACCACAGGCTGCCAGGCAATGGGTAATGGCCTCTTTTACCGCCTGCCAGATCGCCACAGGGTCCTGCTCAGCCAGTCCCGGTAGCGGATGTTGCAGGGTTAAGCTCTGGCTGCCGCGTGCCACCACACGGCCATCGCGATCAACCGCAATCGCTTTAGCATTGGTAGTGCCTTCGTCGATCGCCAGAATCAGGGGTCCCACCATGTTTATGCTCCTGCGCAGATGCGCGCTGCACTGTTCACCACGCTACTGGCATCAATGCCATGATGGGCACGCGTAGAGGCGCGATCGCCGGCAATTGCATATTCCCCATCTGCAATGCCGAGCCGCAACAGCGGGATGCCGCAGCCGCCTTCCGCCAGCACTTCGGCCACCAGGCTGCCGACACCGCCATTAACGTTATGCTCCTCTACGGTAATCACCGCTGGGTAGTGATTTAACAGGTTGCGCAGCTGTTGGGTATCACAAGGTCGAATCGATGGAACCGCGATCACACCGGCTGAAATGCCCTGCTCAGCCAGTTGCTCAGCAGCGTGAACCACCTCGTGAACCGTTGAGCCCATCGCCACCAGTGCGATGTCGCTGCCTTCACGCAACAGGTCGATCGCGCCCGGCCTGAACTGATAGCTTTCCTCGTGCAGCTGCGGCAGATCTTTGCCATCCAGACGGATATAGACCGGCCCGACATGCTCAAGGGCGTAATCGATGATCTGCCGGCACTCCAGCGGGCAGGAAGGCGCATAGATCTCGATGTTGCCGAAACCGCGCATCACCGCGATGTCATCAATGCTGTGATGGGTACTGGCTAATGGGCCATAGCTGGTCCCGGCATTCAGCCCGAACAGTTTGACGTTGGTGTTGTTGTAGCAGACGTCGACTTTTACCTGCTCATTGGCGCGTGACACCAGAAACGGCGCGGCGTTACAGGTCACTGCGACCTTGCCGCCCAGCGCCAGACCGGCCGCTGTGCCCACCAGCGTCTGCTCAGCGATGCCGACGTTAATCAGCCGGTCGGGAAACGCCTTGATAAAGGGGGCGATTTTGGCCGTCGACGTGGAGTCGGCTACCACCGGCACCAGATCCACACCGCGATTCACCGCGTCGATAAAGGCCGTGACCATGACGCTTGCTAAATGTTGTGCATTACTCATCTTTCAGTTCCTCCAGTGCCAGTGCGATCTCTTCGCCTTTCGGCACCCGGTGATGCCATTCCGCCTTGCTCTGGATAAATGAGACGCCAAATCCCTTCTCGGTATGCGCCACAATCACCTGCGGTTTGCCGTTCTTCGGCAGGTTTTCAATGGTGTCGACCACCGCCGCCATATCATTGCCGTTGCATTCGGTGACCTCCAACCCGAAGGCGCGCCATTTTTCCGGCAGCGGATCGGTGTTCATGATGTCGCGGGTCGCGCCCGCCAGTTGCAGCTTGTTTTTGTCATTGATGATGATCAGGTTGTCGAGGCCGTAATGCGCCGCCACCAGCGCCGCCTCCCAGTTGCTGCCTTCAGCCAGTTCACCATCGCCGGTCACCACAAAGATGCGGCGCGGGCTGTTATCTTTTTTCGCCGCGATAGCGATGCCCACCGCCACCGGCAGGCCGTGACCCAGCGCGCCGGTGTTCAGCTCAACGCCCGGCGTTTTCTGCCGTACCGGATGGCCGGGCAGATGCGAGTCGGCATGCTGATAGGTCGCCAGCCAGTCGGTCGGGAAGTAGCCCGCTTCCGCCAGCACGCAGTAATAACCCCCCACCGCATGCCCTTTGGACTGGATATAGATGTCACGCTGATCGTCGTCTGTACGATCCGGTGCGCAGTTCAGAATGCGGAAGTAGAGCGCGGTGAGGATCTCTACCTGTGACAGGTCAGCGCCGGTATGACCGCCTGCCGGGCTGCCCGCGTTAAGCTGGATGATGCGGCGGCGGATTGCCCGCGCCCGGCGCTCAAGGTCATCGACCGAAAGATTGAAAGGATTCATACACTACCTCTGAATTTTAAATCGGTTATGAATATATATTCACGTCGGTTAAAAAATTTTGTGCCTGAAAAAAAGGGGGCTAATAAACTGAACCGCCCTTTGTTCACTACTCTGCCCATTAAACCGGGCAGGCCGTCCACTGCCAGGAATCACTCAGCGGCACCCGCTGTCCGGTTCAACGCACTTTCCCGTCAGGGTTTTGCCGGTGTCCCCTCCTCGATTAACGCTTTCTGAGCCACCACGGCCGCCTTCTGCTGCATCCGGCTCTGGGTCTGGTCGATGATCACCGCGATGATAATCACGATGCCTTTGATCACCATCTGCCAGAATTCACTGACACCCATCATGATCAGGCCATCCGCCAGAAAGCCGATGACGAACGCACCAATCAGCGTACCGAGGATGGTGCCGCGTCCGCCCGCCAGCGACGTGCCACCCAGCACCACGGCGGCAATGGCATTCATCTCAAACGCGGTGCCGTTAGCCGGATGGCTGGCGACCAGTTGCGATGAGACCACGATGCCAGCAATCGCCGCGCAGAATCCCGACAGGGTGTAGACCAGAATTTTTACCTGCCGGGTTTTCACACCCGACAGTTCAGCGGCACGTTCATTGTCTCCGATGGCATAGACCTGACGGCCAAACGGCAGGCGACGGGCGATGTAGGCGATCACCAGCGCCAGCACCACCATCATCCAGATGGCGTAAGGCAGCCCGAGAAAGGTTCCGGCACCAATCCGATCGAAACCGGTATTGCCCAGCAGCGGATTCCCCTGCAGACCGGGAAAGGTCTCGCCGCCGGAGGTAAGCATCGCCGCGCCGCGCAGGATGTACATGGTGCCGAGGGTGCAGATAAAGGGGGCCACGTTGTAACGGGTAATGATCCAGCCGTTGCCCGCGCCAATCAGCGCGCCGATCAACAGCACCACCGGCACAATCACCCAGACGCTGGGAAAAATAGCGATGCCAAACATCGGCAGCACAATGCCTTTGGTAATCAGCCAGCCGGCGATCATGCCGCACAGTCCCAGCGTTGCCCCAATCGACAGGTCAATTCCCGCCGTGATAATGACAAAGGTGATGCCCAGCGCCAGAAAGGCGTTGATGGCGATATGTTTCACCATGATCACCAGGCTGCCGGTGGCGAGAAAGTCCGGCACGGTGATGGCGAAGAAGCCGACGATCAGAATCAGCGCAATAAAAGTGCGCAGCTTCAGAAGCAGCAGCAGAATGCTTTCACGTGAACTGAACGCCTTAGCCGGAAGTGTGGTCAGCGCGACGCTGTCATTGCTTTTCATGCTCAGAACCCCTGCGCACTTGCTTTCACCAGCGCTGCCTCTTCCGCCTGGTCGCGGGGAAGATCAGCCGTAAGTTTGCCGCCCGACATCACCAGGATGCGATCGGCTACCGCCATAATCTCTTTCAGGTCCGAGGTGGAGAACAGTACTGCAATGCCCTGCTGCGACAGCGCCACCATCATGCGAAATACCTCTGCTTTTGCACCGACATCAATGCCGCGACTCGGCTCATCCAGCAGCAGCAGACGCGGATTGGTCAGCAGCGCGCGGCCAATCACCACTTTCTGCTGGTTGCCACCACTCAGCGCGCTAATGGCCACGTCCGGCGAGGAGATTTTGATCGCCAGGTTGCCCACCGTCTGGCTCACCGCCTGCTGCTCCGCCTGGTGGGCAATGGCAAAGCGATGTGACAGACGCCGCCACAGGCTGGCGATGGTGAGATTACTGGCAACCGATGAGACCGGGAAAATCCCGGCGCGTTTGCGATCTTCCGGCACCAGACTCATGCCCATGCGGATACGGTCAGCGGTGGGCAGACGGGTCGGCAGCGGTTTGCTGTCGAGCCACAGCTTGCCCAGATAGTGGCGCTGACTGCCAAGCAGACACTCAAACAGCTCGGTGCGGCCTGCGCCCATCAGCCCGTAAATCCCGACAATTTCCCCGGCCCGCACCTGAAAACTGACGTCATCCACCAGGGTATTGCCATTGGGGCTGACGCAGGTAATGTGCTGCGCCTCCAGCACCGGCGCGCCAAACTCACGCGCTTCCGGCAGGAAGGTGGTGACCGGTTCACTGCCCAGCATCTCACGCACGATCCACGGCACATCGATGCTGCTGACCGGCGCTTCGGCCTGAAAGCGCCCGTCGCGCAGAATGGTGATCACGTCGCCAATTGCCATCAGCTCTTCCAGCCGGTGGGAGATGTAAATCACGGTAACGCCCTGCTGCGTCAGGTCGCGGATCACCCGGAACAGGATCTCCACTTCGGTTTTGCTCAGCGCCGAGGTCGGCTCGTCGAGGATCAGGATGTCCGCATCTTCCGCCAGCGCTTTGGCAATCTCGACCAGCTGCTGCTGACCCACTTTGAGATTACCGACCCGCTCATGGGGTGAAATCGGCTGATCGAGGCGCGCCATCAGCGCGGCGGTGCGGCGAGCCTGCTCTGCCTCGTTGATCGGGGCCAGGCCGCGCTGGATCTCCCGGCCCAGAAACAGGTTTTCAGCCACCGTCAGGTTCTCAAACAGATTCAGCTCCTGGTGCACCATGCCGATGCCGTGCCGGGCGGCGTCACGGGTGCTGCTCAGCGTCAGCGGCTCGCCATTCAGGAACAGCGAACCGGCCGTGGGCTGCTGTACCCCGGCCAGAATTTTCATCAGGGTCGATTTGCCCGCCCCATTCTCACCGATGATGACGTTAACTTTGCCGCGCCAGACCCGATAGTCGACGCGATCCAGCGCCAGCGTGCCGGGAAACAGCATCGATATCTGTTCGGCCCGCAGAATGATCTCATCGTCCATCAGGGCGTCCCCCGCTTCAGCTCAACCGCCACCACATCATCAACGCTGTTCTGCCCGATGGTTATGGCCAGCAGCGCCTGCACCGGCTGATTGACCCAGCTGGCATCCAGCGGTGGCAGTTGCTTCACCGCGTGACGGTTCAGCGCCCGCGTCAGCTGGGCGTACTGCACCTGATTGGTAAACTCTTCGAAACGGAAACCGGCGGCATCCCGGATAGCGTTACTGCGCAGCACCGGCCCGACACTGACCGCCACCGGCTTGCCGTTAATCATCAGCGTCAGCGTGCGTTCACGCGGGTTACTCTCATCAAAGGCGCTGGCTGTACCCCCGGCTCGCACGAAGACGCTTTCGCGCCCGCCGGGTTTGACCGTCTGACTTTTCGCCTCCATGTCGGCCCAGCTCAGCGCATGGCTGTTCGCGGTGGTCATCACGCGCGGCTGCCAGGTCTCTTCCGCAATCTGCTGCGGTGTCTGGGTGGTATAGCTGGGTTTCGCGTGCGGATCCTTCGGCAGGATCGGCTTACCGTCCGCATCCAGATCCACCACGGTGCAGGCGCTGAGTAGCGCCATACCGGTCAATACCGCCAGCATCCGTTTCATGGTTATTTCGCCAGGTTGAAGTTTTTCAGCTTAGCGGCGTTGCTGTCGTCAATCAGCACGCAGTCCATCAGCTGCTTCTCCTGTTTCTGCGCTTTGCCGTTCTTCAGGTAGTAATCCGCCTGCGTGACCGCCATCTGCGCCTGATCCCAGCCCGGCTGCAGCACCGTCGCTTTAATATTGCCTTTGTTGAGGATCGAATCCCGGGTGTAGTCGCTGCCATCAAAGCCCACCACGATCACCGATGTTTTCCCGGCGGCTTTCAGCGCGGCTTCGGCACCCAGCGCCATGGTGTCGTTACCGGAGATGACGCCCACGATGTTGGGGTGTTTCTGCAGCAGGGTTTCCATGCGGCTGAAGGCTTCGGTCTGACTCCAGTTGGCGCTCTGCTGAGCCACCATTTTCATGTCGCTGTAGTCATCCAGCACATCGTGATAGCCCTGCGACCGCACGCCCGCGTTGGTGTCAGACTCTTTGCCCAGCAGTTCAACATAGTCCCCTTTGCCGCCCAGCAATTTCGCAAATTTCTCCGCGCCCAGCTGCGCCCCCTGATAGTTGTTAGAGACGATCTGCGCTACCGCGATGCCGGTTTTGTTGATCTCCCGGTCAATCAGGAAGGTCGGGATCCCGGCATCTTTGGCTTTCTGCACCGGTCCGACGGTGGCGTCAGCACCAGCGTTATCAAGAATGATCGCTTTGGCTTTGCGCGCAATCGCGGTCTCAATCAGCTGGTTTTGCTTGTTTACGTCATCATCGTGCGACGCCACAAGCGTGGCGTAACCCAGCTCTTTGGCTTTCGCTAAGGCCCCTTCCGCCTCGGCTTTAAAGAACGGGTTGTCATGGGATGGGGTGATAATCGCCAGCAGGCCTTGCTCTGCCGCTAGCGCGGTCGCTGAAAAGGCGAGCATCGATGCGAGCAGGGTCAGTTTGATCAGAGGACGAGTCATTATTTTTCTCCGCTTGAATATATATTCACACGCGATTTTATATGCATAATGACTATGCGCCCGCGCTGACGTGCCGTCCAATGCGCGATCGTCAAAAAGCGAAAACGATCACAAATTAGCCTGCGTTGTGATTTTGATCATCCTGGTTAACAATACCGGGCAGAATCAGAGAGGGAAAAACCGATGGCAAAACAGGATGAACAGCGATTGATGGTGAAAATTGCCACCCTTTACTATGTCGAAGGGTTGAAGCAGTCAGAGATTGCGCAGTCGCTGACCTTATCGCAGTCGTTTGTCTCACGCATTCTTAATCGCAGCGTGAAAGAAGGTGTGGTCAAGATCAGCGTGGTGCCACCAGCCAACGTCTACCCTGAGCTGGAAAAGGCCATTGAGCAGACCTATAACCTGCCGCAGGCGATTGTGGTGGATGTGCCGGACCAGGCGTCGTCGCTGCAGATTAAGCAGGCGATTGGATCGGCGGCCGCTCACTATCTGGAGACCCGACTGCGAAACGATGAGCTGATTGGTATTTCGTCATGGAGCGGCACGATCCGGGCGATGGTGGATGCGCTGCATCCGCTCAACAGCGCCTGCAAAGGGGTGATCCAGCTGCTGGGTGGCGTCGGGGCTAACGGCAATGTGCAAGCCACGATTCTGACGCAAAATCTGGCGGCGCTGCTGAACTGCCCCGCCTGGCTGCTGCCGTCCCAGTCGATTGAGCATTCGGTCAGCGATCGCCAGCGGCTCTCTGCCAACGCGGAGGTCGCCGAGGTTCTGAGTAAATTTGAGCAGGTCGACCTGGCGATTGTCGGCATTGGCGATCTGGAGCCGTCGGCGCTGTTACGTAATTCGGGCAACTACTACGATGGCAGGATGCTACAGACGCTGGCGGCGCGCGGTGCGGTAGGCGATATCTGTCTGCACTATTTCGACGCCTGCGGACAGCCGGTGCTGAAAGCAGAAGAAGATCCGGTGATTGGTATGGAGCTGGCGCAGGTGAAACAGTGTCCACAGGTGGTCGGGCTGGCAGGCGGAAGAGAGAAAGCGCAGGCGATTCGCGGTGCGCTGCTGGGCGGCTACATCAAGGTGCTGATCATCGACTATCCCACGGCGCGGCTACTGCTCACGCCGCAGGACTAATCACAATCGGTCAGATAGTGCGGTAAGCCGTGGTGACTTTCCACAGATAGCGCGGGGCCTGCGCCGCCGGATGCTTGTTCTGCACATGCTGATAGAACTCATCCGGTGACATCGCATTGATCATCGCAATGGCCCGATCGCGATCGCTGGAGAAAGTCCGCAGTAACGCTCCTGCGCCGTTGGCATAAGAGACGATGGTGGCATAGCGCAGGGTCAGCGGATCGCGGATGCCCGACAGCGCGGAGTTCTGCAGAATGCGGATATAGGCGGTGCCGATATCAATATTTTTGGCCGGATCGCGCAACTCGGCATTCGACGGCTGACCACGACGGCCCAGCGTGCGATAGACTTCGCGCCCGGCGGTCGAAGCTTTAATCTGCATCAGCCCCACCGCATTTGAACGGCTCACCACGCCCGGATTTCCACCCGACTCGACACTGATAATGGCGCTGATCAACTTCTCATCAACGCCATAATGACTGGCGGCATCTTCGGTAAACATCGCCCAGGTGCCATTGACGCTGGACGGCGGTGCCTGAGTTAATGGCGTGTTGCGCTGCTTAACGGCATGGTGCGGTGGCTCGCTGGCACAGCCGGTCAGGAGTAACGCTGAGAGTATAAGGTGTCGGATTTTCAGCAATTTTTCATCTCGTAGCTGTTGTGGCGAATGCTATCATACCCAGGCAGCCTGAGAGCAAAATTACCGTTTATCCTAAATGCATGAAAATGCGGCGCGTACCGTGACTTCAGCGGCGCTTTTCGCCATCATCGCCGTCAGTCAGGCGCTAACAGCAGGAAAGTATGATGATTTCACGTTCAGTTCGTCTTATCTCCCCCTCCGGTTACTGTCACAATCAGCCTGCGGCGCTGCAGGGCATTGCACGACTGCGTGCGGCCGGCCATCAGGTAGAGAACGAGCAGGTGATCACCCGCCGTTTTCAGCGCTTCGCCGGTACGGACGCGGAGCGCCTGGCGGATATCAACCAGCTTGCCAGTCTCAGCACGCTGCCCGATGTGGTGCTGGCGGTGCGTGGCGGTTATGGTGCCAGCCGGTTACTGGAGTCCATCGACTACATCGGCCTGCAACGCCGTCTGCTGAATCAGCCGCTGGCGCTGTGCGGCCACAGCGACTTCACCGCGATTCAGCTGGCACTGCTGGCACAGGTCGGCCTGATTACCTTCAGCGCACCGATGCTGGCCGGTAACTTCGGCGCCGCGACCTTATCTGAATTTACCCTTCACCACTTCTGGCAGGCACTGACTTCACCTACAGTAGAGGTGACATGGCAAAGCGAAACGCCTGACGAGGGCGAATGGCAGGGTACGCTGTGGGGCGGGAATCTGGCGATGATCTGCTCACTGATTGGCACGCCGTGGATGCCGCAGTTTGAGAACGGCATTCTGGTGATTGAGGATGTGAATGAGCATCCGTTCCGCATTGAACGCATGCTGATTCAGCTGCAGCAGAGCGGCATTCTGGCGCGACAGCGGGCGATCGTTACCGGCAGCTTCACCAGTACAGCCCTGACGGAATATGACAACGGGTTTGACTTCAGCACCGTCTGGCAGCGACTGCGTGACACCACCGGTCTGCCGCTGATTTGTGGATTAGATTTTGGTCATGCCGCTGACACCGTAACACTGCCTTTGGGTGCCAGCGCACGATTAGCAGTCAGCCAGGGCCACGCCCGTTTGCAGGCGACCGGGCATCCCGTCCTGCGGGAATAGCGTTTGTTTCAGGAGATCGACATTGAAGCCGTTGTATGACGATTTGTGGATCTCAACCCCGGAATTTCCGGTGGAAGATGCCGTTAATGACCTGATGATGCATGGCTTTATGCTGCGTCACCCGCGCGGCAATCTGTTGATTGGCCGCGTAGAAAATCCGCTCGATCATGAAGTCATGGCCGATACCGGCGGCGTGATCCGCCACTACCTCACCCACTGGCATGAATCCGCGCCCGGTGCGGCGCTGATCCAGCAGCGCTTCAGCAGCGCACTTTACTGCCATAGCCGATCGCTGGGCCCCATCAGCCGTTTTGCTGAGCCTGATGACACCTTTTCGCAGCAGGAGACGCACTTCGGGGATTTCCATCTGCTGCCAACGCCAGGACACACACCGGGCAGTTGCAGCTATCTCTACACCTCGCCGCTGGGGCTGACCTATCTGTTTGTTGGCGATACCGTGACGCGTTCGCATGACCGCTGGATCACGGTGCTGGTGCCGGACAGTAATCCGGCTGAGCTGAGCCAGACGCTGGAGTTTTACCGCTCCCTGCGTCCCGACGTGGTGCTGATGAGTACCACGCGCGGGCATCTCTCCTGGAAAAAAGTCACGCTGCAGAGCTGGCTGGCCGCGATTGATGAAGCAGAACAGCATCCGCTGGATTTGCGTCAGCAACCGTTGTTCTGATTACAGGGCTTTCGTCAGATAGTGGCGCTGATGATGCCGCGGATAGTTATCCAGGCTGAAGCGCAGCGTATAGCCGAGCTTTTCATAAAACGGTCGCGCCTGAAAACTGGCGGTATCCACCTGGGCAAAGCGGCAGCCGCGATCCCGCGCCTCCTGCTCTGCCGCCTGCATCAGCTTGCTGCCCGCCCCCTGCCCGCGTAGCACCTCACTCACCCACAGCATATCAATCCGCAGCCAGTTTCCGGCGGTTGATCCGGTCAGTCCGGCCAGCTTTCTGCCCTGGTCATCACGAATAAACACGCCGATCGATCTGATCTCATCAATATTAATATATTTGCTGTTGAACGCAGTCAGACCCAGCCTGACTTCATCCAGATCCTGCGTTGTGACCTTATCGGTAATCTCGGGTTGCATAGTGGCTCCGTGGGTTAAGTGTCGGAGTGCTGACGATCGTCGTAGCGCTCCAGGCTCAACGCATCAACATCGCGTTTTTCGCTGCGGCTGCAGGGCAGCAGTTTATCGCTGTCGCGGTAGACAAAAAAGGTCGCCTGGCTGCGCTGGTTCACAATCAGCTGATCGCCATTGCGAAAGCGGGTAATCGCCACCTTATCACCCGCCTCTAAACGGGTACGCTGCTGACCGGCAGCAATCTGGAAATGCCCCGGCGGCCACATTAACGTGGTTAAACCATATTCGGCACGCGAAACGGTCATGGTTGTCCGGCCGGGACAGTTAAGCTGAAATTCCGTCTCGCTCCAGGCGGGTGCGATGTGACAGGCCAGCAGGCCCAGGGCAATTAATGCTGCCTTCATGCTGTGTCTCCGCTGATTTTATTGAGGTTTTTTAGCTTAACACATCACAGGACAGAGAAGGGGCGCGGGGCAACCCGCAGCAAGACCATTGAAAGATAGAATCGGCGTGCGAAGAAATCTGAAAGTTGAGAAAAAATAAAGTAATCCGGCCAGCGTAACAGGCTGCCACACTGACCGGATATGATTATTCGGCTGCTACCTCGGCGGCCACTAACATCAGTGCCAGCCCGGCATTCTCGCTATCATAAGCCTGCATTGCTGCACGTATTTCCGCTGAACAAGCGATCACCTGTTGCTTCTTATCGGCTTCTAACTGGTCAATCGCATGGCGAATAATCATTAGACTTGCTTCTTCTTCGTTCATCATTTATCCCTGGATTTGCCTAAGTGGTGCGCAAAGGAGCCAAGAATAACGTTTATTGATAAGCAAAGTCACCCTTTTACATTCCTGTTGCTTAACGATTAAACAAATCACAAACAGGAAGCGCAGCGTAAACTGCTATGATTAAGTAATCAGTGACGCAGCAGGATAGACTCTGCGCCACGAAACTCCCAGGGATTGAAGCAGGTAGAAAATCATGATGCGTCTCAGCATTTTTATCCTCATCGCGATGGTGACTGGATGTTCATCTGGCCCGAAAGGGGTGGAATGTCCGGGTGAGGTCTCGACAATTTATGGTCAGTCGATGGGGCATACCCAGGGCGTGATTTTTGATCTGGTTAATAGCTTCACCGTGACCCGGGATAAGGTCGGCGTTAAGAGTGGCCCGCTGCAGTCGCTGGATCGCTTTAAATATGTTCCCTCCGCCGTCACGCCTGAGGGCTATTACGCGCAGCGCCTGTCAGATAAGCAGTTCCGCCTGATCAACCCTTACCAGGACACCCAAATCACCTGGACCTGTCCATAAGGGATGAATCCTGCTGCCAGATGGTTTATTGTCAGGAAACGTCAAGCAGCAGGTCTCCCCGATGGAAAAGCGTCTGGATAACAACGGTTATATCGACTTCCCCTTCCCCGCCACCCGCAATGCGGATGGCTCCGTGAATCCCTGTGGCTTTGATCTGACGCTGGAAACCGGTCGCCTTGAGGAGATCGCGGTGCTGAACCATTCAGTGAATCTGCGGCGGCTGGTCGAGGAGATCAATCTGCAGGAGGGGCTGTTTATGACCCTGGCCTGCGACTGGCAGCAGCAGGCAGATGCGGTCTGTGGCTTTATCGATGTGGCTTTTCGTCCCGACCTGCCGCAACACGGCTTTGAGGAGGCGCTGCAGCTGGAAGCGAACTTTTATCGCTACCTGACCGGGCAGGAGCAGCAACATCAGATGCCCGCGGAGACGCTGGTCAATTATGCCCGTTCGGTACTCGACTGGAGCTGGTCACCGCTGCGCCAGCGTCAGCGCGATTATGAAAAGATCACTATTCAGTTCTATTGCCCGCAGGCGGATGACGCCGAATGGTGTTTTGATCATCTGCGTCACTTCCTGGTGAGCGTCTATCCGGCCTGCGTCGCCGCCCGTTCACTCTGATCCTCATTGCACCCGGAGTCGCTATGCGTTCTGCTGCGCTGTCTGCTGTCACGCTGTTCTGCTCACTGTTTTTTGCCGCTGCTGCCCAGGCCGATCGCTGCCAGCAAATCCGCGCCGGTCTGGATATCGGTTCCGGCACCACCAAAATTGCGGTAGCCCGTGTCAATGTCTGCCAGCTGCGCATCGAAAAGATGCTGTATCAGGATCAGCGCGCCGTGGCATGGAACGAGGCCTTAGCGCATTCAACAGATAATCAGCTCAGCCCGGCAATGACTCATGAAGGTGCCGCTGCCCTGCAGCAGCTTTTAACGCAGGCACAGCGCTTTCATCCACAGCGGATCAGCGGCGTTGCCACGGCGGTGTTCCGCAACGCCAGCAACGGTCAGGCGGTCATCGATCAGTTGCAGCGCCAGACCGGTGCGCAAATCAGCATCATCTCGCAGCAGCAGGAAGCGAAACTCGGTTTCCTCTCCGCTAAAGCCGCGCTTAACGATCCGGCGATCCGTGATGAGCAACTGCTGGTCTGGGATATTGGTGGGGGATCGATGCAGATGACTGCCTGGCGACAGCAGGCGGGTCAGCCGGTTGCGGATATCTATCAGGGCAAACTGGCCTCAGTGACGCTGAAAAACTTTATTCTGACGGTGCTGAAGAACAGCCCGGAGGCCAAATCCCCTAATCCGATTGGCTCCTGGCGGCAGTCGGTACTGCGCTTTGTGCAATTTTATGCCGCTAATGAGGTCAGTCCGCAGATTAAACAGGATCTGGCGAGCCGTCGGGTCATTGGCATCGGCGGCGTACATGGTTTTTCAATCCGCAATCAGTTACCGGGCAAACCCCATCGCTACAGCCTGACGACATTAAGTCAGCTGTCGCAGCAGCAGGTCTGGAAAGGCGACAGTGAACTCCCGGGCGACTACCGGGCCACTGATGTCAGCAATCTCTTACTGGTTGAAGGTTATATGCAGGCGCTGAAAATTAATGAGGTTACGATTGTTGAGGCCAGTCTGATTCAGGGCGTCCTGCTGCAGTAGCGCAGCGTTTCCGCACTATGCTAAACCTCAGGCTTAATCAGCCGGATAGCATGATCCAGCATCCGCTGCTCATCGCGTTCACTGTGGGCCCGCTGCTGACGTATACGTTTAAGCAGGTCGTAGATTTCGCCACGGCGGGTGTCATGGCCGCGCTCCGAAAGCACAATGACCGCATCGCCAATGACCCGGCAGACTTCGTCATAGTCGTCATCATTCAGTGCATCACGTTTCATTGCTTATCCTCCGGCTGTAGCTTTGGCTATGGCTGTGGCAGCGCCTGAGTGCGCCTCTCTTTCCAAAGGCTAGACAGTAAATCCCTTACCCGCAAACGCAGCGCCATTAACAGCCAGAAATGATTTTTTAGCCCATTTTCCTCCGCTGGAGGAGCAGAATTCACTATCTTTGCTACGCTTTGAGGGTCTCACTCAAAACCAAGGAGCAATAAATGTCAGGAAAAATCGAAGATAAAGTAAAAGAAGCCGCTGGCGCAGTTCAGGAACAATGGGGTGCAGCAACCGGTTCATCTGAGCATCAGGCTAAAGGCGCAGCACGCCGTTACACCAATCAGGCAAGCTATGCTGCCCGCGATGCTGCTGACTGTATCAAGGATCAGGTTCAATCCAATCCTGTTGCAGGTCTGGCCGTTGCTGCAGGCGTTGGCGTATTTATCGGCTTCCTGCTGGGCCGCAAGTAATAGCGCTGAACGTCAACAGAACGGGAGCCACTGGCTTCCGTTTTTTTTTGCCAGGCCGCCTTCCGCCGGCTGAGAAACATCTGAAAGATAAGCCTTTTCAGGCCAGAATGCGGTAAGTATCTATGCTTAGTCTGGTTTCGTCTCTTTCTGACAACATCAAGGTGACCTTATGAAAACAATTCCTGCCCTGCTGCTGGTTGCAGCGACCTTAACCTCTCTGGCGGGCTGCTCGCAGAAGAGCGACGCAATTAAAGATGATGGCCGCCCTCATGCACCAAGCGGTCAGTCGTCACCGGGCGGTACGCTGGGTTCAGGCCCGGTGGGTCAGCCACAGTCGTAATACCCTGCCCCGGCACACGTGCCGGGGTTTGTTTTATCGCATGTTTTTTAATAGATAGAAGTCATAGAATAATTCCGCTAATAATTAACCTGCTATTAGTTTTTCATAGAATTACAAGCCGTAATCATTCATTAATAAAAGTGCACATAAAACATCTTCCAAATAACAAAAAATTAAAGTTCATTTTTATTTAAACCAGAAAGCGAGTGTATTTCAAACAAAAACTCAATGACTGAAAAAAACATCCTGTCATAATGAACTTTCTCTGTAGCGTTAATCTCTAACACTCCATAATATTTCCCTGTTAATAACATTGGTAAATTCAAGAGAATTCAGACGTGAAGAAAAAAAAGATTTATCTGATAGACCGACTTTTAACGCTCTATTCTCGATTTTCCAGCAGAACAAAACCACAGGCCTTGCACGACCTGGCCCCACAAACAGTGGTGATATACTCCACCACGGCACTGGGCGATTTTCTGATGAATACGCCGGCTATCTTGAGCCTGAAAAATCGCTTTCCCACCAGCAAATTTATTCTGGTTTCCAGCAAGAAAAATAAGGATCTCGTCAGCCGTTATAACTGGTTTGATCAGATCTATATCTGGGATAACAAACTGGCGAATTTCCTGCCACTTTTTTTCAAACTGCGCCGCCAGAAACCTGACCTGTCAGTAATATTACACGCCCATTTCCCCTACGATATTATGAGCTCGGTACTGACCGGCAGTAAGGTGATTGTGCGCGATCATTACGGCCGCGAATCGCCTCTGCTAAATAAATATCTCGATCACTATTCAGGCTATTTCGATGACCATACCATCAAGCGTAAGCTGAAACTGATTGAAGTCCTGGGCGCAGAGACAGAGCAAACCCGGATGCACCTTCCGGCACTGAACAACAGTCCGACTGCAAAGGCTGACCATCGCCGTATCGGTTTTCAGTTAGGGGCATCAAAAGATATTCGCCGCTGGCCGCTGGCCTCCTTCAGCCAGCTGGCGACAGCCTTGCTTGAACGCTGGCCTGACACGGAAATTATCGTTACCGGCACCGCCGCTGAGCAGCCTCTTGAGCAGGAATTTATTGAAAGCCTGCCCCTGCACTACCGTCAGCGTGTGACCCCGATGGCGGGTAAAACGAATCTCAGCGGCCTGATTAGCCTGATTCGCACGCTGGATGTGCTGGTTACCGGGGACACCGGTCCACTGCACATCGCCGTGGCCGCACAGACGCCAACGGTCAGCCTGTTCTCCACCGCCAATCCGCGCTATACCGGTCCCTGCCAGGACAGCGATCGGCACATCATTATTCACCGCCCGGATAAAACCGCCTCACAGCATCCGATGGCAACGATCAAGGCCGATGAGGTCGGGCAGGCCGTGGCGAAGCTGGTGGGGTAATGAACGACCTTTCTCAATCCATCATTGCGCTGATTGAGCACCACAATCAGCCAACCGCACTGGGCTGGTTCCGGAAAGTGGATCGGACGGGGTTTCATATCCAGCAGTTACCGCTGAGTGAGGTGGATTTTGCCATTCTGATGAGTGATTTTTTTATCACTTTCGGCGTCTGTTCAGAACACTATGATGACGCCCGCTATTTTCCGGAGCCGCGCCGACGGCGCTTTGCAGTGGCAAACTGGTTTACTGCGGGCACAGCACAGCCTTATCGTCCACTGACGGTCGCCATGCTGTGTGAAGCGGCCAGACTGGGACGCTGGCCTGAAGAGGATTACTGAGTAATGGTATGGGCGAACGCGTCATAGACCTCGCTGCTGCTCAGCGCATTGACCTCACGTGACCCCGGTTGCAGCACCTGATAGTTAACCTGCCACGGGTGCCAGCATGCCGGATCGCTGTCGCCAAACAGCGCGACGACCGGCAATCCCAGCGCCGCACCAATGTGCATTGCCCCGCCATCACTGCTCACCAGCCCCTGACACAACGACATTGCTGCAATCAACTGCGGCAGGCTGGTGGTTGCCACCGCTTTGATTGGCAGATGCGGGCAGAGCGCCATAATTTCACGCGCTTTTTCATCATCTCCCGGATGACGCGGATTATCACGGCTGCCGGGTGACCAGAGCAGCATTATCTGGCAGGAATGACGCGCCGCGATTTTTTCAGCCAGCCCGGCAAACCGCGCGGCTTCCCACTGCTGGCTCGGCTTGCGGGCGCTGATTTGCAATGCATAGACCGGAACAGCGGGATCAATTGCACAGCTGTCACGCAGGCTGGCCGCGATTGCCGCATCCGGTAGCAGCGTCAGTTTGCCTGGCGCTGTGGCGCTGAGATTGAAAGGCCGCCCCAGGCTAAACAGGGTTTCACTGATATGACACGGCGACTGGCTGGGTGGCGGCAACAGATCGGTAATCAGCGGATGGGGATGGCCCAGGGCGATCACTCTGGCAGGACGCACTGTTTTAACCCACTTCAGGCCATGCTGATCCCAGCGGCTTTTTGCCAGAATCACCACATCGTAACGCTGTTTTTTCAGGGTCAGCATCAGCTTCAGTCGCTGTAATACACAGGCCAGTCGTCCCTGCCCTGCCTCACGGTGATGCAGTTTGGTGTAATAGAAGAGCTGCCGGATATCGGGATTATGCTGCAACACTGGCGCAGCGTAATTGTTAGTCAGCACGTCGACCTGATGCTGCCCCGATTGCGCCAGCGCACTGATCAGCGGCGTGGTCAGTAAGGTGTCGCCAATATTATCCCGACAAATAATTAAAACCCGCATGTCTGACATCCTCTGCGCAAAGGCTACGCCGTTCTGGCTGAATAAAAGTAAGACTCGCCCGGTTAACGTTCTGAAAACGGTAACGTAACGGTATAGTCAGCAAATTAGTCAGCGCAGTGTCAGATTGGTTCCATAGTTGCGATATTGTTAAAATATGAGGCCAGCACGACAGGCCAGAGACAGGCCTGAATTATTAACCGGATTATTATTTTACGGCGTCGGCCCTGCCGGGCCAGCATGCAGAAAAGGAAAAGGCCGCCCATGGCGTAATACTGGTCAGTTAAGATTAGATTTGTAAAAGCTGTCACGGTCAAACGTGCCAGCTTTTTTTCCGGGCGAGCGAGCCGCAGTGCGGGCCTGAGCAGGCCGGGGTCGCTCAGGGGCAGGCAATCCGCAGCACTGAACAGAATGAGTCTGCCAGGAGAGCCCGCAGGACGCGGGCGAAAGGTGGGGCGGCACAGGATGTGCCATCCCCGGCGGTCCGTCAGGCAGGCGAATGAAGTGAAGGAACCGCGCAGCGGCGCGAGGACCGCCAGCCCCTGAGCGGCACCAGACTGCGTTATCACCTGTCGCTTAACTGACTGGCATTACGCCCATGGCGGCCTGAGGTCTCTGGCTTGATGACCGGGATCGGTCAGTCGGCGCGGGTTGTCAGCAGGCTGATAGCCAGCGTCATCACGGGTTCCGGGTTGATTCCGGTAAACATTTGATGAATTTTTTCAGAAATGGCTTCACCAGTCACAGGCTTATTTTCAGCCACGATTTCCATCACCGCCTGTCCAAATAGCAGGCGACATGCCGCAATAGCATCACTTACCGCTTCATCATCCATAATGCTCTCCCTCTGTATCGGCAGAAGCGTACACGTCTGCGGCAACCGGATCATGCGTAACTCTATTTTTTTGTGGTACAGGTTACAAAAATGAATCAGCTGTAAGGAGCAAATAACGTGGCCCGACACATTTAATGCCGGGCGCTTAACTGGTACTGAAAGAGATTAACAGAGGGTCGTTTAACCAATCAGGCGTGACAGGGTGGATGACAGATATGCGTTCACTCACTCTTTTACCGTGGCATCAGACAATTCAATTTGCAGAGAGAGTAAAATGCCATGTAGCGGGAAATGATTTAGCAGCACTCTCACTGAGAAAATGTTTTAAACAGTACGGTGCGAGAGCAATAAGCGCTTAGATGAGTAATCGCTATAACGATGATCGCGGCAAAGCCTGGATTGTGGTTGCTGCGTGAAGGTGATTTTATGAAGAGTTTTGGGGAAAGAAAGCCGGAAGTAAAAAGCCAACACGATTTTTACATTCGTGTTGGCTGTATGTTACGTAAAGCCGATTACATATTTTCGATGATCGCGTCACCAAACTCTGAACATTTCAGCAGTTTAGCGCCATCCATCAGGCGTTCGAAATCGTAAGTCACGGTCTTGTTAGCGATAGCGCCTTCAACACCTTTAACAATCAGGTCAGCCGCTTCGAACCACTCCATGTGACGCAGCATCATTTCTGCGGACAGAATAATTGAACCTGGGTTCACTTTATCCTGACCTGCATACTTAGGTGCTGTACCGTGGGTCGCTTCGAACAGCGCACACTCGTCACCGATGTTGGCGCCTGGTGCGATACCAATACCGCCAACCTGCGCTGCCAGAGCGTCAGAGATGTAGTCACCGTTCAGGTTCATACAGGCGATAACGTCATACTCAGCCGGACGCAGCAGGATCTGTTGCAGGAACGCATCAGCAATCACATCTTTAACGATGATCTCTTTGCCGGTGTTCGGGTTTTTGAACTTCATCCACGGGCCACCGTCGATCAGTTCGCCGCCGAACTCTTCTTTCACTAACTGGTATCCCCAGTCTTTGAAAGAGCCTTCGGTGAACTTCATGATGTTGCCTTTGTGGACCAGGGTCAGTGAATCACGATCGTTAGTGATGGTGTATTCCACTGCCGCGCGCACCAGACGTTTGGTGCCCGCTTCTGAACATGGCTTAACGCCGATACCGCACTGCTCAGGGAAGCGAATTTTCTTCACGCCCATCTCTTCGCGCAGGAACTTGATCACTTTGTCCGCTTCGGCAGAGCCCGCTTTCCACTCGATACCGGCATAGATATCTTCGGAGTTTTCACGGAAGATCACCATGTCGGTCTCTTCAGGACGTTTAACCGGGCTTGGCGTGCCTTTGTAGTAACGTACCGGACGCAGGCAGACGTAGAGGTCAAGCTCCTGACGCAGGGCCACGTTCAGTGAACGAATACCGCCGCCGACCGGGGTGGTCAGTGGGCCTTTAATGGCCACGCGATATTCTTTAATTAAGTCGAGAGTTTCCTGTGGCAGCCAGACATCCTGGCCGTAGAGTTCAACTGACTTCTCACCGGTGTAAATCTCCATCCAGGAGATCTTACGCTCGCCGTTGTAGGCTTTCTTCACCGCCGCATCGACGACTTTCAGCATTACCGGGGAAACATCAACACCGATACCGTCACCCTCAATGTAAGGAATGACCGGATTGTTTGGCACTGTAAGCTTGCCCTGATTCAGGGTGATTTTCTGACCTTCCGCCGGAACAACTACTTTGCTTTCCATTAACCTCTCCTGGGCGTTTGTTAATGATTTGTAAGATGCGCGTCAATACTACTTGAATATTTCCGCCACGCCAATCACCGCAATTTCACGTTATAATGCGCCGAATGTTTCTGACTGCAAAGCCCATGCGAAAAACTTCTCAACGAATTCACCAGGATAAACGATTCAGCCGCCCGACGCGTGATGCGCGGCGTTCCCCTGCCCGTCCTCCGGCTCCGCGCCGCGTGATTCTGTTTAACAAACCGTTCGACGTGTTACCGCAGTTCACCGATGAAGCGGGCCGCCGAACCCTGAAGGATTTTGTCAGCGTCGCAGAGGTTTATGCCGCAGGTCGCCTCGATCGCGACAGCGAAGGATTGATGGTGCTGACCAACGACGGCGCGCTGCAGGCTGCGCTGACTCAGCCCGGCAAACGCACAGGTAAGATCTATTATGTGCAGGTGGAAGGCGAGCCACAGGAGACGGATCTGCAGCCTTTGCGGGATGGGGTTAATCTGAAAGATGGGTTGACGCTGCCCGCTGGGGTAGAAAAAGTGGCTGAGCCTGAGTGGCTCTGGCCACGTCAGCCACCTATACGCGAACGTAAAAACATCCCGACGCAGTGGCTGAAAATCACGCTGTATGAAGGCCGTAATCGTCAGGTTCGTCGGATGACCGCCCACATTGGCTTTCCCACATTGCGATTGATCCGGTACGCGATGGGGAGTTATTCGCTCGACGATCTGGCTCCGGGCGCGTGGCGTGAACTCAGCGAAAGTGCGCTCTGAAAACCGGTTTTTTATAACCTCAGGTTAACAATTGCGGAGAAGTGATGTTTAAACCTCATGTTACTGTCGCCTGTCTGGTTCAGGCCGAAGGTGAATTACTGGTAGTGGAAGAGACGATTAACGGTCGCCCCACCTGGAACCAGCCCGCCGGACATCTTGAAGCGGATGAAACTCTGCTGGAAGCCGCAGAGCGCGAACTCTATGAAGAGACCGGCATCGCCACGCCGATGCACTATTTCATCGCGATAAACCAGTGGATCGCGCCCGACAGTACGCCTTTTGTGCGTTTTCTGTTTGGCGTGGATCTGGCGGAAAAAGCGCCAACCCAGCCGCAGGACAGCGACATCGATTGCTGCTGGTGGTTGCCGCCAGCGCAGATTCTCACTGCCTCTAACCTGCGTTCGCCGCTGGTCGCGGAAAGCGTACGCCTGTGGCAACAGGGCACGCGCTACCCGCTACATCTGGTCAGCCCGTTCCGGTGGCCGTTTCACGAGGGTGCGCGCCTGCCTTCTGCATGATAGAATGCGCCGCCTGTTTTTTTATCGTAATGCGAGCGTGTCATGTCTGACAACAGCCAGAAAAAAGTGATCGTCGGTATGTCCGGCGGCGTCGATTCTTCCGTTTCCGCCTGGTTACTGCAACAGCAGGGTTACCAGGTTGAAGGCCTGTTCATGAAGAACTGGGAGGAAGACGATGGCGAGGAGTATTGTACCGCCGCGGACGATCTGGCGGATGCGCAAGCGGTGTGCGACAAGCTGGGTATGAAGCTGCACAAAGTTAACTTTGCCGCTGAATACTGGGATAACGTCTTTGAGCATTTCCTCGAAGAGTACAAAGCAGGCCGCACGCCCAACCCCGATATCCTCTGCAACAAAGAGATCAAATTCAAAGCGTTCCTGGAGTTCGCGGCTGAGGATCTCGGCGCAGATTTTATCGCCACCGGTCACTACGTGCGTCGTCAGGACGTGGCTGGCCAGAGCCAGCTGCTACGCGGTCTGGATGGCAACAAAGATCAGAGCTACTTCCTCTATACCCTGAGCCACCAGCAGATCGCCCAAAGTCTGTTCCCGGTTGGCGAGCTGGAAAAACCGGAAGTGCGCCGCATTGCCGAACAGCTCGACCTTATCACCGCGAAGAAGAAAGACTCGACCGGCATCTGCTTTATCGGTGAGCGCAAATTCCGCGACTTCCTGGCGCGCTATCTCCCGGCTCAGCCTGGCGAAATAGAAACCACCGAAGGCCAGATCGTCGGTGAACATCAGGGGCTGATGTACCATACTCTGGGACAGCGTAAAGGCCTGGGTATTGGCGGCCTGAAAGAGAGCAAAGATGATCCCTGGTATGTGGTCGACAAAGATGTGGCGCGTAACCGCCTGATTGTTGCCCAGGGCGGCGATCATCCGCGTCTGATGTCCGTCGGCCTGATTGCGCAGCAGCTGCACTGGGTTGATCGCCAGCCGATTACCGCCCCGCTTCGCTGCACCGTGAAAACCCGCTATCGTCAGACCGATATTCCCTGTGAGATTATCCCACACGGCGACGATCGGATTGAGGTGCGTTTCGACGAGCCGGTTGCAGCGGTGACGCCGGGTCAGTCTGCGGTGTTTTACCTTGGCGAGGTCTGCCTCGGTGGCGGTATTATCGAACAGCGTCTGCCGTTAGTGGCGGAGTAAGCGGGCTCAGCCCGCATTGATGACGCGTAAACAGGAGTAACCGTGGCGAAAAATTATCAGGAAATTACGCTGGCGCTGGCGGGCATCTGTCAGTCGGCCCATCTGGTGCAGCAGCTGGCTCAGCAGGGTCATTGCCAGCCGGAGGCGCTGACCGTGTCGCTGCGCAGCGTGCTGGACCTTAATCCTGGCTCAACGCTGGCGGTGTTTGGCAACAATGAAGCCAACCTGCGCCTCGGACTTGAAACGCTGATGGCGGTGCTGAACAGCAGCAGTCGTCAGGGTGCAGGTGCAGAGCTGACGCGTTACACCCTGAGCATGATGGTGCTGGAGCGCAAGCTCAGCGCCAGTAAAACGGCCATGGCGACGCTGGCCCAGCGCATCACTCAGCTGGATCGCCAGCTGGCGCATTATGAACTGGAATCAGACACCATTCTCAGCGCGATGGCTGCCATCTATGTGGATGTGATCAGCCCGCTTGGCCCGCGTATTCAGGTCACCGGTTCGCCTGCGGTACTGCAGAATACGCAGGTACAGAGTAAAGTGCGCGCCACCCTGTTAGCCGGTATCCGTGCTGCCGTATTGTGGCAGCAGGTCGGTGGTGGCCGACTGCAACTGATGTTCTCGCGTCAGCGTTTGCTGCGTGAAGCGAAAACCCTCTTATCCCGGCTGCCACTGACTTACTAAGTCGGTGCGGCAAAACACTGCTAAATGATTCAGGAGTTGCACTGATGGAATTATCCTCTCTGACCGCCGTCTCACCTGTCGATGGTCGTTACGGCGATAAAGTCAGCCCGCTGCGTGCGATTTTCAGCGAATTCGGTTTGCTGAAATTCCGCGTTGAGGTTGAAGTTCGCTGGTTACAAAAACTGGCCGCGACCGCAGAGATCAAGGAAGTTCCTGCATTTGATGCCGACGCAAACGCTTTCCTTGATGCGATTGTCGCCGGTTTTTCCGAAGAAGATGCCGCGCGCATCAAAACCATTGAGCGCACCACCAACCACGACGTCAAAGCGGTTGAGTATTTCCTGAAAGAGAAAGTTGCCGACGTCCCTGCCCTGCATGCTGTTTCTGAATTTATCCACTTCGCCTGTACTTCTGAAGATATCAACAACCTGTCGCACGCCCTGATGCTGGAAACAGCCCGTCGTGACGTGATCCTGCCTTACTGGCAGCAGCTGATTACCGCTGTGAAAGATCTTGCCAGCGAATATCGTGACATTCCGCTGCTCTCCCGCACCCACGGCCAGCCGGCTACTCCGTCGACGATGGGTAAAGAGATGGCGAACGTCGCTTACCGTCTGGAGCGTCAGTTACGTCAGCTGAAACAGATTGAGGTGCTGGGCAAAATCAACGGCGCTGTAGGGAATTACAACGCCCACATTGCCGCCTATCCCGAAGTGGACTGGCATGCGCTGAGCGAGAACTTCGTCACCTCGCTGGGGATCACCTGGAACCCTTACACCACCCAGATTGAGCCGCACGACTATATTGCCGAAATGTTCGACTGCATCGCCCGCTTTAACACCATCCTGATCGATTTCGATCGCGATATCTGGGGTTATGTGGCGCTGAACCATTTCAAACAGAAGACCATTGCGGGCGAGATTGGCTCGTCGACCATGCCGCACAAAGTGAACCCAATTGACTTCGAAAACTCCGAAGGCAATCTGGGCCTGGCGAACGCGGTAATGCAGCATCTGGCCAGCAAACTGCCGGTCTCACGCTGGCAGCGCGATCTGACCGACTCCACCGTGCTGCGTAACCTCGGTGTGGGCGTCGGTTATGCGCTGATCGCCTATCAGGCGACGCTGAAAGGCATCTCGAAACTGGAAGTGAACCGCGATCGTCTGCTGGATGAACTGGATCACAACTGGGAAGTGCTGGCAGAACCGATCCAGACGGTAATGCGCCGTTACGGCATTGAGAAGCCTTATGAAAAGCTGAAGGAGCTGACGCGCGGTAAACGCGTCGATGCCGCCGGCATGCAGGCCTTTATCGACAGCCTGGCGCTGCCGGAAGAGGAAAAAGTCCGTCTGAAGCAGATGACGCCTGCAAACTACATTGGCCGCGCTATCCAGATGGTTGACGATCTGAAATAATGCCCGCCGCAGACCGGCCCAGTCCGGTCTGCGTTAACATCTTGTTTAATACATTTCGCGTATACTTTCTGCAGGTTGACTCAAACAGAGTGTAAGGAATTTCTATGCGTGTTCTGGTTGTTGAAGACAATGCCCTGCTGCGCCATCATCTCGCCGTCCAGTTACGTGACATGGGCCATCAGGTCGATGCCGCCGAAGACGCCAAAGAAGCTGACTATTTTCTTCGGGAACATCTGCCCGATATCGCGCTGGTGGATCTCGGCCTGCCGGATGAAGATGGTATGTCTCTGATTCGCCGCTGGCGCAGCGATGCCGTGCGCCAGCCGATTCTGGTGCTGACCGCCCGTGAAGGCTGGCAGGCCAAAGTTGAGGCGCTGGAAGCCGGTGCGGATGACTACGTCACCAAACCGTTTCACATTGAAGAAGTCGCGGCACGCCTGCAGGCGCTGATGCGTCGTAACAGCGGACATGCCTCGCAAATCATCGATATGGCCCCGTTTCAGGTTGATCTCTCCCGCCGTGAACTGACGGTCAATGAACAGCCGGTGAAGCTCACGGCCTTTGAGTACACCATTGTTGAAACACTGATCCGTAACGCGGGCAAAGTGGTGAGCAAAGACTCGCTGATGCTGCAGCTCTATCCTGACGCTGAACTGCGTGAAAGCCACACCATCGACGTTCTTATGGGACGTCTGCGCAAAAAAATTCTGGCGTTGCATCCTACTGACGTGATCGCCACCGTGCGTGGCCAGGGCTACCGCTTTGATCTCTGACCATGTCCTGGTTTAATCGTTATCGCCCTATTTCGCTGCGCGCCCGCTTTCTGCTGGCCTCCGCAGCGATCGTCCTCTTCCTCTCACTCTCCTATGGCATGGTGGCGGTGATTGGCTATGTGGTCAGTTTCGATAAAAACACCTACCGCGTGATGCGCGGCGAGAGCAACCTGTTCTTTACGCTGGCGCAATGGCATGACAACAAACTCACCATCGCCCAGCCGGAACGGATGACGCTCAACTTCCCGACGCTGGTATTTATTTACGATGAGCACGGCAAACTGTTGTGGCAACAACGCGACGTGCCAGAGATCCGCAAGAAGATCCGCCGTGAATGGCTGCTGAAGCCTGACTTCTACGAGATTGATACCAGTAACCGTACCAGCATGGTGGCAATGGGCAATAACCTGAATGCTCAGCAACGACTCAACGACTGGGACAATGACAGCAACGATACCTTTACCCACTCGGTCGCCGTTAACCGTTACGATGCCACCACGAATCTGCCCGCGCTCACCATTGTGGTGGTCGACTCTATCCCGCAGGAGTTGCAGCATTCTGATGTGGTCTGGTCGTGGTTCAGCTATGTGCTGGCAGCCAACCTGATACTGATCATTCCGTTGCTGTGGCTGGCGGCGCACTGGAGTCTGCGGCCGATTGGCGCGCTGACACAGCAGGTGCGCGAACTGGAGACCAGTCAGCGCGAAAATCTGGCGGATAATCCGCCGCAGGAACTGCGCAGTCTGGTGCGTAACCTCAATCTGTTGCTGACCAATGAGCGGCAACGCTATACCCGCTATCGCACCACGCTTTCAGACCTGACCCACAGCCTGAAAACGCCGCTGGCCGTGTTGCAGAGCACCCTGCGCTCGCTGCGCAACGGCAAGGAACTGACGGTGGAACAGGCTGAGCCGGTGATGCTGGAGCAGATTAGTCGAATCTCGCAGCAGGTCGGTTATTATCTTCATCGCGCCAGTATGCAGGCCGATCACAATCCGCTGCAGCGCGATCTGCATTCCGTTTCCGGTCTGCTCGACAAGCTCTGCTCGGCCCTGAATAAAGTCTATCAGCGTAAAGGTGTGGCGATTTCGCTGGATATCTCACCGGAGCTGACCTTTGTTGGCGACCAGAATGACTTTATGGAAGTACTCGGCAACGTGCTCGATAACGCCTGCAAGTATTGCCTGGAATTTATCGAAATCAGCGCATTTCAGAGCGAAAATGCACTCCATCTCTATATTGACGATGATGGTCCGGGCATTCCCGAGAGTAAGCGCGATTTAGTGTTTGTCCGGGGTCAGCGCGCCGATACCCTGCGTCCCGGTCAGGGACTGGGTCTGGCGGTGGTGCGCGATATTCTTGAGCAATATGAGGGCAACGTCATCGCCTCCGGTAGCGCACTCGGCGGAACACGCATGGAAGTGGTCTTTCAGCGCCAGGAAGTCGAACATCGCCGCGAGTAGAAAACCCTCAGGGCTGTTATACTTGCTGGCATTTACAGCCCTAAGCGGAACCCTTTTATGGACTATCAGCTCGATATTAACTGGCCCGATTTTATTCAGCGTTACTGGCAGAAACGCCCGGTAGTGCTGAAGCGTGGTTTTAAAAACTTTGTCGATCCTCTTTCACCGGATGAACTGGCCGGTCTGGCGATGGAAAACGAGGTGGATAGCCGCCTGGTAAGCCATCAGGATGGCAAATGGCAGGTCAGCCACGGCCCGTTCGAGAGCTATGATCATCTGGGTGAAAACAACTGGTCGCTGCTGGTACAGGCGGTCAATCACTGGCATGAAGCCTCTGCCGCACTGATGCGCCCTTTCCGTTTCCTGCCTGACTGGCGTGTTGATGACCTGATGGTGTCGTTTGCCGTGCCTGGCGGCGGCGTCGGTCCTCATTTTGATCAGTATGATGTCTTTATTATTCAGGGTGCCGGTCGCCGTCGCTGGCGCGTCGGTGAAAAGGTGCCGCTGAAGCAGCACTGCCCGCACCCGGATCTGCTGCAGGTTGAGCCATTCGACGCCATCATCGATGAAGAGATGGAGCCGGGTGATATTCTCTATATTCCGCCAGGGTTCCCGCATGAAGGCTACTCGCTGGAAAACGCCCTGAACTACTCCGTGGGTTTCCGTGCCCCCAGCGGACGCGAGTTAATCAGCGGCTTTGCAGATTACGCGCTGGCTAATGAGCTGGGCAGCCTGCGCTTCAGCGATCCGGATGTCCCTGCACGTGATTGCCCGTCGCAGATTCTGCCGCAGGAGATTGAAGGCGTACGTCAGTTGATGCTGGATGTGGTCAATCAGCCGGAGCAGTTCGCTCAGTGGTTTGGCGAATTCATTTCCCAGTCACGCCACGAACTCGATGTCGCGCCGCCGGAACCGCCTTACCAGCCTGATGAAATTTATGATGCGCTGCAACAGGGCGATACCCTGAGCCGGTTAGGTGGCCTGCGTGTCCTGACGATTGGCGATGCGGTCTATGTCAACGGTGAGCGTGTTGAGTGTTCACATCCCGATGTGATGGCGGTACTGGCGCGCCACTATCGCATCACACTGGACGATCTGGGGGATGCGCTGGATGACCCGTCGGTACTGGCGCAGATCGCTGATCTGGTCAATGCCGGTTACTGGTACTTCGGCGACGAATAATCTGAGCTGATAATGAATCAGGCTCTCTTGCCACCGTGGCAGAGAGCCTTTTTTGTGTCTGCGGGTTTAATTCTTCTTCTGCGCCGCCAGCTCTGACAGCCGCACAATCACTTCCACCGATTTCGCCATGATATTCAGCGAAGCAAACTCATGCTTGCCGTGATAGTTATAGCCACCGGTGAAGATGTTCGGGCAAGGCAGCCCTTTCCAGGACAGCGCCGATCCATCCGTACCGCCGCGAATCGGTTTCACTACCGGCTCAATGCCGCAGTCACGCATCGCCTGTAAAGCCAGTTCGATGATGTGCGGGAACGGCTCAACCTTTTCACGCATGTTGCGATAGCTGTTGGTGATCTCGACGGTGACCGAACAGTCCGGGTGCAGGGTTTTGTTGATCTCTGCGGCAATCTGCAGCAGCGTCTGTTTACGCTGTTCAAAACTCTCCGTTTCGAAGTCACGAATGATATAGAGCATCTCGGCGTGTTCGACGCTGCCTTTGATCTGATGCAGATGATAGAAGCCCTGATAGCCGTCAGTATATTGCGGTTTTTCACTGGCCGGGACCGCGGCATGAAACTGGTTTGCCAGATCCAGCGCATTGACCATCACCCCTTTGGCGGAGCCAGGGTGCACGTTGTTACCGACGATTTTGACGGTGGCCGAAGCAGCGTTGAAGTTCTCATACTCGAACTCCCCTAAATCACTGCCATCAATGGTGTAGGCCCAGTCAGCGGCAAAGCCTTCCACATCAAAGTGAGAAGTGCCGCGACCAATCTCTTCATCGGGCGTAAAGGCAACACGGATCGCACCGTGCGGCGTATCGCTCGCAGCCAGTTGCGCCATCGCCGTCATGATCTCAGCGATACCCGCTTTATCATCCGCGCCCAGCAGGGTTTTGCCATCGGTAGTAATCAGCGTATGCCCAATCAGCTTGTGCAGCACCGGGAACATCACCGGCGAGAGAATTTCGTTGCCGTTGCCCAGCGCAATGTCTCCGCCGCGATAATTTTCAATGATCTGCGGATTCACATGTTTCGCCGTAAAGTCTGGCGAGGTATCCATGTGAGAGATGAAACCGATGACTGGTGTCGGCCAGTCAACATTGGCGGGCAGCGTGCCCATGACGCAACAGTGATCGCTTAAGGAGACATCGACAAAACCCAGTGCCAGCAACTCCTCCTGCAGCTGACGCGCCAGCGTCCACTGCCCTTCACTGCTGGGCACCTGGCGCGCCTGCGGCTTAGCCTGGGTCTCAACGGCCACATAACTTAAAAAGCGCTCAAGTAACTGTTCCATATCCCATCCTTTAAAAGTGCCATCCGGTATTATTAACAGACCAGCCGGTTACAACGTTGCGTAAAATCATTCGCAGACAGGTTAGCGCTGTCGATAACCTTTGGGAAAGCAATAAGCCCGAAAAAAACGGCTGATTACGAGATTGTTGCGGCAAACCTCGCAATGTTGATAAACACCGGGCGGCTGGAATCAGCATGACGGGCAAAAAACGGCGAGGCGGCCATAGCCGCCCCTGCTTACTTATAAAGCGCGCGCAGCAGCTTATGCACAAACTCCGGCACCACTTCGCTCGCCAGGCCGTAATGCCGCTCGGCAAATTCGTTGCCCACCTGGCTTGGCTCCAGGTTCAGCTCAACAGTATGCGCGCCCTGCAGTTTGGCTTCATGGACAAAACCCGCGGCCGGATAGACATGGCCTGAGGTGCCGATAGCGATAAAGTAATCGGCCTGTTCCAGCGCCTGATAAATCTGCTCCATGCCCAGCGGCATCTCACCAAACCACACTACGTGCGGCCGCAGCGCCGAGGGGAACTGGCAGCAGGTGCAGCGATCGTCCGGCGTGATATCACCGGTCCACTCAATGACCTGACCGCTGGTGACACAGCGCACTTTTAGCAGCTCACCGTGCATATGCAGCACCCGGCTGTTTCCGGCACGCTCATGCAGATTGTCGATGTTTTGTGTGACCAGCAAAAAGTTATCGCCTAATACCTGTTCCAGCTCCGCCAGTGCCAGATGGGCCGCATTAGGCTGAATCTCTGCCTCCTGCAATTGCTGGCGGCGCGCATTGTAAAAGCGCTGCACCAGCGCGGGATCGCGCTGAAATCCTTCGGGCGTCGCAACATCTTCTACGTGGTGCTCTTCCCACAGGCCGTCAGCGGCGCGGAAGGTCCGGATGCCGGACTCCGCTGAGATGCCTGCGCCGGTCAGCACGACAACATGCGGCTGAGGATGGGCGGCCAGTTCGGCCTGACGATCGCGCTCAAAAATGCGCTGGCGAAAGCGCTGATGCACTTTTCTCCGGGTTTTCTTCAGGCGGGCAAGTCGTATGCGGCGACGTGGTGTACGCATAAAATCTCCTGGCGTAGCAGCTGCGGCGAGCCGCTCTAAACAGATTCCGGGTTAACATCACCCGATAGTAACGGTTGCTGAGGGCCGCGCCCAACAGCAAAGGTCTTAAACAGATGCGGCGCGAAAGGATTCGCGCCGCATTTTTTCACTGACCGCTTAATACCCGAGCCGGGTCAATGCGGCTGGCGCGTCTGGCGGGATACCAGCTCGCCAGCAGGCTCAGCAGAATCGCGGTAATCAATACTGAGAACACATCAATCCAGTGCAGTTCCGACGGCAGGAAATCAATGAAGTAGATATCACCCGCCAGCAGATGATGACCGGTAACCGACTCCAGCCCGCGCACCAGTGAGGTCAGATTCAGCGCCACCAGCACGCCCGCGATCACGCCGCTGACGCTGCCCAGCAGGCCTGCCAGCAAACCGTACCAGATGAAGATGGCGCGGATCAGCCGGTCTTTAGCACCGAGGGTACGAAGCACCGCAATGTCACTGCTCTTATCCTTCACCGCCATCACCAGCGTTGAGACAATGTTAAAGCAGGCGACGCCAATCACCAGCACCATCGCCAGATACATGATGGCGCGGATCATCTGAATATCGCGGTACATATAGCCGTAGGTGCCAATCCAGCTCTTGATGTAGACGTAGGAACGGGTCGCTTCACCGGCATCCCGCACCAGTTTGACCGCCTGGAACGGGTCGGTCATCTTCAGGGCGATGCCGGACACGCTGTCACCCATCTCCAGATAGTGCTGTGCATCGGCGAGTGGCACCAGCGCCAGGCTGTGATCGAGCATGCCGCTCAGTTGCAGAATACCGCTGACCTGAAGCCGGATACGTTTAGGCTGAAGCAGTTTGTTATCACCATCGTTGTTGGGGATCATGATGGTGATCCAGTCGCCCTGCTTCACGTTCAGCGATTTAGCAATGCCGCCGCCCAGAATGATCTGCTGCTTACCGGCGGCAAAAGAGGACCAGCCGTTATCTGCCACAAACTGTGGCAGGGCGCTGAGGCGCGGCTCCTGTGCCGGATCAACGCCCTTTACCTGCAGCGCTTCCAGCCGGGCGCCGCTCTCAATCAGGCCGGTGAAGTTCACATAAGGCGCCGCCGCCGCAATGCCGGGCACCTTTTCAATCGGGGCAATCATCGACTGCCAGTGCTGGAACGGCTGATTGACCGCCTCGATCTCGCCGTGCGGCACCACCGCCAGAATGCGGTTGTTCAGCTCACGCTCAAAACCATTCATGGCGCTCAGACCGATAATCAGCACCGCCACGCCCAGCGCAATACCGATGGTGGAGATCACTGAAATCAGCGACACCATGCCGCCACGACGGCGGCCACGACTAAAGCGCAGGCCCAGCAACAGGGATAACGACGAACCCATTACACCGCTCCTGCCATGGTGAGCTGATCGCTTAACTGACCATCACGCATCTCCATCTGACGCGTCATGCGTTTTGCCAGCATCAGATCGTGGGTCACCACCAGAAACGCGGTGCCCTGACGCACGTTCAGTTCGCCCAGTAATTCAAAAATGGCGTCGGCGTTGCGTGCATCAAGGTTACCGGTTGGCTCATCCGCCATCACCAGCCGTGGGCGGTTAACCAGCGCACGGGCAATCGCCACGCGCTGGCGTTCGCCACCTGACAGTTCTGAAGGCCGGTGCGCGGCGCGATGGTCCAGCCCGACCGCGGCCAGCATCTCACGGGCGCGATCCTGCGCTTCCGTTTTAGCCGTTTTGCCAATCAGCAGCGGCATCGCCACGTTCTCCAGCGCGCTGAAGTCCGGCAGCAGATGGTGGAACTGATAGATAAAGCCCAGCTCGCGGTTACGCAGCTCCGCTTTGGCCGACGAGGACATGGCATTCAGTGACTGGCCATCAAACACCACGTCGCCCGATGTCGGTGCATCCAGACCGCCGAGCAGATGCAGCAGCGTACTTTTACCGGAACCGGAGCTGCCGACAATCGCTGTCAGTTCACCGGGCTGGAGGCTGAAAGCCACATTGCGCAGCACATCGGTCTGCACGCTGCCTTCCTGATAGCGTTTGCACAGGTCGCGGCACTGCAACAAAGGAGTGTTACTCATAACGTAAAGCCTCAGCAGGTTGAACGGCGGCAGCGCGCCACGAAGGATAGAGCGTAGACAACAGCGCCACAATCATGGCGCTGAGGGCGATGGTGACCACCTGCCACACATTAATATCAACCGGCAATGCGGCACCATCAAGGAACAGGCCAATCACCGGCATTAAGTTGTTGAGCTGGCTGGCCAGCAAGACACCGAGCAGCGTGCCGAGCAGCGTGCCGATAATACCGGCGCTGGCACCCTGCACCATAAACACCGCCACTATTTGCCGGCGCGTCAGGCCCTGGGTTTGCAGGATCGCCACTTCGCCCTGCTTCTCCATGATCAGCAGGCCTAACGAGGTGATGATGTTAAAGGCAGCCACGGCGATGATCAGGCTCAGCAGCAGGCCCATCATGTTCTTCTCCATACGCACCGCCTGGAAGAGATCGCCTTTACGCTCACGCCAGTCTTTCCAGACCAGGCCCGCAGGCAGTGTCTGCTGACTCAGACTGTCGACCGACAGCGGTTTATCCAGCCACAGTCGCCAGCCGGTAATGTTACCGGCCGGATAGCGCATCACGCGCGACGCATCCTGAAGATTGACCAGAATCTGATAACCATCGACTTCGCTGTTAGCGGCATAGGTGCCCGCTACGGTAAACAGACGCTGACTTGGCACACGTCCCATCGGGGTGAACTGGCTGACCGAAGGCACCATCAGACGCAGCTGATCGCCACGTTTTACGCCAAGCTGAGATGCCAGCTGTTCGCCGAGGATCACGTTGTACTGCCCGGCCTGCAGCACGCTCTGCCGGGTATTGACCAGGAAAGGGGTAAGCGGATCTTTTTCATCCGGCTCAATGCCCAGCATCACGCCAACGGAGACGCTGTGCGGGCTTTGCAGCACCACATTGGCGGTGGTCAGCGGCGCAATACGGCTGACACCCTGCAGATTCAGCGAGGTGGCGGGTTGCTGTTGTGGATTGAGACTGCCTTTGTCGCTGGTGATCAGCGCCTGAGGCATCAGGCCAAGAATATTGCCTTCGAGTTCACGCTCAAAACCGTTCATCACCGATAACACGGTGACCATCGCCAGCACGCCGAGCGTAATGCCAATCGTTGAGAGCCAGGAGACAAAGCGACCGAAGCGATCCGATGCTCGTCCGCGCATATAACGCAGACCGATAAATAGCGCGACAGGTTGATACATGGAATCCAGTAAGCCGTTGCCTGAAAATAGGTAGTGGGATGATAAAGGAGCGGCTGGCTTTATGAAACCTCTAACCCTCTGAGTCGGCAGCAAAGTTGCATCCGGATGCGTCACTTTACGTGCCAAAGCAGCGGAATAGCCGATAAAGCCGCCGCTTATTGGCTGATTATTCAGCGCTCAGGGGGGTAGACTACAATCAGTACCATGATCACAGGTGATTTATTGCCGGGCAGTATGAGGTAGCGACCATGTTGAAATTTCCCAAAGGCAGCATCGTTAAACATAAATCCGGGGAGATCAGAGGCGAAATCATCAACGTCTTTGAGCAGGGAAACGCACCAGCCGGCTACTACGTAAAGTGGGACGACGGTAACCTCAGCTATCATCCTGAGCAGGAGTTATCCTGGGCGAATATCGACCGCCCACGCATGCATTACACACAGCAATCCATAAAATAAAATGCCCTTTTAACCCCGTCGCTGCATGGCGACGGCGGTTTTTTCTGATCCCTTGCCAGACTCCGTCTATCCTCTCTTTATCCGCACGATTACCGCTGACGCCCGGTAATGGCTGACCGATCCCCTGGTTCAGCGCGGCGCGGCAGGAAAATTGTGCCGCAGAGGTGATCCCCCTGACATAATATGGAATGATTACGTCCTGGAAAAATGGAGCAACCCCGAGATCCCATGCCCGAACAGACTCGTTATACCCTGCCCGTTAAATCCGGCGATCACCGTCAGCTCGGCCAGCTCATAGGCGCGGCGCACGCGGTGGAGTGTGCCAGCATTACCGAAAGACATGCTGGTCCGGTGTTAATGATTACACCCGATACCCAAACCGCTCTGCGTCTGCTGGATGAAATCCGCCAGTTTACCGATCTACCGGTGGCGCACCTTGCCGACTGGGAAACGCTGCCCTACGACAGCTTTTCGCCGCATCAGGATATTATCTCCGCCCGCCTGTCGACCCTCTACCAGCTGCCGGTGATGCAGCGCGGTATGCTGATCATGCCGGTCAACACCCTGATGCAGCGCGTCTGCCCGCACAGTTTTCTGCACGGCCATGCGCTGGTGATGAAGCAGGGACAAAAACTGTCTCGCGACCGGCTGCGCGACCAGCTTGAGCAGGCCGGTTATCGCCATGTCGATCAGGTGATGGAGCACGGTGAATACGCCACGCGCGGCGCCCTGCTCGATCTGTTCCCGATGGGCAGCGATCAGCCCTACCGCATCGACTTTTTCGATGATGAGATCGACAGCCTGCGCCTGTTCGACGTCGACAGTCAGCGCACGCTGGAAGCGGTCCCCGAAATTAACCTGCTGCCTGCGCATGAGTTTCCCAGCGACAAAGCCGCCATTGAGCTGTTCCGCAGCCGCTGGCGTGAAACGTTTGATGTGCGCCGTGAGTCGGAGCATGTCTATCAGCAGGTCAGCAAAGGCACGTTGCCAGCGGGCATCGAATACTGGCAGCCGCTGTTTTTTGAGCAGCCGTTACCCAGTCTGTTCAGCTATCTGCCGGATAATACCCTGATTGTGAACTGCGGCGATCTTGAAGGCAGCGCCAGCCGCTTCTGGCAGGATGCCGAGGCGCGCTATGAAAATCGCCGCGTTGATCCGATGCGTCCACTGCTGGAGCCGGTCACCCTGTGGCTGCGTCCGGATGCATTAATGGGAGAGCTGAAAGCCTGGCCGCGCATCCAGATGACCAATGAGGTGCTGCCCACCAAAGCCGCGAATACCAACCTCGGTTATACCCCGCTGCCTGACCTGACCGTTCAGGCGCAGGCAAAAGCGCCGCTGGATCATCTGCGTCAGTTTATTGAGACCTTCAGCGGCACCGTGGTCTTCTCGGTCGAAAGTGAAGGCCGCCGTGAGAGCCTGCAGGATCTGCTGGCCCGGATTAAACTGCGTCCTCAGCCGGTGCACCGCTTCGATGAGACCGGCGAAGAGCGTTTCCGACTGATGATCGGCGCCAGCGAGCGCGGTTTTATCGATACCCAGGGCAACCGGGCGCTGATTTGCGAAAGCGATTTGCTGGGCGAACGCGTCAGCCGTCGCCGTCAGGATACCCGTCGCACTATCAATCCGGACATTCTGATCCGTAACCTGGCGGAGCTGCATCCCGGCCAGCCGGTGGTGCATCTGGAACACGGTGTAGGTCGTTATATCGGTCTCACCACGCTGGAAGCTGGCGGCATTGAGGCGGAATATCTGATGCTCTCTTACGCCAACGACGCCAAACTTTATGTGCCGGTTTCATCGCTGCACCTGATCAGCCGCTACGCGGGCGGTGCCGACGATAATGCACCACTGCACAAACTGGGCAGCGATGCCTGGTCACGCGCACGGCAGAAAGCGGCTGAGAAAGTGCGTGATGTGGCGGCTGAACTGCTGGATATCTATGCTCAGCGCGCCGCCAAAACCGGCTTTGCCTTTAAGCATAATCGCGAGCAGTATCAGCTGTTCTGCGAAAGCTTCCCGTTTGAAACCACCCCGGACCAGGCGCAGGCGATCAACGCGGTGCTAAGTGATATGTGCGAGCCGCTGGCGATGGACCGTCTGGTGTGCGGCGACGTTGGTTTCGGTAAAACCGAAGTAGCCATGCGCGCGGCGTTTCTGGCGATTGAGAACCATAAACAGGTGGCCGTGCTGGTGCCGACCACCCTGCTGGCACAGCAGCATTACGATAACTTCCGCGATCGCTTCGCCAACTGGCCGGTTCGCATTGAGATGCTTTCCCGTTTCCGTACTGCCAAAGAGCAGGCGCAGGTGCTGGAACAGGCCAGCGATGGCAAGATCGACATCTTAATCGGCACCCATAAGCTGCTGATGAGCGATCTTAAATGGCACGATCTCGGTCTGCTGATTGTCGATGAAGAGCACCGTTTCGGGGTGCGTCACAAAGAGCGCATCAAGGCGATGCGCGCCGATGTGGACATTCTGACGCTGACCGCAACGCCAATCCCTCGCACCCTGAATATGGCCATGAGCGGCATGCGCGATCTCTCGATCATCGCCACGCCGCCTGCCCGCCGTTTAGCGGTGAAAACCTTTGTCCGTGAATTTGACGATCTGGTGATCCGCGAAGCGATCCTGCGTGAGGTTCTGCGTGGCGGACAGGTCTACTACCTCTACAATGACGTTGAAAATATCGAGAAAGCGGCGCAGCGTCTCAGCGAACTGGTGCCGGAAGCGCGTGTCGCTATTGGTCATGGTCAGATGCGTGAGCGTGATCTGGAACGGGTGATGAACGATTTCCACCATCAGCGTTTTAACGTGCTGGTTTGTACCACCATTATCGAAACCGGTATCGACATACCGACCGCCAATACCATCATCATTGAGCGGGCCGATCACTTTGGCCTGGCGCAGTTGCATCAGCTGCGTGGTCGCGTCGGGCGTTCGCATCATCAGGCTTATGCCTGGCTGTTAACACCTCATCCGAAGTCGATGACCGCCGATGCGCATAAGCGGCTGGAGGCGATCGCTTCACTGGAAGATCTGGGAGCGGGTTTTGCCCTGGCAACACACGACCTGGAGATTCGCGGTGCCGGCGAACTGCTGGGTGATGAGCAGAGCGGACAGATGGAGACGCTGGGCTTCACGCTTTATATGGAGCTGCTGGAGAATGCGGTCGAGGCGCTGAAAGCGGGTCGCGAGCCGTCACTGGAAGATCTCACCAGCAACCAGACCGAGGTGGAGCTGCGGATGCCCGCCCTGCTGCCCGAGACCTTTATTCCGGATGTCAGTACCCGTCTTTCCCTCTATAAACGCATCGCCAGCGCGGAGGCTGAAGAGGAGTTGCAGGAGCTGAAGGTTGAGATGATCGACCGCTTTGGCCTGCTACCCGATCCGGCGCGTAATCTGCTGGATGTGGCGATTATCCGGCTGAAAGCCCGCGCTGTCGGTCTGCGTAAGATCGAAGCCAGCGACAAAGGCGGTTATTTCGATTTTGCGCCGAAGAACAACGTGGATCCGGCATGGCTGATAGGCCTGCTGCAGAAAGAGCCTCAGCAGTGGAAGCTGGACGGTCCGACACGACTGCGGTTTACCCGTGAGCTATCGGAAAGAAAGGTGCGGCTTGAGTGGGTGCAGGGATTCGTTTCGCAACTGGCTCAACGGCAGGCGTAACACCCTGCCCGTGCGTTGGTGATCTAACCGGTAAAACGCCGGTTAGTTTGCCGCAAAAAAAGGCGCATCCTGAGATGCGCCTTTTTCATTACTGCTGTATTACGTTGTGCTGTGTGGCCGCGTGAGCGGCAAAGCTTTGCCCAATTACGCCTGATCGCCGTTGAGAACCAGCTGACCATTGCGATCCAGTGGAATACGCGTGCCGGGGTCATTTTCCATACGGATTTTACCCTGCTGATCGCCTATTTTATAGGTCACGTCATATCCCAGTTTTTTCTCTTGTTTGTCGTAAACTGTTTTGCAGCGCTGTTCGGTTGTGGTGTAGGTATCCCGATCCTGCAGTCCGCCCTGGACCTGATTACCGGCATAACCCCCCGCTACCGCACCTGCTACTGTCGCCACATCTCTGCCGCGACCGCCACCAAACTGGTGACCCAGCACTCCACCTGCCACTGCACCTAATACAGACCCGGCAAGACGGTTTTCATCCTGCACGGCCCGACGGTGAGTCAGAGTGACATTACGGCACTCCTGACGAGGCTGTTTAATGCTCTCTTTGATTGGCGTTGCAGACAGTACCTGAGCATATTGAGGACCGCGATCAAACACGTTCATGCCTGCTACGGCTGCAACACCCAGTGCTGCTGCCACACCAATACCGATACCCGCTAACATTGATTTATTCACAGGAAGTTCCTCCTGAAAAGTGTTACCGCGCAATCCTGCTGCTAAAGCATCCTCGTTAACTGAGGTATAACCGGCGTGCGCGACGCGCCGTGTTTGTTGAGATGAAGTTTTACAGATGGACCGAAAATGCAACATCAGATAAATGGAGGAAATTGGTCACTTTGCTATCAGGACCAGTTTTTAGGAGAGTTCTGAGGTGGGGAACGTTATTAATGATGCTTTTTCGCTAAGGAAATTAAACCAATTAAATCAAAGGCATATAATTTTATATGCTTTAAGCAAAGCCTGACTGCCCGTTATGGCAACGGCCTTTCCATCGTCACCCAAAAGTATCGTCTTTATGTACCGTTATCGGGAACATTCATTCCTGAAGCACTCAGGCTTCAGGAATGAAGAAAAAGGAAACTAATCAAAAATGCTCTCGGATGGGCATACCTTTATCTCGCCCCAGCCCACAATGGTGCCATTGGGGGTAAGGTCTTTGATGGAAACGCTATCGCCTGAATATTCGGACCCTCTGACTACAATATCGTAGTCATGGTTAGCCTGAGGAATAAATTCAACAGTGGCCGATTTTTGAGTGTTCTGATGGTATCCAGCCTGTGTCCAGTAGTGAATGACACGAATCATTTGTCCTGGCTTCAGGGTAAATTCATTGATGAAAGCACCCTTGTTTTCAGACGACGCTGGCATACCTATCCGTTTATTACCTGTAACGGGGATGCCCAGAATGGCGAAACCAGAAGTGATACGGCGTTCCAGCATTTTTTTATAGCAACCTGAACTCTGTTTTTCATAGAACTGAAGTGCCGTATTGCCCTCTGAACCCACCCGGATTCGGGCCGCATCCTGCCCTTTATAATCATCCAGTGAAGGTCTGAAACCTGCCGTGCAACCGCTCAATAATAGTGCTATCAATCCGGTGATTAAAATTTTTGCAGCCATTCTTTATTATCCTTAATTTAACTGACACAGACTGGAACTGGTTATTTTATTGGTACTATAACGAGGCGGGTGTTGCGTTACCCATCGTTTATTTTGTGACAAAAAATATTGACCGTATTAATGCACAAAGACTTTATTAATCCTGCTGGAAAAAATAAAATATGGTACCCATATCAGACAACTGATTAAGGCCCGAGCCAGCATATTGATAGCAGGCTGCGTAATGTTTACGTGAAAAACCAAAGCAGGATAAAGCGTGCAAAAACTCGCAAAGATAAGACCGTATAAATAGTACGTTATCATCACGTATCTGGTTTTTACTTTCTTCCTAAAGAAGAACCAGCAAGCCAGCACTGTTACGGGAGCATTAATAATGGACAGCGCTAATAATAAAATACTAAAACTATTAACCACACCTTGTTTCTGATAAGTGTTGGCAATCAACGAAACAATACAAAAATCATTATACAGCATCGTAAAAAAACCAATAATCAAGCCTAAAGCTGGCAGATATAATAAGCCATTAATCCTGCCCTCTTCTTTTTTTTCACAATTATCACAAAATCCTGATTCTTTATTCTCTTCTGCTTCCTGACATTTAATGCATAACATTCTCGCCCCCTGAAGCTGTAATTGTTTTTCTTTGTTTTAACAAAATTCAAATCGGTTAATTCAGAAGATCGACGTCTTTGGTCAGACAGGATCAGGTACTATTTTAAATGTATCGAAGAACTGCCTGATTCGACCTTTATAAAAAACGATCCTTTCCAGAGTGCAAAAAAAACAACCCTGACCAGATGACCAGGGTTGCGGTTTTTAGCGTTGAATCAGAAACGGTATCCGATGCCGATGTTAAAACCATTAATGGCAACATCTTCGTTATATTTTACGCGAGTACCTTCATAGCCAACACTCACAGAGAGGTTGCTGATAGGATTCACGACAACGCCAGCGCCATAGGCAAAAGAGGTTTTATTTTCGCTGTATTCTTCGGAATAGATACCGGGATAAGTCACGTTCTCATCCACTTTGGTATGGGCAACACCAATTAATCCATAGAAGCTGATGTAGTCATTGATGCGATATGCGGGACCTGCCATCAGTGAGTAATATTTAACTTTGGTTTTTCCATCATATCCGCTAACGTCGCCATAAAAATCTTCTCGCTCAGAAAAACTGTCATCGCCTTTCATGTAGCTGAATGAGCCAATCACACTGAGAGGAGAATTCCATTCATAGCGATACTGAACATTGACACCGCGGATGTTTTTAAAGTCTTCAACTTTGCTTTGCGCATAACCAACCGAGACCGTGTGATTATCAGCCAGTGCATTGCTGCCCACGAGCAGACCGCCACACAGTAATGCCAGCATCGTCATTTTAGAAGTCATGTAATTAATTCCTTTTCATAATTTAACATTATTTCCCTGCGCTTAACGCAGGACTTCGTTCCCTGAATCACCAATACCCGACGGACAGGATAATTTTTTATCTATCCGCCTGTATCGGACAGGAATTTCATGTAGCGCTCCGCGCCTGATGTTCAGATCGGTCGGAGAGCATCTATTCATACCCGGATTTTTTAAAACAGGCTGGCCTGAGTCAATGTGAAACTTAAACGCCAGCCTTATTAAATGGCACTTCGGCCATTTAATTTAGGTTAAGTAAAGAATTTAACCACAGGATTCATCCTGGCGATTAGTTATCAATCAATTCTTAATGGCACTATTAGACCAAAAAGAATTAGAGGTATCAAGACCGAGTTGCCATAAAAAAGCAAAACACCTGAAAACCATTACGGCACATACATCCAGAAAATTATCCTGCCTTATACAATCCATTAACGCAGATTATTAACTGACCTGATATGTTCCCAACCCTTTAAAAGACTAAGTTACAGTTCTATTTAAACCCCTCTGAATAAATGAAAGCATTCGGAAAGATAACACCTGTATTTTCCCAAAAAGCGTTACTTTCAAGCTGACTGCGAAGAAAAAATGAACGAAAGCCAGACCGGAGAAAAACTATCTGTTTTCAGAGACAGCTCGCAATTTATTACTCAGCTTTCAGCGAGTTTACGTGGCAGGAGGTGTATATTTAAACAGGTAAAAACAGAACAGGAAGCACATAACGAGAGATTTTTTAGCGCGGACTGAAGGTGGTGGAACACCAACAGCCCGCTGACCACCACCAACTGATAAGGAGTTGATTATGGCTGACACGCATCATAAGTCAGGGACCCGCACGTCCACAACCGCCGCTGGTGAATCGCGAGCACATTATTACAGAGTGGGATACCGGCCTAATAGGGGCCAGCCGAACCCACTGCCGCAGCTCACCATTAAAGGCCGCTGGCTGGAAGCGCTGGGATTTACGACCGGGCAGAAGATCGAGGTGATCACCGGGCCGGGACAGCTGCTTATCCGGCTAGCGAATGAAGGATAATTGACTGACCTGTAAAGTAAAATCCCGGCATTAAGGCCGGGATTTCTTATTAATCATCATACAGGAAACTGATGTTTAATTTGTCTTAATGTGTGACCCTCAAGGACATAAAAAAAGCCCCCTCTGAATCGAATCGAGGAGGCTTACCATTAATTAGCCAGCGTTATTGCTGTTGCTTAGTGCAGCTTCAGCCGGGGACGAATAACCCGGTTAATACTGCCGACCAGCATCATCAGACCGGTTTTAAAGTAGCCGTGCAGCGCGATCTGGTGCATACGATAGAGCGAGATGTAGACAAAGCGCGCGATGCGCCCTTCCACCATCATTGAGCCGCGCATCAGGTTGCCCATCAGGCTGCCGACCGTACTGAAGCGGGAGAGCGATACCAGCGAGCCATGATCTTTATAGACATAGGCTTTTAGCGGTTTACCGTCACGCTGCGCCAGAATGTTGTCCATGGCGCGTGAGGCCATCTGATGCGCTGACTGGGCGCGCGGTGGTACAAAACCGCCGCCCGGCAAGGCGCAGGAGGCGCAGTCGCCAATCGCGTAGATGTCATCGTCCAGCGTGGTTTGCAGCGTCTCTTTGACCACCAGCTGATTGATGCGGTTGGTTTCCAGTCCGCCAATCTCTTTCAGGAAGTCGGGTGCTTTAATCCCAGCCGCCCAGACCATCAGATCGGCTTCGATAAATTCACCGCCTTTGGTATTCAGGCCATTACGCTCGGCGCTGGTGACCATGGTCTGCGTCAGCACGCGAACGCCCAGCTTGGTCAGCTCCTGATGTGCCGCAGCAGAGATGCGTGGTGGCAGTGCAGGCAGGATACGTTCACCCGCTTCCACCAGCGTCACGTTCAGCGCTTCGCGTCCCAGGCCTTTGAAGCCGTAGCTGTGCAGCTGTTTCACCGCGTTGTGCAATTCAGCTGACAGCTCAACGCCTGTTGCCCCGCCGCCCACGATGGCGATGTTAACTTTCTCGACCCGGCCTTCGCTGGCGGAGAATTTCAGGAACAGGTTGAGCATTTCGTTATGGAAACGACGCGCCTGATGCGGATTATCCAGGAAGATGCAGTGATCTTTGACGCCCGGCGTACCGAAATCATTCGAGGTGCTGCCCAGCGCCATCACCAGCTGGTCGTAGGCCACTTCACGCTGTGGCACCAGCACTTCGCCCTGCGCATTCAGCACTTCGGCCAGGCGGATCACTTTTCGGGTGCGATCGATATCGGTAAGCGAACCCAGCTGGAACTCAAAACCGTGATTGCGGGCATGAGCCAGATAGCTCAATGCATCAATGCCTTCGTCCATTGAGCCGGTCGCCACTTCGTGCAGTAGCGGCTTCCACAAATGACTGTGGTTACGATCAACCAGGATAATCTCGGCCTTCTTTTTTCGGCCCAGTTTATGGCCCAGCTGCGTGGCCATTTCCAGGCCGCCCGCTCCCCCTCCGACAATAACAATTTTCTTAACAGACGTAGTCAACAAAGACCCCCTCAAATTGTGAACCAAAAGTTAACCAAAGGTTAAATTAAACCTTAAGAAACATAGGGTTGGCGAAGTTAAAATCGCAATCTGCTGGGAGAATAGCATGGCGGGAAGAGGAGAACATAAGAATATTGATATACATCAAAGCGGGAAAATAAAACTCAGATAATTACGTAATAAAAACAGGCACCTTGCGGTGCCTTTGCTGCTTAACCTAATGTTTTAAAAGCTTTTATCCGCTTAAGATGTGGGGATATATTTTTGAATTTGTGCCCTTCCGTCTCATCCCAGACAATTTCATAAAACGGATGCAGCTGGTCAGCAATGTGCTGGCTGTCGAGCGCCTCATCGTGACGGGAGAGAATGGCCAGGCAGCGGTCACGATTACGCTCGCGAAAATCGCTGACGCACTTCGTTGCGATATCCTGATACTCCTCCGGCCGGTCGATCTTCCCTTCCATGTTCGCCTGCGGCGAGAGGTTGGGATTAAAAATCACCTGGCGGATGCCGCACAGAAATCCAATGCGCTCTGACCAGAAGCCGCCCAGTCCGACGCCGCAAATCAGCGGCCGGTCGTCGTCAGAAAGCGTCAGCATCTTATCGGTCTCTTTTAGCAGAAACTGCATGTCATGTTTGGGATGGCGGGTGCTGTAACTGATCAACCTGACGTCAGGATCGATAAATTGCAGTTGCAGCACTTTTTCGTGATTGCCCGGACTGTTGGAATCAAAACCGTGCAGATAGATGATCATGATAATCCTCAAGGTAGTGATAGCGCCGGGCAGTCACTGCTTACCACGACGTCTTATGAGCCAGCCAGCGTTCCTGAAGCGCACTCAGTTGCTGAGCATTATTTTTCCAGCGATGCGTTCCCCGCAGTTCATCGCGGGTAAACCTGCCCTGATGATACAGCTGTGTAACCCGCTCTGACCCGACCGGGATCAGGTTATCCAGTACACTGATGGCGCCCTGACGCTGATTGCAGACCAGAATCATGTCACAGCCCGCGGAAAGAGACTGCTGCGCCCGCTCAGGATAGCTGCCCATCACCGCAGCGCCCTCCATCGACAGATCGTCGGAGAAAATAATACCGTCAAAGCCCAGTTGCTCACGCAGCACGGTTTTAAGCCAGTATGGCGAACCACTGGCGGGCAGCGGATCAACTTCGGAGTAGATGACGTGTGCGGGCATGATGGCGTCCAGTGCCTGTTCGGTAATCAGCTTGCTGAAGATTGCCATGTCATGCTCACGCAGCGTCTTTTCGTCCCGCGGATCGCGTGGGGTCTCTTTATGCGAATCCGCACTCACCGCACCGTGACCCGGAAAATGTTTGCCCGTAGTCTTCATGCCCGCCTCGTGCATCCCCGCAATAAAGCGGCGGGCGACATCAAGGGCGATGGCCGGATCGGCATGGAAAGAACGGTCGCCAATCGCGGCGCTGATATGACCAATATCGAGTACCGGCGCAAAGCTGATATCGATATCCATGGCGATCATCTCGGCCGCCATTTGCCATCCCGCCTGTTGCGCCAGTTCACCGGCGGTATCCAGGTCGTGCAACGCAGCAAAAGATTGCATGGCAGGCAGTTGGGTGAAGCCGTCACGGAAACGCTGCACGCGACCGCCCTCCTGATCCACCGCCACTACCAGCCGGGTGTGAGAGGCGGCGCGGATCTGCCGCACCAGCTCTGCCAGCTGAGCGGGATCATGATAATTTCGGGCAAATAAAATTAAACCGCCCACCAGCGGATGCTGCAGGATGTCGCGCTCTTCGCCATCCAGTTCATAACCCTCGACGTCAAGCATCAGTGGGCCGGGTAAATCTGATCTCATATCATGAATCCTGTAGCGAAACGCACCTGCGTAACGCGATTAAATCTGTTCCCAGCTCTGTCGAGCCAGCTGTTGTAATGTGTCGTCGTCACGCTGACCGGCACGGAGCTGATACCAGCTGGCCATCAGCAACTGCAGCCAGGGCTGCCAGCGTCTGACCTGCTGCACCAGCGCGGTGAGCGGCAGCTGCATCGCCGCGGCATACTCAGCCAGCCACTCGGCCTGGTGCTGCGGATCGCTGGCACAGACAGCCGCCAGCTCCAGCGCCACGTCGCCATCGGCGGCATACTCCCAGTCGATCAGACGCAGACCTTCGGGACCTTGTATGACATTTCCGGCATGCAGATCCATGTGCAGCGGAGCCAGCCGCAGCGGCTGGGGTTCACCCTGCTGCGTCAGACGTCTGAGCGCCCACAACCAGCGGTGATGCCGCTGTGGAGTGAGCTGCCAGTAGCGCCATAACAGCGGCAACAACTGCAGACGATAGCCGGTCAGCGGCTGCTGATGCAGCTGCTGTAGCAGTGCCACGATCTGTGGACGCTGCTGGCTGAAACGGTGTTCATCCAGCGCTTCGCCTGCGCACCAGGTCAGGATAATCCCCTGACGATGGCCCGCCACGGGCTGCGGTGCCACTCCGCTGGCTTGCAGTTTGCGTAACAGACGGAATTCGCGCTGCCGATCCACAAACGGAATAACAGGTTGCGGTGCCGCCCGCGCGATAAAAGTTCCGCGCGGGCTGACAATCTTCTGGCTGTGCCCGGTCAGACCGGCCAGCGGGATAAAGGATGTCTTTTCTGGTTCGCCGGTGACCTGCTGAATCATCCGCTGGAAAGCGGGATTAATTCTGTGCAATGCCGTTGCCGGACCAGATGATCTCGCCTGTCTGGACCAGCATCAGTTGCATTTGCAGCGTCGGCGCTTTGACATCGCCACGCGCGTTGCTGTAGAGCACATACTGAGCGTTAACGTTACGCGCCAGGCCAATCGCTTTACTGCGCGAGTTCAGGCTGTCATCCGGCGATAATCCCAGCGTCTGCTTGGCCTGCGCCAGTTGGTCAGCAGAAACCAGGGTGAATTTGCCGTTGTTATTCAGCGCATTCTGGATAGCTGCCGTCGCTTTCTCGCTTTGCAGCGCACCGTTGGTGCTGTTTTTAACGCGATCCACCAGCAACACGCTGCCCGGCTCGGCGCTGGCGGCCTGTAACATCTGCGCCACCAGCGGCTGAACGCTGGCATCCCAGTTGATAGTGACCAGTTTCGGTGGCTGCGGCACTGGCTGCGGTTGCGGCACCGGTTCAGGTTGTGGAACGGGCTGCACCGGCTCCACAGGCTGAGTCGGTTCAACCGGTGCAGGCTGCTGCTGTTTCACCACACAGCCGGTCAGAATGAGCGCCATCAGGAGCGCTCCGGTACGATTAACACTGCGTATCACGTAGAAAATCCTTAAAGATAGAGATAAAGACGAACCTTGCTGGCCGTCAGGTTACCCAGTTGCGAAGTGGCGATAATGCTGCCCTGCGCCGGAACGGTAACGGTCTGCGCCGGTTCCTGCGGGGTGATTTCCAGCCCTTTGTCGTCATACCAGTAGTAACGATAGTGCACAACAACCGGTGTTTCGCGCTGATTATAGAGCACGCTGGTGGCACGCTTCAGTCCATCGTTCTCATCCAGCGTCGGTTCATCGGTAATGATCCCTGCCGACAGCACAGAGGACTCCATCACCAGCGACTGCGACGTATTGATCATCGGTTTTTCACTGCTGCAGGCCGTCAGGCAGAGCAGGATCGGCAGGCCAGTCAGCCAGGATCGCATAGCACGCTTCCGTTATCAGGTCAGTTAGAGAGCATCGGTCCCAGCGGTTCACCGCCCAGCAGATGCATATGAATGTGATAAACCTCCTGACCACCATGTTGATTGCAGTTCACAATCAGACGATAACCATTTTGATCGATACCTTCCTGACGGGCGATTTTCGCCGCGGTAGTAAACATACGTCCCAGCGCATGCTCATGCGCCGCTTCCGCCTCGTTGACCGTTGGGATCAGCACATTCGGCACGATTAAAATATGGGTCGGCGCTTTGGGCGAAATGTCGCGGAAGGCAGTGACCAGCTCATCCTGATAAACCACATCAGCGGGGATTTCGCGGCGGATAATTTTACTAAAAATGGTTTCTTCTGCCATGGTGCAATTCCTTTAGCCTGAGTCTTAATCAATCAGTATGCGGGAGAAATTTGTTTTCTTTCAACCTCAGGACCACTTTTCTTGCATTGTTCGCCTGCCTTTGCAGCAGCCCCCTCTCTCCGTGACCCGCACGCTGTTCAGAATGCTGGCAACGCCCCTGCCACACCAGAAAATGAAACGCTGTTTTATAAATTAGAATTTCGCCACCCTTTTCTTTGTATGACTGCCACTTCAGCGCCAGCACTTGCCAAATTGCGAAGGTTTAGCCGCCCCGTCAGTTCTACTTTGCTAACCAGTCCGGGTGAGATGACCGGCGTCACCAGGGATAAACCGCCATAAACATCAAGGAGCATCAGACATGCGCTCACGTAAAATTGGTCTTGGCCACTATCTGGCCTACGGTTCCGGAGATTTTCTTGGAGCAGGCACCACGGCGCTGACCGCCGCCTGGTTGCTCTATTTTTACACCACCTTTTGTGGGTTAACCCCGATTCAGGCCACGCTGATCTTTGCCGCTGCCCGCGTGCTGGATGCGATAGTCAGTCCGCTAATGGGCTTTCTGACCGATAACTTCGGTTCGACCTGGCTGGGCAAACGCTTTGGCCGCCGCAAATTTTTTATCCTGCTCGGCATACCCTCTGTATTCAGTTATAGCCTGATGTGGCTCAGCGACATGAGTTTCTGGTGGTATCTCTGCACGTATCTGCTGTTTGATATCGTCTACACCATGATCCTGGTGCCGTATGAAACGCTGGTGCCGGAAATGACCGACGATTTCAAACAGAAAACCCGCTTCTCCGGTGCCCGCATCGGCCTGGCTCAGCTGTCGGCCATTCTGGCTGCCTTTTTACCCGGTATTTTGCTGGGTATGCTGGGCAAAGATAATCCTCTCTCCTTCTTCTACGCCAGTCTGGTGTTCTCGGTAATCTGCGCGCTGGTGCTGACGCTGGTGTGGTGCTTTACCTGGGAGCGTCACCCCGATGACTTTTCCGCCGAGTCACGCCGTGCAGAACAGGAAAAGCAGCAGCTGACGCTGATGCAGAATCTCAAGCGGCTCTATGTCGAGCTGGCTTCAACCTTACGCATCCGCATCTTCCGCCAGCACCTTGGCATGTACCTCGGCGGCTATATCGCCCAGGATGTGTTTAACGCCGTCTTTACCTGGTATGTGGTATTTGTGCTGATGCAGAGCGCTCAGGTCGCCTCCAGCCTGATGGGCACCATGGCGGTGCTGCAGTTTATTGCCGTGATGGCGATGATTCCGCTCTGCATCCGCATGGGACCCGCGCCCGCCTACCGTCTGGTGGCCATATTGTTTGGCCTGGCGGCGCTCTCCTACGCTGGATTGTGGTATGCCGGAATGAACGACAACATGTCGCTGCTGTTGGTGATCTCTGCCCTGGCAGGCCTGGGACGTGGCGGCATCAACTATGTGCCGTGGAACACCTATACCTATATCGCCGATGTGGATGAGGTGATCACCGGACAGCGCCGTGAAGGGATTTTTGCCGGCATCATGACCCTGACGCGTAAAGCGTCGCAGGCTGGCGCAGTTATGCTGGTCGGTATCGTGCTGCAGCTCTCCGGCTTTGTTTCTGGCCAGGCGACCCAGGTACCCGGCGTCAGCCACACTATTCTGGCGATTCTCAGCATTGGCACTGTGGCCGTACTGGCCTGCGGCTTTATCGTGTCACTGCGCTTTAAGCTTAATCTGCAGACCCACACTGTGCTGCGCCAGGAGACGCTGAAGATGCGCGACGCGGGCCGCATCGTGCCGGAAAGCATCACGCCGGAAGCACGCGGAATTGTAGAAACGCTGGCTGGCATGCCTTACGAAAACCTCTGGGGCAACAACAACATTGGCTTCCTTAATCGTAATAAGCCAGCGCCGGAAAAATTGTCCGCACATCCCACTTTAAACCCTTCTTTAAACCCGACCTTAAAACGACAGGAATAAACCATGACTGTATTTCCCGTTAAACACAGCAAATTATTGTGCCAGCCCGAGCATCTGTTGCCACGCAGCGAACTGGTACAGCTGATTCAAAAGCTGACACAGAATCTGGTTAACATCACCGATGAGACAGGCGAATTTTTATTACGGCTGGACGATGGCCGGGTGATTGATACCAAAGGCTGGGCGGGTTGGGAATGGACACACGGCATCGGTCTGTATGGCATGCTGCACTACTATCAGCAGACCGGTGACCAGCAGACGCTGGCCATTATTGATGAGTGGTTTACGCAGCGTCTGGCGGAAGGCACGCCGACCAAAAATGTGAATACCGTTTGTCCTTTTCTGACGCTGGCCTACCGTTACGAAGAGACCGGGAACCCGGCCTGGGTGCCGGTGCTGGAGCGCTGGGCAGAATGGGTTATGTATGAGATGCCGCGTACCGAACAGGGCGGCCTGCAGCACATTGTCTATAACAACGAAAACCCGCAGCAGCTCTGGGACGATACGCTGATGATGAGCGTGATGGCGCTGGCTAAAATTGGCCAGTTGCTGAAGCGCGATGAGTGGATTGAAGAAGCGAGTTATCAGTTCCTGCTGCACACCCAGTATCTGATGGATCGCAAAACCGGCTTATGGTTCCACGGCTGGAACTTTGACGGCCGCCATAACTTTGCTGATGCACGCTGGGCGCGCGGTAACAGCTGGGTGACGATTGTCATTCCCGACTTCCTGGAGATGATGAACTGGCCTGAGCATCACGCTACCCGCCGTTTTCTGCAGCAGGTGCTGGAGACCCAGGTTAAAGCGCTCAGGGAATGTCAGCACAGCAGCGGATTGTGGCACACCCTGCTTGATGATCCGCACAGCTACCCGGAAGCCTCCGCCACCGCCGGGTTTGCTTATGGCATTCTGAAAGGGGTTCGCAAGCGTTATCTGCCCGCGGAATATCGCGAAGTGGCAGAAAAAGCGTTGCGCGGCGTGATTGCCAATATTGATGACGATGGCGAGTTAAAACAGGTCTCCTTTGGAACCGCAATGGGCAAGGATCTGGATTACTACCGCACGGTTCCTCTGACCTCTATGCCCTACGGCCAGGCGATGGCCCTGCTCTGCCTGACAGAGTATCTGCGCGTTTACCTCTGAATCCCGGCCAAAAAAAAGCCCCGCTAAGCGGGGCTTTTTCATCGCTGTAAATCATTACATGCTGCGGATGTAATCATCCATATCGGTTTTCAGGTTATCGGACTTAGTCCCGAAAATCGCCTGCACACCGGAACCGGCTACCACCACGCCACGGGCGCCGAGGTTTTTCAGTTCAGTCTGATCCACTTTCGCCACATCGGCGACGCTGACACGTAAACGGGTGATACAGGCATCCAGGTTGGTGATGTTCTCTTTACCACCAAACGCCGCCACCAGTTTGCCCGCCATCTCTGTACCAGTCGCGGTAGATTGCTCGCTGCTGCTGCTCTCTTCACGGCCAGGTGTTTTCAGATCCAGCTTCGCGATCAGTACACGGAATATGGTGTAGTAAACCAGACCATAGATGATACCAACAATCGGGAACAGCCAGATTTTACTGCTGTTGCCGCTCAGCACGATAAAGTCGATCAGACCGTGAGAGAAGCTGGTGCCATCACGCATCCCAAGCAGGATACAGATTGGGAATGCCAGACCCGCCAGCAGCGCATGGATCACATACAGGATTGGTGCCACGAACATGAATGAGAATTCAATCGGTTCGGTGATACCGGTCAGGAATGCGGTCAGCGCGGCGGAGATCATGATACCGCCCACTTTGGCGCGATTTTCAGGCTTCGCTGAATGCCAGATAGCAATCGCTGCCGCTGGCAGACCGTACATTTTGAACAGGAAGCCGCCAGAGAGTTTACCTGCGGTCGGGTCACCCGCCATATAGCGCGGGATATCACCGTGGAACACCTGACCTGCCGCATTGGTGTATTCACCGATCTGCATCTGGAAAGGAACGTTCCAGATGTGATGCAGACCAAATGGCACCAACGCGCGTTCAATTACGCCATAAATACCAAAGGCGACAACCGGGTTTTGATAGGCAGCCCACTGTGAGAACTCCTGAATCGCGGAACCTATCGGTGGCCAGATAAAGGAGAGCAGTACGCCGAGAATGATAGCTGCCAGACCGGAAATAATCGGCACAAAACGCTTACCGGCAAAGAAGCCCAGATATTCTGGGAGCTTGATGCGGTAGAAGCGATTAAACATGTACGCGGCAATAGAGCCGGCGATAATACCGCCCAGTACCCCGGTGTCGGCGAGGTGTTTAGCCTCGATCTCCGCCGCAGGCAGATGCAGCACCAGCGGGGCAACCACCGCCATGGTTTTCACCATGATGCCATAGGCAACAACCGCTGCCAGCGCCGAAACGCCGTCATTATTGGTAAAGCCCAGCGCCACACCAATAGCGAAAATCAGCGGCATGTTGGCGAACACCGATCCACCCGCTTCTGCCATCACATGCGAAACCACTGCAGGTAACCAGCTGAAATTGGCTGAACCGACCCCTAACAAAATACCGGCAATCGGCAGAACCGATACCGGCAGCATCAGCGATTTACCGACCTTTTGAAGGTTGGCAAAAGCATTTTTGAACATAGCGTGAAGCTCCTGAGTAAGAGTGCATATTTGCGCAGTGCGCGTGGCAAAGAGGGAGGATTCTTTGCCGGGCTGGCGGTGACCGCCTTTTGATTTATTACGAAGGGTAAAATAATTCCCGATTTGTTACTTTGACGGGTATCACGTTTCGACAATCACAAGGGCGCACTTTACGAAATTTCTTACTGATCCGCACCAGTAATCGGCGATAAAAAGCTGACCCTGTCTGAAAAAACAGGGTCATATACGCAGGTTACAGATTAATTACAGAGGCTGAAATAATAGCTGATCAGGCGCCCAGCTGGCTCATCGGGATATGAAACAGCGTTGAGAAGTTTTGGGTGGTGGTGGCTGCCAGCGTTTCTAAATCCACCCCTTTCAGGACAGCCAGATATTCGGCAACATCGCGCGTATAAGCGGGCTGATTCTCTTTACCACGGAAAGGCACCGGGGCCAGATAAGGCGAATCCGTTTCCACCAGCATCCGATCCAGCGGCACATAGCGTGCGGCTTCACGTAACTGCTCGGCATTGCGGAATGTGACGATGCCGGAAAAAGAGATGTAGAAGCCCATATCCAGCAGTTTTGCTGCAGTGGGCTGATCCTCAGTGAAGCAGTGCAGCACGCCGCCGCAACGTTCAACCTGCTCTTCACGCAGAATCGCCAGCGTATCTTCGCGGGCATCACGGGTGTGAACAATGATCGGTTTGTTCAGCGCAATACCGGTACGGATATGTTCCCGGAACGAGCGCTGCTGCTGATCTTTCGTTTCTGGCTGATAGTGATAATCCAGCCCGGTTTCCCCCAGAGCCACCACCTGAGGATCGGCAGAGAGCCGACGAAACTCCTCAACATCATAGGCCTCTTCCTGATTCAGCGGATGCACACCGCAGGAGAGCGCTATATTTTTCCGTTCGCCGACCAGACTTTTAAGGGTATGAAAACCCGGCAGCGTGGTGGCGATTGCCAGCATAAATTTCACATCACGCGCCGCCGCTTTGGCGATCACATCATCCAGGTCACGATGGTTCTTTTCATAGTCCAGGCCATCAAGATGGCAATGGGAATCCACAATAAACATAATTACTCTCAGATAGGTTTAGCCGACAAGCGCGGGCTTCTGTTTGTCCGCCCAGCTCAGAAGCTGATCGGTCAGCAATAATTCGCGATTCACCGATGCCACATGCAGTAGCTGCTCGCGACAGCGCATCCAATCCTGGAGGCTGCTGTTGAGCGCGCTGGCAGAAAAGTATCCGGCCAGCAACTGCACCACATCCTGACGATCGATATTACTCAGCCACTGACCCGCATGTTGCTGCCACTTCATTGCATCCAGCAGCAAAGAGAGCAGCCAGCCGATACGCGCTGCCGCGTCGTCGGCGTTCAGCGCAGGTAGCAGTTGCAGGATGTCCTGCTGCAACGCAGCGGACAGCGCATCGCAGAGCTTCTGCCGGGCCTGCCACGGTCCGTTTTCCAGCAGGTTCAGCGCCGCACCGGGTGCACCTGCGCTCAGACGCAGAGCCGCCAGCAGCATCTGTTCGTCGTGCGAAGCGTGCTTCTTCAGCCAGAGCAGGCTTTGTCCTTCGTCCGGCGGCGTCAGATGCAGCGCCATGCAGCGGCTGCGCAGCGTGGCCAGCAGGCGCGAGGGATCGCGGCTGCTGAGGAAGAACCAGCTGTTGGCTGGCGGCTCTTCCAGCGTTTTCAGCAAGGCGTTGGCCGCCGCTTCCGAAAGCTGCGCGGCATCCGGCAGCCAGACCACTTTCGCGCCGCCCTGCTGACCAAAGTGGTACATTTTTTCCGTTACCTGCCGAACAGCATCGATGCCCAGGGTACTTTTGCCCTTCTCCGCCTCAAGCCGATACCAGTCAGGATGGGTATTGGCCTGCATCAGCTGGCAACCGTGACACTGCCCGCAACTTTTCAGGCCATCCCGCTGCTGGCACATCAGCCAGCGGCTCATCCCCCAGACCAGCGCCTCATCGCCCATACCTGCCATCGCCTGGATCAACAACGCATGGTGAGCGCGATTCTCCTGATGCTGGCCAATCACCTGGCGATAAGGCTGATTCAGCCACGGATACCAGTTCATCACGCCTGCTCCGCCAGCCAGCCATCCAGCGCCGCCTGAAGTGACGCTGTCACATCACCCAGTGATTGTGTCGCATCGATGGTGATGATGGTGGGGTCCTCCGCTGCCAGCGCCAGATAGCGCGCGCGGGTGCGTTCAAAGAAGCGCAATGACTCCTGCTCAATGCGATCCAGCTCACCGCGCGCACGGGCGCGCTGCAGACCGATATCGGGTGTCACATCAAGATAGAGCGTGAGATCGGGGCGGAAATCGCCTAACACGGTATCGCGCAGCGTCTGCATCAGACCGGCATCAAGTCCACGTCCACCCCCCTGATAAGCCTGAGAGGAGAGATCATGACGATCGCCGATCACCCAGGCACCGCGCGCCAGCGCCGGTTTAATGACCGTTTCCACCAGCTGAACCCGCGCCGCATAGAGCATCAGCAGTTCCGCTTTATCTGTAACCTGCTCGCCCTCAATACCCTGCTTAACCAGCACCCGCAGCTGTTCTGCCAGCGGCGTTCCGCCAGGCTCACGGGTAAAGACCAGATCGTGAATGCCACGGGCACGCAGCGTGGCGACGATGGCGTCACGCGCGGTGGTTTTGCCGGCACCTTCCAGGCCTTCAATGACGATAAACTTACTGTTCATTTTTTTCCTTTAGCGTCTGCCGGTAAACCTGCACCGCCTTGTTATGGCTGGCAAGATTAGTCGTAAAGGTATGGCCGCCCTTGCCGTCCGCAACAAAGTAGAGATAGTTGGTTTTCTCGGGATGAGCCGCTGCCTGCAGAGAGGCTTTACCCGGCATGGCGATCGGACCCGGCGGCAGACCGTTAATGATATAGGTATTGTAAGCGCTGGCCGTCTCAAGATCTTTGCGGGTCAGCGTCCCGTTATAGCTGTCGCCCATGCCATAGATGACGGTGGGATCGGTCTGTAACCGCATACCGGTGCGCAGGCGATTGATAAACACCGAGGCTACGCGCGCGCGCTCTTCGCTGACGCCGGTCTCTTTCTCAATGATTGAGGCCATGGTCACCAGATCCTGTGGGGTTTTATAGGGCAGATTATCCGCCCGTCCCTGCCACACCTCAGCAATGGTTTTTTTCATCCGATCATGAGCACGCTGTAGCAGCGCCATATCGGTAGTGTTAGCCGTGTAGAGCCAGGTATCCGGGAAGAAGTTGCCCTCCAGCTGTTCAGGCTCCACTTTTAGTGCGCTGGCAAGGGTGGCGAACTGATCATCTTTCAGGGTATGCCGGATATAAGGCGCTTTGCGCAGCTCACTCAGCCACTCTTTCAGCCGCTGGCCTTCCACGAACCGCACCGGGAACTGCGCCTCTTTACCGCTGGCCAGCAGCTGTAACAGCGAGCGCACCGTCATGGTCGGCTCAAGGCGATAGGTACCCGCCTTGAAGGTCGCCAGTTCAGGTTCCAGACGCAGCAGCGCGCCAAACCAGATACTGTGCGGAATAATCTTCTGCTCTTCCAGCTGCGCTTCAAGTGCGACCCGGCCCGTGCCGGCAGGCAGCGTGTAGATCGTTTCCTGCTGCAGGGTTAACGGGGTGGCCGCAAACCGCTTAACCTGCCAGTAACTCAGCACAGCCGCGAGACCCACGATCGCCAGCAGGCTGACGACGATTTTTTTGCTTCGAATCATGATGCATCCATTATCTTTTCACAGCTTGCGCGCAACTGATTAAACAGCGAACGCTCAGTAAACTCTACCGCTTCTATCTGTCGGACCGGCAGGACCGGCATCAGCGCGTTACATATCACCACTTCATCGGCGGCCAGCAACTGCGCCGGTTCGCTTTTTATTACCTGGCAAGCCTGGCCTGCGGCCGCAAGTTGCGCCATCAGACTTCGCCGCATAATGCCATCCACACCCGACGCTGACAGATCAGGCGTGAAAATTTGCGAGCCCTGACGCCAGAATAAATTGGCCGCACAGCATTCCACCACCCAACCTTCAGTGTCAAGCACCAGCGCCTCGTCGGCGTCTGTCTGGTCAAGATGAGCTCTGATCATCACCTGCTCCAGACGATTAAGGTGCTTGATACCGGCAAACTGTGGATTACGTGCCAGACGGACCGGGCTGAGCCGGAGTGACACGCCACGCTGCTGTAAATCGGAGTAGTGTTGCGGCCAGGGCGCCAGCGAGACAATTCGCGTGGGTTCACCACAGCCGCGCCGGCTGTAGCCCCGTCCGCCGCTGCCCGTGCTGATAATCACTTTTAGCACCGCCTGGGTTTGTTGCTGCGCGGCCTGTCGCATTTCAGTCTCAAGCTGAAGCCAGTCGACGCCATCAATCCATAACCGCTCACAGCCCTCTTTGAGGCGCTGAATGTGACTTTCCAGCAGCACGATTTTACCCTGACGCACCGCGGCGGTAGTAAAACAGCCATCCCCAAACTGCAGGCCGCGGTCGCTGGCGGCCAGCATCGATTGTTTTAACCCGTTAATCCACATGGTTCTCTCCTGAGCGTGACTCGTGATTTCAGCGCATTCTGCAGGATAAAAAAAGGCCCGCATCGCGGGCCTTTTTAGCAATCAACAACGATTACACTTTACGGAAGATCAACGAACCGTTGGTTCCGCCGAAACCGAAGGAGTTACACAGGGTGTACTCCAGACCGGGAACCTGACGCGCGGTGTGGGGCACGAAGTCGAGATCGCAGCCCTCATCCGGATTGTCGAGGTTAATGGTCGGTGGAATGGCCTGGTCGCGCAGCGCCAGAATCGAGTAGATCGATTCAACCGCGCCTGCCGCACCCAGTAAGTGCCCGGTCATTGATTTGGTCGAGCTCACCATCACGCTGCTGGCTGCTGCCCCAAAGACCGATTTCACCGCCCGCGCTTCCGCTTTATCACCCGCTGGCGTGGAGGTGCCGTGCGCGTTGACATAGCCGATCTGCTCTGGCGTAAGCTGAGCATCGCGCAATGCGTTGATCATTGCCGCCGCGGCGCCTGATCCATCTTCTGGTGGTGAAGTCATGTGGTAGGCATCGCTGCTCATACCAAAACCTACGATTTCCGCGTAGATTTTCGCACCACGTTTCTTCGCATGCTCATACTCTTCGAGTACCACAATGCCAGCGCCGTCACCCAGCACAAAACCGTCACGATCTTTATCCCACGGGCGGCTGGCCGCTTGCGGGTTTTCATTACGGGTTGAGAGAGCACGTGCTGCACCAAAGCCACCGACGCCTAATGGCGTACTGGCTTTCTCTGTGCCACCCGCCAGCATCACATCAGCATCGTTATAGGCGATGATACGTGCGGCATGACCGATGTTATGCACACCAGAGGTACAGGCTGTCGCGATAGAGATGCTTGGACCTTTCAGGCCATACATGATGCTGAGATGACCCGCCACCATGTTAACGATGGTTGAAGGCACAAAAAATGGGCTGATTTTGCGCGGGCCGCCGTTAACCAGTGAAGTATGATTCTCTTCAATCAGACCTAAACCACCGATGCCGGAGCCAATTGCTGCGCCCATACGGCTTGCATTTTCGTCGGTAACTACCAGACCACTGTCCTGCATGGCCTGCATACCGGCCACAATGCCGTACTGGATGAAGGCATCCATCTTGCGCTGATCTTTGCGCGAGATGTAGTCATCACAATTAAAATCTCTTACCAGACCTGCAAAACGTGTTGCATAAGCACTGGTATCAAAATGGTCGATCAGGGTAATGCCGCTCTGACCGGCAAGGAGAGCACTCCAGGTAGACTCTACGGTATTGCCGACAGGAGACAACATGCCAAGACCAGTCACAACTACACGACGCTTAGACACGTTCGTCCTCCAGGGAGGGGAAATAGGGAACTATGTGGGACAAACAAAAAAATCAGGCGGTCGAGCGACCGCCTGAAGATATTCATTAGCCTTTATGGCTATTGATATAGTCGATCGCTGCCTGAACGGTAGTGATTTTCTCAGCTTCTTCGTCTGGAATCTCAGTATCAAACTCTTCTTCCAGAGCCATCACCAGCTCAACGGTATCAAGAGAATCGGCACCCAGGTCTTCTACGAAAGATGCAGAGTTGGTGACTTCTTCCTCTTTCACACCCAGCTGCTCACTGATGATTTTCTTAACGCGTTGTTCGATATCGCTCATACTATTTAATTTCCTATCAAAACTCGCTTTCGCGATGGTTTTCGTAGTGTATAAAATGGTGAAAAAGATGCAACAAAATCCCGGCTGGTCGAACCACGATTTTGCGTTATTTTGCGGTTCTAACCGCAAATAAAGCAAATCATTTCGTGATTTATCAGACCATGTACATTCCGCCATTGACGTGCAGCGTTTCACCTGTGATGTAGGCTGCTTCGTCAGAGGCTAAAAATGCCACAGCATTGGCGATTTCCTGAGCATCGCCTAAGCGACCCGCAGGAACTTCCGCCAAAATACCGGAACGTTGATCTTCGTTCAGTGCCCGCGTCATGTCAGTCTCAATAAAGCCTGGAGCCACGACGTTGACGGTAATGCCACGTGACGCGATTTCGCGCGCCAGTGATTTGCTAAAGCCAATCAAACCCGCTTTTGCTGCCGCATAGTTTGCCTGGCCCGCATTACCCATAGTTCCAACAACGGAACCAATGGTGATGATACGGCCCACGCGCTTTTTCATCATGGCACGCAGGACCGCCTTGGAAAGGCGGAATACCGATGTGAGGTTGGTATCCAGGATATCCTCCCACTCATCGTCCTTCATGCGCATGAGAAGATTATCACGCGTAATGCCTGCATTATTGACTAAAATATCCACTTCGCCAAATTCAGCACGAATATTCTCTAAAACAGTGCTGATTGAGTCAGCGTCAGTCACATTCAGTAACAGGCCTTTGCCCTTGTCGCCAAGGTAAGCACTGATGGCGTCGGCGCCACTCTGGCTGGTTGCAGTTCCTACCACTTTAGCACCGCGTGCCGCCAGTGTTTCTGCAATCGCACGACCAATGCCGCGACTCGCGCCGGTAACCAGCGCAACTTTACCTTCAAAGCTCATGATTTTCCTCTTATTCCTTACCGAGTGCAGCCGTCAGGGATGCAGTATCGTTAACGGCAGCCGCTGTCAGGCTATCGACAATACGTTTCGTCAGTCCGGTCAGGACTTTACCTGGCCCCATCTCCAGGAGCTGCGTCACGCCCTGTGCTGCCATCGCTTCCACGCTCTCGGTCCAGCGAACCGGGCTGTAGAGCTGACGGACAAGCGCATGGCGGATGGCTGCAGCGTCGGTTTCAGCTTTCACATCGACGTTGTTGATCACCGGTACCGCAGGCGTGTTAAAGGTGATGCTCTCCAGCGCCACCGCCAGTTTATCGGCCGCAGGCTTCATCAGTGCGCAGTGAGAAGGAACGCTGACCGGCAGTGGTAAGGCACGCTTAGCGCCCGCTGCTTTACAGGCGGCACCCGCACGTTCAACGGCTTCTTTGTTACCCGCAATAACCACCTGGCCCGGCGAGTTAAAGTTAACCGGTGAGACAACCTGGCCCTGCGCGCTCTCTTCACAGGCTTTACGGATAGCCGCGTCATCCAGGCCAATAATCGCCTGCATCGCGCCAGTGCCTTCAGGCACCGCTTCCTGCATCAGTTTGCCGCGCAGTTCAACCAGCTTAACTGCATCCGCAAAGTTAAGCACACCCGCGCAAACCAGCGCTGAATATTCACCCAGGCTGTGACCGGCCATCAGGGCTGGCTGTTCACCGCCCTGCTGCTGCCAGACACGGTAGATTGCCACGGAGGCAGCTAACAGTGCAGGCTGAGTCTGCCAGGTTTTGTTCAGCTCTTCAGCCGGACCCTGACTTACTAATTGCCACAGATCATATCCCAGCGCGTCAGAGGCTTCACGGAAGGTCTCTTCTACCAGCGGATAGGTTGCCGCTAATTCAGTCAGCATGCCCACGGTCTGTGAACCCTGACCGGGGAAAACAAATGCAAATTGCGTCATTTTTCGTTCCTGTCAATCAAAAGCGAACCAGCGCAGAACCCCAGGTGAATCCACCACCAAAGGCTTCCAGCAGAATAAGGTGTCCGGGTTTGATGCGGCCATCACGGACCGCTTCATCCAGTGCGCTTGGCACCGATGCGGCAGAGGTATTGCCATGACGATCCAGTGTGACGACCACTTTATCCATGGTCATGCCGAGTTTTTTCGCGGTGGCGCTGATAATGCGCAGGTTCGCCTGATGCGGCACCAGCCAGTCCAGCATTTCACGATCGAGATTATTGGCCTGCAGCGTTTCATCAACGATGTGAGCCAGCTCGGTGACGGCAACCTTGAAGACTTCGTTGCCTGACATGGTGACATAAGCAGGCTGATCCTGATGCGCACGATCCTGATAAGGCAGCGTCAGCAGCTGTGAATAGCGACCATCAGCATGAAGATGGGTAGAGATGATCCCCTGCTCTTCGCTCTGACCCAGCACGACCGCGCCTGCACCATCGCCAAACAGGATGATGGTGCCGCGATCTTCCGGATCAAGTGCGCGTGCCAGGACATCCGCACCAATCACCAGAGCATGCTTCACCGCGCCATTTTTGATGTATTGATCGGCCACGCTCAGTGCATAGGTGAAACCTGCACAGGCGGCAGCGAGGTCAAACGCCGCGCAGTCTTTGATCTCAAGCATTTGCTGGATCATGCAGGCAGAACTGGGGAAGGCATGGCTGGAAGAGGTTGTGGCGACAATAATCAGCCCAACATCGTTCGCTTCAATGCCTGCCATTTCAAGGGCGCGTTGCGCCGCGCTGAATCCCATGGTGGCGACGGTTTCGTCAGGCGCAGCAATACGACGCTCGCGGATGCCGGTACGGGTAACAATCCACTCGTCCGACGTCTCCACCATTTTTTCCAGATCTGCATTGGTGCGGATCTGGCTTGGCAGATAACTGCCCGTACCGATAATTTTGGTATACATCTAGGCTTTGTCACTCCTGGCTAATACAGCATCAAGGCGCGCAGCAATTCGCTCGGGAATTTGCTGCCTCACCGCCTGCTCTGCCTGTTCTATCGCCACAGCGAAGGCGTATTGATTTGCCGCACCGTGACTCTTGATCACTGTTCCGCGCAATCCTAACAGACAAGCGCCATTGTACTGGTCAGGGTGGAGATGCCCGAAGCGCTTCGTCAGACGTTTCTGAATCCAGCGTCCCAGCAACTGAAGCCACCATGACCGTTTTTTACCTTCCCCTGATGACTTCAGCAGAGAAAGAAACATTCTTACCACGCCTTCCATAGTCTTCAGCGTGACGTTTCCGACAAAACCGTCACAGACCATCACATCCGTTTTACCGGTGAGCAGTTCGTTACCTTCAAGGTAACCAATATAGTTGATTTGCGGTGATTCTCGCAGCACTGCCGCGGCGTCGCGGATCGTTTCCAGCCCTTTGGTCTCTTCATGACCAATATTGAGCAACGCGACACGGGGCCGTGCAATACCAAGCACATGCTCAGCCATTACCGACCCCATTACAGCAAACTGCACCAGCATCGCACTGTCTGAGCCCACATTTGCGCCCAGATCCAGCACAACGGTTTTACCCTGTTGCTGGTGCGGTAAAACGGACATCAGCGCCGGACGTTTAATGCCATCCAGCGGTTTTAATAAGAGTGTCGACAGCCCCATCAGCGCACCGGTATTCCCGGCGCTGATGCAGGCCTGCGCACGTCCCTCTTTAACCATCTCCAGTGCCACACGCATTGAGCTGCCGCGACTGTTGCGGATGGCCTGAGCGGGCCGCGCATCACTTGCAATAACCGATTCGGCAGGGATGACCTGCAAACGCCCCATCAGGGAGGAATCCGCTTTGGCAAGCAATGGCATGAGAGTGTCGGGGTGTCCGACCAGAAGAAGGAATAGTTCCGAATGAGAGGCCAGTGCCTGCAATGCTGCAGGCACTGTCACGCAGGGACCGAAGTCCCCGCCCATGGCATCAATCGCCAGGGTCAAACGTGTCAAGGTATCGCCTTGCTAAGCAAGAAACTTACTTAACGATAACCTTGCGACCGCGGTAGTAACCGTCCGCAGTGATGTGGTGACGCAGATGAGTTTCGCCAGAAACTTTATCTACTGACAGAGCAGCAGTGGTCAGCGCATCGTGCGAACGACGCATACCACGCTTAGAACGGGTGGGTTTATTCTGTTGTACGGCCATGGACCTTACTCCTATTACTTACGCTTTAAACTGGCTAATACGGCAAATGGATTTGGTTTCTCCACCTCTGCAGGCAGTTTACCAAAGACCATGTCCGCCTCGGACACTTCACAGTGTTCAGAATCGTGCACCGGAACGACCGGCAGCGCGAGAATAATTTCATCCTCGACAACCGCCAGCAGATCGATCTCACCAAACTCGTTGACATCGACCGGCTCGTACGCTTCCGGCAATGCCTCGGCCTGCTCTTCAGAAGAGACAGGGCTGAAGCAGTAACTCACTTTTACGTGATGAGGAAAGGTCTGGTTGCAGCGCTGGCAACGCAACGTCACTTGTACTTCAGCAGTACCCGTCAGTACTGCCAGACGTTGGTTATCAACCGCAAACGACATGGCACAATCCACATCACTGTCCACACTAACGACCGACTCGGCCACACGCTCCACCTGTACAGATGTGTAGACACCCTGATAATCAAGGCGCTTCTGAGCAGTGCGGACAGGGTCCAGCGTTAGGGGTAATTTTACCTTTTGCATAGGGCGCGCATATTAACTTTGTAATGTCATAGAGTCAAAGAAAAAGGCCGTTAAACAGCATCTTTCAACCACTATTCGCATCCAGTGCGGCGCACAGTTTAAAATGACTGTCACCAATTCGCTATCACTATTGAAAAAAAATGACGCCATCGATTCTTTTAGCTTCAACCTCGCCCTTTCGGCAGGCATTACTGCATAAACTGGGCCTGCCTTTTATTACCGCCGCGCCTGAGGTTGATGAGTCACCCCAGCCCGATGAAACCGCTGAAGCGCTGGTAACCCGTCTTGCCGTAGCTAAAGCGCAGGCACTGGCAAAAACGTATCCCAGCCACTGGATAATCGGCTCCGACCAGGTTTGCGTGCTGGATGGCGCAATCGCCGGTAAGCCTCACTCGGCTGAGAATGCGCGGGCGCAACTGCGTGCCGCCAGCGGAAAAGCCATTATCTTTTATACCGGTCTGGCGCTATTTCATCCGGTCAGTGGCACGCTGCTGCACTGCTGTGAGCCCTTTGTGGTTCATTTCCGCACGTTGACTGACGCTGAAATCAGCGGCTATGTGGAAAAGGAGCAGCCGCTTCAGTGTGCGGGCAGTTTTAAAAGTGAAGGTCTGGGGATTTGTCTGTTTGATCGGCTGGAGGGACGCGATCCCAATACGCTGGTCGGGCTGCCGTTGATCGCGCTCAATGAGATGTTGCAGCAGGCCGGCATCAATCCTTTAACGAACTGATGCCGGAGAGATTACGCTTTCCGCTGACGCAGCTTAAGCAGGCATTGCTTCAGGCCATCATCCAGTGGCGCTTCGACCCGCATCACTTCGCCAGTGCCGGGATGCGTAAAGGTCAGCGCCGCAGCATGCAGGAAAAGGCGTTTTAAACCGGTTGCCGCCAGCTGACTGTCAAACTCACGTTCTCCGTAGCGATCGTCGAAGGCAATGGGATGCCCGGCATGCAGCGTATGGACGCGAATCTGATGGGTACGACCGGTGACCGGGCTCGCTTTCACCAGCGTGGCAAACTCGAACCGCTCTTCTACTTTAAAGCGGGTTTCTGAGGCTTTGCCTTCGCTGCTGACGCGCACCACGCGCTCACCGCTCTGCAGAATGTTTTTCAGCAGCGGCGCCTGAACCACCTTCAGGTGTGACGGCCAGTTGCCGCGCACCAGGGCCAGATAATCTTTCTGCATCCCCTTTTCGCGCAGTTGCTCATGGAGGGAACGCAGCGCCGAACGCTTTTTAGCGACCAGCAGAATGCCGGAGGTGTCACGATCCAGGCGATGCACCAGCTCCAGAAAGCGTGCTTCCGGTCGCAGGGCACGTAACCCTTCAATTACCCCGAAGCTGAGTCCGCTACCGCCATGCACGGCTGTGCCGGAAGGCTTGTTCATCACCAGCAGCGACTCATCCTCAAACAGGATGGCATCGGCCAGTGAAGCCACTTTCGCCAGTTTGGGGGAAACGGCATCTTCATCGCGTTCCGCTACCCGAACCGGCGGAATGCGCACCTCATCGCCCTCCTCCAGCTTATATTCTGGCTTGACGCGCTTTTTATTCACCCGCACCTCGCCTTTGCGAACGATGCGATAAATCATGCTTTTGGGCACACCCTTGAGCTGGGTGCGCAAAAAGTTATCAATGCGTTGTCCGGCATTTTCAGCCGTGATGGCGACAAAATGTACGCCGGGATTCTCTGTTTTCATGGCGGCGATTCTAAATAGTGTCCCCTGATAGCGCCACCCCTTTTTCTGTGCTTAACTCTGGAGTTGATGTGACGGCAGGTCGCCTCTCTGCTGGCTTTTTCAGCAAAGCGCTGTTTTGTCCGACACATTAGCGATTTAAATGTAAAGAAACTTCACAAGCTGGCTAAAGTCGCCTTGCTATATGAAGGTTAGCAATGGAATAATGCTTGAGTTTCTTACCTGAACCATTTCAGGGCAGAAAAAGAGCGAAATTGTCATTTTGCCGGATTGAGCAGACACGCAGCAATGGCGTAAGACGTAATGCGAAATCAGGCACTTAGCGGGCTGCGGGTTGCGGCCTGGACAACAGTATGGGATGCACGGGTTTTCTTTATTCTCTCAGGCATTTCCACTATCTGGTGCTGTTTTCCCTTATGAAAAACAGGCCACCGACGTTATTTGCGCCCCTCGCGCGGTCGACAGCCGTGAGGTTGACGACATTGCACTAAGTCACGGGGCCATCGGTTGATACTCGTCCAGGGTAACTATGCCCGCAGCTGTAATCACTCATGAAAGAATAACGAGTAAGTCACGATGAAAAGAATGTTAATAAACGCAACTCAGCAGGAGGAGTTGCGCGTTGCCCTGGTTGACGGTCAGCGTCTGTACGATCTGGATATTGAAAGTCCTGGACACGAGCAGAAAAAAGCCAACATTTACAAAGGTAAAATCACTCGCATTGAACCCAGCCTTGAAGCTGCGTTTGTCGATTACGGCGCAGAGCGTCACGGTTTCCTCCCGTTAAAAGAAATCTCCCGCGAATACTTCCCCTCCAGCTACAACGCGCATGGTCGTCCGAATATTAAAGACGTGCTGCGTGAAGGTCAGGAAGTCATCGTTCAGATCGATAAAGAAGAACGCGGTAATAAAGGCGCTGCGCTGACCACCTTTATCTCTCTGGCGGGCAGCTATCTGGTACTGATGCCGAATAACCCACGTGCAGGCGGTATCTCTCGCCGTATCGAAGGTGACGATCGTACCGAGCTGAAAGAAGCCCTGTCGGCGCTGGAACTGCCGGAAGGCATGGGCCTGATTGTCCGTACTGCGGGCGTCGGTAAATCAGCCGAATCGCTGCAGTGGGATTTAAGCTTCCGTCTTAAACACTGGGAAGCGATCAAGAAAGCCGCTGAAAACCGCCCTGCTCCGTTCCTGATCCATCAGGAAAGTAACGTGATTGTGCGTGCCTTCCGCGACTATCTGCGTCAGGACATCGGTGAAATCCTTATCGATAACCCGAAAGTACTGGAACTGGCGCGTCAGCATATCGCTGCGCTGGGCCGTCCGGACTTCAGCAGCAAAATTAAGCTCTACACCGGTGAAATCCCGCTGTTCAGCCACTATCAGATCGAATCGCAAATCGAATCCGCTTTCCAGCGTGAAGTCCGCCTGCCTTCCGGTGGCTCGATTGTGATCGACAGTACCGAAGCGCTGACCGCTATCGATATCAACTCAGCACGTGCAACGCGCGGCGGTGATATCGAAGAGACGGCGTTCAACACCAACCTTGAAGCGGCCGATGAGATTGCTCGTCAGTTGCGTCTGCGTGACCTGGGCGGCCTGATCGTTATCGATTACATCGATATGACGCCGGTACGCCATCAGCGCGCGGTTGAGAATCGTCTGCGTGAAGCTGTCCGTCAGGACCGCGCCCGCATTCAGATCAGCCACATTTCACGTTTCGGCCTGCTGGAGATGTCCCGTCAGCGTCTGAGCCCGTCATTAGGTGAATCCAGTCATCACGTCTGCCCACGCTGTAGCGGCACCGGCACCATCCGTGATAACGAGTCACTGGCGCTGTCGATCCTGCGTCTGATTGAAGAAGAAGCGCTGAAAGACAACACCAAAGAAGTTCACGCCATTGTTCCGGTTCAGGTGGCCTCTTACCTGCTGAATGAAAAACGTGAAGCGGTTAACGCTATTGAAACACGCCAGGGTGGCGTGCGGGCTATCATCGTTCCTGATGACAAGATGCAGACCCCACACTACTCCGTGCTGCGCGTGCGCAAAGGTGAAGAGACGCAGACCCTGAGCTATCATCTGCCGAAGCTGCATGAAGCCGAAATGGCGATGCCGTCGGAAGAGGAACATGCTGAACGTCGTCGTCCTGAGCAGCCTGCTCTGGCCGCGTTTGTAATGCCTGATGCGCCTCCGGCACCGGTAGAAGTTGAGCCAGAAGCGCAACGCGCTGAAGCCCAGCCAGCCGCAAAAGCAGCACCTGCTGTGGCTGCGCCTGCTACCGTCAGCACCGGCTTCTTTGGCCGTCTGCTTGGTGGCCTGAAAAAAATGTTCGCAGGCGAAGAAGCCCCTGCCGCCGCACCCGTGGCCACTGAGGTTGCAGAACCGCAGAAAGCGCCTGAAAGCGAGCAGGAAAACGGCAACGGCCGTGGCGAGCGCCGCAACAACAATAACAACCGTCGTAACAATAATCGTCGTGAGCGTACGCCGCGCAACGGAGATAACGCGCAGTCGCGTGAAGGCCGTGAACCACGCGAAAACCGTGAGCCTCGTGAAAACCGCGAACCTCGTGAAAGTCGTGAACCGCGCGAAAGTCGCGAGCCACGTGAAAATCGCGAGCCGCGCGAGGGTAACGATAATCGCCGCAACAAGCGTCAGTCCCAGTCTGGTGAAGTGCGTGAAGAGCGTCCGGCACTGAGCGAAGAAGCTCGCCAGCAGCGTGATGAGCAGCAGCAACAGCGCCGTGAACAGCGTGCTGAGCGTCAGCGTCGTCGTCAGGAAGAGAAACGCGCCGGTGAAGAAGCCGCCAAAGTGGCTGAGCAGCCGGTAGTGGTAGCCGACGTTCCGGACGTGACCGAGCCGCAGGATGATGAGCGCGTACAGGTTATGCCGCGTCGCAAGCCGCGTCAGCTGAACCAGAAGGTGCGTGTTGATGATAACCGTCCACCTATGCCAGCCGAAGCCAGCGACTTTGCCCAGCCAGCTGAAGTGCGTCAGCCTCAGCAGACAGAGGTGGCTCAGCCGCAGCCTGAGTTCCAGGCAGCGCAGGGTGAAGAGCAGGATGACAACGACAACCGTGATAACGCCAATATGCCGCGTCGTTCACGTCGTTCGCCTCGTCATCTGCGCGTCAGCGGACAGCGTCGTCGTCGTTACCGTGATGAGCGTTATCCGACTCAGTCAGCAATGCCGCTGGCCGCTGCAGCTGCATCACCAGAGATGGCATCCGGTAAAGTCTGGATCCGTTACCCGGTGAGCCAGGCCAGCGAAGAGCAGGTTCAGAATGTGACTCACGAGACGCCAGCGTACAACCGCGAAGAGACAGCAGACGCCGCCAGTCCACTGCCTGTTGCTGCCGCTGTTGAGTCTGTTGCTCAGGAAGCGCCAGTGCAACAGGCCGAGCCGCAGGCAGAAACGCCAGTGCCGGTCGTGAACACTGACGATACCCGTGCTATCGACGCGCCGGTTGACGAGCAGCCTTCCGTTGTTCCGGCGGCAGATGAAGCAAAAGCGGAAGCGGTAGCAGCCGAAGCCGTGCCTGCTGAGCCTGTCACCGAAGCGCCGGTTGTGACACCTGCGGTTGAGACTGCACAGCCTGCAGCGGTTGCAGAAGAAGCACAGCCTGCGGAGGTTGCTGAGCAATCGGCTACCGACGTCAGCGAAGCGATCGCAGCAGAAGTTGAAGAAGTTCTGAATGCGCCGGTCGCTGCTGAAGCTGAAACAGCGCCAGTTCGTGAACCTCATGCTCCGGTGGCCGCACGCGATGTCGCCCCTGCAGCACCGGTGACTGCGGCCGAACCTGTTGCATCAGTGCCTGCAACGGCATCCGAGCCTGCAACTGCCTCAGTGCCGAATGACGGTACGCGCTGGAAGCATTTTGCCTCTGCGCCGATGACTAAAGCGCCTGCGCCAGTCTGGCAGTCAGAACCGGCACCGCACAGTGACTGGGTGCGTGCACCGTATGAGTTCGACGGTCGCGGTTCTGCGGGTGGTCATAGCGCCACACATCATGCCACTGCCCCGGCGACCAAGCCGTAACGCATAAGCTGTTGTGAACTGAACCCCGGCCTGCAAGCCGGGGTTTTTTTATGCCTGCGATTCTGCCCGCCAGCGGACAGAGGATAATTAACCTCCCCTCCTCGTTTATCAGGAATCAGGAAAGTGCGTGTGTGCGTGTGTGCGTGTGTGCGTGTGTGCGTGTGTGCGTGAAAGCAAGACTGACATGCGAGCTGACTGTCGCTGTAAATCAACCCGGTTTAATTTCTATGGTTCCCGCCACCGGCTGAATCGCAGGCAAAAAAATCCCACCCTCCTTTAGCGGGAGGGTGGGAAAAAGTAAGCGCATCCGGTTAAAGTACGCTCAAAATTTCAGGTCAGACTACGAGTTCATCTGGAACAGCGACATTTTAGACATGTCAGTAAACGTCTTATAAGACGCCTGTAATGCCGTCTGCTGCATGGTGTAGTTAGAAGCCGCTTCGGTTAAATCCACGTTAACCAGGTCACTCATCTGCGAGCTGTAAATCACACTACGGTCATCGCCCTGAGCATTCAGCGTGTCGATCTCTGAAAGCTGGGTACCAATCTCAGAACGCACGGTTAAGACATTATTCAGCGAGTTACCCAGGCCACGGTTGGTTTTATCCATCGCCGCCTGGAAAGTCTGTTTGGTTGCGGCGTCAGCATCATCCTGCGGCACTTTCAGCGCAGCAATTGCGCTATCCAGCATCGTAAACACATTCGTTTCGCTGGCGCTGCCATCCGGCTCTTTGGTGGCATTGCCGGAGATCGCCATAAAGATATTGTCACCGGTATGGCCCACGGTCATGGTACGGCTGGTGTCGACCTTCTGAGTGATCGCATCGGTGCCGCCTGCGTAGCCAACGCCGGTGCCTGCCGTATCCACAAACGGCGCGCTATCAGTTTTATAACCGGCAAAAATATAGCGGCCATTGGCATCCTGGCTGTTTGCCTGGTTAAGCAACTGGGCACGGATACCCTCCAGTTGGGTAGCAATCGAACCACGGTCATCGTCGCTCAGCGTACCGGTTGAACCGTTGACGATCAGCCCTTGCGCAGCAATGATCCCATCGGTGACGCCTTTCAGCGTATTCTCTTCCAGTGAGAGACCCTGCTCGGCAAAAGTACGCGCCAGCGCATACTGCTTGCCCTGCTGCTGGGTTTGTGACAACACGACAGCACGAGAGGCGGCAATCGGATCGTCCGAAGGATTATTCACACGGCGGCCGCTGGAAAGCTCCTGGCCTGATTTCAGCCAGGAGGCCTGTGAGTCAGTGATGCCACGCACCTGCTGCTCAAAAATCATATTGGTACTGATTCGCATGTTATCTCCTGCCCTTAGCGAATATTGATCAATGCATTAAACACGGTGCTGGCAGTCTGCAGCACCTGCGCATTGGCCATGTAATATTGCTGATATTTAGTCAGGTTGGCGTACTCCTCATCGAGGTTTACCCCAGAGACCGATTGCTGGCGCTGGGTCAGCTGGCTGACCACGCTTTTCTGAGTGGTGCTGGTGGTTTCCAGTGAACTGGTTTTGTTTCCCACACTACTGACGATGGTGGCGTAGGCCTGAGACAGCGTGGCGTTACCGCCGACCAGTTTCACATCCTGCAGATTCAGCAGTTTTTGCGCATTACGGTTATCACTTTCACCGCCTACTGCACCCGCGGCGGCCACCTGCGATTCACTGGTGATCGCGACTGACATATCGTTGATGGCGTTCTGGACCGGCTTCACCAGGAAACTGTCTTTGGCAGCAGGTGCAGGCGTGCCGGCGACGGTCAGTTTCAGGCCGTCAAAGCTCAGCGTGGTGTTGCCACTGGCATCAGTACCTGGCGTGATGGTAACGGCCGTACTGTCTGAGGCGCGGGTTGCGGTCCAGTTATTGCCGTCATAACTCACGGTGTAATTGGATGCTTTCAGTGCACTGGTATCGGTCCACTCAGCGGTGACGGACGCGGCGGTGCTGTTTTTACTGTTGCCCACCACGATCGGGCTGCCGATATTAAAGAAATCGACGCCCTGATTGCCTTTGCTATCGAAGCCCTGCTTGTGAACATCGTTGAAACTGGTGGTAAACGCCGCCGCTAACTGACCCAGCTGGTTCTGTGCCAGATCCAGATCCTGAGTACGGAACGCCAGCAGACCGCCCAGCGAACCGGTGGTGATCAGCTTCTCCGGGATCTCGACGTTGCCCGCCTGCTTATCGACATAGCCGATGGTGGTGCGTGTCGGATCGCTGCTGGAAGGCATCGCCACCAGATCGTGAGATTTGTCGCCGTTCACCAGCGTCAGGCCATTGGCCATCGCGACCGTGTAGCCGCCATCCTGCTGCGATACCGTCACACCAACCACGTTATTCAGGGTATTCACCAGCTGATCGCGCTTATCGAGCAGATCGTTAGGTGCGGCACCGTTTGCCGTGCTCAGTTTGCCAATCTGTTTGTTCAGATCGGCAATCTGGCTGGTGAGGGTATTGACCTGCTTGATGCTGGAATCGACATCGGCATTGACGCTGTTCTGCATATTGTTCAGGTATTGCGCTGACGTCTGGAACTGGCTGACCAGCCCCTGCGCATTGCTGAGCATCGACTGACGCGCCGACGGATCGTTGGCGTTGCTGACCACGTTCTGCAGGTTGGTAAAGAAGCCCTGCAGCGACGTCGACAGGCTGGTAGTCGAAGTCGACAGCAGATCGTCAATGTTAGAAATCTGGCTGTGCTGGGTGCTTACCGCGCTGTAGTTCGCGCTGGAACCGCGCAGCTGCGTAGCAATAAACGCATCATATTCACGTTGTACACCGGTGATATTCACGCCGTTACCATAATAGCTATTGCCCTGCAGGGTACTGTTCGCCTGCGCCAGTACCGTGGTCTGACGTGAATAGCCCGCCACGGTGTAATTGGAAATGTTGTTACTCGTGGTGCTCAGAGCGGCCTGCGCGGCACTCAATCCGCTCATCGCGGAGTTAATTATGCTGGACATCTCGGTTCCTTACGTTCCCCGTCAACCGGGCTGGCAGACATCAAAGTGGGCGCCAGCAGGCGAAAACGCTTCTGGCTATAGGGATGTTATCGGCTTGCTAAAGTGAAACTTGAGGCGCAATGATCAGAACAGGTCGCCCATATCCTGACTGTAAGCTTTGACGACTTTGTCGCCCATACTTTTGAATTGCTGAATCATTCCCACCAGCTTTTGCGCATATTTTGGATCGGTGGCATAACCGGCCGCCTGTAAGGCCTGCGCACCCTGCTCTGCGCTTGAGGCGTTCGTCACCGCCGCATAGCGTGGGTTTTTGGTCAGGAGTTTGACGTAGTCGGTCAGCGCCTCAAAATAGGAGTTATAGACGCGGAAGCTGGCACGCACTTTCTTCGCTTCACCCTGCTCATATTCGGTGGTCATGATATCGGTAGTGTCACCTTTCCAGTCGCCGCTGGCTTTAATCCCGAACACGTTGTAGCTCGGTTTGCCGTCGCGGGTCAGGATCTGACGCTGGCCCCAGCCCGACTCCAGCGCAGCCTGCGCCAGAATCAGGTGATGAGGAATGCCACTCTGCTGGCTGGCAGCCTGCGCCGGTTGCGTCAGCTGGGCGATAAACTCGCGGCTGTCACTGGGCAGACCCGTCGGTGAAGCGACCGGCGGCAGACGCGGCATTGCCTTACGCACAATCTGCTCCAGCTGCTGCGCCGGCAGTGGTGTTGCCCCGCTGGTGCTGAGAATAAAGCTGTTATCCAGCTTCATCGGCACCGTACCGGCTTTTTCATCCGGCGTGGTGGCGGGCTGCATCTGTTTGACGATGGTTTCCGCCAGGCCGAGGCCGCGCTTCCCCATCTCCTGTGCAATCTGCTGGTCATACATAGAGGTAAAGAGTTTGGTCTGCTCGTTGCCCATAATGCCGTCCTGCGGCAACGCCTCGCGCATACTCTTCAGCATCATCTGTACAAACATCCCTTCGACCTGACGCGCCACCTGCAACGCTTGTCCTTTCGGATCATTGCTGGCCTGGCGTTTCAGTTCATTCAGGGAACGGCTGTCGAAAGCCGAACTCGTCAGAGATTGCATATCAGCCATCAGATAATTTCCAGTTTGGCACGCAGACAGCCGGCACTCTGCATCGACTGCAGAATTGACATCAGTTCGATAGGTGAAGCACCCAGCGCATTCAGCGCACGCACCACATTGTTCAGGTTGGCGCTGGCGTTGACGCGTTGCAGCGCACCGCCGGTCTGGCGCAGATCGATCTGAGTCTGCGTCGTCGCCACCGTCTGACCACCGGCCAGTGGAGTATCAGGCTGACTGACGTTCTGCTGCTGGTTAACCGTCACCGACAGATTGCCCTGCGCGACCGCACACTGATTCAGCGTCACTTCACGGTTCATTACCACCGAACCGGTACGGGAGTTGATGATGACTTTGGCATCTTCAACCGGGATCGACACATTAATGTTCTGGATCTCAGCCAGCAGACGCACCTGCGCACCATTATTAGGCGATACGCGGATCTGCACGGTACGGGCATCCAGCGGCTGCGCTGCGCCGTAACCGCCACGGGCGTTAATGGCATCAGCAATTCGCTGCGCCATCGAGAAATCTTCGCTGTTAAGCTGCAGGTTAATGGTGTTCTGCGTACCAAAGTTGCTCTGCAGTTCACGCTCAACGGTTGCACCGCCGGTGATACGGCCACCGTTCAGCTGGTTAACCTGAACACTGCTGCCGCCCGCTGACGCACCCGCGCCACCGACCAGGATATTACCCTGCGCCAGCGCATAAACCTGGTTATCGACGCCTTTCATCGGCGTCATTAACAGCGTGCCGCCGCGCAGGCTTTTGGCGTTACCCAGCGACGAGACCACCACATCCAGGTTCTGTCCCTGACGGGCAAACGAGGGCAGTTTAGCGGTGACCATGACGGCCGCCACGTTCTTCAGCTGCATGTTGGTTCCGGTGGGAACGGTAATACCAAGCTGTGACAGCATGTTGCTCACTGTCTGGGTAGTAAATGGCGTCTGGGTGGTCTGGTCACCGGTGCCATCCAGGCCCACGACCAGGCCGTAGCCCAGCAGCTGGTTATCACGAACGCCCTGTACCGTGGTTAAATCACGAATCAAATCGGCTTTTGCCAGCAGGCTGACGCCCAGCAGCAGCGCCAGCCCGGCGCGTAACAGCGTTAACTTTTTCATTGAAACCTCTTACATCGGCGAGATGTTCAGGAAGAAACGCTGGAACCAACCCATGGTCTGCGCCTCATTGATGTAACCATTTCCGACGTACTCAATACGTGCATCGGCGACAGCGGTAGATAACACGGCGTTACTGGCGCTGATGGTGCGTGGGTTGACCACGCCCGAGAAGCGAATGAACTCCGTGCCCTGATTAATGGCGATCTGTTTTTCACCGACCACGTGCAGGTTGCCGTTTGACAACACCTGATCCACGGTGACGGTAATGGTGCCGGTAAAGGTGTTATTGGCGGATGCGCCGCCTTTACCTGCGAAATCATTTTTGCCTTCGGCGCTGAGGTTGGCTTTTTCACCACCTGCACCCACCAGGCCTGCCAGACCGGTCGGCACCGCGCTCACACCAAAGCTGTTGCTGCCATCGCGGCTGGCATTGGCTGAGGAGCTCTTGCTGGCGCTGACGTTTTCCTGCAGCGTAATGGTCAGGGTATCGCCAATGTTGCGTGGACGGCGATCTTCAAACAGCGGCTGATAGCCGTAGTTAAGCGGCGCGACGCCCTGGAATATAGAGCCGTTGACCACCGGTGGCGCGGACGGCATTGGTTGCGCTGTAGTTGCACCTTCGACCAGCGGGGTACGCGGGACCAGGGCACATCCGTTGAGAGTTAGCAGCAACGAGGCGACTAACCAATGTCCAGGCTTGAGAATCTGTTGCTTCGCCACGGCGTCACGACCTTATTAATGTCTGTCATTCAGGCCAGCACGGGCTGGCCCTGTTCGGGATTAAAGCTGAGTTAATTTCGCCAGCATCTGATCAGAGGTACTGATCGCCTTGCTGTTGATTTCGTAAGCGCGCTGCGTCTGGATCATGGTGACCAGCTCTTCCGCCACGTTAACGTTCGAGGTTTCGGTATAGCCCTGATAGAGCAGGCCCGCGCCGTTCTGGCCTGGCGTGCTGTCCGTCGGAGCGCCCGATGCCTGCGTTTCCTTGTAGAGGTTTTCACCCACGCTATCGAGACCGGCGTCATTCATAAAGGTGCTCAGGGTTAACTGACCGACCTGCGCGGCCTGGGCCTGTCCCTGCTGCGTTACGCTGACCACACCGTCACGCGACACCGTGATGCTGGTGGCGTTAGCCGGAATGGTAATGCCTGGCTGTACCGGGAAACCGGAGTTGGTCACCAGCTGGCCGTTCTGATCAACCTGAAACGCGCCGTCACGGGTATAAGCAGAGGTGCCATCCGGCATCTGAATCTGAAAATAACCCTGGCCGTTAATGGCGATATCTTTTGAGTTGCTGGTCTGCGACAGGTTGCCCTGCGTATGCAGACGTTCAGTGGTCACCGGACGTACACCGGTACCGATCTGCAAACCCGATGGCAGCGTTGTCTGTTCAGATGACTGTGTGCCCGGCTGGCGCATGGTCTGGTACATCAGATCTTCGAACACGGCACGCGAACGCTTAAAGCCGTTGGTGCTGACGTTTGCCAGGTTGTTGGCAATGACGTCCATGTTCATCTGCTGCGCATCAAGACCGGTCTTAGCGATCCATAAAGAACGAATCATGTTGTTATCCTCGTGCCTTAGCCCATGCTCAGGAGCTGGTTGGCTTTTTGTTCATTTTCGTCGACGTTGGTGATGACTTTCATCTGCATCTCAAAACGTCGGGCGTTGGCGATCATATCGACCATGGTTTCTACCGGTTTAACGTTGCTGCCTTCCAGCACGCCAGGCATCACCTGCATGGTGGCATCAGCCTGCAGCGCGGCACCGCGGGTCGCCTGCGTCGACGCAGTAGGCCGGAACATGCCGTCATCACTGCGCTGCAGCTCCTGCCCGGTTGCCCTGACCAGCTTCAGCTTGCCCAGCTGAACCGTGGCGTTCGGTGAATCACCGGCATTCAGCCCGGTGATCGAGCCGTCGGCTGCAATGGTGATTTCAGTGCCCTGCGGGATCACAATCGGACCGCCATCGCCCATCACAGGATTGCCCTGAACCGTCAACGTACCGGTCGGACTGATTTGCATATTGCCGTTGCGGGTATAGGCTTCGCTGCCGTCAGCGGTACGCACCGCCAGCCAGCCATCCTGCTGCACCGCCACATCGAGCGGACGCTCGGTGTAATCCATCGCGCCCTGACTCATGTCGGCGCCCGGTGTCGAGGCGGCGACCAGCGTACGGGTTGGCAGCGACCAGCCACTCACCGGCACGGCGCGCAGCGCATTCAGCTGCGCACGAAAACCCGGTGTAGAGGCGTTGGCGAGGTTGCTGGCGGTAACCGCCTGCTGATCCAGCGTCTGGCTGGCCGCGCCCATCGCGGTATATATCGCGTGATCCATATGGCAATCCTGTTAGCGAATTAACGTAAGTTAACCAGCGTGTTGAGAATCTGGTCCTGAGTTTTGATGGTCTGCGCATTCGCCTGATAGTTACGTTGCGCGACGATCATGTTCACCAGCTCTTTACTCATGTCGACGTTGGAAGATTCCAGTGCGCCAGCCGTCAGTGAACCAAAGGTGCCGGTATTCGCCAGACCGATTGCTGCCTGACCGGATGCACTTGACGCAGACCAGACGTTGTCGCCCTGAGACTGCAGACCTTCCGGGTTAGAGAAGCTCGCCAGGACAATCTGACCCAGCAGCTGGGTTTTCTGGTTTGAATAGCTGCCGGTGATGGTGCCGTCATCATTGATCGCGTAGCTGGTCAGATCGCCAGGTGCATAACCATCCTGGGTCGGGCTGCCAAAGGTGGTGCTGCCGGTGTTCTGCTGCAGGCTGCCCAGCATGCTCAGGTTGATTGGCTGATTGGCGACTGCGCCATTCGCTCCGCCCACGTTCAGCGTCAGGCCGACGGTGCCATCGGTCGTCGTGCTGACGACAGCGCCGGTGGCATCCAGCTTAGAGACGCTGGTCAGCTTACCGCTGGTGTCAAACGCCATTCTGAAGTCACCCGCTGAACTGCCGGTGTTGCCATCAATGGTACGCACGGTCCAGCTGTTGCTGGTGGTGTCTTTCACGAAATACATGTCGAGCGCGTGGTCATTACCCTGCGAGTCGAACACGGTTGCCGTGGTTTTCTTGTTGTAGCTGTCTGCGTTCGCCGTCGAGAAGGTGGCCACAGATGGCGTTTTGTCCGTTGAGTTCAGGTTGGCAACCAGACCGGCGGTAGTGGTCGCACGGGCTGACATCTGCTCGGTAGGAATACGCAGCGCCACCGGGTTAGCACCTGCCTGGATAGTGGCCGGTGAACCGCTGGCCGGATAGCCGGTCACGTTCAGACCCTGGGTGTTGACCAGGTTACGGTTGGCATCCAGCGTTAACTGACCATTGCGTGAATAGAAGACGCCGCCGCTGCTGTCGGTCATACGGAAGAAACCGTTACCGCTCAGCGCAACGTCCAGGCCACGGCTGGTCGTGGTGGTGGCGCCGTCGTTAAAGTTCTGGATTACCGCAGCAACTTTGGTACCGAGGCCGACGTTAGAACCGGCAAACATATCGGCAAACGCGATGGTGCTCGATTTAAAGCCCGCAGTGGCGGAGTTGGCAATGTTGTTACCGATGACATCAAGGTTACTTGAAGCAGCACCAAGGCCGCTGACCGCTTGGGAAAATGACATGTGTTTGTTTCCTGTCTACAGGTTAATCAGAGAATCTGACGTACGTCGTCAAGGGTGGCGGAGCCCATGGTGCCGAGATCCAGTTTTGTGGTGTTGTTCGCAGTACTCACCCCATTGACGTAGGCGTAGTTAAGCGGTTGTGCCACCAGTTGTGTGTTGCCATTGCTTGCGGCAATCGCAACGCTGTATTTACCATCCGGGGCGACAGAGCCATCTGTCAGCTTGCCGTCCCACGAGAAGGTGTGCACGCCAGCGCTCAGCGCGCCCAGATCGACGGTGTCGATCACCGTGCCACTGGCATCTTTAATGGTGGCCGATGTGCCGGTTGAGGCGGAGGCCAGCTCAACGCCAAATGGCGTTGTGGTGCCGTTGCCTACCAGAACCTGTCCGCCATTGACCATCACGCCATGCCCAATCAGCGTGGAGCTCTGCAGCGACTGGCTGGTGCTGATCTGGCCGGAGATCGATCCCAGCGTGGTATTCAGTTTTTCAATGCCGCTCAGGGTATTGATCTGTGCCAGCTGCGTGGTGAGCTGGCTGTTATCCATTGGATTGGTGGGATCCTGGTTCTTTAACTGCGTCACCAGCATGGTCAGGAACTGATTCTGCAGATCCTGCGCATTGTTGCCGGTGACACTGGTGTTAGAGGAGCTAAGGACCGTGGGGTCCAGTCTTTCGTTAACGCCTACCGCGATAGCCATAATTTTTCTCCGTTATTGCCCGATCGTCAGGGTTTTCATCATCATCGACTTCACGGTGTTGAGCACTTCGACGTTGGCCTGGTAGCTGCGTGACGCCGACATGGTGTTGACGCTTTCAGAGACCACATCTACGTTTGGCATCTTCACGTAGCCTTTGGCATCTGCCATCGGATTGCCCGGGTCATAGACCAGCTTGGCAGGTGTAGGGTCATCCACGACTCTTGCCACTTTCACGCCGCCGGTGGCTGAGCCTGGCGCCGCATCGGTCTGGAAAACCACCTGCTTTGCCACGTAAGGCTTGCCATCGGGGCCGGTGACGCTGTCGGCGTTCGCCAGGTTACTGGCACTGACGTTTAATCGCTGTGATTGCGCGGTCATCGCTGAACCGGCAATGTCAAAAATATTCAGCAAGGCCATAATTATTGTCCTTGTAACACGCTCATCATGCCTTTGATCTGGCTACTGATGAGGGTGAGGTCGGTTTGATATTTCAGGCTGTTATCCGCGAACTGCGTACGCTCACGGTCCATATCTACGGTGTTGCCGTCGGCAGAAGGCTGGTCAGGAATGCGATAAAGTATATCCATCGATGGCACGCCGTTTGTCTGTGCTTCAATGTGGCGAGCTGACGTGACTTTTAACGCCATGCTGCTGCCTTCCGCACGACCATTGGACATCACCCGACTCAGCTCGCTGGCAAAGTCGATATCCCGGGCCTGATAACCAGGGGTATCGGCGTTGGCAATATTTGACGCCAGGATCTCCTGACGTTGAGCACGCAGGTTGAGGGCCTCCGTACCAAATTTCAGCGCCGCATCCAGTTTGTCGAGCATGTTTCCTCCGCGTATGAGAATTTCGAGCTCGCAGCTTAATTTGAAAATGCAAGGGGTCATCGTCTGAATAAGGCCTCAAATGACCGCTATTTTGACAATTAAGGATTTTTCTTAAGGGGTACACTCGTCGCCATCATCAGTGAGGAAATGCACAATGCGTCGATATCTGACCCTGCTGACCAGCCTGCTGGTCGCGATCGCCCTGCCGGTTTCCGCCGGGGATCTCAATGCACAACTGAATCAATTTTTTAAAGCGCGTGACGCCCAGCATGCTGATGGCATGGTCGTGGTGGTACGCACACCGCAGGAACAGTGGCCAGCCTGTGAGGCGCCACAGTTCACCCTGCCCGGCAACAGCCGGTTGTGGGGCAATATGAGCGTGGCGGCAAACTGTGGTGAGAACCGCCGTTATATTCAGGTACAGGTGCAGGTCACCGGTTCCTATCTGGTGGCGAACCGGCTGCTGAGCCAGGGCAGTAGCGTGAGCGAGAGTGATTTCACTCTGCAGACCGGCCGCCTTGATACTCTGCCTGCCCGCGCCCTGCTGAATGCGGACTCGGTCGCAGACGCCGTGGTGCTGCGCGATATCCAGCCAGGACAGCCGATTAATCCCTCCACGCTGCGTCAGCCGTGGCGTGTGAAGGCGGGTCAGAATGTGATGGTGATTGCCAGCGGTGACGGCTTTGACGCCAGCGGTGAGGGCAAGGCGCTGAATAACGCCGCCCGATCGCAGTCGGTCCGGGTCAGGATGGGAAATGGCCAGATTGTCAGCGGTAAGGTACGCGAGGATGGGAATATTCTTATAACGCTGTAAAGTGTTAAAGAAGCCAGTAGTGCTGCCGATAGAAGAATCAACGAAGCGATAACGCTATTCTGATTCAGGTGGCAGACTTCCCCTGACCGTACAGGAGCCCGAACATGAGCATTGACAGAACGCAACCTCTGAAACCCGCCAGCACCGTACAGAGCCGCGATAGCAGTGAGTCCGGCAGCAGCAAAGTGCGCCAGAGCGCCAGCCCGGTGGCAGCAGCCACGACCCCTGCAGCAGCCCAGGTCAGCCTGAGCAGCGCGCAGTCGCAGCTGATGCAGCCGAGCAGCAAAGATATTAACGTCGAGCGCGTTGAACAACTGAAAACCGCCATTCGTAATGGCGAACTGAAGATGGATACCGGCAAAATCGCCGATGCGCTGATTGCCGACACCAAGGCGTATTTAGAGGGTAATTAGTTCCCATGAGTAATTTGCAGACCACCTTAGATAAGATGCAGGACGTGCTGGCGTCGCTCTCAGCCGTGCTGGAAGAAGAGCAGCAGCAACTGGCAGCCGGAAACATTAACAGTAATCTGTTGCAGCGTATTACCGAAGATAAAAGCGCGCTGCTCAGTACGCTGAACTATCTGGATGAGATGCGCCGCACCGCTGAGCAGAGTCAGGCGACATCGGCACCTTATCGTGGTCAGAACGACATGGCGCGCCGCTGGGACACTATCCAGCAGCATAGCCGTCGTCTGCAGGATGCCAATGTTCATAACGGCCTGCTGCTGCAACACCAGATCCGCTACACCCAGGATGCGCTTGACGTGCTGAAGCCGCATCAGACCCAGGCCTTTTACGGCCCGGATGGGATGGGTAAAGGCCAGGCGACGTTAAGTCGCAAAGCCTGAACCGGAAAGTAGCGAAAAAAAATCCCGCCTGGTGCGGGATTTTTTATTGGTGCGTTTTTTCCTTCACCATGATGAGCTTTAAAATTGAGCCTGCACAGGGAACAGGGGCAGATCGGAAAGACGTTAAAGCCAATCCCTGGCCGCTCGGCCCGCGCGATTACGCACCTCATCCCTGAGGTGCGCCCGTTGCCGGGCCAACGCGTTGCGTTGTTCAAAAACGCTCCCGGCGTTTTTGTCCATGGCGCGGGACGCTTTCCTCCTCTGCCCCTGTTCCCTGCGCGTTGAATTTATTTATTGCGGCAAGCTTTACACAGCGGTGCGACGCGCATAGTCGCGCAGCCGGAAGCCCAGCAGCCCCAGCGCCAGGAAGTAGGCTCCGCCGCCCACACCACAGACCGCGGCCAGGCGCAGCAGCCGCCACAGCATCGATCCCTGCTCCCAGGCTGGCATCCACTGCAGCATGGCAAACAGCGCGCCTGCCATCACCACTACGGCTATCAGCAGGCGGATCAGGAAGCTGCTCCAGCCCGGCTGCGGCATAAAGATATTCTTCTTACGCAGCTGCCAGTAGAGCAAAGACGCATTCAGACAGGCTGCCAGCCCAATCGACAGTGACAGACCGGCGTGTTTCAGCGGACCAATAAACGCCAGGTTCATTACCTGCGTCATGATCAGCGTGATAATCGCGATTTTAACCGGCGTTTTGATGTCCTGACGGGAATAGAAGCCCGGAGCCAGCACCTTGACCACGATCAGCCCCATCAGTCCGACGGAGTAGGCGATCAGGGCGCGCTGCGTCATCAGTGCATCAAAGGCAGTGAATTTGCCGTACTGGAACAGCGCCACGGTCAGCGGGCCGGAGAGCATGCCCAGCGCCACCGCGCTGGGAAGCGCCAGCAGAAAACAGAGGCGCAGACCCCAGTCCATCAGCCGGGAATATTCATCATGGTTGCCGCTGGCAAAACTTTTGGCCAGCGACGGCAGCAGAATGGTGCCCAGCGCCACGCCCAGCACACCCGAAGGGAACTCCATCAGGCGGTCCGCGTAGTACATCCAGGAGACCGAACCTGAGACCAGAAACGAGGCGAAGATGGTATTGATGATCAGCGAGATCTGACTGACAGAAACGCCCAGAATGGCAGGTCCCATCTGACGCATGACCCGCCAGACGCCCGCATCACGCAGATTCAGGCGTGGCAGCACCAGCATCCCGAGCTTCTTCAGGTGTGGCAGCTGATAGCCGAGCTGCAGCACGCCACCTGCTACCACTGCCCAGGCCAGCGCCATTACCGGTGGGTGGAAGTGCGGCGCGGCAAACAGCGCAAAGCCAATCATGCTGACGTTCAGCAGGGTCGGTGCAAAGGCCGGTACCGAGAAGCGGTTCCAGGTGTTCAGCACCGCACCCGCCAGTGACGCCAGCGAAATCAGCATAATGTAGGGAAAGGTCACCCGCAGCAGCGAGCTGGTGAGCGCAAACTTATCGGGACTGTCGGCAAAGCCGGGGGCCGTCACCATGATGACCCAGGGCGCAGCAATCATGCCCGCCACCGTGACCAGCGCCAGCGCCAGCGTCAGCAGGCCCGAGACGTAAGCCAGGAACAGTTTCGTCGCCTCTTCGCCCTGCTTGCTTTTATATTCAGCCAGAATGGGCACGAAGGCCTGAGAAAAGGCGCCTTCAGCAAAAATACGCCGCAGCAGATTGGGAAGTTTAAACGCAACAAAGAACGCATCGGTCGCCATTCCGGCGCCAAACACCCGCGCCACGATGGCATCACGGGCAAAGCCCAGTACGCGGGAAAACAGGGTCATAGAACTGACCGCTGCCAGCGATTTCAACAAATTCATAATTGACGGCGCATCCTGAAAAGAATCGGCAAAAAAGGAGAATTAGCGCGGGCACCCAGAAGATGCCCGGCGACAGTCTACTGCCACGGAGGGAAATGACCAGCACGGAGTGTTACAAGGCGTTATTCCTGCGTCGCCTCACGCCACAATTTTTCCACCACACGCTGCGCCATCAGCGCCTGCTCACCGCTGGTTTCAGGCTTCGTCTGATTTTGTACGCAGTCGATGAAATGGCGAGCCGCACCGCTGAAACCGCGCTGGGTCAGATGACTCTGCCAGGCGGGCGGTGGCGTAATCAGCAGCCCGTCACGCCGTTCTTCCTGCCAGTCGCGCATTTCACTGATGTCGATGCACTTGCCGTCACATACTGCGCTGACCCGCTCACGCTGACTGCCTGCGCGCCGGTGCATACTGGTGGTAATCGACAAGCCCTCAACAGCGAAATGGTGCTCGGCATAGAGCATCTGCCCCTGTTCGTTGGTGTCGATGCGTCCCTGAACCTGGCGAAAAGGTTTCCCACCCAGCCAGAGGGCGGTATCCACCACATGCAGGTAGTCATCGAGCAGGGTAAAGCGGAGATCCTGTGGCCCGACGCTGTCGCTACGGTGCTTTTCAATCCGCAGAGAAGTCGCGCTAGCCATCTCCGCCCGCAGCTGCTGATAGCGCGGGGCAAACCGCCGGTTAAACGCCACCATCAGTTTACGCTGCCGTTTTTCCGCCAGCGCCACCAGCGCCTCAGCCTGCTCCAGGGTTTCAGCCAGCGGCTTATCGACGCAGACATCCTTTCCTGCCAGCAGCAGCGCCCTGACCACTTCATAGTGCGTGGCGGTGCTGCTGTGGACAAAGACCGCGTCGCAGGCAGCGGCTAATTCATTCAGCGAACCAAAACATGGCATGCGATAGCTGTCACAGACCGGCCGGGCTTTGGCCTGGTTCGGGGAAAACGCCCCTGCCAGGGTCCAGTCCGTCGCCGCCGACAGCACCGGCAGCCAGGCTTTCTGCGCGATACCGCCTAATCCCACCATGCCAATACGTAAGGTCATCTCAGCTCTCCGGTTGCAGCAGTTGGGTGAGTTGTGCCTGAAGCGCTGCAACCTGCTGTTCCAGCATTGCGACGCGCGCCGCCAGTTCGCCCTGTTCTTCCGACGCGTCTGCGGCCTGCGGCTGGTCAGGCTCATCGCCCAGCAGATGCATAAAGCGGCTTTCGCGCTTGCCAGGTTCACGCGACAGACGGATCACCTGAGCACTGTCGTCGCGCTGCATCAATCCTTCCAGCGTTTGCTCAACTTCGCTGACATCACTGAACTCGTGCAGACGGCCGCTGCGGGTACGCAGTTCGCCTGGCGTCTGGGGCCCGCGCAGTAACAGCAGCGTCAGGAGAGCGACTTCTGCACTATTAAGCTTTAGCGTGCCAAACGCGGAGTTGCAGAAACGCTGCTCATATTTCACGACCCGCTGCCCGGCGGCGCTGCTGGCGGTAATCAGATGCCGTTTTTCCAGCTGATCGAGCTGATTCTGTACCTCACTTTCGCTCAGCTCCATCACCGGCTCGCGGTTCGATTTCTGGTTACAGGCCACCACCACGCCATTCAGTGACAGCGGATACTGTTCCGGCGTGGTGACCTGCTTCTCCAGCAGGCAGCCCAGCACGCGCATCGCCTGCGCCGATAAAGTCATCTTCATGCTCGCATCCTCATTATTATCCACGCCGGTCAGGCGTCCATTCCCGCAGGGTTAAGGCTGTCAGCACGTGATCCTGCCAGCGTCCGTCGATCAGCAGATAATCTTTCGCGTAACCCTCTTTCTCAAAACCGAGTCGCGCCAGCAGATCGCCGCTGCGCTGGTTGTGCGGCATGTAGTTAGCCATGATGCGGTGAATATGCTGCTGGCGCTGCATATAGCGGATTGCCACCTGCAACGCTTCGAACATGAACCCCTGCCCCTGCCACTTTTCACCCAGTGAATAGCCGAGGTAACAGGCATGAAAGGATCCGCGCAACACATTGCTGAAGTTCGCCACTCCCCTCACTTCGGTTTCATCGCTGTCCATTAAAATGAAATAGAAGGCCGAACCCTGCTTATGCATGTCGGAAATCAGCCCAAGCCGCGCCTGCCAGCCCGAGGGGTAGCAGTGGCTGTCATCACGCACCGGCTCCCACGGTTTTAAAAACAGGCGGTTTTCCGCGTAGTAATCTGCCATTCGCCAGGCATCACGCTCGTGAACCAGACGGACCACCAGCCGATCGGTGGTTAATCGCACCCTGGGCGCGGCAGAACGATAGCCAAACATCCTGACTCCTGAAATCAATGGCTGATAGAGATGAGCCGTCATTACCCGGCTTTCACTATAACCGCCGCCTGGGCTGCGGTAAAACGTTACAGCGGTTTAGTGATAAAGAGGCTGATTTTGCTCGGGTCGCACCGCGGATAACCCCTGCTGCAGGCGGCATCACCAGCGGATCCTGCAGCGCGCCTGACAGGCAGGTTTGCCCTGTGGAGTAATCTCTTCCATACTTTTTACGAGCCCGAAAGCAGGATGAATTGATTCACTCTGTTAAACACTAAACCTGTAAAACCCGGGAGATCAGGATGAAGCTCTATATCTACGACCACTGCCCTTTCTGCGTTAAAGCACGAATGATTTTTGGCCTGAAAAACAAACCGGTTGAGCTGGTGGTAATGCTCAACGACGATGAAGAGACGCCAAAACGACTGATCGGACAGAAAATGGCGCCCATTCTGCAGAAGCAGGATGGCAGCGCGATGCCTGAGAGTATGGAGATCGTACACTATGTCGATCAGCAGGATGGCGAACCGCTGATCATCGGCGCGCTGAATCCGGCGATCGGCGACTGGCTGCGTCACATGAACAGCTATGTCAATAAACTGCTGCTGCCGCGCATTGCAGAGGCGGCGTTTGCCGAATTTGCGACGCCGGAGGCGCGTGACTATTTCCGCAACAAAAAGCAGGCGAGCATCGGTGATTTCGACACGCTGAAAAGTCATTCTGCCGGCCTGATTAAGAACGTCAGCGACGATCTGCGCAAGCTGGACAAATTAATCGTCCAGCCCAATGCGGTAAATGGCGAGCTGTCGGAAGATGATTTTAATCTCTTCCCGCTGCTGCGCTCTCTGACGCTGGTGGCCGGTATCGACTGGCCGAGCCGGGTCGCTGACTACCGCGATAACATGGCTAAACAGACCCAGGTGAATCTGCTCTCCTCAATAGCTCACTAACCCCTCCCGATGAGAGACGCTGCGGCGTTTCTCATCTCTTTCCTGATGACACCCGCTACGCATTCAGGCAGGCTATGGCCTGTTTATTGGCTCTGATATTCAGGATAAAGATCGATGAAAAAGGCTTTTTTCGGGCTGACTGCCCTGTTGATCGCGCTGCTGGTGAGCGGCTGTAATCAACTGACGCAATACACCATCAGCGAACAGGAAGTAAACCAGGCGCTGCAGAAGCACAACAACTATGAGAAAGATATTGGCGTTTCCGGGCTGGTTAATGCGCACATCGTCCTGAACAATCTGACCAGTCAGATTGGCCGTGAAGAGCCAGGCAAAGTGACGCTCTCTGGCAATGCTAAAATCAATGTGACGTCACTGTTAGGTCCGCAGCAGGCCGATATGCAACTGAAGATGCGTGCTCAGCCGGTCTATGACCAGCAGCAGGGTGCAATCTATCTGCGCGATCTGGAAATTGTTGATGCGCAGGTTGCTCCGGAAAAAATGGCCTCCATTATGAAAACGCTGACGCCTTATCTGAATCAGTCGCTGAAAAACTACTTTGATCAAAAGCCGGCTTACGTGCTCAGCGCCGACCGCAGCAAAGGCGAGTCGCTGGCGAAGAAATTTGCCAAAGGACTGGAAGTGAAACCTGGCGAACTGGTTATTCCCTTTACGCAGTAATGCCAGTCAGTTAAGCGACAGGTGACAACGCAGTCTGGTGCCGGGCAGGGGCTGGCGGTCCTCGCGCCGCTACGCGGTTCCTTCACGTCATTCCTCTGCCTGACGGACCGCCGGGGATGGCACATCCTGTGCCGCCCCGCCTTTCGCCCGCGTCCTGCGGGCTCTCCTGGCAGACTCATTCTGTTCAGCGCTGCGGATTGCCTGCCCCTGATCGCCACCGGTCTGCTCTGAAGCTTCTGTTGCGTATTGTTAAAAAGGGCACGAGAGTAGAGGCCTGAGCGCCTCTGCTGCTGAAAGGGCTATCCGCAACGCTGAGGCGTGACGGCGGGCCAGAAGTCCACGCCGGGAAGCGTGGACAGTTCGGGGCCGGCCAGGGAGGGCCTATCCCCGAACGGTTCGTCGGCACGACGTCAAAGCCGAAGGTACCGCGTGAGCGGCGCGAGGACGGCCCGGCAGCAGCAGAGGTGCTCTGGCCCGCACTGCGGCTCGCTCGCCCGGAAAAAAGCTGCCACGTCTGACCGTGACAGCCTTTACAAATCTAATCTTAACTGACCAGCATTACCCTGTTGGGCAGCGGATTTTCTTTATCAGCATAAAAAGCAGGTGCAAACGGTTGCCTGAATCCTTATGCTTAGACCCCGGCCAAAACACGCCTTTTGTTTCCCTTCTGCCGGAGCTTCACTGATGACAGCACAACCTCAGCAACTTACCCTGCGTCGCCCTGACGACTGGCATATTCATCTGCGCGACGATGAGATGCTCAACACGGTCCTGCCCTATACCAGCGCGGTGAATGGGCGTGCCATTGTGATGCCTAACCTGGTGCCACCGGTGACCAGCGTGGCAGCAGGTGAAGCGTACCGCGATCGCATCCTGGCGGCGCTGCCCGCCGAACACGCCTTTACGCCGCTGATGACCTGCTATCTGACCGACTCGCTTGATCCTGATGAGCTTGAGCGCGGTTTCACCTCCGGTCTGTTTACCGCGGCTAAGCTCTATCCGGCGCACGCTACGACGAACTCCAGCCATGGCGTTACCGATATCGCCTCCATTGCCCGCGTGCTGGAGCGGATGCAGAAGCTCGGTATGCCACTGCTGATCCACGGCGAAGTCACCGATGCGCATGTCGACATTTTTGACCGCGAAGCCCGGTTTATCGAAACGGTTATGGTGCCGCTGCGCAGCCAGTTTCCGGCACTGAAAGTAGTGATGGAGCACATTACCACTCAGGACGCCGCAGAATATGTTGCCGCCGCCGATGAGACGCTGGGCGCGACCATTACCCCGCAGCATTTGATGTTTAACCGCAATCACATGCTGGTGGGCGGTATTCGTCCGCACCTCTATTGCCTGCCGATTCTTAAACGCAACGTGCATCAGGAAGCATTGCGCAAATTAGTGGCGAGTGGTCATCCGCGCGTCTTCCTCGGCACCGACACAGCACCGCATCTGCGTCATCTCAAAGAGGCCAGTTGCGGCTGCGCGGGGGTATTTAATGCGCCAGTGTCGTTACCCGCTTACGCCACCGTTTTTGAAGAGCTGAACGCGCTGGAACATTTTGAAGCGTTCTGTTCGGAGAATGGCCCGCGTTTTTACGGCCTGCCGCTGAATGAAGGGACGATTACTTTGGTGCGTGAGTCCTGGCAGGTGCCAGAGTCCATCGCGCTCGGCAGCCATTCACTGGTGCCGTTCCTGGCGGGTGAAACACTAAACTGGCGCATCGCATAATTTTACTTGCCTCCGGCCTGTCGATACTGTAAATATATACAGTATCTTAAACGGAGGCTGTTATGCGCGTTGAAATTACCGTATCAAATACCCGACCTCTTCCTGCTGGTGCGATAGAAGCGTTGAGCGATGAATTATCGCGCCGCATTGATGAACAGTTCCCTGACTCGACCAATCACGTCAAGGTACGTTATGCCAGTGCCAATAATCTCAGCGTGCTGGGCGGTGGAAAAGAGACGCGCGACCAGATCAGCGAGATCCTGCAGCAGACGTGGGAAAGCGCTGACGACTGGTTCAATACTGATTAACCGCCACTGTGCTTTTTTTCCGGGTGTCGCCACCCGGTTTTTTTATCTTTTCTCCCCTCTCGCACTTACCCCGTCCTGCATCTAGACTCTTAATGATCAATGCCCTATCCTTGCGCTCGTCACGCATAACAGGAGGTGCGACACCATGACTACTGATAAACCGGAAGAGGCGATGACCTTTGGTGAGTTGTTAGCACTGATTGGTGATCAGAAGCGTCGTTTAACGGTGCTGGAAAATGCCTTTTCCAGTCTGATTTTCTGTCTTGACGATCGTGCCAGTCAGCTACTGGTACACAATCTGTCGCTGGAAGCCCAAAATCAAAACCATGATGAGCAGCTTCAGCAGCACTTTGCCCGTCTGGCAGAAACACTGCAAAAACGCGGCGGCGGCGTAGTGCCAGAAACGCCGGCTCTCTGAGTCCGCTCACGCGGCTAAGCCCGCTTTTTGCCTGTCTTTTGACTGCTGATAAAAATGCCTGCCCGTCAGGCATTTTATTTTTTTACGCCCGCCTTTCAAACGCAAATATTCTGTGAGAAGCTGACTCACGGCATTTTTTAAACAGTGATACCCTCGTTTACTGTTATAATTGTTTCGCTATTGGAATAAAAAAGCCGCATTGAACCTCATCATGCACTTCGTTTAACGAGTAATAAGGAGGTTATAATGGACAGAAGAAAAGATGTTATACAGACTCACCCACTGGTGGGCTGGGATATCAGTACCGTTGACAGCTATGACGCCATGATGATCCGCCTGCACTCGTTGTCGTCGCAGGATCAAAAAGAAGAAGAAGCGGATGTTGGCCCGACATACTGGCTGACAACGGATGTGGCAAGGCAATTTATCTCGATCCTCGAAGCAGGCATCGCCAAGATAGAATCAGCCGAGCAGATAGAACGACTCCTCAAAAAGCATTAATTTCTGCCGCATCAAAGAGGCGCCCTCAGGGGTGCCTTTTTCGTTTCTGTTTCTGGTATGCTTTTGATTATCTGTCTCTTAGAGCGTAGTTACCATGATTTATGATCTTATCGTCGTTGGCAGCGGTTCCGTGGGCGCGGCGGCAGGCTACTATGCCACCCAGGCGGGTTTATCGGTGTTAATGATCGACAGCGCCCATCCTCCCCATAATCAGGGCACACATCATGGCGAGAGCCGGCTGATTCGTCACGCCTATGGTGAAGGTGAACGCTATGTCCCCCTGGTTCTGCGGGCGCAAACGCTGTGGGATGAGCTGGAACAGCGTGCCGGTGAGCGCATCATGCATCGCAGTGGCGTACTTAATCTCGCCCCGAATCAGTCGCCGTTTATTCAGAACGTCATCGACAGCGCGACCCGCTGGCAGCTCAATATTGAGGTGATGCAGCCTGATGACGTGCGCAAGCGCTGGCCACAAATCAATGTCCCTGAGGGCTATCTGGGCGTATTTGAGCCGCAGTCCGGCTATCTGAAATGTGAACAGGCGGTACGCAGCTGGATCCAACTGGCGGAGCAGGCGGGCTGCGCGCAGCTGTTTAACTGCCCGGTTTCAGAGCTGGGTCGCGATGGCGATCTGCAGCAGGTCACTACCCTGGATGGCGTCTACCGGGGCCGCAAAATGTTGATCAGTGCGGGCACATGGGTTGGCAAATTAGTTCCTGACCTGCCGGTCGCGCCCACCCGCAAGGTGTTCGCCTGGTATCAGGCAGATGGCCGCTACAGTGAGAACAATAAGTTTCCCGGTTTTACGGTGGAAATGGGCGATGGCAGCCAGTTTTATGGCTTCCCGGCGGATAACAACGCCCTGAAAGTGGGTCGTCATGATGGCGGTCAGCTGATGCAGCAGCCTGAGGATCGTAAACCTTTTGGCGCGGTGGCGGCCGATGGCAGCGAAGCTTTTGGATTTCTCCGTCAGTTTTTACCTGGCGTCGGTGTCTGTCTGCATGGCGAAGCCTGCAGCTACGATTTTAGCCCGGATGAAGACTTTATAATTGATACCCTGCCGGGTGAACCAGACCGCTTGTTAATCACCGGGCTCAGTGGACACGGGTTTAAATTCGCCAGCGTATTGGGCGAACTGGCTGCAGAATTTGCCCAGCAAAAACCGTTCTCTTTTGATCTGACACCCTTCCGCCTCTCACGTTTCTGACTCGATAAAGGGTGGTATCAGCCTGATGCCGCCCGACTGACAGACTTTGACGAAAATTGACTATTACTGACATAAAGTCAGAATATATTTCGCCCTTTTGGTTAATTCCGGCTCTTTTTAGTTAACGACCAGCGCCTCACAAATAACTCATTCAGTAATATTGCGCATTTCACACCTGATTTATTCAACCTTTTCACAATATAAAATTAAAGTTATAGAAGCGTAAGGATGATTGCTTTTATATTTCATAATGTGGATGCTTATTTCAGATTATTACTTCATGAAAACCTCATTATGTTATTACGTAATTCATCTCATCAGTTTGGCCTGGTTGCCGTGCTGCTGCACTGGTCGATGGCGCTGGCAATTTACGCCATGTTTGCGCTGGGATTATGGATGGTCGGCCTCAGCTATTACGACAGCTGGTATCACGACGCGCCTGAGATCCATAAAAGCATCGGCGTGATCCTGTTGCTGACGCTGATCGTTCGCCTGCTGTGGCGCGTTATTTCACCGCCGCCAAAACCGCTTAGCAGTTATTCCCCGCTGGTACGCATCAGTTCGGTGGTGGCCCACCTGTTACTGTATACCCTGCTGCTGGCGATTCTGATCAGCGGCTATCTGATCTCCACCGCCGATGGCAAACCCATCTCGGTATTCAGCTGGTTCACCCTGCCCGCGCTGTTCAGCGGTGCTGGCGAACAGGCTGATCTTGCGGGCGACATTCACCTCTGGCTGGCCTGGACGGTTGTGGTCCTGTCACTGCTGCATGGGCTGGCAGCGGTAAAACATCACTTTATCGATCGCGATATCACCTTAAAACGGATGTCGGGTTTGCGTTTCACCTCTCCCTCTGAAAAGGATAAATAATATGTTTAAAAAGACCCTGCTGGCGATGACCGGTGCCAGTCTGCTGCTCGGCTCACTCACCGCCTCTGCCGCTGACTACAAAATCGATAAAGAGGGCCAGCACGCCTTTATTCAGTTCCGTATCCAGCATCTGGGTTACAGCTGGCTCTACGGCACCTTTAAGGATTTTGATGGCCGCTTCACCTTTGATGAGAAGAATCCTGCCGCAGATAAAGTCGACGTCACCATTAACACCAGCAGCATCGATACTAACCATGCTGAACGTGACAAGCACCTGCGCAGTGCGGACTTCCTGAACACCAGCAAAAATCCGCAGGCCACGTTCAAATCCACAGATGTGAAGAAAGAGGGTGATGAGCTGAAGATTACTGGCGATCTTACGCTGAATGGCGTGACCAAACCGGTAACGCTCGAGGCGAAAATGCTGGGTGAAGGTAAAGATCCGTGGGGCGGCTACCGCGCTGGCTTTGAGGCTGAAGGTGAAATTGCACTGAAAGATTTCAACATCACCAAAGATCTGGGGCCAGCTTCGCAGAAGGTTCAGCTGATGATCTCGGTTGAGGGTGTACGCCAGTAAAACAGCAAGCCGCCTGAAGCTGACTTCAGGCGGCCACGCTTATTTCTTCAGCGGCGAGGGAATGGTCATGTTTAACAGGCCACGCGACTTGTTAAAGATCTTGTTGCCATTTTCACGTCCTGCCCGACGCGCGCGCTGCTCTTCCGGTGAGAGCTTCGCCTCTTCCTGGCAGATCGGGCTACAGCAGTTCTCAAACTTCTCCGCGCAGCTTTTGCACTGAATAAACAGCAGATGACAACCGTCATTGACGCAATTAACGTGGGTATCACAGGGTTCGCCGCACTGATGACAGTTCGACAACACATCGTCAGAGATCCGCTCACCCATCCGCTCATCAAAAACAAAGTTTTTGCCTTTGAAGCGTACCGGTAATCCCTGCTCACGGGCGCGTCGGGCATACTCGATGATACCGCCCTCAATGTGATAGACATCCTCAAAGCCGTTGTGCCGCATCCAGGCGCTGGCCTTTTCACAGCGGATCCCGCCGGTGCAGTACATCACGATCTTTTTGTCTTTCTGATCCTGCAGCATCTCAACCGCCATCGGCAGCTGATCGCGGAAAGTATCAGCCGGCACTTCCAGCGCGTTGTCGAAGCGACCCACCTCATATTCGTAGTGGTTACGCATATCCACGAACAGGGCGTCAGGATCGTCCAGCATGGCGTTTACGTCCGCCGCTTTAAGATACTGACCCACATCGCTGGCATCAAAACTGTCGTCTTCAATACCGTCAGCGACAATGCGGTCGCGTACTTTCAGACGCAGCACCCAGAACGATTTACCATCATCATCCAGCGCAATATTCATCCGCAGATTGTTCAGCGCCGGATCAAAGCCATATAGCCATTCTTTCATCTTTTCATACTGGCTGGCTGGCACGCTGATCTGCGCATTGATGCCTTCGTGGGCCACGTAGACGCGACCAAAGACCTTAAGAGCTGTCAGGCCAAGATAGAGCGCGTCACGGAATGCTTTGGGATCGGCAATCTGGAAATATTTATAAAAAGAGACAGTGGTGCGCGGCTCGGTTTCAGCCAGCATGCGCGCCTTCAGCTCTTTATTGGAAACGAGGTTATGTAACACTGGCATGGTGTTCGTCCTGTTATCAATAGAAGAAATTTAGCGCGCACATGATACCTGATTTCACCGGGATGCAAAGGCCAGTGACCAGATTGATCGCCTGTTGCCGTTTTTTGCAGCAACATTGGACTATTAACCTTTGTTCATTGATGGCACGTTCCGATAGTGATATTTAAGCGCACGTCAAAAACTGGCACAATGGCGTAAATCAACGAGATATCAGCACCGCACGGTGCGCGACGCAGGAAAATTAACCTTCACATGACTCAGTTGCCTCAGTTTTCACGAGAACTGCTCCACCCGCGCTATTGGCTGACCTGGCTGGGTGTCGCTTCTCTTTATCTTTTGGTGCTACTTCCTTATCCCCTGCTTTATGTTCTCGGCTGTAATATTGGCCGCATTGGGATGCGTTTTATGAAACACCGCGTCAGTATTTCCCGGCGTAATCTGGAATTAAGTTTTCCGGATATGCCGGTAAATGAACGCGAAGCGATGGTTAAACACAATTTCGAATCGGTCGGCATGGGATTAATTGAGACCGGTATGGCGTGGTTCTGGCCTGACTGGCGCATCAATAAATGGCATACGCCGTCGGGGCTGGAGCATATTCAGCAGGCGCGCGATAGCCAGCGCGGCGTGCTGCTTATCGGCATGCATTTTCTGACGCTGGAGATTGGTGCACGCATGTTTGGTATCCATAACCCTGGCATTGGCGTCTATCGCCCGAATGACAACAAACTGATCGACTGGCTTCAGGTCAAAGGTCGGATGCGGTCAAATAAAAGCATGCTCGATCGTAAAGATCTCAAAGGAATGATCCGCGCACTGAAACAGGGTGACATTATCTGGTATGCGCCCGACCACGATTATGGCCCGCGCAGCAGCGTCTTTGTCCCCTTCTTTGGCGTGGAAAAAGCGGCCACAACGGTGGGCACCCATCTGCTGATCCGCACCGGTAAACCGGCTGTCATCCCTTTTGTGCCGCGTCGTCTGCCTGGGGGTCGCGGCTATGAACTGATGATACTGCCTGACATCAGCGGCGAATTTACGCTGGAAAGTGATGTCGCAACCGCAACCAGAATGAATCAGGTTGTTGAAGAGGGTGTGCTGCTGGCACCTGAACAGTATATGTGGCTCCACCGCCGCTTTAAAACGCGCCCCGAGGGCGAACCCTCCCGTTATTAATCTGTTCGCGCTAAATGTCTGTCAGGCATTTAGCGCGTTTTACTCCCCTGCTAAATAAATCACTCATGGCAGACTCAGCCTGTAAGCGAAACCGCAGGTCCAGTAATTAATAAACACCCGTATTCATAATATAATTTCTCTCTGTTTAAAGTTAAACCCGCTAATCAATTAACAGGACGGCAGGCGGCATTCAGCCTGTTTCGCTTTTTATTAATTAATATTGCAGCGAGTGCTATTAAATGCGTTATGGCGCTGATTATTCTGTACGCCAGGCCTAATCCTATTTAGCCGCTCTTAATGATATCTTACTGCTTATGAATCGGGGAAAATTAACTTATTTTACAAGCGATTGCCTTTCTGATTTAGCTTATATTCCATTTTACATTTTTTTAACACCCCGATAGACCATTATGGAATTTGAACTCATTAATGCTTATCGGTAGTTTCGTTTGTGACAGTCAGGCTTTTAACGGCTCTGGCCAGAATTATAAAAAAGACAACACAGCAAACCTCTAATGGGACAGTTAATATGAACAAAGGTCTCTACTATTACGTTACAATCGGTACCGATCAGGAAAATTATCACTTTCTTCATCGTAAAGGGTGCAAGCGTATGCCTGATAAAGAAGAGGTCATATTTATCGGCACGTTATATAATTTGAGTCAGGCCCTCTCCATCGCCAGAATTAATTTTAAGAAAGTTAAGCCATGTATAAAATGTTGTATCCGCTACTCAGCCCCCGTGATTCATGAGTCCGTTCAACCGGTTTTGCATTTCCCGCAAAAGATGATCTGACCCTGACTGGCCGGAAATGGCTTATTTCCCGCCAGTTGCACCGGCCTGACCTTTCCCTCCTTCAGATTTCGTCTATCCTTCACTGAAATCAAATAAATCCATAGTCAAAGACCCGTGAAGGAGAAGAGCGATGAGCATGTACAGTACCTTAGAGGAAGCCATCGATGCTGCACGTGAAGAGTTCCTCGCTAACCACCCAGAGCTTGAGGAAGGGGATGCATCAATCAGCCAGTTTGGTCTGCAAAAGTATGTGATGCAGGATGGCGATATCATGTGGCAGGCTGAATTCATGGCAGAAGAAGGTGAAGCAGGCGAATGTCTGCCTTATCGTAGCGGTGAAGCGGCACAGGCCATTTTTGATGCAGATTTTGACGAAGTTGAACTACGTCAGGAGTGGTTAGCAGAAAATACCCTGCACGAGTGGGATGACGGCGAGTTCCAGCTGGAGCCGCCGCTGGACACCGAAGAGGGTGAAGCCGCCGCGCAAGAGTGGGAAGATGATAACAGCGATTCCGATCGCAGTTACTCGTAAGGACCGTGGCTGGCATCCACCGGTAGCAACAGGGTATCAACCACCAGCGACAGCGGCAGGTCGAGGATCGTCAGGACCCGCCATCCGCTGTCGCGAACATCCCACTGTACGCCGGGATAGTACTGATTACCGTGTCCCTGCCCGGGAATGGTACGGCTTATAATACTGCCGCATCCGCTTAAGCAGAGCACAGCCGCGACGATAACACCCGCCTTTAAGCACCCTTTCACCACACATATCCGCCATGAAGAAACAGCCATTGAGATCGTCACGCGCTGCTCGCGGTGACTGCCAGCAATAAATTTATCAGCGAATCGCTGTTTTAATCCGATAAAAAAAGCGGCATCGCTGCCGCTTTTTCAGATTACGCGTTGTTTGCCAGCGCGTTGGGGTTGAGCGTGAGTTTTTGATAACTCTCAACCCACTGATGATACTTGTCCGCATCTTCCCATAGTCGGGTATGAACACGGGCCAGCACCACCGGATCGCTGATCAACTGCAGACGCTGTTCGCGGCCCAGTTTATCCGGCGCATCGCTCAGCGCCTGATCAACCCGACGGTCACGCGCATAGTCCAGTAACTGACTCTGCTTGTGGCGCGATGTGGCCAGTGCCGTTGCCAGCGCGTTGAAGGCAGGATGGAATAAGGCATGCATAAAGCCATTTTCCAGCGCGCGCTCACGGTTCAGTACCACATAGCGATCGGTATCCACCAGCTCCTGCGGCGGTGAGTACTCTTCCGGGATCAGGAACAGCTTCGCTTTCTTGCTCTTAATGCCCAGCGTTGCGCGGCTCGACATGACCGAGACAAACGGCGACAGAATCAGTGAGAAGACGATCGGTGCCAGCCACCACAGGAAGTTAAGATCCAGCAGTCCCATACCAATCGCCCACACCAGACCCAATGCCATCTGCGAACCGTGACGTTTAAACGCCTCGCTCCACGGTGTCGCATCGTCATCACGCTGCGGTGAGTTCCACACCACTTCCCAGCCGAGGAAGGCGCTGACCACAAACACCGTATGGAACAGCATACGCACTGGTGCCAGCAGCACCGAGAATAGCGTTTCCAGCACCAGTGAAGCCAGCAGCCGCAGAGGTCCGCCGTAGGCCTTCGACCCTTTAAACCAGATCAACACGACACTCAGCATTTTCGGCAGGAACAGCAGCACCATGGTGGTCGAGAACAGCGCTATCGCCAGCTCCGGACGCCACTGCGGCCAGACCGGGAAGAGCTGCCGCGGTTGCAGGAAGTAGGTCGGTTCCATCAGCGTATGCACTACCTGCAGGGCAGTGGAGAGCGCCAGGAACATAAACCACAGCGGAGCCGAGAGGTAGGACATCACACCCGTCAGGAACACCGCACGGTGAACCGGGTGCATCCCTTTCACCAGGAACAGGCGGAAGTTCATCAGGTTGCCGTGACACCAGCGGCGGTCACGTTTCAGCTCATCCAGCAGGTTCGGTGGCAGTTCTTCATAGGATCCCGGCAGGTCATAGGCAATCCAGACGCCCCAACCGGCACGACGCATCAGCGCAGCTTCTACGAAGTCATGCGACATGATTGAACCCGCAAAGGAGCCCTCTCCCGGTAACGGTGCCAGGGCACAGTGCTCAATAAAGGGTTTCACGCGGATAATGGCGTTGTGACCCCAGTAGTGAGACTCACCCAGCTGCCAGAAGTGCAGACCGGCGGTAAATAACGGACCGTAGACGCGGGTCGCAAACTGCTGACAGCGCGCATAAAGCGTATCCATACCCGATGCTTTCGGCGACGACTGGATGATCCCGGCATTCGGGTTGGCATCCATCATGCGTACCAGACCGGTGAGACACTCTCCGCTCATGACGCTATCGGCATCCAGCACCACCATGTAGCTGTAGTTGCTGCCCCAGCGACGGCAGAAGTCATCGATGTTTCCGCTTTTACGCTTCACGCGACGACGACGACGGCGATAGAAAATCTTGCCTGCCCCGCCAACATCCCGCACCAGTTCCATCCAGGCTTTCTGTTCGGCAATCGCGATATCCGCATCGTAACTGTCGCTGAGGATGTAAACGTCGAAGTGTTCAGCGTTACCGGTACGAACCACCGACTCCCAGGTCGCACGCAGACCGGCGTAAACACGCTCAACGTCTTCATTACAGATCGGCATAATCAGCGCGGTACGATGTTCCGGGTTAAGCGGTTCATCTCCGACCGTTGAGTAAGAGATACTGTATTTATCACGTCCAATCAGCAGCTGCAGGAAGCCCATCAACGCCGTCCAGAAACCGGCAGAGACCCAGCAGAAAAGTATGGCGAACAGGAACAGGATGCCGGTCTGCAACAAATAAGGCAGGATCTGCATCACTGACTGCTGCCAGTTCTGATTGATCATCTCCATCGGATCCAGAAGCGTCCAGCCCTGATACGGCAGAATACTCTTCATGTACCAGGTGGCGACCACGGTCTGGAAAATGGTCAGGATCAGCAGAATGTAGCGGCGAATTGAACCGACATGACGCCACTTCTCCTCGGCACGCCGCTCTTCGGCATTGCTATAACGCGGCACCGATTTGTGTCCACGCAGTGAGTCCCAGGCACGGGCGACCGGGTTGGTACGCCAGGCTTCCGGGAACATCAGTGAGCGTTTGACCTTCGGCATCGCCTTCAGCGTGGTACGGTCGAGGTAATCTTTACCCAACTGCTGACCTTCGGCCAGCGAATCGGGCCAGGCCATTTCAACCCGCGATGAGACCGATTTTAACGGCGCATCGTCGGGACGGTCACTGGCTGCGACATCCCTGCCCAGCACATCATGGATGAAGTGGAACTCGCTGGCATTCTGCAATGAGACGCTCAGACGGGCCTTCCCTGCCGCATCCAGCGGCAGAGATTCCACATAACGTTGAGGTGTAAAAGTCGATTTATTCATTGGCAGGTAACTGATAGCTCCAGGTTTCCGTCAATGTCTTGTCGCCGCTAACCAGGGCCGCACGCATTTCGGTGGACTGTTTGGCATCTTTCACACGCAGACGCAACACCAGACGCCAGCCTTTGGTGACCGGGTTATAACGTACGCTCTGCTCAACCACATCAGCATTTTTACCCACGCTGACCTGCGGTGCCACCTGACTGTTTTCCGCCATCTTGCTCATGTCTTTACCCACGAAGTCGATGGTGAAAGCCACGGTACCATCCGGCTGACGCACCAGATTAGACTGCTTCACGTCACCCGCTGAACGCAGGGTATTTTTGACCCAGGCGGTATCATCGGAGTGCAGCTGGTTTTCGTCGCGCGAGAAGTGCAGACGATATTTGAAGTTCATCTCTTTGCCAGGCTCTGGCAGCGTCTCCGGCGTCCAGAACGCAACGATGTTGTCGTTGGTTTCATCTGCCGTCGGGATTTCAACCAGTTCAACCCGGCCTTTACCCCAGTCGCCTAATGGCTCAACCCAGCCGCTTGGACGAAGATCATAGCGGTCATCAAGATCCTGATAGTTGTTAAAGTCACGCCCACGCTGCAGCAGACCAAACCCTTTCGGATTCTCGATGGTGAAGGTGCTCACTGCCAGATGACGCGGGTTGTTCAGCGGACGCCAAATCCACTCCCCGTTGCCATTGTGGATAGAGAGACCGTCAGAGTCGTGCAGTGCCGGACGGAAGTTGTTCACCGTCGATGGCTGGTTCTGACCAAACAGGAACATACTGGTCAGCGGTGCAACACCCAGTTTGCCGACGTTATCACGCAGGTAAACTTTTGACTGCACATCAACCGTTGAAGCGTCACCCGGATGCAGCACAAAGCGATACGCACCCGCCGCACGCGGCGAATCGAGCAGTGCGTAGATCACCAGCTGTTTGTCCTGTGGTTTAGGACGCTGAATCCAGAACTCTTTAAAGCGCGGGAACTCTTCACCGGACGGCAGCGCCGTATCGATGGCAAGTCCACGCGCCGACAGGCCATAAACCTGACCGGCACCGATGACACGGAAATAACTCGCGCCCAGGAAGCTGGCGATCTCATCGTTTTTACCCTTATTGTTGAGTGGGTAAAGTACTTTGAAACCGGCAAAACCGAGGTTTTTTACCGCATCCGCGTCATGTTTTACATTACCGAAATTAAAATAATCGGGGTTGTATTTAATCTCGCGCACCGCGCTAGCGGTCACTTCGTTGATCTGCACCGGGGTATCGAAATACATTCCCTGATGATAGAACTCCAGCTTGAACGGCGTGCGCAGTTTGCCCCAATACGCTTTATCGTGGTTAAACTGGATCTGCTGATAATCAGCAAATTTCATTTCACGAAATTGAGAGGGTAAATTGCTTTTAGGCGCTTCGAAGCTTTTCCCTGCCAACGCTTTGGCTTGTTTGGCAACATCGTCGATGTTAAACGCCCAACTGTTATTGGCGTACAACGCCAGCAGAACTGCAGTACCAATCCAGCGTACCTTCATCAGTCCGGCTTTATTTTTTTCTTTAGTCAGCACATCCCCCCCTTTCGTGTGCTTAAATCAAACCCGTTTATCTTAAAGGATTATTCGGTTTTCCGACAGCTTATGCGCAACATTGTTCCCGCATTTCGTCAGGCTTAACCCTGCTTTTAGGACAATTAGACACTACGGATTCCACTGATAGTATACCTGGTTTATCCCAGGTAGAATTTTCACAGAGCATAATCCGGTTTCAGGGTGAAACCGGTTAAACGTACTAACGAACTGGAACTTTATGAGTACTGTAAAACCTGAACGTGAATACTTCCTCGACTCCATCCGCGCCTATCTGATGTTACTGGGGGTGCCGTTTCACGTTTCCCTCATCTACTCCGCGCAGAAATGGGCAGTAAACAGTCATGAAGCGTCGTTATGGCTGACGCTGCTGAATGATTTTATTCATGCGTTTCGTATGCAGGTGTTTTTCGTCATTTCGGGCTATTTCTCCTACATGCTGTATCTGCGCTATCAGCCACGTCGCTTCCTGAAGGTGCGTCTGGAACGGGTAGGTATCCCGCTGCTGACCGCCATTCCGCTGCTGACGCTGCCGCAATTTTTTATGCTGAAAGAGTGGACGGATAAGCTGGCTGACTGGCCCCGCTTCACCCCGTACCAGAAGTTTAATAACCTGATGTGGGAGCTGATTTCACACCTGTGGTTCCTGGTGGTGCTGGTGATGCTGACCACGCTGGGGATGGTGACCTTCCGCTGGCTGCGCGATCAGCATCGCACCATTGATTATTCGCGGGTTGGCTGGGGATCGCTGACGGCGGGCGTACTGGCGTGGGCGCTGCTCTGGTGCGTGTTCCGGCGTCTGGTGTTTATTTTCCAGCCTGCGTGGCTGATGGATGGTTTGTTTAGCATCATTGTGATGCAGACGCTCTTCTATCTGCCGTTCTTTATGCTGGGAGCGCTGGCGTGGAAACATCCGCCGCTGAAGCAGCTGTTTGTCCGCTTCAATCTGGTGATGTGGGTCGGTGCGCTGCTGATGTTTGCGGCCTATTGCGCCAACCAGCGACTGAGCAGCGGTGAGGGCTGGTTGTATGAGCTGGATGCGATTATCTCGACGCTGATGGGCCTTTGCATGCTGAACGTCTGCTTCTGCTTTGGTCATAAGCTGCTGAATTCGCATTCGCCGCGCATTATGTATCTGGTCAATGCATCACTGTTTATCTATCTGGTGCACCATCCGCTGACGCTGCTGTATGGCATTTACGTGACGCCTCGCATTGAAAACAACACCCTGGGCTTCTTCGTTGGCCTGCTGATGGTGTTTGGCATCGCGTTTCTGCTGTATGAGATTCACCTGCGTATCCCGCTGCTGCGGTTCCTTTTCTCGGGGAAATTTGAGCGTAAACAAGCACAATGACAGGCGAGCAGTAACCTCGGGCCATAAGTGAGGTCAGGCTATAAATGATGTGTCTCACAGACAGCTTAAGAGTTTAAAGCGATGGGAGCATACGCCAGTAGCAAAGCATAGCGGGCCAGGGATGGCGGGTTTTGCGTCTTTGCGGAGGGCGTATGCTTCCTGAGCCAGCGCCTGTACCCAGGCAAGGTCCAGCTTAAAGCAGCCACTCAATCGGCAACCGCCACACTAACCGCACCTGCAGCCGTTGCCACCAGGAGCAGCCCGGCTCGTGTTTATGCACAATCTGCTGCGGCTCACCCGGATACTCCAGCCAGTTTACCCTGCCCCACTTATCCAGCCGCAGCGTCCATGCCCGATCGCGCATTGACTGGCTGAAACGCTGATGCGTCTCTCCGGCGAGCGCCGCACTCTCAATCACCAGTCCCATTTCCGTATTCAGCACCGCTGAACGGGGATCGAAGTTAAACGAGCCGATAAACAGCGTCTGTTGATCCACTGAGAAGGTTTTGGCATGCAGGCTGGAGCCGGAGTTACCGGTTAATCCCCGGTCGTGCGGGGCATCAGGCACGCCCGCCTGCGGTTTCAGCTCATAGAGCGCAATACCATGACGCAGCAGTTTTTTGCGCCACTTAGCGTAGCCGGCATGGACAATCGACACATCGTTAGCCGCCAGCGAATTGGTCAGAATGGCAATTTTTACCCCTTTGCGCTTCAGCGACAGCAGCTGAGCGACCCCTGCGCGGGTCGGCACGAAATAGGCCGAGATGATGTCGAACTGCTTTTGCGGCGTGCCTATCACCTCCAGCATTCGCTGCGGCAGCAGGCTTCTGGCACGCGCTTTGCCCAGCCCTTTACGCGGATCATCGCTCAGCAGGCGCGCTTTTGCCCAGGTCAGAGCCAGCGTACCCTCTTCCAGCTCCTGCAGCAGCGAAGAATTTTCCAGCCGCTGAAGATAGCGCTGCACCGGTTCACTGTGACGCCATTCTGCTGGCAGACTCACACTGTCCTCTTCCGGCTCCTCTTCATCCAGCACCTGCTGCAGCGGCGAGACCGGCTTGCTGCGCCAGTAGCGCTCAAAATCCTCTGCGACTTCTTTAACCACCGGGCCTATTGCCATGACGTCGAGATCGGCAAACAGCGGTTCATTGCCGGTGCCGAAATATTCGTCGCCGATATTGCGCCCACCGACCACGGTCGTGACGCCATCCACCGTAAAGCTTTTGTTATGCATGCGGCGGTTCAGACGGGCAAAATCGGTGAGATAACCCAGCGCGCGCAGGGTGCGAAACGAGAACGGATTAAACAGCCGCACCTCAATATTGGGATGGCGGTTGAGCTGGGCCAGCGTGTCGTCCAGGCCCGGCGTATTGTTGTCATCCAGCAGCAGCCGCACTTTCACCCCGCGTCGGGCAGCTTCCAGCACGGCACTGAACAGCAACCGGCCAGAGAGATCGTTTTGCCAGATGTAATACTGGATATCGAGTGAACGCTCCGCTTTTTGCATCAGCAGATAGCGGGCAGCAAAAGCATCCAGCCCGTCGCTCAGCTGATGGACGCCGCTCAGCCCCGGATGGCGCAGACACTCTGGCTCCAGCTGTGTTTCCAGCCAGCTGGACCGTTCCAATGGCTGGGAGAGCTCAAACGCTTCGGTCATGACATTTCCCTGTAAAATGCAGTTATTTTTATTATTCCCCGGTCCGACCTCTGATGCTATTCCTCTGTTCTGAGTTAGTGAGGGGTCACGGGCGTTTTTTAGTCTAGACTTAACCGGACGATCTGTGACCGGCATTATCCCGGCAGGAGAGGAATATGTCTCATCAATCCCTTACAGATGCCCGCCAGCGCTATCATCCCAGCCTGTTTCGCAGTTTTTTCCAGGGCAGCTTCCCCTGTTCCACTGCCTGCCGTACACCCGGTAAACGGCTGGATATGGTGATCAGCAGCGGACACGATATGCTGCTGGAAAAAGATTATGCCGCCCTGGCTGAGCAGCATCTGTTCACCGCCCGCGACGGTGCGCGCTGGCATCTGATCGAAAAGATCCCTGGCCAGTATGACTGGCAGAGCTTTCTGCCGATGGTCGACGCCGCGCGACGTCAGCAGATGGAGATCATCTGGGAGCTGGCTCATTTCGGTTATCCCGATCATCTTAATATCTGGAAAGCCGAGTTTGTTGACCATTTTAGTCGTTTCGCTCGCGCGATGGCACAACTGATGCGCGATCAGGGCATCGAACGCCCCTTCTTTACACCGGTTAATCAAATCTCATTCTGGTCATGGGCTGGGGCGGATGTGGCCTGGTTTAATCCCCATGCGGCGCAGCGTGGTAAAGAGCTGAAGCGCCAGCTGGTTCGCGCCTCGCTGGCGGCGATACATGCCATTCGCGAGGTCTATCCGGAGGCGCGCTTTGTGCTGACTGACCCGCTGGTGCAGATCGCTCATCATCCCGATAATCCGGACAGCAAACCCTATGCCGATGCGCAGCATCAGGCGCAGTTCGAAGCCTGGGACATGCTGGCTGGTCGCGTCGATAAGGAGCTAGGCGGCAGTGAAGATTGCCTGGATATCCTCGGCCTGAACTACTATCCCGATAACCACTGGTTTTTCCCCGACCAGCCGATGTCGCTGGAGGATCCGGAGCGTGTGCCGCTGCATATTCTGCTGGCGCAGTGCTGGCAGCGCTACCAGCGTCCGATGCTGATTGCTGAAACTGGCGCTGAGGGTGAAGCGCGCGCCCCCTGGCTGCAGGAGATCAGTGAAAATGTGGAGGTGGCGCTGGATAAGGGCATTGCGGTGGAGGGGATTTCGCTCTATCCGGTAGTGGAGTATCCCGCCTGGGCCGATGACCGGCGTTCCCCTGGCCCGCTGCTGGGATTAGCCGATCCCAATGGCAACCGTAATCTGCATGAGCCGCTGGCGCTGGTATTGCGCAGTCAGCAGATTAAGTTTGCGACACGAAATCAGACGTGCTGAGAAGGTGGCTTTTTAGGGTAACAGGAGCGAACGTCGAGAGAGGGATCGGCAGGATGACGTACGTCGGTCAGCCAGACCATGGTAAACAGGAAGGTCACCCCGATCAGGCAGGCCGCCAGCAAACCGATAATTGCGATTAATTTGTCATCTCCGGAGTCCATCGCCTTCTCCTTATTCAATCCGTTGAATCCCTGTGCGTGTCAGCTCATCCAGAGCGTAATCATCAGGACAAAGATTATAAGCGTTACCGAGGTCACCGCAAGCACCACTATCGCAAAGTGCGCATCGTCAAGTGACTGGCGAATTGGCTCATCGTGATCGTCGGGTGGCAAGGGTAAAGACATAACTATCCTGTGAAAAACATGGGCCGCCGGGAATGATGCGGTGAGTGACAGTGTAGATGAAAGGCTGATTATCGTCCGGTTCTTTCGTCCGAAAAATAAACTGGCCCGTGCCAGCGCGGCACGGGCCTGAGATCAGACGCCGCGCCAGCGTTTGAAGATCAATGAAGTGTTAATGCCACCAAAGGCAAAGTTGTTGCTCTGGATATAGTCGGTTTCAATCTCACGCGGCTCACCCATGATGTAATCCAGCTGGCCGCCATCTGCTGCCGGTTGCGTCAGGTTCAGGGTTGGCGCAAACCACCCTTCCCGCATCATCTCAATGCTCATCCAGGCTTCCAGCGCCCCACAGGCACCCAGCGTATGGCCAAAATATGACTTCAGCGAAGAGATCGGCGTCGTTTCGCCAAACACCGCCGCCGTCGCCAGACTTTCGGCCATATCACCCCGTTCAGTGGCGGTGCCGTGCGCATTCACATAACCAACGTCTGCGGCCGTGATACCGGCGCTTTGCAACGCCCGCTCGATGCAAATCTGCATGGTTTCCCGCTGCGGCTGAGTAATATGGGCGGCGTCGCAGTTGGTATGAAAACCGGTGATCTCTGCGTAGATCGTTGCACCGCGTGCCAGGGCATGTTCCAGCGACTCAAGGATCAGCGTGCCCGCCCCTTCGCCAATTACCAGACCATCGCGCTGCTGATCAAAGGGTGCGGGCGTGGTGTGCGGCGCGTCATTACGCTGGCTGGTGGCAAACAGGGTGTCAAACACCGCGGCTTCCGACGGACAGAGCTCTTCAGCGCCACCAGCCACCATCACCGTCTGATACCCGTGACGAATCGCTTCCCAGGCATAGCCAATCGCCTGGCTGCCAGAGGTACAGGCGCTGGAGGTCGGGATCACCCGGCCGCGCAGGCCGAAAAAGAGTCCGGCATTGACGGCCGTGGTATGCGGCATCATCTGCACATAGGTGGTGCCGGTGATATTGTTGGTGTGCTTTTCAGTCAGCATGGTGGCGAACTCGCTGACCGGCCCGGTGCTGCCGGTGGAAGAACCGTAGGCGATACCCGTTTCTCCGCTGGTCAGCACCGGATGGTCAATCAGACCCGCCTGGGTCAGCGCCAGCTCGGTCGCACGCGTTGCCAGCAGCGAAACGCGGCCCATGGCGCGGATGCGCTTGCGGGTGTAGTGCGCCGGCAGCACAAAGTCATCCACCGGTGCGCCGAGCAGCGTATGCAGCCCGTCGTAGATCTGCCACTCCGGCATAAAGCGCACCGCATTGCGGCCCGCACGGATCCGTGCCGAAACCTCAGCCCAGGACTCACCAAAGGCGGTTACGCCGCCCATGCCGGTTACGACTACCCGCTGGATCACAGCATGCCTCCGTTAATAGAAATGACCTGACGCGTCACGTAGCCTGCGATATCGGACATCAGATAGCTCGCCAGTCCGGCGACCTCTTCAGCCGTGCCCATGCGCTTCATCGGCACGATCTTCATCGCTTCCTCTATCACCTGAGGTTCCAGCCCCTCCATACCGGTATCAATCAGGCCCGGCGCAATGCAGTTAACGGTGATTTTGCGTTTCGCCAGTTCAATCGCCAGCGCCTTAGTGGCACCAATAATGCCCGCTTTCGCCGCGCTGTAGTTCACCTGACCGCGATTACCCATTATCCCCGACACCGACGAGAGCGTGATAATGCGGCCGCCGCGCCGCAGACCGATCATCGGCATCACGCAGGGCTGGATCACATTGTAAAAACTGTCGAGATTGGTGTGGATGACGCTGTCCCACTCCTGATCCGTCAGGGCAGGAAACGCCGCATCGCGGGTGATACCGGCGTTGCTCACCACACCATAATAGGCGCCATATTGCTCAATATCCGCCTCCAGCGCAGCGCGGGTTGCCGCCCGATCGGCCACATCAAATCCCAGCACACGGCCGCTGCCGCCTGCGGTTTCAATCTGCTGCAGGCACTGCTCAGCGCCTGCGCGGTCACGGTTGAAATGGACGATAACCTGATAGCCATCCTGGGCGAGACGCAACGCAATCGCGCGGCCAATCCCTTTACTGGCGCCCGTCACTAATACCGAATCTGTCATGGCTGATTTCCTTGTGACATCAATTGCTGTAATTCTGCTTCATTGGGTTGATACGTATTCAGGCGACCGCTGGCAAGCCGCTGGGTGCCGTAATGAATGTCACCCTCAAAGCTGCCCATGCGGTCATCGCGCATCAGCAGCGTCATTCTGATATCCAGCGTAACACTGGCGGGAAAGAAGGATCGCTCTGCCCGCCAGCCGCGTCCGCCCAGCAGCATGCCCGGCGGGATAAGGGTGGCGCCGCCCTGCTTTGCATGCCAGCCCGACCAGACGCCCACGGTTTGCGCCATCATCTCGACGCCAAACCAGGCGGGCAGTTCACCCTGAGGCGTCAGAAACGGTGTCAGTACGCCACCGGCGCAGGTCGACACCTGACAGTGAACCTGCTCATCATCCACGGCGATCAGCTGATCAAGCAGCAGCATCGGCGCAGCGTGCGGCAGCCAGCGTGCCGCGGGAGAATTAATAACCATGTTGGCGTCCCAGAATCAGACAGGTGTTATTGCCGCCAAAGGCAAAAGAGTTAGAGGCGATGACCGGCCGTTGCAGCGCCTGTGGCTGTAATAACAATCCGCAATCCGGCAGCGTCTCATCCGGCGCCATCTCACTGAAATCCTGCGCGGGCAGCGGCAGATCGTTTTGCAGGATCAGCGCACTGAGGGCGGCTTCACACACTCCCGCCGCGCCGAGCGTATGGCCGGTCAGATGTTTGGTCGAGCTGCACGGCACTGCATTGCCAAACAGACGCTGAATCACGGCAGCTTCCATCTGGTCGTTAAGCGGCGTCGCGGTGCCGTGCAGATTGATATAACCCACCTGCTCTGGCAACAGGTTCGCCTTTTGCAGCGCCATACGCATCGCCCGTTCAGCGCCCTCGCCCTGCGGATGGGGAGCGGACATGTGCCAGGCGTCAGACGATTCGCCAGCTCCCAGTAGCGCCAGCGGCTGCGGTTCCCGCGTCAGCAGCATCAGTGCGGCCCCTTCGCCAATCGAGATGCCGTCGCGATCGCGGCTGAAGGGAGCGCAGCGACGTTCAGAGAGAGACTCCAGGCTGTCGAATCCGTTGATCGGCATCCGGCTCAGCGAGTCCGCACCGCCCACCAGCGCCACATCCACCAGCCCCGCCGCGATCAGCCGCTCACCACTGATAATGGCGCGGGCGCTGGAGGAGCAGGCGGTTGAAATGGTATAGGCCGGGCCATCCAGACGCAGATAGTGAGCCAGGAAACGGGAGGGATCGCCCAGCTCCTGCATCTGATAGTGATAACCGGACTGACTGCCGCCAATCTGCTGATCGCCCTCATCCACACCCGAGGTGCTGGTTCCCAGCACAACTGCCACTCTGCTGGCACCATAGTGCGCAATCGCCGCGTCGAGCGCCGGACGGATTTGCGCCAGCGCGGCCAGCAGCAGCTGGTTATTACGGGTGTTGTGCACGCTCAGGGCAGCAGGAACCGATGGCAAATCGCCTTCAACCCTGCCAAGCCAGCAGGCGCGGTCGCCGCTCAGCCAGCCATGACGCAGCTGCATGCCGGGTGCCTCACCCCTGGTAAGGCTGGCCGCAATCTGCTGAGTGTTATTCCCCAGGGCATTCAGCATGCCGATGGCAGAGATGTAAATCATGAGCCGTCCAGATGTTGAATGCGGATCTGATAGCCAAACGCATGCTGCTGAATGCTGATGGGCTGGCGCTGATTACCGCGTTGCAGATAATCGATTTCTGTAACCAGCTTATTATCGGCATCGATCAGCCGTCGCTTTAACCCCTGATCCTGCAACGTCCAGCCTGGCGGCAGCTGTTTTTGCCACAGCTCCCGTGGCCAGTAACTGAGCATAATATCCGCCAGCACCTGACTGGCAGGCGGCATCTGCGGCAGCGGCATCAGTTGCTGGGTGTGAATACCGCTGGCATCGTAGCGCAGGCTGAACAGACGAATACCCACCGAGGAGAGTCCGGCCAGATCAATTTGCTGTTCATCGGCGCTGAGCAGCACCAGCAGTGACTGACTCTGGCCTTTCACCTGTCCGGTCAGCAACTGCTGCTGCTGGAAGGCGGGACGGATGCCCGGCGGTGGCAGCGTCACCTTCACGCCCGGTTTCAGCCAGGCGGTGGGACGGCTGCTGTCGGGTGCAGGTCCGGCACAGGCGCTGAGCAGCAGAGCCGTCAGCAGAATAAGAGCGGCGCGGATCATCGTTTACTCCTTGATCGGGTGGGTCGCATCGCCAGCGGCGACAGCAGGAAAGCGCTGAAGATGCCGCTGCATAACACTGTGCCAAAACTGGCAATCGCGCTGGTGCTGCTGAATACCAGCATACCCAGCGTCAGTAAGGTGGTAATCATCGCCAGCGACACCGCCAGCAACGAGGTCAGCGGCGTACCCTGCGGGTTGCTGAAAAAGAGCGTGTAGTTAATGCCGATGCCCAGCACCAGAATCAGTGCCAGCAGCGCAAATAGATTCAGCGACGCACCGATCCAGCCCAGCGTTGCCAGCGCCATCGCCAGCGACAGCACTGACGGCAGCGCGCTGCGTAAGCCCGCCTTTAACCCCAGTCGCAGGACAAAACTCAGGGTGATCAGCAGCAGCGCCAGCGCCAGTAACCCGCTCAGCAGGGTGCGCCAGAAGCTGAACAGCGAATCGTAACCTGATTTGCGGTCAATCCAGCTGACGCCCGGATGCTGTTTGGTCAGCTCCCCGAGTGCAGCGCTGTTTTTTACGCCGCTGGTGGGGATCAAAACACCGCTGCGCCCGTCTGGCAGCGTCAGCCACAGCAGTCGCCAGCCTTCACTCAGCGGACTCGACAGCCACGCCTCTGGCGTTACCGGCATCGGGGTCAGATCCGGTGCCGGCAGCGTGATACCCGCCTGCTGCAGGCGGGCCGTAATATCCGGTACTGCCTGTTTCAACAGCTGAAGATCCCGCTGTTGCTGCGCCAGCGACGTCAGCGGCAGCAGACGATAGTGCTGCAGCCAGCCCTGCTGCTGCGCCTGTTGCAGATCCGGTGCCAGTTTTTCCAGCCGCTGCAGCGTCTGCTGCGCGTCATCGCCCCAGACCACAAACCAGGTCTGATCGGCGCGCTGTCCGGTCAGGGTTGCCAGCTGGCGATCCTGCTCCAGCAGATGCGCAGGCGCACTTTGCAGATGGGCGATGTCATCATCCACCTTTAACTGGGCGATACCGGCCAGCGCGAAGATCGCCATCGCCATCGGTAATCCGACGCGCAGCCCGCGCTGGCGACGCCAGGCGGCAAGCCAGCGCGCCAGAGGCACCATCAGCGGCACCGGACGCACCGGTAATCCGCGTACCAGCCACGGATAGATCAGAATCACCGTCAGACAGGAGGCCGTTAATCCGCTGGCGGCAAACACCGCCAGCTGCCGCAGCCCCGGGAACGGTGCCAGCAGCATCAGCAGCCAGGCGATGGCGGTGGTCGCCAGCGCCAGCAGCAGCGTGCCGCGGACTTTTCGCAGGCTCTGCCACGGCGTCTGCTGATCGCCGTGCACCATGCGCTCGGTGAGATAATAGAGCGTGTAATCCGCAGAGATGCCGACAATACTCAGGCTCATCACCAGCGTCATCAGATGCAGTTCACCGAAGCAAAGCAGCGTCATCACCGTGCCCGCCATCGCGCCGATGGCCACAGACGTGACCGTCAGCAACAGCGGGCGCAGTGAGCGAAAGACCAGCAGCACCAGCAGGACGACGCCACCCAGCGTCACACTGCCCAGCGTTTTAACGTCATGCTGCGCACGCTGGCTGGCGTTGTCGCTGAACAGCACCGTGCCACGCGTCAGCAGTTTCGCCTGCGGCCAGCGGCTTTTAAGCTGTTGCTCCAGCGCGCTGAGTCGGGTAACCAGCGCATGACTTTGCTGCATACTGAAGGCGTTGTTCGCCAGTTCGCCATGCAGAAAATACCACTGCTGACCCTGTGCATCTTTTACTGTCAGCCAGCCATCATGCAGCGTCATGCGCCCGGCGTTTTGTGCCAGCGCCAGCTGCGAACCCCGCACCAGCATCAGGGGATCGCCCTGCAACTCTTTGCTGCTGACGCCAGAGAAGGCCGAAAAGAGCTGCGCCAGCAGCCAGTCAGCCTGCGCCTCGCCGCCGTTCTGCAAGCGGTCGCGCGTCACCTCATCGATCAGGCCGTTACGGTGTTGCCAGGCAAAGCGGCCCCACTGCTGCTGCTGTTGCCCGTCGAGATCACCCTGCACCTGTTTCAGGTCAGGCAGCGCGCGCAGCTGGGCCAGCCACCAGGCGGCGACCTGGGGATCGTCCTGCTCACCGGGTGAAACCAGCCACACCAGCTGGCGATCCAGCCGCTGCATAAAGCCCTGCTGCAGCGCAGGCGGTGCCGCCCCCAGATTCTGCTGCGGCAGTAGCGCCAGCACACTGCTGTTGAGCTGACTGCGCGGCAGCAAAAAAGAGAGCGCAGCCGCCAGCAGCAGACAGAGGGCCAGCCACAGGAGGGCCAGCAGCCGATCGTTACGGCCCGGCAAAACGCGCCTGCTCCTCGTCGCTTAACTGCGGCGGTTCAATTCGGGTGTTGCTGAGCTCTATTTGCGTTTTATCGCCCTGCTTATCATCCAGGTTGATGCTGTCCAGGTAGGCGCTGCCCGCCAGCGAGATACGGTTGAAGATTTTGTTGAGCGGCGCCGCTTTGGGCGTCAGCTCCAGCGTCCAGGCTCCGTTGCCGCGATCGCTGAAGGCCACGCTGAAGTTCTCGTTCAGCACTTTCTGGTCGGCCTGGAACAGCGCCCGCAAGAGATGGTTGAACTGGAACATCTGCGGGTTGCTGTCGGCGGTGATTACCTGAGGCTTCTGGCCGCTGAGGCTCTGCACCATGCGTTTATCATCCAGCAGCAGCGTCATCACAAAGGGTGTCTGCTGATGCCACCATAAGCCCTGCTCGCGAGCGATCAGCATCTGCCCGTGCGAGACCAGCGGCTGACGCATGCCGGAAATGGTGCGCGTCTGGATAAAGTCTGCCCGAATCACAGGCTGGCTGGCAAAACGCTGCTGCAGCTGATCCAGCGTGACCGCGCTGGCGGCACTGGCCCACAGCAGCAGGCTGGTAAGCACAATTTTCAGCATCCTTTCACTCCTAAACGTTCCAGTAAAATATCGGGTGAAACAAAGCACAACGCCTGACTCTCCTGCTCCACCGCCACCTGCAGAGTATGCGCTTTGGTGGTGATCTGGCCGGCAGCATTTCGCACTTCATAGTCGATGCGCAGACGGTTCTCATATTCCGTAATCCGGGCGCTGACGCGAATCTTCTCTTCGCAGCGCAGTGGCTGGCGGTATTTGACCCGGGTATCGACCACCGGCCAGACGTAGCCGCTGGCGGCCATCTCGCCATAGCTGTAGTTAATGCTGCGCAGCAGGGCTTCACGCGCCACTTCGAAAAAGCGGAAATAGTTGCCGTGCCAGACCACGCCCATGGGATCGCAGTCGTGGAATGAGACGGTCAGCACGACTTCAGCATGATGTTCAGTCATGGTCAGACTCCTTGTGGTGCGCCTGTTGATCAGGCAGCGTCCAGAAATCGAAAAAGTTAAACCAGTCGAGCGGCGCCAGCAGTGCGTAATGGGCCAGCCGCGCTGCGTAACGATCGACCGCCTGTTGCAGTGCCTGCTGACGTTGCGCACGCGGCAGCAGCAGCGGATCGGCGAAAGGCTCACAGTGAATACGCAGTTTACCCTGTTGCTGCAGGGCGAACATCAGCAGCACCGGACAGCGCAACGCGGCCGCCAGTACAAACGGCCCCTGTGGAAAGGGCGCGGCGCGGCCCAGAAAGTCGCTCCAGATCACCCGCCGCTCGCCGCCGCGCTGCGGATTGACCGCGGTGCGATCCCCGACAATCGCCACCCATTCGCCCGCATCCAGCTTCTGTTGCAGCAGGATAGCGGTCTCCGGCCCGATATCGCTCACCGGCATCAGATTCACCCCCGCCTGCGGGGCGATGGTTTCCAGCACCGCCCGAAAACGCCGGGCGTTGTCGGTAAACACCAGCGCATTAATCACCAGTCCGCTGACCTGCTGCGCCATCGCGCGACAGGCTTCAATGTCACCAAGATGGGAAGCGAGAATCAGCTTGCCCTGCGGCGTGGGTGTGCGGATCACCGCTTCTGCGCCTGGCGCAAAATCGATATCACGTCCCCAGCGCAGATCGCCGCGCCAGCTGGCCACTTTATCCAGCATTGCCCCGGCGAACCGCAGGAAATGGCGGTAGCTGTTAAGCCGTGGCGGTAACGCAATCTGCTGCTGCTGAGCGGCGGTAGTGACCTGCGCCAGCCACTGCCGGGAAGCGCGTCGCGCGCGCTGACCGCTCAGCCAGTAGACCGCCACTACCGGCCAGAGTAGCAGCGTAAAGGGGAGCCGCCCGCCGTAGCGATAGACCGCCAGCATAAAACGTAATCCCCACTGTCCGCGCCGCTCCGTTTCCGCAGACCAGTGCGTCGGCGGTTTACGCATCGCCAGCAGACGAGGAATGCGCGGCAGCATGCCGAAAAACAGCCGGGTATGCATCCAGGAGATGCGCAGGTTGTCGTAGAGCGCATCGAAGTGTGACAGCCCGCTGGCCGGATAGGTGACGCGAGTCGGGATAAAGCGACTGCGGGTTCCCTGCCAGTAGAGCCGCACCATGATCTCGGTGTCAAAATCCATGCGCTGACCGATGGCCCGGCGATCGCACAGCGCCAGCGTCGCGGCCAGGGGATAGACGCGGAAGCCGCACATGCTGTCGCGGATCGACAGCGACAGCGTTTCAATCCAGACCCAGAAGTGGGTGATGTAGCGACCATAAAGGCGTGATTTGGGGATCGAGTCGTCATAGAGCGGCTGACCGGAGATCAGCGCGTCGGGATAACGCTCCGCTTCCGCCAGCATCAGCGGCAGATCTTCCGCCTGATGCTGGCCGTCCGCGTCAAGCTGCACCGCATGGGTGAAGCCGCGTGCCGCCGCGGCCCGCAGTCCGTGGATCACCGCCGCGCCTTTACCCTGATTGCTGTCGAGTCGCAGCAGGCTGAGCTGCGGGGCGTGCAGCGTCGCCAGCTGAAGCTGTGTGGCCGCATCGCTGCCATCATCCACCACGATTACCGGCAGATTAAAGGGTGCCAGCCGTGCCAGCACTGACGCCATCATCGCGCCGTGGTTGTAGCAGGGGATCACCACGCAGGGTGAAAACGGGGCGCTTAACACAGCGCGATCTTCCCGCTGCTGGCGATCTGCTCGCCGTCGTTCTTCAGCAGGCTGTAACGGAAACTCAGGCGGGATTTTTCAGCGTCCCAGTCCAGATGCAGTTGCAATAGCGAGTCGGGTAATACCGGCTGCTGAAATTTAATGTTATCAACGGCGGCAAACTGTTTACCGGGCGCAAGCAGTGATACGCCGTAGTGCATCACCCAGTCGAGCTGAGCCACACCCGGCAGAATGGGCAGATGCGGAAAGTGGCCCTGAAACCAGAAGAGTCCGGCATCTATCTGCAGGATCAGCGTGACGCTGTCAGCCCGCAGCTCCCGGCTGCGTTCAATCGGCAACATGAAAAAGTTCCTCTATTTGCGGCCAGGCGCGTTTGCTTTGGGTGGTCACCGGAATAGTGGCCACAATCCGCCAGTAGCGTGGCATCGCCAGCGGTTCCAGCCAACGCTGCAGCTGGCGTTTCCACTGCTGCCTGCGCTGATGCAGAGCCGCCTCATCCAGTGCGCTGTTCAGCGCCAGCACGACGCCAATCGCCTGACGCTCATGACGCGTGACCACCAGCGCTACGGCATCCTCTATTTCCGGCAGGTCGGTCAGACGGCGCTCTATCTCGCTTAATGAGATGCGCTTGTCACCGATTTTTACGATGCGATCGTGGCGGCCTGCAAGCTGAAATCCGCCGTCCGGCTGCATAGTCAGTCGATCGTCGAGCTGCAGCCCGCTGTCACCGGCAATCAGCGGCGACCAGACCTGCCAGCGATCGGGCGTCACCTGCTCCAGCCTGACCTGCGGGAAGCGGCGCCACGGCGCCTCCGCCCGATCGCATTGACGCCAGGCCAGAATGCCGGTTTCGGTGCTGCCGTAGATTTCACTGACCTGACAGCCAAATCGCTGCCAGACCTGCTCCGCATCAGAGTCGCGCAGTGCGCCACCGGCAGAGACAATCAGTTCACAGGCGGGCGCTTTCAGCGTGCTGTCCAGCCGCGATAAAAAGGCCGGGCTGCTGATAAAGGCATAGCGAACGTCGCGCGGAAGCTGGGCCAGTTGTTCACCGTAAAACAGCGGCTGGGCGGCAAACGGCAGCCTGAGCATCATCGGCAGGAAAAGTCGAAACGATAAACCGTAGAGATGCTGATGGCTGACCGAGGCGATGACCCTGCACCCCCGCAACGGTTCGCCCCACAGGCTGCTGAGCCAGCGGCTCTCCTGCTCCATCACCGCCAGCGACTTCACTACCTGACGCGGTGCGCCGGTGGATCCCGAGGTGAAGAGCACCAGCTCTGCACTCTCCGGCAGCGGCGGCAGCGGCCCCTGAGTTTCTGCGTCGTCCCACGCCAGCAGCGGCAGGCTGACCGCCAGCGGCATGTCGCACAGCACGCCATCCAGCCGATCCTGCCTCTCATCCAGCAGCGCGGCGCGGCAGTGACCCGGCATCACCGGCGTTTTACCGGCATACCAGCATGCCAGCAGCGCCACACAAAAACGGTAACTGTCATCAAAACAGAGCGCCCAGTGGCTGCCCGGTTGTGCTGCCAAGCGCTGGCGGAGCGCCACGACCTGACGATGCATCGCGCTGAGCATCAAACGTTGATCGCCGCGCCAGGCGACCTCGCGATCGTCTCCCGTCAGCCAGTCGGCCACTCTCATGCTTTTCGCCTCACGCGCTGACGTACCAGCCATTCAGCGCTCATCAGCACTGCGATTAGCAGATAACTTATGCCGCCATTCCACAGCGTCCAGAGCCGCAGATCGCCCAGCAAACAGGTATAGATCGCCATGCTGCCGTTGCCGATAAAAAACAGGCACCAGATTTGGGTGACGCGGCGGGTATAGCGCACTGCCGCAGGGGGAAGCACGGGCTCACGCAGCCGGGCGATGCGTTCCACCAGCGGCATCGCACTCCAGAGTGAGGCGCCAAACACCAGCAGCATCGCCAGATTGACCGCCACCGGATACCACAGCAGCAGATGCTGAGTGCGTAATAGCTGGCTGCTGACACAGAGCAGTGCACCGAGCAGCGCCAGCCAGCCCATGACCGCGCCCATGGCGTTTTGCTGACGACGCAGCTGCAGCCAGCGCAGGCCAAACAGCAGCGCCAGCAGCCAGAAAAGCCCCTGCCAGCGCGGCTGGGTCAGCGCCAGCCAGACCAGCAGTGGCCAGGCCAGTAGCGTAAGCAGATTCAGCAGGCGAAGCGTAGCAGCAGGCACGGCGGGATCAGGCGTCTTCGCGCATCAGTTGTTCCACGGCATCCACCACATCCTGCACGGTGCGCACTGCGCGGAAGGTTTCCGGTTTAATTTTACGGCCGGTACGTTTTTGCAGATGAACCACCATATCGACGGCATCAATGCTGTCGAGTTCGAGATCTTCATACAGACGTGCCCCGGGATGGATATCCTCAGGCGCAATTTCAAACAGGCTGGTCAGCAGCGAAGCCACTTCCTGATAGATCTGTTCTTTGTTCATCATAAGGTTGTCTCCGCTTTCAGCCGCGCTGTTGGTTGACGAACGCAGCCAGCGTCGCAACAGAGAAAAAGTGGGCGCGCAGGGTTTCACTCTCAGCGGACAGCGCCACGCCGTAGCGATTTTTCACTGCCAGGCCAAGTTCCAGTGCATCAATCGAGTCCAGCCCCAGTCCGTCGCCAAACAGTGCAGCGTCGGTCTCTATATCATCGGGACTGAGATCTTCAAGGTTTAGCGTGTCGATAATCATCTGTTTGATATCGTTAATTAATGAATCCATACCGGTTTTCGTCTTACCTGTTCTGGGGGACCAGCGCCTGCTGTAAATGGCGGGTCAGGCGACGCGCGGCCAGCGGCTGCGCGTCGGGATTGCTTTCACAAAACGACTGACTGTCGATTCGCGTTTGTACACGCACGGTAAACAGTGGTTTAACCGGCGGAATCTGATACCAGCGGCTCTGTTTATCGAGCATACGCTGGCTACAGGTGATGTGAACCACACGCAGATCGCATCCGGCGCGCACCGCAATATTGGCTGCCCCGCGCTGCAGAGTCAGTGAATGACCGTAGCGGGTGCGGGTGCCTTCCGGAAAGATCAGGATATTGTCGCCGCGCGCCAGTCGCTGCTGGCTGTCCGGCAACAGCGTCTCCGCTTCACTGTTGATCAGATAGTCCGCGGCGCGGATCACCCCACGCATAAAGGGGTTCTTTTGCAGATCGGCTTTAACCAGACAATCCATCTCTGGCAGTACCGAAGCGATCATCACGTAGTCGATCAGTGATGGATGATTGGCGACAATCAGGCATCCGCGATCCTGTTGCAGCAGCTCTGCGCCTTCAATCCGGTAGTCATAGACCCCGGTCATCCGGCAGAATCGCAGAAAGCAACGGAAGCTAAAGGCGATAGCGCGTCGGGCCAGGAGGCGGCGGCGCAGCGAATCGCGCTGTACCAGCAGCAGCAGGTTGAAGCCAATCAGCGACAGCAGCAGTCCGCCTATGCCAAACAGCGTAAAACTCACCGCCGTCATCACCAGCCGCCAGCAATAGTTCATGCGGCTGCCGGTGTAGTGCGCCGGTTGTGAACAATCAGCCATGATGTCTCTCCCAGTGCCATGTCAGGCGTTCGCCCGGCAGGCTGAAGGTGGGCGATTCCGCCAGCCACTGCTGCAGAAAGCGCAGGCTTTGCGGTAACCCTGTTTCTGCCCTCTCCTCTCTGCCAGCACGGCCAGTGCAGTGCAGCTGGTCGCCCGGGCGCAGCAGCAGCGCCACCGCATAGGGAAAGTTCACACGCTGTTCCGGCAGCCACGGCAGATAGTAGTCAGGCACGATGCCGTCGAAATCAACCAGCAGTACCTGCTGATAACCCGCCTGATGCAGCGCGCTGACTTCGATCAATCCCTGCTGAAACGAGTCGACTCCGGCGGCGATTGAGGTGGAGACCAGTGGTGCTTTGGCTGCAATAGTCAGGCTGCCGACCGCCGAATTGTGAACTGACATGGCAAAATCCGTGGGTGACATTGACTGCTGATCGGCCAGCGTAGTGAGGATACGCAGATTACGTTCCAGTTCACCGTGACGACTGGTGAACACGATAGCGTCAACCTGCTGACGCGCGAGCAGCGCCAGCCCACACTCTACCGCCGCACGACTGCCGCCGCTCAGACGACGTGCAGTCATCATCGGTAAAAATTGCGGCTTTGCCATCGCCTCTTTAGGGTCTATGACGATGCCCTGTTGCGCCCAGTGCTGCCAGCCCTCGCCCCCGTGTAATCCCGGAGCCAGAGCCTGCCAGTCGACCAGTGAGTAAGCGAGTCTCATCTCAACACTCTTTTTGTCATATGTGTGGCATCGGCGTTTATCGGGGCGTCATCCCGGCCCTCTGCAAAAAAAGTGCGTCCGGGAAACCCTCTGCCGATTCCGCATCAGGCCTTCACGGTAGAGGGTTACTCAGTGGTTCAGCAATAGCAGCTCATCTGATTTGTCGGCCGGCTGCCGGAGATCTTTATGCTTTGATCGGCTGTCGACACATCATTGCGACAGCGCACGCATTACTGAGCGGCAAGAGCAGAGAGTCGTAACTGAATATCCTGATCGAGATTGGCAATCCAGCGGTTGTAGTTATTGTGGATCTCGCCCTGCTCCGCTTTCAGGTTCTCACTGCTGACATAATCGATGCGGTAGTTCTGGCTGGTATACGTGATGCGAATAGTCGCCACGAAATCACGCTGGGCCAGACGACCATTGATCACGCCAGGCGAAACGGGAGTCATCACCCATTTCCGGCCAATACCCGCTTCAATGATCGCCAGTTTCATCTGGTTGTCGCTGTAACGCTGAGTGAGCGTTTGATTCACGTTATGAATCGGCGCAGTGCGCGCGCAGCCGGTTAATAACGCAGCGACCACGGCCAGCGTGCAAATAGTTTTTTTATTCATGATGAATCCCTTCTTTTATTTTTATATCAGTAAGTTAAACGGATAATCCGTCTCGCGCAGGCTAAGCTTTCAGTGCGCTTTTCCGTCTGGCTGGCTTAAAACCCGCGCATGATACCACCGAATGTAAAGACAGGTAAGCAGAAGTATGCATGGGTTTTAGGGGGTTATTTGGGGGATTAAAGCGGGGAATATACGCAGTCGCCGCGACAGCGCAGAGGCCGATCCCTGCCGCAGAAACTCTGGCTGCGGCTGGATCGGTCTGGGGATTACTGTGTGGAGGCGGGTGTCCAGCCACCGCCCAGCGCGCGGTAGAGATCGATCTGCGCCAGCAGCAGGTTATTTTTGACAGTCACCCGATTCAGCTGCGTTGAAAACAGGGTGCGCTGCGCATCCAGTTCATCCAGATAGGAGGCGTAGCCGTTCTGATAGCGATTGCGGGCAATGCGCAGCGCTTCCGTCACATAGGCTTCCTGCTTTTGCAGCTCCTGAAGTTGTGCCTCACGCTGCCTGATAGCGTCTATTGCATCGTTAACTTCCGAGAAGGCGTTGCGCACCACTTTTTCATAGCCATAAAGTGCCTGATTGCGCGTCGCCATTGAGACATCCACCTGCGCCGTCAGCGCTTCACGGTTCAGCAGCGGTGCCAGGATGCTGCCGCCCACGCTCCACAGCCGGAACGGATCATCCGCGAGCTGGTGCAGCACCGAACTCTGCAGGGTGCCGGTCGCGGTGAGGTTAAGCCCAGGCAGCAGCTTAGCGCGCGACGATGCCAGGCTGGCATCTGCGGCCAGTAACTGGCGCTGAGCCTGCACAATATCCGGACGGCGATTGAGTAGCTCTGATGGCAGCAGTGACGGCATCCGCTGCGGTGAAATCTGGTCAAACTGCTGACGACGGGCGATGCTGCGCGGGTTCATACCCACCAGAAGGCTCAGCGCATTCTCCTGCTGGGTGATCTGGTGCTGCAACTGAGGCATCTGCGCTTTGGCCGACTGATATTCCGAGGCGGCCTGCATCCACTCCAGCCTGGAGGTGTAGCCGGTTTCAAACTGACGCTGTGCCAGCTTCAGCGAATTGTTGCGGGTCGCCAGCGTCGCCTCCGTGACCCGCAACTGCTCATCCAGCGCGCACAGGTTGAGATAACCTGACGCCACCGAACTGGCGATGGTCAGCTCGGCGGCAGACGCAGCGGCCTGCTGCGCCGCTAAACTCGCCTGCGATGCGGTGATGCTACTGCTGCGTGCTCCCCAGAGATCGACCTCGTAGTTCGCCTGTAATAAGCCCTGAAAAATATCGGTTTCATAGGGCTGGCCCGTCACTGACGAGAGCGTACGCTCCCGGGTCGCGGCCACACCGGCGCTCAGGGTCGGAAAGTTATCGCCCTGCGTGGCGCGCAGCTGGGCGCGATACTGGTCAACCCGGGATCGCGCCGTGAGGATATCGGGGTTATTGCGCAGCGCCTGCGTCACCAGCCGGTTGAGATTTTCATCATGAAAAGCGCGCCACCACTCCGCCTCCGGCGCAGCAGATGGCCCGACACTATTGCGCCAGGCGTCGGGGATCGGCAGAGAGGCCGGTGCCTTTTCAACCTGCGTGGCGCAGCCGGTCAGAAGGAGTGCCAGTGCGCTTACCATTAAGCCGCGCCGCATCATGGCGCGCCCTCACCGGCGGGTTGTGCGGCGGTGTCGATGTTGACTTCGACCGACATACCCGGGCGTAACTGATGCATATCCTGGTCATTGATGCGGATGCGAACCGGAATGCGCTGCGCAATTTTCACGAAGTTACCGGTGGCGTTGTCGGGCGAAATCGCGCTGAACTCTGAGCCTGCGGCCGGAGAGATAAATTCAACCTGACCCGTAAAGCGTTTGCCATCCAGCGCATCGACCCGAATCGTCACCGGCAGGCCTGGACGAATATTTGCCAGCTGGGTCTCTTTCAGATTCGCGATAATCCATTTGTGATTAGGCACCACCGAGGTCAGGCGCGTACCTGCCGTGACATAGGCGCCAGTGCGCACCGCCAGCTGGCCGAGCTGGCCATCATCGGGCGCGGTAATCCGGGTATTCGCCAGATCGATTTCCGCCAGCTCCAGCGCGGCGCGGGCGCTGTCGACATCGCCTTTCAGCGCGTCACGGTTAACGATGACGGTTTGCAGATTCTGCTGGGCGACGGCGATCTGCGCCGCAGCCTGACGTACCTGCGCCTGCGCCTGGGCGTCTGCGGCCCGGGCGGCATCGCGCTCGCGCACCGACAGGGATCCATCCGCCGTGAGATTTTCGACACGCTTCAGATCGAAGCCGCTTTTCAGCGCCTGTGCTTTGGCATTCTCCAGTGCCGATTTATTGCTCTGGATGGTCGCTTCTGCGCTGCGACGCTGCTGCAGGTTATTGTTCAGCGCCGCCTGCTTCATCGCCAGCTGCGCCTGCGCCTGATGCACCCGCTGGCGATAGATACGGTCGTCAATCGTCATCAGCAACTGCCCTTTTTTCACCGGCTGCAGATCGATCACTTCGACTGAGGTGAGATAGCCATTAACCTGCGGGCTGATAAAGGTCACCTGACCGCGCACATAGGCATTCTCGGTGCTTTGTATTGCGCTGGTGAAGGGCCAGAGTTGCCAGGCATAAAGAATAACCAGTACACCAATCACCACAATGCCGCTGCCTGCGGCGATAGAAAGAATGCGGCGGCGATTCGCGCGTTCGCGTTCCGCCGCCTGAAGCTCATCCTGCTGACTCATTGTTTCTCCGTTGATTCCTGTAATGCGGCCAGCTGTTGCTGCTCACGCAGGTTAAATTGCGCCTGACGCCAGTCAAGATAACGACGACGGGTCAAACGCCAGATCACCCACATCAGGGTGACCAGTGCCAGCGCGGCAGTTAACAGGTAGGTGTCGTTATAGGCGAGCACGTTGGCCTGCAGCGTGGCGATTACCTGTAACTGGCTGGTGCTCTGCGCGCCGCGCAGAACGTCGTCACCCACCAGCGAATTAAACAGCGCATTATACTGGCTGAGCCGTTCGGTGACGTTGGGATCGAGCAGTGAGAGCTGATCGCCCAGCAGGCTGGAGTGATATTTTTCCCGCCAGACCTGAAACGTGCCAAGAATAGCCGAGCCGATCAGCCCGCCGAGGTTCTGACTCATGCCAAACAGCACCACGAAGCTCACCAGATTTTTCGGCTGAGTCACCACGCTGCCAATGCCCATCAGCATCGCGGGCGCCATGAAAAAGGCGCTGCTGAAGCCCAGCAGAAACTGGCTGAAATACATATTGCTGGCGCGGGTCAGTGGACTGGATTGCGCATCCATCAGCGAGGCGATAATCATCACTACCAGCGAGGTAACAATCGGCCAGTTGAGATGATTGGGCTTGATAGTCAGCGCACTGGCGGCGATGCCCGCAATAACCCCGGCCATGATCGCCAGCGCCAGACCGCGCATTTGATCGTTCTGCAAGCCAATCTGCTGCAGAAAGCCGATTGCACCGGTGTTCTGTTCCGCCAGTACGATACGGATCATGATCATCACAATGCCAAGCCGCACCATCATGCCGCTGCTGAGCCAGCGGGTATTGATCAGCGGGTTGCGCCGGTTATGCTCAATGACGATCGCAGCGACAATCAGCGTCAGGGCGATCGCGGTACAGATACCGAGCCAGGGCGTGGTAAACCACCACTCAATACGGCCCAGCGTCAGTACGCCGCACAGCAGCGCCATACCGGGTGCCAGCAGGATAAAGGTGACGAAATCCATCTTTTCAAAGGTTTTGATGCGATCGCCCGGTGGCAGTTTCACCAGCAGTACCCCGCCCAGCGCAATCAGCGCCAGCCCCAGTTCAAACAGATAGAGACCGCGCCACTCGTTGAGCTGCAGCAATTCCGAAGAGAATAAGCGGGCCAGCGGGATAGCCAGTTGCGATACCGTCAGGCCAATCACCAGCGCTTTCAGCCGATGTTTCGCAGGCCAGGCCTGTACCTGATAGTAGATGCCCAGAGAGCTGAGCGCCGCAGCCACCATACCGTGAGCGGTGCGCACAATGATCGCCGAACTGAGATCGTTGGCGAAGAGATGGAAAAACGCCACCAGTACATACAGCACCAGAAACGCCTCGGTAAAGACACGAAGGCCAAACTGCTGACGGAATTTCACCAGCAGCAGGTTAATAGAGATGTTGCCCATCACGTAGACCGCAGGCAGCCAGGCAATCTCATTCGACCAGGCACCAAAGGTACCCTGCAGGTTGACCAGATTCGCCGTGACCAGCGCGTTACTCAGCGCACCGGTCAGCGAGATAAGTAAACCGATCAGGCCAAACGCCAGGCGTTTTGGCATCGGATGCAGCGGCGTCGAGGGCGATCCCGGCAGCATCGGTTTTTCGTGCGGCAACCACTCGCGTGCAGCGTAGGGATTTCGCTTTGCCACTGCTACATACTTCCCATGCGGCTCAGGAGTTGTTGCAATACGCGCTCGGTCACGGCCAGATCCTGAGGGTCAATATCGGCCAGCATTTCAGTACGGAGTGCGTCAGCCTCGGTTTTCACTTTGGCGAACGCTTCGTTACCCTTATCAGTCAGCACCAGGTGACGCTTACGTCGATCTTCTGGCGGCTGTACCCGCATCAGCAGTGACTGTTTCACCAGCCGATCCACCAGCGGTACCATGCTGGCATCTTCCAGCCCCAGCAGCTGTGCCAGCTCGGTCTGGGTCATGCGTTGCGGCTCACTGGCAATCAGCCCGATGGCCATCCAGCTGCTCATGCTTAAGCCGCTATCTTTAAGGTGACGATCCACCGCCAGGCGCCAGGCATGTGCGGTCAGATGCAATAAGTGGGTAAAGGTACGCGTGTGCTGAGACAAATGTTAGCAGCCTAATAGTAAGAGTTCTAATTGAGTGGTGACGTTATTATACGCAAAGCGAAACGCCAATGAAAAGCGTCCGGTCTGTTAAAAATTAGTGGATCGCGGCAGAATGTCCAGAGGCCGCAACCGGGAGCCGGATAACATGAAACAGGCATCAGCAAACTGGGTCGATCTGCGCCATGACGCCGTCAGCGGTATTGAGGCGCTACGCGCCCATTTTACCGGACACGCCTATGATCCTCACTGGCACGACAGTTATCTGATTGGCGTGACCGAGCAAGGTGTACAGCAGTTTCATTCGCGGCGCAAACAGCATCAGAGCCGACCAGGCACGGTCTTTATGCTGGAGCCGGAGGAGCTGCATGATGGTGATGCCATCAACGACAGCGGTTTTACCTACCGGATGCTCTATCTTTCACCGCAGCAGATTGCGCAGCACCTGGCTCCGATGCTGGCTGATAAACCCTCACTGCGTGAGCTACGTTTTGCCGTCACGCTGCGCGACGAGCGTCCACTGGCTTATGCCGTCTGGCATGCGTTCGATGCGCTGTGGCACAACCATCCCGCCATCATCAAAGAGGCGGCGCTGGACCGGATGTTTGGGCAGCTCATCCCGCACCGGCAGTGGTCACTGCCCGCTCAGCCCCCGGATAAAGATGCCCGGCTGGCACTGCAGTCGCGTGACTGGCTGATTGCCCATCATGCGGATAATCCCGGTCTGGAGCAGATGGCGCAGCATCTGCAGGTGGATCGCTTCCGGTTATCGCGTCTGTTCCAGGCTCACTGGGGTTTACCGCCCCACGCCTGGCTGGTGCAGTGGCGGCTGAGCCAGGCGCGTCGTCAGCTGGCGCAGGGCCAGCCCGTCGCCGATGTGGCAGCTGCGCTGGGTTTCGCCGATCAGAGTCACCTGGGCCGCTGGTTCAAACGCGCCTGCCAGCTTACCCCTTCCCGTTATCAGCACGCCTGCACAAATCTTCCAGACCTGGGTTAAGCCACTTGCCACAATGCGTTTTTTTAGTCAGGAGAAGCGCAATGCAAGACCCACGCTGTGTAATGATACTCAATGCCGCTCTGCCGCCTGGCAAAGCCACCAATGCTGCCGCCGTGATGGCATTAACCCTGGGACAGCGACATCCGGCGCTGGTTGGCGACACCCTGGAGGATGCTGAGAGGCGCCCTTCTCCCGGTTTGATCACCACCGGCATTCCGGTGCTGGCCGCGACTGACGAGCAGCTCAGTGCATTGCGGGAACAGTGCGAACAGGCTGAATACGATCTGGTGCTGTTTCCGGAAGAGGGCCAGACCACTACCGATTATCAGGCGCTGAGCGCCGTCCTGCGACAGCAACCGCGTCAGCAGTGGCGCCTGCTGGGCGTCGCCATCGTCGGCGATAAAAAAGCCCTGCGAAAGCTGACGGCAAAACTGGCGCTATTCAGCTAATCTTTTTGCGGGAAGCTGGTCATGGCTTCCTGTTTTTCCCCTCCCGCCCCTCGGCCCCGCCGTTTGTACAGGTTACTTGTACAGCTTTCGTTTCGGAATAGTCCTTATAAGCTGCTGATAAGTGTCAAATAGCACACTTTGTTAAAGAATCCGATTGTACAGATTGGGCTTCATTGTATAAGTTTACTGCCACAAGTTGTCATGCGACTCTGTAACGAATGATGCACTTGCGTCGCCTCTGAAGGTGTCAGTGGATTTCCACCTTCAGAGGTTATTTTTTCTGTTCAATTTGTGACACTGGTACCATCGCATCTGTCCATGCGGTGGTTTTTTTGATCGCTTTTGTCCTGACATCCGAACCGGAATCGGGCTGTTCTGAAGGGCTTACACATGCAATATATTCTTCCCCGGACCAATCAGGAAATTGCTGATTATTTTAATCCTGCCGCCAATAAACCCGCCAGCGAGATGGAGATGCTGGGTATCCTGGTTGCAGAAATTTTGCAGTCAGGCATGCCAGTGAACAATAAAGCGATTATCTCAAAGCTTATTCATCGGCTGGAGCTGGAAAGCGACAGGGAATTACTGGATATCTACCGACAGCTGCTTGAACTGGTGGTCCATAAAACCCCGGACGATTTTTCACTGTAGCATCGACTCCACGGAAGGAGTCATCCGCCTTTTTCTGGTATCTTCGCCAGTCGCCCGGTACTATCTGCCCCTCACTGTTTATCCTGATCTTCCCGCCCCTCGCGCGGGAGCAAAATAACTAAAGAGCCTGCAATCTTTTATGACTCAAACCAATGATATTGCCGCAACCGACGTTGTGGCGGGCGATATCAGTGTAGGGCGCGTTCTGCGTTCGCCTGCGCTGCTGACCCGCGAATGCCTGGCCGGGGTGATTACCGCGCTGGCGCTGATCCCTGAAGTGATCTCCTTTTCCGTTATTGCCGGTGTAGACCCTAAAGTCAGCCTCGTCGCCTCGGTGGTGCTCTGCCTGACCCTGTCGATACTGGGCGGACGTCCGGCGATGGTAACAGCGGCTGCGGGTTCAGTGGCGCTGGTTATCGGGCCGATGGTCCATCTGCATGGCGTTGAATATATTCTGCCCGCGGTGGTGATGGGCGGCGTCATTCAGATTCTGTTTGGTGTGGCCGGCCTGGCGCGCATGATGCGGTATATCCCCCGCTCGGTGATGCTGGGATTTGTGAATGCGCTCGGGGTGCTGATTTTCTTTGCTCAGGTGCCGCACGTCTGGGGACAGTCATCACTGGTGTGGATCTTCTTTGCCGTCACACTGGCTATCGTGCTGTTGTTGCCGCGTCTGATAAAAAGTGTTCCTTCACCGCTGGTTGCCATTGTGGTAGTGACTGCCGTCGCGCTGTTAATGGGCTATCGCATGCCGAACGTGGGCGATGAAGGGCCGATGAGTCCCGGTCTGCCCGGTTTTAACAGCCTGCTGGTGCCACTTAACCTGCAGACCCTGCAGATTATCTGGCCCACGGCCCTGAGCATCGCCTTTGTCGGGCTGATGGAGTCGCTGCTGACCGCCAAACTGGTCGATGACCTGACCGATACCCCCTCCAGTAAGCGTCGCGAATCCTGGGGCCTGGGCGTGGCGAATATTCTGGCGGGCTTTTATGGCGGTATCGCCGGGTGCGCGATGATAGGTCAGACCATCGTCAATGTTGAGCTGGGCCGGGCGCGCAGCCGGGTTTCCACCGTGGCCGCCGGTCTGGTGCTGCTGTTACTGGTGACCGGACTGAGCCGGATTATGGCGCAAATCCCGATGGTGGTACTGGCCGGGATCATGATGGTGGTGGCCGTGAAAACCGTTAACTGGCATAGCCTGCAACCCGCTACCCTGAAACGTATGCCGTGGTCAGAGACGCTGATTATGGTGCTGACGGTAGCGGTGACTGTCTGGACAGGTAATCTGGCACTGGGCGTTCTGGCTGGGGTAATCCTGGCTATGCTGCTGTTTGCCCGCCGTATTGCGCACGTTATTCATGCGGAGCGTCAGCTGAGCGAAGATGGCGAGTCGGTGCGCTATGTGGTGCGCGGCCCGCTGTTTTTCGCCAGCAGCAACGATCTGTTTGAGCATTTCGATTATGCCCATGACCCTAAAAAGGTCACTATCGATTTAACGCACGCGCAAATCTGGGATGCGTCCAGCGTCGCGGCGCTGGATGGCATTGAGTATCGCTATCAGCGTTATGGTGCAGAGGTGACCATTGAGGGGCTGGATCCACGCAGCACGGACTTCCATCAGCGTCTGACCGGTAATTTCGGCTAAAAACGCCGTTCTGCTGCCTCTCCGGCAGCAGAACTCACTCAGCCTGTTGCCGCCGCGCGCGGTAGCGGCCAACCATGGTAATCAGCGCCTGGTAGATTAAACCGGCGTAGAGACTTGTCAGAATCGCCAGACCAGGCTCTTTGCCCTGCTGATGCCATGACATAAACCACATGAATACGCCCCACAGTATAGAGAACACCAGCCACCCGCGGACGAACTTCATCATGCCATTCATAACGACTCCTCTTAAATGAAGCGCTACCTTAGCGCGCTCCGGCCTGAAACGCATTGCCAGCATGCACGAGTTGCGAGGCGTCTCAAATAATCGTCGACAATTTGCCATGCGTATTGATGATTTAGTCCTGTCCGGGCGGTTTTGTTGCAATTCTCTATACTCAACGTTCCGCTTACCTGATCGGGGAATTACGATGAAACGTACTGCTTATCTGTTATCCACACTGGCTATCCTCGCCACGCTTACGGCCTGTGCACCGCCGCCACCGGGCAGAGATGCCCCGCCACCGCCACCACCTGGCGGGCAGCAGCCGGTGGGCGCACCCGGCGGCAGCGGCCCGGCAGGACAACCGCAGGCCTGACATTATTCTGCCAGCCTGCGTTGCGGGCTGGTTAATGCCGGAAGGCGCAGCCGCAGGCTGACATCTCACCCGGCAGCACTTTGCCTGCGTGAGAGTGACGCCGCTGTAATTGCTCCTGCTCTTCAGCACTGCTGTTGCCTGCCTGCTGTCCCAGCCAGCGATCCAGCGCGCGGCCAGCGATCTGCCGGATGTCAGGTGACCAGCTGGTAAGATGCCAGGTTGAGCTGCGGGCTTCTTCACTATCGCCAAAACCTGCCACTGCCAGATGGATACCCTGACCAAAATCCCGAATCGCCTGCATTGCTCCAAAGGCCATCAGATCGCTTTCACAGAAGAGTGCCTGGATACGCTCAGCAGCACGTGTCTTTTTCAGGTAAGACATCATCGCCTGATAAGCGCAGTCACGATCATCACTGCCCACAGTCAGTTCGGCGTTCAACGCCGTGCCCGCCGCCAGCAGGGCGGCGCGATAGCCCTGTTTTTGCGCCAGTTCGCCTGGCTGAGCCTGCATAAAGCCAAACCGCTGATGCCCCTGTTTAAGCAATAATTCCGCTGTCACCTCACCCGCCCGCAGTGCATCCGCCTGCAGTTCAGGCTCAGCGTCAATCTGAAGCACTGGCAAATTGCAGGCATCAGTAACGCGGTTACCGGGGAGTAACAGCAAACCACGCAGCCCGAGTGGTGTAGCCTGCCGGATGAGTGCGGTCAGTGTGACGTCGGTTTCGGCACTCAGTAGCACCGAGATAACACCGCGCGCGTTAAGCTGGCGCATCACTTCGTCCAGCATTTTTTGTTGATACGGATTGAGCAACTGGCTGGCGACAACACCGATAACCGGAGGGACCGCCGGTTCAGTTAAGTCAGGTGTGGAAGGTGTAATCATTGGCATTAATTCTCTGCGACGGCAAACAATAGCCACCACAATACGGTAAACCACAACGTTTCAACAGGTTACAGAGTTCGACACAGGCCGCAAAAATGAGTGAAATCGGATGTAATTGGGATGGATCGGCAGAAACCCAAAAGGGATAAGGCTGGCGTTAACGTAGATGCAGGAGAGGGACCGGGCAGCAGGAGTTGAACCCGCATCGTCAACCCGTTAAGAGTTGCAGTAATACCTTTATACCATGCCCGAATGGCGTGCCTGGAAAAGCCGCGCTGTGTGAACAAGAAGCGTAGTACGACTCTCTGACCAGACAAGCGCAAGCGGCAGGTATTTTTGCAACCGTCGTATGAAATCAAAAAAGAGGCGCCGCCGCCTGTAGGCATTGATTATTCAGCTAACCTTAAGTTTCAGGCAGCCTGTTCCGACCGGGACTTATGGCCAACATTTTGCAGAGGTCAAGACTATGCCGTCAGGACAATTTTACGTGGTTGATCAACCCGAACTGAATTTTACCGCCAATTATCATATTGATACGGTTAATGATAAACCCTACCCCTCGCGCATGGTACTGGAGATCCGGAAGCAGTCACAGCCGACTGAGGCCTTTGATGATATCAGCATCGGCCATGAAGTGACCTTTGTCTCTTCCAGTGGTGAGGCGCAACGGATGGTGCTGGTAAGTGACACTGATGATGAGCTGGTGTTCAGCTCCCGGGGCTGATGCCGGCTTATACCGCTAAACAGAGGTTGCAGTCGCCGTATCCACCAGATAGCAGGCACAAAAAAACCGCCCTTGGGCGGTTACGACATTACTGCATATTGCTTTTATTTTATTTTATTAGATTTTCTTCGGCAGAAATATGGTGCCCGGGGCGGGACTTGAACCCGCACAGCCTTACAGCCGAGGGATTTTAAATCCCTTGTGTCTACCGATTTCACCACCCGGGCAGGGTGTAACTGGAGGCGCGTCCCGGAGTCGAACCGAGGTACACGGATTTGCAATCCGCTGCATAGCCACTCTGCCAACGCGCCTTAAACTGATGTGCCGTCAGGTTAACCTGACCTGCGAATCTGGAGCGGGAAACGAGACTCGAACTCGCGACCCCGACCTTGGCAAGGTCGTGCTCTACCAACTGAGCTATTCCCGCAATTCAGCAATTTCGTCGAACCTGCTGATTTTATTTATCTTCTGGCAGCCTGGCTGCCGTTCGATGCGATGCATTCTACTTAGATGACGCAATGAGTCAATAAAATTATCCTCACAGCGCGTCCGTTTGCTGCTTTTTAAATCGTATCGATCACGGTTCGAGCAGATCACCGCGCGCGGCGCTTAAATACTGGAACATAGACCAGAAAGTCAGCACGGCAGCAATGTATAACGCCACCACACCAATCGCCACGACGGTCGCATCAGGACGCCACAGCAAGGCAAACAGTGAGAACATCTGGGCAGTGGTTTTCACTTTACCAATCCAGGAAACCGACACGCTGCTGCGTTTACCAATCTCCGCCATCCATTCACGCAGTGCAGAGATAATGATCTCGCGTGCAATCATGGTGGCGGCGGGCAGCGTAATCCACCAGGCGTGGAAATATTCCGCCACCAGCACCAGCGCAATGGCCACCATCACTTTATCCGCTACCGGATCGAGAAACGCACCAAAGCGTGTTGTCTGCTTCCAGCGGCGCGCCAGAAAGCCATCAAACCAGTCGGTGATGGCAGCAAAAACAAAAATCAGTGCAGTCGCCAGCGGCGCCCAGGTGAACGGCAGATAGAAAGCCAGCACAAAGAACGGGATGAGCACGACTCGAAACAGGGTGAGACACGTCGGAATGTTTAATTGCATATGCCGGTAACTGTCTGGATATAGGTAGAATTTAGCCTATGTTCCTACATTGCCCCCCCCGTTTCAATGCTAGTGTTTCAACGAGTAGTATATTTTTTCTGCCAGAGCATGTGAGATACCGGGTACATTGGCGATCTCCTCCACCGACGCGTTCATCAGCGGTTGCAGGCCACCCATGTACTTAAGCAGTTGCTGACGCCGTTTCGGCCCCACCCCTTCGATGCTTTCCAGTGCGCTGGTGTTCTTTACTTTGGCCCGTTTTTTACGGTGGCCTGAAATGGCATGATTGTGAGCGTCATCACGAATATGCTGGATCACATGCAGCGCTGGTGCATCGGGTGGCAGCGAAACGCCCTCACCTTCCGCTTCAAAGAACAGCGTTTCCAGTCCGGCTTTACGATCGCTGCCTTTCGCTACGCCGAGTAAAATCGGCCGGCTTTTGTCCCAGGGCACATCCAGTTCCGCGAAGACCTGCTTCGCCTGAGACAGCTGGCCTTTACCGCCATCGATCAGAATCACATCCGGAATCTTATCTTCTTCAATGGCTTTACCATAACGGCGGCGTAACACCTGATTCATGGCGGCATAGTCATCACCCGGCGTAATGCCGCTGATGTTGTAGCGACGATAATCGGCACGCAGCGGACCATTCTGGTCGAACACTACGCAGGAGGCGATGGTCTGCTCACCCATGGTATGACTGATATCGAAACACTCCATGCGTTTAATTTTGTCCAGCTCAAGAAACTCCGCCAGCGCCATCAGCCGCTGATGAATTGTGGAGTGCTGTGACAGCCGCGTGGTTAACGCCGTCGCGGCGTTGGTGCGCGCCAGTTTGAGATAACGGGCGCGATCCCCGCGCGGCTTGCTCTGAATACTCACCCGACGTCCGGCCAGTTCACTGAGCGACTCAGCCAGCAGTTCACGCTCTGGCAAGGTGAAGTCCAGCAAAATATCGCCAGGCAGCGTACGTGCCTCGCTGCCCTGCAGGTAGAACTGCCCGACAAAGGTCTGAACGACCTCAGCCAGATCGGTATCGACGGGCACTTTCGGGAAGTAGCTGCGGCTGCCTAGCACTTTGCCCTGACGGATAAACAGCACGTGGAGACAGGCCATGCCCGCTTCATAAGCCACACCCATCACATCAAGGTCATCACCCTGATTCGAGACAAACTGCTTTTCGGTGATCCGTCGCACAGCCTGAATCTGATCGCGCAGGCGTGCCGCCTCTTCAAAGCGCAGGCCGATGCTCGCCTCTTCCATCCGTTTGACCAGCTGGTTGAGAACCTGATCGTCTTTCCCCGCCAGGAACAGGCGCACGTAATCGGTCTGCTGTGCATACTCCTCCTCACTGACCAGTCCCGCGACACAGGGACCCAGACAGCGACCAATCTGATATTGCAGACAGGGCCGGGAGCGATTGCGGTAGACGCTGTTTTCGCACTGGCGGATAGGGAAAACTTTTTGCAGCAGCCCCAGCGTTTCACGCACCGCATAGCCGTTGGGGAACGGGCCAAAGTATTCGCCTTTGGCATGCTTTGCACCACGGTGCATCGCCAGTCGCGGATGGGTATCGCTGCTAAGAAAGATGTAGGGGTAAGATTTATCGTCGCGCAGCAGCACGTTGTAGCGCGGCTGGTAGAGCTTGATGTAGTTATGCTCAAGCAGCAGCGCTTCGGTTTCGGTGTGGGTTACGGTGACATCGATGTGCTGGATATTACTAACCAGCGCTTCGGTTTTGCGGCTGCCGACCTGAGTGCGGAAGTAGCTGGTCAAACGCTTCTTCAGGTCTTTGGCTTTGCCCACATAGATGACGGTGCCTGAGGCGTCATACATGCGGTAAACACCGGGCTTGCTGGTTACCGTACTCAGAAAGGCTTTGGAATCAAAAACGTCATTCACTACTGATTAACGGCTCCGCATTATAGAGGCCATGTCGAATGGCCAGATGCGTTAACTCTACATCGCCACTGATATTCAGCTTGCTGAACATCCGGTAGCGGTAACTGTTAACGGTTTTAGGACTGAGATTTAACTGCTCGGAAATTTCCGTCACCTTTTGTCCACGGGTGATCATCAGCATAATCTGCAATTCCCTTTCCGACAAACAGCTGAAGGGGGATTCCGCTTTTTGTGGCTCAATCTGGCTCAGCGCCATCTGCTGAGCGATATCTGAAGCGATGTAGCGCTGTCCGGCATTGACCGAGCGAATCGCATTGATCACCTCCTGCGGCGCAGCCCCTTTACTGAGGTAGCCTGCAGCCCCCGCCTGCATCACTTTCGCAGGCAGCGGATTTTCCGTGTGAATGGTCAGCATGATGATTTTGATATCGGGATTGTAACGCACGATTTTGCGCGTCGCCTCCAGTCCACCGATGCCCGGCATGTTCATATCCATGAGGATCACATCAACCTGATTGGCACGGCACCACTTAGCGGCATCCTCGCCACAGTTGACCTCTCCGACCACGGCCAGACCTTTGACATCCTCCAGGATGCGACGGATTCCGGCACGGACAAGTTCATGGTCATCAACAAGAAGCACACTGATCAACGGGGAAACTCCAGAGGCTAAAAAAAGAGGAATCAATTAACGAATACAGGCGATAATCATACCCGCTTTTACCTCAAAAGCACATCAACAAAGCAAAACAGTCGACGCTTCGCATAACGATTTCCAGCCCCGTGCAGCCAGCAATAACAGAGATTTCTTACAACCGACAGGCGTACTGAATAATCCTTAAACTCTTACTATTTCATGGTATTAACACCAGACTTTGCTGTGCCTTATCGCTGCAGGCCCTTGTGATATCTGGCCCGGCAACACCTGTAATTACTTTCAGCGATTGATTAGTTGTACTGGACAAACCAGCTGTTTATAGCGAAGCGAACCGGCTGCTCCAGCAACTTACTGACCCTGTGATATACTCACGCACTGCTGTTCGGACAGATTGCCGACACATTGTCATTCACCAAGGAGAAACGCATGAGCGATGAAGATTTTGCAACTTCGCAGGAAGCCCGGAAATTAGCGGATGAAATCGCGGGTCTGAAGATGATGATCACCCTGATCCTGAAAGGTATGGGCCAGGCTGATGCCGGCAAAGTGATTATCAACATGGAACGCTATGTACAGACGCTGGGCGACAAGCCTCAGGCGGAAGTATTCAGCAATACCATTAAGCAGATCAAAACAGCCTACCGTCAGTAAGCTTGCTTGCCCCCACAGCCGCGGGGGCAAATTAATTAGCTGTGCGCCTGCCAGTTAACCGAAACGCCCAGCGTAGGCAGCACCTCTTCCGGACTAAAGCGCCGCGTTCCCCGATACTTTTCAGCCAGCGCTGGCTGAACCACCGGAATACGGATCGCAAACAGATTATCTTCTGACAGAATAAGTCCCGGCGTCAGCGGCTCATACACCACCTGATGCTCTTCAAACATCTTCTCCAGCATCGGCGTTGCCGAACTGATGATGTATTCCATACTGTTCAATTCTGCCAGCTGCACGGCGTGCCAGAGAATATTCAGTGGCAGTTCAGCGTCCACATCCAGCCGTGCCGAGAAGCGCGACATTTCCCACACTTTCTCATGGCTGAAAGGCAGTACGATGCCTTCACTCAGTTCAGGTTCGAACCAGGGCATCAGACGCGCACAGCCGCTGATGCCCTCCCGCGCATTCCATGCGATCAGCCAGGTGACATCTGAACGATCGTAGCGATCATATTCCTGTCCTGGCGTGCTCAGACGTGGCGGAATTGACCACCCTTCGCCGCGCGCAAAGACGCTGTATCGGTAGCTGCCGAGTTCGGCAAGCAAAGAGGATGGCATATCCTTTAATTGCGTTTGCACTATTTTCATCATGCGCCTCTGACATCCCCATGTTTGCAATGATTTCTTTGCGCCAGCTGGCAAAGTCCCGGCGCAGAATAGACAACAGACCTGTGCAAAGGAACAGCTAAATGTAGCCGTTGCTTAATGTTCAGATCAGTCCGATTGCCGCTGCATAGCAGGCAATCTGCGTTTTATTGGAAACATTGAAACGCTTTTGCATATTTTTTTGGTGAAAGTTAACGGTATGTTCAGAGATGGATAAAATAAGTGAAATTTCGACCGCCGTTTTTCCTTCGGCTGTCCATTTCAAAATTTCCAGCTCGCGCTGACTAAACTCTTTTTTTAGTACCATCATTGCATCATCGCTAAAGCGTTCCAGCGTATCCAGACTTAGTTCCGCTAAAAGGTGTAGTTTCACCTCCAGCTCAGCATGGCAGAGCTGGACAGAAATGGGCTGTTGCGACGATATAGATAATATACCAATGACGCGATTTGGTGCCATTGCAGAGCAAGAAAATCCGCTCTGCAGCCCATATTCTCTCGCCTCACGCCACAAATTGCCGGCGTCAGCGAACAGTTCCTCCGTCCACGCCATGCCTCTGCCCGGTCGCTGACACAACCTGAGCACCGGATCGACAGCGTAATAATTCTGCTTCTCATAGCGTTTAACCCATAATCTGGGATAGGTGCTATGTAAATGAATACGCGGTCGGGTAAAAGGCACCGGGTGCTGAATCAAAAAGGCAAAATAATCGAAGCCTAATGATTCAATAAATTGTTGCAATAACGGCTTCAATTCAGAAGAAACCGTTAATGCCTGAAATTGTTCTTTCGCCTCAGCTCGCCAGGCGAAATAATTTTCAGTACTCATATTGCCTCAGCGTTAATTTCACTCGCCCTTCCGGTAATATTCATTCAGATTCATCGGATAAAATAAATTTGCAGAAGAAAACTAATTTATCGTGCAGGACGAACCTGTCCCGATCTACAACGCATTTAACCTTTCACCGTTGGAGCGGAGTGAAAAAGTGTTCCTGCCTTTACAAGGTGAGGCCGATCACAGCAATTTCAATCACCCCAGAAGAATAAGATTTTTCTGATGGGATTTCAATCCCTGACCTCCAGTGCAATTTTTTCTCAGACTTGAAAAGTCTGCTGAAAATATTGAATCGCGATGCTGATTGTTGGGTAAATAACGAGTAAACAAGGCGTTAATTACTCCATTATAAGCGAAGCGGCAGTGGCAAATTTCTGACATATTTTTTATCAGGAAATAAGACCGGCTCTCTCATTGCAGCCATCAGGACAGGCTTCGTCAGACGTCCCCGCAGCCCCTGTGGCGTCTGCTGAGGCAGCTAACCGGCTTGCTGCCCGCGCCACGCGCTTGCAGGTTACAGACCTGTCCCGGTTTTCAGTGGCAGCCCTGTAAGCGTAACGATGTGCTGTTTAATAAACCTTTTCTGGTCTCCTCTACCCGACCATGCTCTGTGCCCGTCGATTCACATCCTGCTGTGGTTTATCGACTTATCTGACTGCAAATACCTGATCCAGGACAGCGCGTCCGTAAAAGTCGCCTTTACTTACTCTGCTGTCTGACCGCAATACGTGGCGGAGATCACTATTTACGGCGTAATGCTCAGCACTGACTCTATTTTAATCAGTTAAATCACTTTCCCGATAGTCACGCAAGTAAATCATCTGAAAATAAATTTGCAGGTAAAATCCGTTCTTTTCTTAATCACGCACTTTTTTATTTATGCGATAACTTTCCCTTATTTCTGCCAGCGCAATCATGAAATAATTTCATCATGCCGCCAACAGGCGCTGAGCAAATGACGCTGAGAATCTGCACAAGGGTTTTATCCCGCAGGCATCGTTTTATTCTTACAAATGGCCCTGAAATCGGTTTTTTTAGGAGCATCCTGACCTGTTGTCAGACTATTTCAGTAAGGGATCAGGTTCAGCAATGATAACTGGATGGGTTTTACTGGCACCATAAGAACATTTCTTAATCAAACACGGTATTAATCCTGTCTGATGATTTATCGGCAGTAGCCTGCACCTCGCATACCCAGATGAAAATGTGAGGCGTGAGCGGCGTTATAGTCCGGCCCCAGCGCATTGCCGAATACCTCACAGCCGCCACGCCACAGCGTATGAAGCATTGCCGCTTTTTCTTCCGGCTGTTGCCAGTGACGACTGACCTCAAGCCGCTGGCCATCAGCCAGCTGAAAGCCTGTCACATCCCAGGCATCGGCGGTGGCATGTTCACTGAGCCGCCCCTGAGCACGATGATAAATATTACGGCAGGCGTAACTGCCGACATGGGTAATTCGTACCAGTGGACTGTGCATCTCTCTGGCGGTCTGTTCACGACTGCGCAGAGCATACATGGTGCTGGCGACGGCCATAGGACAGCTGGCCAGAAAGCTGCTGCTGAGGCTGACCGGGCCAAATTTCTGAACCCGCAGCGGATGACTGAGCGGACAGTGACCCGTGACGTCCGGACGCTCGCTGAAGCTGACCCAGCCCGCCTGTTGAGCGCGGCGCATCACCGCCAGACATGCGTCGGGATCGCTGGCCAGCCTTTTCATCTTAATCTGCGTCATCCAGCCCGGCGGATCGGTAACAGAGAGTGGCGTAAAGGGATTAAACTGCGGCGGCAGATGCTGCTTAAGCCAGGGTAAGCTGACCCATCCCAGCGCAAGCAATAGCAAAAACAGGATAAGCGTGCGCATAGTCCCTCTCGCAGCATGATGATTAGCAAACAAAAAGTGTAGAAGCCCATCGCCCTTCACGCCGCCTGACTGACATAACGTGATGAATAATTACCCAGGCTGACGAAGGTTTGAACAAAATCGCGCTTTATTGCCGCTTCCGGGATGGCAGGCATCACAATTGGTAAAAAAGCGTTACCCGATTCCGGCTCTCTTCCTCTATCTTATGCCGACTTGCCCTCAGGCAGACGCCTTGACTAACAGCCAGCAGAGCTGAACACAACATCACGACAGGAAAGACAATTCTATGGTTGATCAATCTAAAGAAACCGCAAGCACCCACGAGACGCCCGATAAACTCCAGCGTAATCTGCACAATCGTCACATCCAGCTGATCGCCATTGGTGGCGCTATCGGTACCGGCCTGTTTATGGGCTCAGGTAAAACCATCAGCCTGGCTGGCCCCTCGATCATTTTTGTCTATATGATCATCGGTTTTATGCTGTTCTTTGTGATGCGCGCCATGGGGGAGCTGCTGCTCTCCAACCTTGAGTACAAATCCTTTAGCGATTTTGCCGCGGATCTGCTTGGCCCGTGGGCCGGCTACTTTACCGGCTGGACCTACTGGTTCTGTTGGGTGGTAACCGGCATTGCCGACGTGGTGGCAATCAGCGCCTATTTCCAGCTCTGGTTTCCGGGCTTCTCGATCTGGATGAGCGCCCTTCTCTGCGTGGTGGTTTTTCTGGCGCTCAATATTGCCACCGTCAAGCTGTTTGGCGAGATGGAGTTCTGGTTTGCGATCATTAAAATCGTCGCCATTGTGGCGCTGATCGTAACCGGGATTGTGCTGGTATCGATTCACTACCCCTCACCGGGCGGCGGCACAGCGTCACTCAGCAACATCTGGGATCACGGCGGCATGTTCCCGAAAGGCCTCAGCGGCTTCTTTGCCGGCTTCCAGATTGCGGTGTTTGCCTTTGTCGGCATTGAACTGGTGGGCACGGCAGCGGCTGAAACCCACAATCCGCATAAAGTTTTACCGCGCGCAATTAATGCGATTCCGTTGCGGGTCATTATGTTTTACGTGCTGGCGCTGATGGTGATTATGGCGGTAACGCCCTGGACCCAGGTGATGGCCGATCGCAGTCCGTTTGTTGAGATGTTCGTTCTGATTGGTCTGCCTGCGGCTGCGAGTATCGTTAACTTTGTGGTGCTGACTTCTGCCGCCTCCTCAGCCAACAGCGGCATCTTCTCCACCAGCCGTATGCTCTATGGCCTGTCGCAGCAGGGTGTGGCCAGCCGCGCCTTTGGCCGACTCTCTGCCCGTGCGGTGCCGACTACCGGCCTGTTTTTCTCCTGCCTGTGCCTGCTGATTGGTGTGGCGTTGATCTACCTGATCCCGGATGTAATGAAGGTCTTCACGCTGGTGACCACCGTCTCGGCCATTCTGTTTATGTTCGTCTGGACCATCATTCTGTGCAGCTATCTGGCCTACCGTAAAAAGCATCCGCAGCGCCATGCGGAGTCGGCATTTAAGATGCCGCTGGGCAAATTCATGTGCTGGGTCTGCATGGCATTCTTCGCATTTGTGCTGGTGCTGCTGACGCTGCAGGAAGATACGCGCCAGGCGCTGATGGTTACGCCACTCTGGTTTGCCCTGCTGGGTGTCGGCTGGATGCTGCGTAATCGTCGTAGCCGCTAATCGGTAATATCATGAACAAAGCCCGGTCAGATGACCGGGCTTTTTTTTACAGGCGATCGCCCAGCGCAGAGAAAATGGCGGATAAAGAGGGGCGTTCATAAGGTAAGCGCTGCGGCCGGGGATCGGGCTGCTGAGGCGTGCCCAGACCAAAGGTGAAGGTATACTTATCGCCTTCGCCCATGCGCAGGTCGGCAATCGTCGTCTGCCCGTCCTGCTCACGCAGCGCGTAGAAGCCGTGGCTGAACCAGGCGACACGTTCTGCATACCAGCTGCCCCGAAAAGCGTCGAACAGTTCAGGATGACGCGGATACCACGCCACCTGCAGTGGCCGTGAGGGCGACAACAGCGACCAGTAAACTTCGCCATAGCGATCCGGCGTCATAATCACGCTGCGCCATACCAGCGTATTAAAGGCCGTGGGCGTCACCAGCACTTTATTGTCCGGAATACCCTGCTCCGCCAGCGACGCTCTGATCTGCCAGCCTGCGACGCCCTGAATCACCACGCTCCAGACCAGATAAAGGGTACTCAGCATCAGCCCGAGCCGGTTTCCGCGCAGCCCTTTATCACTGCGCCGCCAGAGCGCGACGCCCAGGCCTGCCAGCAGCGGCAGCGTATAGAGTGGATCGACGATGTAGATACTGCCGATGGCATAAGGATAATCGGTGATCGGCAGGCCAAGCTGGGTGCCATACACCGTCATCAAATCGAGCAGCGGATGGGTAATCAGCGCCAGCCAGATGGCAGGCCACCATGCTGCCCACTTCACCCGCTGACGAAACAGACCTGCCACCAGCCATGCAATCAGTGGCGAGAGCAGCGTGAGCCAGAGCAGCGCATGCGTTTCCGTGCGATGCAGGGTCATGTTGCGTATCGCATCGCCATGATCAAGAAAGACATCGAGATCGGGTAAGGTGCCGCAGACGCCGCCCACCAGCGCGGCCTGCCAGACCGGTACCCGACGTCCCATCACTGCGACACTGACTGAGGCACCCAGCACCAGTTGCGAAACAGAATCCATTGATTAACTCCGTACCTGAACCGTGGATGTATCCTGAATTAGCGTACGCGAATCCCTTCGATGATCATGCGCTGCACATTATCAACAGCCTGATCGAAAAACGCCGGATCGCTCAGCGTCTGGCCGGTAACGGCCTCAACCTGAGTGGCAAAATCGGCGTAATGCTGCGTGGTGGCCCACAGCATAAAGATCAGATGCTGCGGCTGTACGCCCGCCAGACGTCCTTCATCAATCCAGCGTTCAATAATTGCCGCTTTGTCATCTACCAGCTGCTTAAGATCGCCTGCCAGCTCCCCTTTCAGAAGCGGAGCACCCTGCAACATCTCCAGACAGAAGAGCCGGGAAGCCTGAGGATGATCGCGCGACACTTCCAGCTTCAGCCGGATGTAGCGACGAATCGCGACCAGTGGATCCTGATCGTGCGCCAGCGCGCGCAACGGTGCCAGCCAGACATCCAGAATCTGCTTAAGCACTGCCACATAGAGCACTTCTTTAGAGGGAAAATAGTAGAGCAGATTGGTTTTAGAGACATCGGCCAGCTCGGCCACCTTATCGAGGCTGGTGCCGTGAATGCCAAACTGTGAGAAGAAGGTTAATGCCGCTTCCAGTATGGCGGCCCGCTTCGCTGCGACCGCACGCGAACGTCGCGTTGGCTTTTTTTCATCGGTATTCACACGTTTACCTCATCCTTCTGGTGTCAGCGCATCATAGCAAAGGGATTCATCGCTGCCCAATCCGCGCCCTGCACCTTTTTTGCTCAGCCTGCATGGAAAACGTGCAGCGAATTTTGACCAGACGGTCTGAAATGGACCAGTTACTCCACTTACCTCTTTCGGGTTAATTTTAACTCACTGTTATATAAAACAATAAAAAAAGTGGCACACCGTTTGCAAAATTGTGACTGAGCGCGGCCCACACGGACGATGCAGGATGCAGTGCAGCGCGTGAAACACCTTTCCCCCATCGCAACGAGGTTTCACATGAAGATAGGCGTCTTTATTCCGATTGGTAACAATGGCTGGCTGATTTCGTCCAATGCGCCGCAGTACATGCCGACCTTTGAACTGAACAAAGCGATCGTGCTGAAAGCAGAGCATTACCATTTCGATTTTGCGCTCTCGATGATCAAACTGCGCGGCTTCGGCGGAAAAACCGAGTTCTGGGATCATAATCTCGAGTCGTTCACCCTGATGGCAGGCCTGGCCGCCGTGACATCACGCATTGAGATCTACGCCACCGCCGCCACCCTGACGCTGCCTCCGGCGATTGTGGCGCGCATGGCGTCCACCATCGATTCCATTTCAGGCGGTCGCTTTGGCGTCAACCTGGTGACCGGCTGGCAGAAGCCGGAATATGAACAGATGGGAATGTGGCCTGGCGATGAGTACTTCAGCAGCCGCTACGCTTATCTGACCGAATACGTTACCGTGCTGCGCGACCTGTGGGGCACCGGAAAATCGGACTTTAAAGGTGAGTTCTTCACCATGAACGACTGCCGGGTGAGTCCGCAGCCGCAGCGCCCGATGAAGGTGATCTGCGCCGGACAGAGCGATGCCGGTATGGCCTTCTCTGCTCAGCACGCCGATTACAACTTCTGCTTTGGTAAAGGTGTTAACACGCCTGCCGCGTTCAGCTCTACCTCGATTCGCATGAAGCAGGCCGCTGAAAAAGCGGGCCGCGATGTCGGCTCCTATGTGCTGTTTATGATCATCGCTGCTGAAACGGACGAAGAAGCGCGGGCGAAGTGGGAACACTACAAAGCCGGTGCGGATGAAGAGGCGCTCTCCTGGCTCACCACTCAGAGTCAGCAGGACACCAAATCGGGCAGCGACACCAATGTGCGCCAGATGGCGGATCCGACCTCGGCAGTCAATATCAATATGGGCACCCTGGTGGGGTCGTATGCCAGCGTGGCGCGGATGCTGGATGAGGTTGCGCAGGTCGAAGGCACCCACGGCGTGCTGCTGACGTTTGATGACTTCCTGCAGGGTATCGAGAACTTCGGGCAGCACATTCAGCCGCTGATGGCCTGTCGCAGCGCCCTGCTCGACGCACAGCAGGAGGTGGCATGATGGCTACCGTTTATTGTGCTCACACGCCGGATGTTCCCCAGGTTGAACTGCCGGCGCGGCCAGAGCCGATCGCCTTTCCGCCTGGCCAGACCGCGCTGATTGTCGTGGATATGCAGAACGCCTACGCCACTGAAGGCGGCTATCTCGATCTGGCGGGCTTCGATGTTTCCGCCACCAAGCCGGTGATTGCGAAAATCTATCAGGCGGTGACGGCGGCCCGTGCGGCAGGCGTTCAGATCATCTGGTTCCAGAACGGCTGGGACAGTGACTATGTAGAAGCGGGCGACGCCGGTTCCCCCAATTTCCACAAATCGAATGCCCTGAAAACCATGCGTAAACGGCCTGAACTGCAGGGGTCGCTGCTGTCGAAAGGCGGCTGGGATTACGCGCTGGTCGATGAACTGGTGCCACAGCCCGGTGACATCGTGCTGCCGAAATCGCGTTACAGCGGCTTCTATAACACCCCGCTCGACAGCATGCTGCGCAGCCGCGGGATCCGTCATCTGATGTTTACCGGCATCGCCACCAACGTCTGCGTTGAATCGACGCTGCGCGACGGCTTCTTTCTGGAGTACTTCGGCGTGGTGCTGGAAGACGCCACTTATCAGGCCGGCCCGCCCTTTGCTCAGCAGGCTGCCCTGTTCAATATCGAAACCTTTTTTGGCTGGGTATCGGATGTCGATACCTTCTGCGAAAGCCTGAATGCCCGCTAATCCACGAAGAGGACGACGCTATGCCGAAAAGTATTATTGTTCCGCCAGGCACCACCACCCCCATCGCCCCGTTCGTTCCCGGCACGCTGGCGGATGGTGTGGTCTATGTCTCGGGTACGCTGCCGTTTGATGCTGACAACAACGTGGTGCATGTGGGTGATGCCGCAGCGCAGACCCGCCACGTGCTGGAAACCATTAAAAAGGTGATTGAGACCGCCGGTGGCAGCATGACCGATGTGACGTTTAATTCGATTTTTATCACCGACTGGTCGAACTACGCCGCGGTGAATCAGGTTTACGCCGAATACTTTCCCGGCGAAAAACCGGCGCGCTTCTGTATTCAGTGTGGGCTGGTCAAGCCTGACGCGCTGATTGAGATCGCCAGCGTGGCGCACATCGGCAAAGCGGAGGTCTGATGCAGCTGGATATTCTGGGTCTGCAAAATCCCGATGCACCGACACTGGTGCTCTCATCCGGTCTGGGCGGCGTGGCGGGTTTCTGGCAGCCGCAGCTGGCCGCGCTAACGGCACGCTATCGGGTGGTGACCTATGACCAGCGCGGCACCGGTCGCAGCGCTGACAGCCTGCCGGAAGGCTACAGCATGGCGATGATGGCGGCGGAACTGGCCGCCGCGCTGGCGCAGCACGGCATCCTGCGCTTCAGCCTGATCGGTCACGCGCTTGGCGGTCTGATGGGGATGCAGCTGGCGCTGGATTATCCGGATCGGATCGAACGGATCGCGGTGATCAATGGCTGGCTGACGCTGCATCCCCATACCCGTCGTTGCTTTCAGGTACGTCAGGACCTGCTGCTCAACGTCGGCGTCGAGGCATTTGTCCGCGCTCAGCCGCTGTTTCTCTATCCTGCGGAGTGGATGGCACAGCATCAGACACGGCTGGATCAGGAAGATAGCCATCACGTCGCACATTTTCAGGGGATGGAAAATCTGATGCGGCGGCTGCACGCCCTGATGAGCGCCGACTTCAGCGCGCGGGCTGCTGCCATTCCACAACCGGTACTGGTGATCGCCAGCCAGGACGATCTGCTGGTGCCGTGGAGCTGCTCAACTGAGCTGGCCGCGGCCCTGCCCAATGCGACTGAACAGATGATGGCCTGGGGCGGCCACGCCATGAGCGTCACCGCCCCCGAAAACTTTAATGCCCTGCTGCTGCAGTGGCTGGATCAGACTGATGACGTGCAGCCGCTGCAGCGCGTCGTCGGATAACCTTTTCGCGGAGAACACGATGAGCCTGGATACCCTTACCCCTGCCGTTGAGAAAACTGAGTTTCGTAATGCGATGTCGCGGCTCGGTGCTGCGGTCAACATCATCACCACTGAAGGCCCGGCCGGACGCGCAGGCTTTACGGCCTCGGCGGTGTGCAGCGTCACGGATTCGCCGCCGACGCTGCTGGTCTGCCTTAACCGCTCTGCCTCGGTTTACCCGGTGTTCCGCGAAAATATGCAGCTCTGCGTCAATACGCTGGCGGCGGGCCATGAAACGCTCTCCAATCTGTTCGGCGGCAAAACACCAATGGCTGATCGTTTTATTGCCGCTGAGTGGTCAACGGCCGTGACCGGCTCGCCAGTGCTGAGCGGCGCCGTCGCGTCCTTTGACTGCCGCATCACTCAGATTGTCAGCGTCGGTACGCATGACACGCTGTTCTGCGAAGTCGTGGGATTAGTGCGCAATGACGACACCCACGGTCTGGCGTGGTTTGACCGGGGATACCATCCCCTGTTGCGGCAGGATGCCTGTTAACACTTCCCTGAATCCCACCGGCATTCATAACGCTCTGGAGTAGACGATGGCACGATCCTGGTTTCCGCAATGGCAAAAGAAGTCGGCATTAACAGAAAACGGTATTATCGCCCCGGATGAGACCCTGCCTCTGGGGCAGACGCTGGTGCTGGGTTTACAGCATGCGGTAGCGATGTTTGGCGCAACGGTGCTGATGCCCCTGCTGATGGGGCTGGATCCCAATCTGGCCATTCTGGTCTCGGGTATAGGCACGCTGCTGTTCTTCTTTATCACCGGCGGTCGGGTGCCCAGTTATCTCGGGTCGAGCGCTGCCTTTGTCGGCGTGGTCATTGCGGTAACCGGCTTCAGCGGTCAGGGGCTGAATCCCAATCTCAGCGTGGCGCTGGGCGGCGTGATCGCCTGCGGCCTGCTCTACACGCTGATTGGTCTGGTGGTGATGAAGTCCGGCACGCGCTGGATTGAAAATCTGATGCCGCCGGTCGTGACCGGTGCAGTGGTGATGGCTATCGGGCTGAATCTGGCCCCGATTGCGGTTCACAGCGTCTCCGCCTCGTCGTTCGACAGCTGGGTTGCGGTAATGACCGTACTCTGCATTGGTCTGGTAGCGGTATTTACCCACGGGATGATTCAGCGACTGCTGATTCTGGTCGGCCTGATTCTGGCCTGGGCGATCTATGCGCTGCTGACCAACGGTCTGGGGCTGGGTAAGCCGGTCGATTTTACCCTGCTGTCACAGGCTGCCTGGTTTGGTCTGCCGCACACCACTGCACCCACCTTTGATCTGCAGGCGATGGTGCTCATCGCCCCGGTGGCGATCATTCTGGTGGCTGAAAACCTCGGGCATCTGAAAGCGGTGGCGGGTATGACCGGACGCAATCTCGATCCTTACATGGGACGCGCTTTTGTTGGCGATGGCCTGGCCACCATGCTCTCCGGCTCAATCGGCGGCAGTGGCGTCACCACCTATGCCGAAAATATCGGGGTGATGGCGGTGACCAAAGTCTATTCTACGCTGGCATTTGTCGCCGCGGCGGTCATCGCCATCCTCGCCGGTTTCTCGCCGAAGTTTGGTGCGCTGATCCACACTATTCCGGCCCCGGTGATTGGCGGCGCATCCATTGTAGTGTTCGGGCTGATTGCGGTAGCGGGTGCCCGCATCTGGGTACAGAACCATGTTGATTTAGGCCAGAACAGTAACCTGATCATGGTGGCGACCACACTGGTGCTCGGAGCCGGGGATTTCGCGCTGAAAATCGGTTCTTTCACGCTGGGGGGTATCGGTACCGCCACCTTTGGCGCGATTATCCTCAATGCGATTCTGCGCCGACGCAGTGCGGCAAAGCAGGACAAGCCACTGGCGCGACAGCAGGGTTAACGACCTACTCCAGCGGTGTGGCAGCAGGCTGCACCGCTTTTTTTCGTTTCAGCCGCAGCTCACTGACGATCACCCCGCAGACGATCAGCGCGCCGCCCAGCAACGCCAGCGCAGGCAGGCGCTCACCCGCAATACGCCCCACGACGCCGGCCCAGACCGGTTCCCCGGCATAAATCACCGTAGCGCGGGTTGGCGAAACGCTGCGTTGCGCCCAGTTCATGGTGACCTGAATCAGGGCGCTGGCTGCACCCAGCCCCAGCGCGCTGAGCAGCAGCGGCGTTGAGATGGCAGGCACCGTTTCCCCATTGGGGATCATCAGACCAAAGGCGCACAGCGATGCCACCGCCAGCTGGATCAGGGTCACACGGCGCACATCGACCTTACCGGCATAGCGGCTGATTAAGATGATCTCGGCGGCGATCGCCAGGGTACTGATCAGCGTCGCTATTTCACCTGCATTCAGAGTGATGCGACCATCCTGCGGCCCGGCCACCAGCAGCAGGCCGGTAAACGCCAGTACAATCCCCAGCCACGACATCAATCCCGGCGGACGGCGCAGAAACAGCCATTGCAGCAACGGCACGACAGGGACATAGAGCGCGGTGAGAAAGGCGGACTGACTGCTGGAAATGGTCTGCATTCCCCACGTCTGAAGACCATAGCCCCCGGCGATCGACAGGCCAATCAGCGCGCCCGCTTTCACCTCCAGCCAGGTCATGCCTGCCAGATAGCGGCGGAAAAAGAGCGCCAGCAGCAGCGCGGCGGTGGCAAAACGCAGGCCGACAAAGAAGAACGGGCCGGAGTGCTGCATCGCACGATGCACCACCAGAAAGGTGCCGCCCCAGATCATGGTTATGAAAAGTAATACCAGCTCCTGCCGCGTCAGGCGCAGGGTTAAACCGCGGAGTGTGTCCGACATAATTCACCTGATGATGTGTCCGGACAATATTGTGGGGAGAGCGAGGGGGAAAAGCAACGACGTTAACCGCCGGTCTCAACCGGCGGCAGTGTGGGGTTATGCGTCCGGTTTTTTAGGACTGCTGCGTCCCCCTTTCTCCCCGGCACGCGCGGCGCGCTGCGGATCGTTTTTAAAATTACCGCCGCTGTTTTTCCCCCCTTTACGTCCCGCTTCTGCGGCACGTTCACGGTTTTCAGCAAAATTTCCAGAACCCCCACGATGTGTTGTCATGATTTGCTCCTGTCGCGTAGTGCGATAATTAAGAATTAAAAACAGAGGGCTGACGGCCCGAAACGCGAGCTCAGCCCATGTTTAAATAATAGCCAGATTATCCTTTCACTCGTCCGCCAGTCACATTTAGCAACAGAGTAATCACCAGAAATTTGGCTAAACAACGAACACTCTGCCGACTTACAACCGATTAGCTGCTGATTTATTGCCCGACTCCTCCGTTCCGGCTTCGGCATCGCCTGCGTAAAACGAAAGCTCTTCTATACTTTTTCTGGACGTCAAAACCATCTGGAGAGATCAATGGCTAAGATTCTGGTGCTCTACTATTCGATGTACGGACATATCGAAACAATGGCGAACGCGGTTGCAGAAGGCGCTCGTCGGGTTCCCGGCGCGGAAGTGGATATCCTGCGGGTACCAGAAACGATGGAGGCCGATCGCTTTGCACAGGTGGGTGGCAAAACCGATCAGCAGGCGGCAGAAGCCACGCCTGAGGTGCTGCCGCACTATGACGCGATTATCGTCGGTACTCCGACCCGCTTCGGCAACATGGCCGGACAGATGCGGACATTCTGGGATCGCACCGGCGGACTCTGGGCGTCAGGCGCGCTGTTTGGCAAGGTTGCCAGCGTCTTTACCTCAACCGGCACCGGCGGCGGTCAGGAACAGACCATCACGTCTGTCTGGACCACCCTGGCGCATCACGGCATGGTGATTGTGCCAATCGGCTACGGAACCAAAGAGTTGTTCGATATTTCACAGGTTCGCGGTGGAACGCCTTATGGAGCCACCACCCTGGCGGGCGGCGATGGTTCGCGTCAGCCTACCGAAGCGGAACTGAATATCGCCCGTTTTCAGGGCGAACATGTGGCCGGACTGACCGTCAAACTGCAGGACTGATTTAATCAAAGGAGAAAAGTATGTCTACTGAACAATCGAAAGCACATCACGTTGGCGAATGGGCAAGTCTGCGTCATACCTCCCCTGAAATTGCCGAGGCCATTTTCGAAGTGGCTAACTACGATGAAAAACTGGCAGAAGAGATCTGGCGTCAGCAAGGCAGTGATGACGTGCTGATTCGCGCCTTTGAAAAAACCGATAAAGATCTCCTGACCTGGGATGATAAGCCCGTAGAACGTAAGAACGTCTGATTCAGGGGCGGGACTTTCCCGCCCTCAATTTTTAGCTCACCAAGGAGTACGCTATGTCTTCCTATCAAAGCATTAATCCCGCAAACAACCAGTTGCTGAAAAGCTGGCCGTCACACGATGAAGCCGCCGTCAGCCATGCCCTCGAAGTGGCCGATCGCCTTTTCCATTCTTCATGGAGCAAAGGTGATATTCAGCCGCGTCTGCAGGTACTGAAAAAACTGGCTGACCTGATTGATAGCCGCGCGGAAGAACTGGCCACCATCGCCAGTAAAGAGATGGGTAAACTGATTGGTCAGAGCCGCGGAGAAGTGAAAATCTGCTCGCAGATTGCCCGCTACTACGCAGAGAATGCGGAACGTATTCTGCAGCCGCAGTCCTATCCCAGCGATCTGGGCGAAGCCTGGGTTGAGTATCACCCGATTGGCGTTTTAGTCGCCGTCGAGCCGTGGAACTTCCCTTACTATCAGCTGATGCGCGTGCTGGCACCTAATCTGGCGCTGGGTAACCCGGTGCTGGCAAAACATGCCAATATCGTGCCGCACTGTGCCGATGTCTTTGAGAAGCTGGTTCGTGAAGCGGGTGCGCCTGAAGGGGCCTGGACTAACCTGTTCATCTCCACCGATCAGGTCGCCGATCTGATTGCTGACGACCGGGTGCAGGGTGTCGCCCTGACCGGATCCGAGCGCGCGGGCAGCGCCGTGGCTGAGCAGGCCGGTAAGCATCTTAAGAAATCGACGCTGGAGCTGGGTGGCAATGACGTGTTTGTGGTGCTGGATGATGCCGATCTTGATGAAGCGGTACGTCAGGGCGTGCAGGCTCGCCTCAGCAACTGCGGACAGGTCTGTACCGCCGCAAAACGTTTTATTCTGCATGAGAAGATTGCCGATCGCTTTATCAACCAGTTCAGCGCTGCACTGAGTTCCGCTACGCTGGGCGATCCGCTGGATGAGAAGACTACGCTTGGCCCGCTCTCCTCCGCTGACGCGCGTGACCGCCTGGTGAAACAGGTAGACGAAGCCGTCGCCAATGGCGCAAAACTGGTCACGGGCGGCAAAGCCGTTGAAGGTGCAGGTTGCTACTATCAGCCAACCATTCTCACTGGCATTACCCCGGATAATCCCGCCTATTATCAGGAGTTCTTCGGTCCGGTCGCGCAGGTTTATGTCATAGGTGACGATCAGGCGGCTGTGGCGCTGGCGAACGACTCTCACTATGGTCTGGGCGGCTCGGTCTGGACACGCGATATTGCACGCGGTCGTAAACTGGCCTCCGCCATTGAAACCGGCATGGTGTTTATCAACTCCCAGAGCGACACCTCAGCGGAGCTGCCCTTTGGTGGCGTGAAACGTTCAGGTTATGGTCGTGAGCTATCTGATCTGGGCATCAAAGAGTTTGCTAACCAGAAACTGGTGGTCGTGGCGGGTTAATCGCCTTGCAGCCATAAAAAAACCCCGTCTCGACGGGGTTTTTTATTATCAGCCGGATAGCGCGATTACTGTGTTGCCACAGCCGCTGACTTTGATTCGTCGTTGTGCGCTGTTGCAGGCGTGTTCGAGGCGTTAGCCTGGTCAGCCGCACCTTTATCGGCACTGGCTGATTTCGCTGCCGCGTTGTCCGCTTTCGCTTTCTCAGCGGCGGCTTTATCCGCTGCTGCCTTGTCCGCTTTTGCCTTCTCAGCGGCGGCTTTATCCGCTGCTGCCTTATCCGCTTTTGCCTTCTCGGCTGCGGCTTTATCGGCTGCTGCCTTGTCCGCTTTTGCTTTTTCAGCGGCGGCTTTATCGGCTTCAGACTTCTCAGCGGCAGCTTTATCGGCGTCAGCCTTCTCTTTCGCCGCGGTCGCTTTATCCGCTTCAGCCTTATCAGCAGCAGCATCATTGGTCGCTGCGGCTTTCGCACTGTCGTCGTCAGACTGGGCTGCCGGTTGTGGTGCCGCCGCTGGCTGCATTGGCGTGCCCTGCAGCGCAGCATTCAGCACCTGAGAGAACTGATCCCAGCTGCAATAGCCGTTTGCATCGGTCTCACAACCCGCCAGCTGCAGCGTAACGCGCTTCGGTGGGTTCTTCAGGCTCAGCACGTCTGCGTTGCGCAGCTGATCGGCGCTCTGATAGACATACTCAACTTTGAGCAGGTCTTTATCATTTTTGGCATCATGCCAGCGTTCGAAAACAACCTGACCGCCAATCGGCGTTTTTTCGAAGGTATCAGGCAGTTCATAAGGCTTGACCTGCAACGCGCTCAGCAGCGAGGCGATGTTTGAGTCATGGCCTACCATCAGCGTAATTTTTGGCGCGTTGGCTTTGTCCTGGTCCACTAACTGACTGCGGATGTAGTCCACCAGCGGTGCCGCCACTTCACGGGAAATGTCCGGGCTGGTAAACAGCGCATCCTGGTAACCATTTTTAATCGCTGACAGCTCTTTCCACTGCTCAGGCGTTTTGATCTGACCCCATGCAACCTGATCCAGCGGGAAACCTTCGTAATATTGCAGCGTGAACGCATCCATCAGGGAATTCCCCGTTTTCAGCGGGCCACTGACATTCGGTTCTTTACCATTTTCAGCGCTGAAGGTGTTCTGACCACTGCTGAGATCGCACTGCTTTTTATTGTTGCAGTCAGGCGATGCTTTGTAGTCGACAATCTTTTCCAGGCGCTGGAAGGCAGGCTTCAGCGACAGTTTTTCATTTGCAGCGGCCATCTCAGCCAGCGCTTTCTTATTGAATGCTTCACTGCCATCTGTGATAACCGGATTGAAGATAGGATCCATGGAACCCATTTCATCCTGATGAGAGACCGCGACGTCACAGCCCGGGAAGGCGCCATTAACAAAGAACTGGGCGGTGGCCACAGTGCGCTGCAGGCTGTTGGCGTAAACAAAGACGTTATTGCTGTCAGGACAGCTGCCGTTCTTTACCAGGCCCTGCTGTGCCAGCCACTGACGGGTGTAGTTACCCATGTAGACTTCCAGCACACCACCTTTCGTGGTCAGCTGTCCGCCGGGAACATCCCACTGCGGCCAGCTCTTTTTGGTCGACTGCGCCAGCACGCTGCCATTATCAGCCAGCGGTGCACGCAGATTGTGACGACTTAACATCAGCACCTGTTGCAGCTGCATATCACCCTCAGCAGCAAATGCTACCGTTCCGACCGGCAATGCAGCGAGCACTGACAATGCGCAAAGACTCAGTTTCTTGATCATTGTGCCTATTCCATTCATTCAGTAAAGAAACACTCTGGCTATCAACCCATTAGCTCGCCTCAGAGCGATGTAATCAACAGTGTAACTCAGCTCGCCTCAGAAAAGCGCCAGATGTTTGCAAAAACGGTGAGTGGACTATAGCAGAGATGCACCGGAGAGATGAATGCGCAGCCACGCGTCACAGAGAGTGGCACGCTTTTTTCAGACAGGAAGAAGTTACAGAGAGAGCAGAAACGAAACAGGCCAGCACTGCGTGCTGGCCTGTAAAATGTGGCGGAGGAGGAGAGATTCGAACTCTCGGATGGTTTCCCATCGGCGGTTTTCAAGACCGCTGCCTTAAGCCGCTCGGCCACCCCTCCGTTTTGAAACTGTACTGCATTGGCAAAACATCTATTTTTGCCGCTTTATTGCCCAGGGCAGATAAAGTGGCGGAGGAGGAGAGATTCGAACTCTCGGATGGTTTCCCATCGGCGGTTTTCAAGACCGCTGCCTTAAGCCGCTCGGCCACCCCTCCGCAATGACGCGCACTATAAACACCCCGTTTAGGGATGTAAAGCACCTATCTGTCTATTCGCCTGAAAAACAGCCAGATTGTGATTTTTCGGTGTCAAAATCGCCACTCTGCTCAAACAATTAGCAGTTTAGCGCGTAAAGAAGGGTAAAACGCCTTTTCCCTCTTTAATGGCCTGCGTATTCTCGGCACATATTTGGTGTTCTGCTTAAAGGAGCGCAACATGGAAAGAATTGTCACCTCATCGCAGTCCTCACTGCTGTCTACGCACAGAGTTCTGCGCAATACCTATTTTCTTCTCGGACTGACCCTGGCCTTCTCGGCCGTTACGGCTACCGCCAGCACCCTGCTGGCCCTGCCTGCGCCGGGTTTAATCCTGATGCTGGTTGGCTTCTATGGCTTAATGTTTTTAACCTACCGTCTGGCTAACAGCCCGATGGGCATCCTGGCCGCTTTTGCCTTTACCGGCTTCCTGGGTTATTGCCTGGGGCCTATCCTGAGCTCATTCTTAACCGCAGGCATGGGTGACGTGATAGCGCTGGCGCTGGGCGGCACGGCGCTGGTGTTCTTCTGCTGTTCGGCCTACGTGCTGACCACCCGTCGTGATATGTCCTTCCTCGGCGGCATGATGATGGCAGGTTTCGTCGTGTTGCTGGTTGCTGTAGTAGCCAACATCTTCCTGCAGCTGCCTGCATTGCATCTGGCCATCAGCGCCCTGTTCATTCTGTTTTCAGCCGGTGCGATTTTGTGGGAAACCAGCAACATCATTCACGGTGGCGAAACCAACTACATCCGGGCGACGGTCAGCCTCTATGTTTCGCTCTATAACATCTTTGTCAGCCTGCTGAGCCTGCTGGGGTTTGCCCGCAGTAACTAATCCGCAGTGACAGTAGCCTGTAAAACCCCGCTTCGGCGGGGTTTTTGCTTTTACTGCCCGCCAGGTTTGATAAACTGCGCCGTCATTTACTAAGAGGATGTCACGTGAATTTTAACGGTAACGAAATCGCCGTCGATGCCGAAGGCTATCTGAAGCATCCCGGCGACTGGAGTGAAGCATTGGCTGTCCACATCGCCGATCAGGAAGGCCTGACCCTGACCGAAGCACACTGGGAAGTGGTCCATTTTGTGCGCGCCTTTTATCTGGAATATAACACCTCACCCGCCGTGCGAATGCTGGTGAAGGCGATGGCGCAGAAATATGGCGAAGAGAAAGGCAATAGCCGCTATCTGTTTCGCCTGTTCCCTGAAGGGCCGGCTAAACAGGCGACGAAAATCGCCGGCCTGCCTAAACCGGCGAAATGTCTGTAATTAACCGGTCGTAAAATCGCGGGGTGGCTCTGCGGGCTGGTGCGGCTCCACCAGCACCTTTTCAACGCGCGCGCTGCGTGGCCCGCCCGCTTTAAGCCAGGCGATCAGCGCATCGACCTGCTCCGCCTCACCCCAGGCCAGCACCTCGACACTGCCGTCATCCAGATTTCGCGCATAGCCCAGTACGCCCAGCGTCCTGGCTTCTGCCTGAGTACTGTAACGAAACCCGACGCCCTGGACGCGGCCATGAACCCATGCTTTAAAACAGGCTGCTGACATTATTCTCTCCTGCTGCTGTTCGTTGCAATTTCCCGTTATCCACCGGACAATGGCGCCTCATTTTTTCAGGTAAGCATAGCAAACTATGACAGTCAGATTGATTCTCGCAAAGGGACGTGAAAAGTCCCTGCTCCGTCGCCATCCATGGGTCTTTTCAGGTGCCGTTGCGCGTCTGGAAGGTAAAGCGCAACTGGGTGAAACCATTGACGTTTGTGACAGCAACGGTAAATGGCTGGCTCGCGCCGCTTATTCACCCGAGTCGCAGATCCGCGCCCGCGTCTGGAGCTGGCAGACCGATGAATCCATCGATATCGCCTTCTTTGTCCGCCGGTTTGAACAGGCGCAGCAGTGGCGCGAATGGCTGGCGGCCCGCGATGGTCTGGACAGCTATCGCCTGATCGCCGGTGAATCTGATGGTTTACCGGGCGTTACCATCGACCGCTTTGGCAACTTTTTAGTGATGCAACTGCTCTCAGCAGGCGCAGAATATCAGCGTGCAGCGATCATCACCGCCCTGCAGCACTGTTTCCCTGGCTGCGCCATCTATGACCGTTCTGACGTCGCCGTTCGTAAGAAAGAGGGTCTGGCGCTGACGCAGGGCATCGTTACCGGTGAACTGCCGCCGCCGCTGCTGCCGATTACTGAACATGGCATGAAGCTGCTGGTGGATATCCAGGGCGGTCACAAAACCGGCTATTACCTTGATCAGCGTGACAGCCGTCTCGCCACGCGTCGTTACGCACAGGATGCCCGCGTCCTTAACTGCTTCTCTTACACCGGTGGATTCGCGGTTTCGGCGCTGATGGGTGGCTGTAAAGAAGTGATCAGCGTGGATACCTCCCAGGAGGCGCTGGACGTTGCCCGTCAGAACGTTGAACTCAATGAGCTGGATCTCTCCCGCGCGCAATTTGAGCGTGATGATGTTTTCAAACTGCTGCGCCGTTATCGTGACAGTGGCGAGAAATTTGATCTGATCATTATGGATCCGCCAAAGTTCGTCGAAAACAAAAGCCAGTTGATGGGTGCCTGTCGCGGCTATAAAGACATTAATATGCTCGCCATTCAGTTACTGAATCCGGGCGGCGTATTAATGACCTTCTCCTGCTCCGGTCTGATGGCCACCGATCTGTTCCAGAAGATCATCGCCGATGCCGCGCTGGATGCGGGCCGTGAAGTGCAGTTTATTGAGCAGTTCCGCCAGGCCGCAGATCATCCGGTGATCGCCAGCTATCCGGAAGGTCTCTACCTGAAAGGTTTCGCCTGCCGCGTCATGTGACTTGAAAAAACGGCTCCTGCCCCCATATTGGTAAGAGAGCTTTTTTTTCGGAGGTCACAATGATTGCCAGTAAATTTGGTATTGGTCAGCAGGTTCGTCATCGTTTGTCCGGCGTACTGGGCGTTATCGTCGATGTCGATCCTGAATACTCGTTAGATGAGCCTAAAATTGAAGATGTTGGCGCGGAAGAGAAAATGCGCACCGCGCCCTGGTATCATGTGGTGATGGAAGATGAGGAAGGCGATCAGGTACATACCTACGTTGCTGAGATTCAGCTTTCCGGCGAAACCAGCATTGAACACCCTGAGCAGCCTTCAATGGATGAGCTGGCAGCATCGGTACGTCAGCAATTACAGGCACCTCATCTGCGACATTAATCTGTGGCGGCACGCTCTGCCGCCACACTCATCATTTCTGACGCGTTATTCCCAGACGCGGAATTTCAATCTTCGGGCAGCGATCCATAATCACCGTCATGCCCGCATCCTGTGCCAGTACCGCCGCCTGCTCATTAATCACACCCAGCTGCAGCCATAATGTTTTTGCCCCCACGGCGATAGCCTCCTGGGCCACGCCCCACGCGGCTTCAGAATTGCGAAAGACATCCACCATATCAATCTTGCCCGGTACATCCGCCAGGCTGGCATACCCCTGCTGCCCCAGCAGCGTTTTCCCTGCCAGTTTCGGGCTGACCGGGATCACCTCATACCCCTGATCGAGCAGATATTTCATCACACCGTAACTGGGACGTTCGGGGCGATCGCTTGCTCCGACTAAGGCGATACGTTGGGTGCGCGTCAGCACCTCACGAATTGTCTGATCGTTCATGTTTAACTCCTTTCAGGCCAGTGTTGAGTGTAGATTGGCGTGCCCTTTAGCGGGTAAGTCCTCAGCGAAATTAATTGAACCCGCGCACGAATAAATATGTTTAAATGTAAATTAACTGCCATAATGTAAGAATTTGCTACACACCATCCTTTGTGTCTTCAGTTACCGGAGTTGAAATGAAGCTGTCGCTGGCTGTAACGGGGTTAATTACCCTCCTCGTTTCGGCGTCCTGTTCTGCCATCACATTAAAGCTCGATCCTCATATCGATTTGCTGGTGCTGGATGGTCGAAAAATTTCAGGCTCCCTTCTCAAAGGTGCAGACAGCCTGGAGCTGGACCGCGGTCAGCATCAGTTTCTGTTTCGGATAGAGCAGCAGCGCAAAGGTCAGAATGAGAACGTCCTCGTTTATCAGTCGGTACCGATGATTGTCACGTTCACCGCGGTTGCCAAAACCATTACCATTCGGTTGCCTGCGCTGGAGACAAAACGCGAGCGTTATCATTTTGACCGCAGCCTGAACTTTCAGCTGGTGGATGAAAAAGGCACGGAGATTACCAGCGTGCGCGACCACCTGCCGGTCACCACATCCGCAGATATGGAAAAAGCGATGCTGAATTATAATCGCACCCGCCAGATTGCCTCTGTGCCCCGGTTTGCAAATACCCCTTCTGCAACGCCCTCTTCCGTCCGGCTTACCGCCGATCTGGACTGGACTACTCAGGCCGAACTGCCCTCGCTGCACCGCTGGTTTCACCGCTTCGATGAAGCCACGCGTCAGCAGCTTCTGACGCTGGTCAAAATGCTACGTACGAGTTGATAGAGTCGAAAGGCCAGAGGTACACTCATGCTCTCTCTTCTTGCGCATGAGCCTTACCAGGACGCCTTTATGGAACAGACTGTTCGTACCCTCGGCACCACAAAACATATCGCGCTGGTCGCCCACGACCACTGCAAAGCCGCCCTGCTTGACTGGGTGAAACAAAACCAGCCCGCGCTGGAATCGCACATCCTCTATGCCACCGGCACTACCGGGAATCTGATCAATCGCGATACGGGTCTGAATGTGACAGCCATGCTGAGCGGCCCGATGGGCGGCGATCAGCAGGTGGGTGCGCTGATTTCGGAAGGGAAGATCGATGCACTGATTTTTTTCTGGGATCCACTCAACGCAGTGCCGCACGATCCGGATGTCAAAGCACTGCTGCGTCTGGCTACCGTATGGAATATCCCGGTAGCCACTAACCGGTCCACGGCTGACTTTATCATTCAGTCGCCACTGTTTGCGCAAAGTGTAGAGATTATGATCCCCGACTATCAGCGCTATCTGGCCGATCGTCTGAAGTAACTCAGGCTTTACGCAGCACCGGCACACCCAGCTCGCGGAAGTGATCGACAAACGGTGACGGCGCTGCCTTATCGAACATCAGAAAAACCTGCTGACGCGCGCGCGTCAGTGCCACATAGGCCAGACGGCGCTCTTCTGCATCAGGGAACGCTTCTGGCTGCGGTAATAAGCCCTGTTCAATAATCGACTCGCGCGCCTCTGCCGGGAAGCCCTCTTTACCCTGCTGTAATCCCAGCAAAATGACGTAATCCGCCTGCTGACCTTTGCTGGCATGAATCGTCATAAATTCCAGATTGAGCTTTGGCCAGCGGGTTCTGGCTTTATCCAGTAAATCCGGCCGCAGATAGTGATAACGCGCCAGCAGCAGAATTCGCTCATCAGGCTTCGCGTAACCGCTGAGTTTGTTCAGCAAGGCTTCCAGCTGATCCTGCGCCAGCAGCGAAATCGACTTTTTATTGCCTTTGGTGACGCTGTTCAGCGGTTTTGCCAGCTGCTGCGGATTCTGTTGTATAAACCGGTTGGCAATGTCGCCGATGCGGTCGTTGAAACGGTAGGTTGTGTCCAGTACGCAGCGGTCTCCCTCACCAAAATAGTGATGGAATGCCGTCGTCAGCGTCATCTCCGCCCCACTAAAGCGGTAGATGGCCTGCCAGTCATCCCCAACAGCAAATAGTGCGGTACGCTTATTCTGCTGGCGCAATGCGCTCAGTAACGCGGCACGCTGAGGCGAAATATCCTGGAATTCATCCACCAGAATGTGTTTCCACGGACTGATAAACCGTCCTTTTTCCAGAATGGCAATCGCCTGGTGAATCAGACCCGAGAAATCGACCGCGCCCTCCTCTTTTAATGCGCTCTTCCACGCTTTCAGCAACGGTGCCATCAGTTTGATGCGCTTACTGAAGAGATCCCGGATCTCTTCGGGTACGTCGGCGATCATCGCTGCCTGCGCACCGCCATGCATACGCATCAGACCAAGCCAGCGGTCCAGCCGTGACGCCAGCCGGTTTGCCAGCCTGTCGTCCTCCCAGAATGGCCCCTCGGGTAACTCCCACTCCAGTTCATCACGCAGCCACTGACGCCAGCCGTTTGCCTGCGCCTTCTTCTCATGACACTGCTGCCGCCACTGCTGGATCAGCAGCGTGCGACGCGCATCGGCATCGCTCTCAAGTTTGCTGATAACCGGCTGCTTATTACTGCCTTCACGAATAATATGCAGCGCCAGAGAATGGAAGGTCCGCGCCTGGATGTCAGCGGCGGAGAGCCGCGACTGGATACGTGCGTTCATCTCTTCAGCCGCCTGGCGGCCAAATGCCAGTAACAGGATTTGATCGGTGCTGGCCAGCTTGCGCTGCATTAACCAGCCTGCACGAGCCACCAGCACCGAGGTTTTACCGCTGCCCGCGCCTGCCAGTACCAGCAGAGAATTCTCGCCATTAACCACCGCCTCACATTGCGACTGATTGAGTGGCGTGCTCTCGACGCTGGCAAAGAAATCCTGATAGCGGTTGAGCATGGCGGCCGTCCAGTCACGGTTTCGCTGCCGCAACGCCGTGTCGCCCTGCTCCAGCCAGCGCTGACAGAATTGCCAGTTATCCCGGCAGTCAGCAAAATCTTTTAAGCGGGAGAGCGGCATCGGCAATGCATCGAACTGTTTGAGGATGTTGGTTTTCAGCGCCTGCAACTCGTGGCGGTTCAGCCAGCGATCCTGCGCGCCAAACGCCTCGATTTCGTCGCGTAGCGTCTGCAGCACCTCGCGGCACACTGCGCTCATCTCCAGACTCCAGCTCTGCCAGGCCTGCAGCAGATAGTGGTGAAAGCGCTGCGTTTCCTGCCATTCCGTGCCATGCAGGCGGACCACTTTTTCATCGGCCAGCAAAAACTCCAGCTCGCCCCACACCAGCCCGCGCTTGCAGGCGATATCCAGTAACTGGTTAAAGGGGATCAGATACTCATGCTTATCGCCGCTGACTTCGACGCCTGCCGCCATCAAACGGACACGATTATAAGGATGCTGGGCAAGCCGTTTGCCCATCGAGGTTGCTTTCAGTTCCACGCCGACACCAACGTCAGAGAATAGGATTAGGGGGAGTTTACCTGTCAGACCCTTAGCGCTCCAGCCTTAAAACAGGCTAAACTTGGCGTCACATCTTGCGGAATGCAAAAGGAAAAGAAGATCATGCGCACCGTTTTAAATATTCTTAATTTTGTTCTGGGCGGTTTTTTCACCACCCTGAGCTGGCTGTTTGCCACGTTAATCAGCATCGTGCTGATTTTTACCCTGCCGCTGACCCGCTCCTGCTGGGAAATCACCAAACTCTCGCTGCTGCCATTTGGCAACGAGGCGGTGCATGTTGATGTGCTGCGTCCGGAAAGTAAGAGTCATATTCTGAATACCGGCGGCACCTTTCTGAATATCTTCTGGCTGATTTTCTTCGGCTGGTGGCTCTGCCTTTCGCACATCTCCGTGGGGATTGTGCAGTGCATCAGTATCATCGGTATTCCGGTAGGGATTGCGAACTTTAAGATCGCCGCTATCGCGCTCTGGCCGGTTGGCCGCAGGGTGGTATCAGTGGAAGAGGCGCGTGCCGCGCGCGAAGCCAATGTCCGCCGCTACTAATATGATGTCGGATGCCGTGCCAGGCTGGCGCAAATATCTGTTTAACAGTACGTGGCGCTATCTGCTGCGGATCCTGTTTGCACTGAGTGGCTGCGCCGCCATTCCCTGGTGGCTGCATCAGATTGAGTGGACGATCCCTCTGACCCTGGGAGTGGTCGCTGCTGCGCTGGCCGATCTCGATGATCGCCTGGCCGGTCGCCTGAAGAATCTGCTGATTACCCTGCTCTGCTTCTGCATCGCCTCGGTTTCAGTCGAGTTACTGTTTCCCTATCCATTCGCCTTTATTATCGGGCTGGCAATCTCGACCTGGGGCTTTATTCTGCTGGGCGCCCTTGGCCAGCGCTACGCGACTATCGCCTTTGGTGCTCTGCTGATTGCGGTCTACACCATGCTCGGCATCGGACTGTTCAGCCAGTGGTATATGCAGCCGATGCTGCTGCTGGTCGGCGCGTTGTGGTACAACCTGCTGACATTACTGGGCCATCTGATGTTTCCGGTCCGGCCGGTGCAGGAGCAACTGGCCGGGAGTTTTTCACAACTGGCGCGTTACCTTGATGCCAAAGCGAACCTTTTCGATCCCGACGCAGGCGATCAGGATGATGCCGCGTTTATCGATGCGGCGATGGTCAACAGCCAGTTAGTGGCGCAACTTAATCTGACCAAGACCACACTGCAGAGTCGTCTGCGCGGCGATCGCGGGTCGCGCGGCACCCGCCGTAGTCTGCACTACTACTTTGTGGCGCAGGATATCCATGAACGGGCCAGCTCTTCCCATCTGCAATATCATCTGCTGCGCGGCGACTGGCGCTACAACGAAATTCTGTTTCGCTTTCAGCGCCTGCTGAATATGCAGGCTCAGGCCTGTCGCCAGCTGGCACATTGCATTCTGATGCGTCAAAGGTGGGTGCATGACAGCCGTTTTGAGCGTGCATTTGAACGATTACAGAAAGCGATAGAACGTCTGGAGCAGCATGATCCCGACGCTACGCATACCCGTGCTCTTTTCTGGCTGCTGCGCAACCTGCGCGCCATCGACGCACAGCTTGCTTCGATCGAATCAGAACAGACGCTGGCCGGTGAAGATCCTCAGCACAGTGACAATCTGCTGTCACGCGAAGGATTGAGTGGCTGGAGTGATATCCGGCTGCGCTTCAGCCGCCACCTCTCTCCCGCATCGGCGCTGTTCCGGCATGCGGTTCGCATGTCTGTGGTGCTCTGTATTGGATATGGTTTTATTCAGGTAACCGGGCTGGAACGGGGATACTGGATTTTGCTGACCAGCCTGTTTGTCTGCCAGCCCAACTACAATGCAACGCAGCGACGACTGGCCTTGCGCATCGGCGGAACGCTGGCGGGGATTGCGATTGGTCTGCCCGTTTTATGGCTGGTGCCTTCGATTGAAGGTCAGTTAATCCTGATAGTGATTACCGGCGTACTGTTCTTCGCTTTCAGGCAGGTGCAGTATGCACAGGCCACGCTGTTTATCACTCTGCTGGTGCTGCTCTGCTTTAACCTGCTGGGTGAAGGGTTTGAAGTTGCCCTGCCGCGGGTAGTGGATACCATACTGGGCTGTGGCCTGGCCTGGCTGGCTGTCGCGTTTATCTGGCCTGACTGGCGCTTTCGTCAGTTACCTGCCGTGGCAGAACGAACGCTGAAAGCGAATTGCCGCTATCTGGACGCGATCATGGAGCAATATCATCAGGGCAAAGATAACCGTCTCGCCTATCGCATTGCACGGCGTGATGCGCATAACGCGGATGCTGAACTGGCGTCAGTGGTCTCAAACATGAGCAGTGAAAGTCGCACCAGCCAGAAGTTGCGCGATTCGGCTTTTCAACTGCTTTGCTCCAACCATTCGTTTCTGAGTTACATTTCTGCGCTGGGCGCTCACCGCGATAAAATTACCGCACCCGAACTGCTGACATTGCTGGATGATACGGTTTGCTATGTGGAGGATGTGCTGCAAACGGAAGTTGTCAGCGATGAGCACGTAGAAACGATGCGCCATCAACTGGCTCAGCGAATCAGCCAGCTGGCCGCAGATGCGGATACGCGTGCGCCGCTGGTGCTCCAGCAACTCGGTCTGCTGGTGGCATTAATGCCCGATGTGGCTCGCCTGCGCCGCACGCTAATCACTGATTAGCCTTCGCCGCTTCTGAGATTGGGGTTTGATAAAAGCGTGCGCTGGAACCACGCATTCAGCTCCGCCCGTGTCGCCTGCGGCAGCGCGGCGGCATGGTGGCCCGTGATGGCCCCCTGCAGCGCAAGTAACGTCTGGAACCCAACGTGCTGGTTGATCGCTTTAAGCTTCAGCCAGCACTGTTTAGCCCCCATCTGGTAGAGATGATTGACGCTCATGACGCCCGCCTCGTACAGCATCATCTCCATACGTACGCTGAGATTTGGCAGATCTTTTAACCGCGGTGAGGATTGTCGGTCCTGCAACTCCAGCTGCGCCGTTTCTAAAGAGGCAGCAGAGAGCGCCAGCAGATGGTCAGGGTCGCGCCACAACGCCTCATCGACCCGAAAGTAATTGAGACTCACCAGCTTGCCCCGCTTGCGAAAAATCAGGGGTTGCAGCGGACGATCTGTAAGGTATTCCCGCAGAGGTTCACTGGCACGCAGATAGAGTTCGTCTTTATTAATTAAGGCAAAAACCACACTTTCTACAGCCAGGGCATAGCCTCCGAACTGGGTGCGCGACTCTATTGTTCCTAATGGGGCCAGGCGCGCTCTGGAGCGCTCTATAACCGGATTCACCTTTTTCATTGCACCACCTCCATGTAAGAAATATATCGTAAATTACCTTGGGTATCAGGTAATTAGAAGATAAAAAAAAGCGTCAACGGGTTCAATGAATAAATAGCGTTTCAACTAATCTTGTCGCGATTTTGCGAGGCGTTTTCAGAAATTTGGGTTGATCTTTATCCAGGATGACAGTACTGTATATTCATACAGTCCACTGTTGGTGATTAACTTATGCGAACACAACATCCTAATAATGCACGCTATGCTCATCATTATGCGTCCTCTTCCGTTCCGGCCTCTCAGGGCGGTGGAATTACTGAGTTACGCTACAGCGAACAGCCCGGTATGATGCAGATGTTGCTGTTGCCTTTATTGCAGCAGCTGAGTCAGCAATCGCGCTGGCAGTTGTGGTTAACACCGGCATATAAACTGAATCGCACCTGGCTGCAGGAATCAGGATTACCACTGGATAAAAGTATGCATATCGCCGATTCTGAACGTCTGAATGCGGTTGAAGCGATGGTTAAAGCATTGCGTACAGGAAATTACAGTGTCGTTCTGGCATGGATTCCTTACGATCTTGACGAAGATGAACGACGTCAACTTGAAAATGCGGCGGCAGAGGGTGAAGCGCTGGGATTGATTTTGCGTGCAAGCGGGACATCAGAAGCGCCTCTCAGACCGCAAACTGCGATAAAAATTCAGTCGGATTTGTTTCATTAAGTAAAAATCAGAAGTTTCCCAAGCTATTTTTCTTATCTGTCGCAGCTAAACCACTGATTCTGTTAGTTCGAGCGTTGACAATGGTTTAGCAAGTTTTTAGGGCTTTTTGCCGCGGCAATAAGACCAGCCTAATTGTTAGAAATTGTGTATAAATCGCTGTTTTTTTACATAAGCGCCTCACATCATACTTGTAAGTTTCCAATCTCGTTGTAGACTTTAGCTCGCCAGGGTGCTCAATAACCTCCGTTTTTTGCGGTAGAGTCATAAGCGAGCGTTTTGACCCGGCGAAGGATTTAAACCAAGAGCAACCTTTTTGCTCATTGCCTATTTGGATGATAACGAGGCGCAAAATGAAAAAGACAGCTATCGCAATTGCAGTGGCACTGGCTGGCTTCGCTACCGTAGCGCAGGCCGCTCCGAAAGATGACACCTGGTACACCGGTGCTAAACTGGGCTGGTCTCAGTATCACGACACTGGTTACTACGGTAACGGTTACGAAAACAATGACGGTCCAACTCATGAAAGCCAGCTGGGTGCAGGTGCATTCGTTGGTTACCAGGCAAATCCATACCTGGGCTTCGAGCTGGGCTATGACTGGCTGGGTCGCATGCCTAACAAAGGCAACGTGACTAACGGCGCATTCAAAGCACAGGGCGTTCAGCTGGCTGCTAAACTGAGCTACCCAATCTATGACGATCTGGACGTGTATACTCGTCTGGGCGGCATGGTATGGCGTGCAGACTCAACGCAGACTAACCCAACTACTGGCCGCATCAGCGACCACGACACCGGCGTATCTCCGCTGGCTGCTGTTGGTGTTGAATATGCGCTGACCAAAAACTGGGCTACCCGTCTGGATTACCAGTGGGTTAACAACATCGGTGATGCACAGACCGTTGGTACTCGTCCAGACAACGGCATGCTGAGCGTAGGCGTTTCATACCGCTTCGGTCAGGATGACGTCGCTGCTCCGGCGCCAGCTCCGGCTCCAGCACCAGCTCCAGTTGTTGAAACTAAGCGTTTCACTCTGAAGTCTGACGTTCTGTTCACCTTCAACAAATCTACCCTGAAGCCAGAAGGCCAGCAGGCTCTGGATCAGCTGTACAGCCAGCTGAGCTCAATGGATCCTAAAGATGGTTCCGTTGTCGTACTGGGCTTCACCGATCGCATCGGTTCAGAGCAGTACAACCAGAAACTGTCTGAGAAACGTGCTCAGTCAGTCGTAGATTACCTGGTATCTAAAGGTATTCCTTCTAACAAGATCTCTGCACGTGGCATGGGTGAATCTAACCCAGTTACCGGCAACACCTGTGACAGCGTGAAAGGCCGTAATGCCCTGATCGACTGCCTGGCGCCGGACCGTCGTGTAGAAATCGACGTTAAAGGTATCAAAGACGTTGTAACTCAGCCACAGGCTTAAGTTTACACGTAATAAAAAACCCCGCTAAGGCGGGGTTTTTTTATGCCGGTAATAAAAACCGGACTGAGAGATGAAGGCTTTGATTGCCCTGCCCGATTATTCGCTCTCTGAACCGGAGTTACCCAGAATCGCCTGCAAATCCTGCTTCAGGCTCGACATCTGAGTGGCATATTTCTCTTTACGTTCTGCATCTTCTATCAGCTGAACAATCGTTTCAGAGAGCGTGCAGCCGCGCCGCTGTGCCAGACCTGCCAGTCGCTGCCAGACCAGATACTCCAGGTCTATCGATTTTTTTCGCGTATGCTGATGTTCAGCGTTGAAATGGCGTTTTCGTCGGGCACGGATGGTCTGCTTCAGTCGGTTATCCAGATCAGCGTGAATATGTTCTGCGATCCATTCATTCACTGTAACCGGATTATTTTCCATTGCCAGCAGCTTATCCACTGCTGCCTGCGCCGCGCTTAACTCAAGGTGACGCGTGATCAGTTCACCTTCCCGATGTTTTTTCACCAGGTATTTCCACTTCCATCCACATTCAAGATTTTCGAGTTGCTGGTATTTCATCGGAATCTCATCGTGATCACGTAACGAACTAAGAATAACAGCTTTTTTCCCGGATGCAGCAACGAAAAACATGCTGTCACCATCACATCTTCAACAGGAAGTCTGCAGTGCTTAACAAGGGTGAATCCTGTATAATCTCGCTTTTCTTAAAACAGACAAATGCGATTATTTTGACCAGCACTCAACTTACGTGGCAGACCTTACAGCCAGATAGCGCGCAATACCAATCCGTTTTCTCCCGAATTGCTGATGAAGAAACTGATGCTCTGGCAACGGTACAGCCCCGGTTGCTGAATGCACTGGCGCACTTACACCATCAGACGCAGGGGTTCCCGTTACTGCTGGTTCGTAGCCAGGAGAATCGCGATTATCTGACATTCATTGCCCAGGCCGCAGAGCGGGTCATGGCCGACAGTACCACTCTATTCGGCGGTGATTACCATATCATGGCCGACAACGTCACGCTCCAGCCCCCCTCCGATCCTCAACGCCCGTTCACCAGTCAGGGTGGTATTCACTTTGCTGAATGGATTGAGATGGAGCAGTTGTTTGGCTGCGTGCGCCAGTATAAAGATCGCATCCAGCTGGAACCGGGCCTGATCCATCGTGCTAATGGCGGCACGCTGCTGCTTTCCCTGCGTAGCCTGATGACGCAGCCGATTCTCTGGTTGCGCCTGAAAAAGTGTATTGAGCAGGGCTATGTTGAGTGGACATCTCAGGATGAACGCCGACCGCTGCCAGTCTCGATTCCTCCCTTGCCCCTCAATCTGAAACTGGTCCTGTGTGGCGATCGGGAAGCGCTGGCAGAATTTCAGGAGCTGGATCCCGAAGCTCACGAAATGGCCATCTATACTGAATTTGAAGAGAATATTCAGATTCTGGATGAAGATGACATGCTTGCCTGGTGTCGCTGGAACATCGAACTGGCGCAACAGGCGGGTCTGCCCCAGCCGGAAGCGGACTTCTGGCCAGAACTGATTAAAGAAGGCGTCCGCTACAGCGGCGATCAGGAGACGCTGCCACTCTGCCCCCGCTGGCTACAACGCCAGATGCGCGAATCGGCCCTGATGGGCGATGAACTGAACGCTGAAGCGCTGCGTGATGCGCTGGAAGCGCGTTTGTGGCGCGAGAATTATCTCAATGAGCGGATGCGTGACGAGATCCTGCTGCGACAGATTCTGATTGAAACCGAAGGCGAAGTGGTTGGTCAGATTAATGGCCTGTCGGTCGTTGAATATCCTGGCCATCCCCGTGCCTGGGGCGATCCCTCGCGTATTACCTGCGTGGTACATCCCGGCGATGGTGAATTCATGGATATCGAGCGTAAAGCGGAGCTGGGCGGTAATATTCATGCCAAAGGCATGATGATTATGCAGGCTTACCTGATTGCCGAACTGGAACTCGATCAGCAACTGCCCTTCTCGGCCTCAATGGTCTTTGAGCAATCTTACTCCGAGGTGGATGGTGACAGTGCTTCACTGGCTGAACTCTGTGCCTTAATCAGCGCGCTGGCTAATCAGCCCATCAATCAGCAAATTGCGGTGACCGGCTCGGTTGATCAGTTTGGCAACGTACAACCGGTGGGCGGACTGAACGAGAAAATCGAAGGCTTCTTTGATATCTGCCATCAGCGAGAACTGACAGGTCAGCAGGGTGTGATTATTCCCGCCAGCAATGTCCGTCATCTCAGCCTCAGCCAGGCGGTTGTCAGTGCAGTTGAACAGGGTCATTTCCATATCTGGGCAATTGACCGTGCCGATGAAGCGCTACCGCTGCTGACCGGTAAAATCTGGAGTACCGAGGATGGCCTGGGCGATTGCCTGCTGAATACCATCCAGGAACGCATTAGCCTGTTCAACCAGCCGGACGGTCCGCAACGTCCCTGGGCGCTGCGCTGGCTTAACTGGTTCAACCACCGTTAATCCGATTTGCTCAGCGTACAACTGTTCGCTAATATTCGTGATTCACTAAAACAAGGCTTATTGAAAACATGGTAGATAAACGCGAATCCTATACCAAAGAAGATCTGATTCTGTCAGGTCGTGGTGAACTGTTTGGCGAAAATGGTCCGCCGCTTCCATCCGGCAACATGCTGATGATGGACCGCGTGGTCAAAATGACCGAAGACGGCGGCAAATATGACAAAGGCTTTGTTGAAGCGGAGCTGGATATCAATCCTGATCTCTGGTTCTTCGGCTGTCACTTTATTGGCGATCCGGTGATGCCGGGTTGTCTGGGCCTTGATGCCATGTGGCAGCTGGTTGGTTTCTATCTGGGCTGGCTGGGCGGCGAAGGTAAAGGTCGTGCGCTGGGCGTGGGTGAAGTGAAATTCACCGGTCAGGTCCTGCCAGATGCGAAGAAAGTGACTTACCGCATTCACTTCAAACGCGTTATTAACCGCAAACTGGTTATGGGCGTGGCAGATGGTGAAGTGCTGGTTGACGGTAATCTGATCTATACCGCCAGCGATCTTAAAGTCGGCCTGTTTAAAGATACCGCCGCTTTCTAAGCGTTTCCCCCCGAAACAAAAACCTCCGCGCATGGCGGAGGTTATATTCCCTTTTCAGTGACATCCGGTTATGCAGCTACCGACCTGTCCTCCATGGCTTGTCGCCAACCTCCCAACCAGTGAGACTTAGCGTCAATCAACTGATACGGACACATCTCTTTTGAGCGTCCAGTAATACCTGCCTGATAACCACGTGAATGGGCGCGTTCGAGGCGGTCTCGTTTCTGTCTCTTCATACTCCGTGTCCCTCATGTAAGGTCTGTGGAATCTGGTGGAAAGAAAAGTGGTGAATTAATGTTCAACCACTCTTATGTTCTACCTCCTGCGCACCCAAAGATCAATGCCCAATCTTCATGCCAGTGTCATAAATGTGACCTTAATCGGTAAAAATAATGACGTTCTGTGATGCATGCAACAACACTATCTTTCTGATTAAGCTAATAAAAAAGCCCCTGACCTCTGTCGAAAAAGCACGACAATCGGTCAGGGGCTTAGCTTATTTATTCACATCAATCTTAATTTAACGCAACCACACTATTGGCAATCTTCTGTGCTGTCTGTTGCCAGCCCGCCGCCAGCGTTCTGACCATCGCATCGTAGCCATCTTCGGTCTGCGGCAGTACCAGGTTAAACGCCTGTTTGGTCAGCCGGCCCTGATGTTCCAGCGTCCATTCGCCACTGACGACTGCTTTGCCATCATAGCGCCCCTGGAAGCCTGTTACGGTCACATTCAGCGTATCGTGCTGCGCGCCTAAAGGTGAACCGGCTACCAGCCGGCCTGGCAGCGCCTTGCTCAGGTTAGTGATCAATGTCTGCTGCAACTGCTGATCTAGCGGGCTGGCCCAGAGATTATTCGCGGCGATAACGTATTTGACATCGCTGGTCTGATAAACCAGTCCGTTGCCTGCCAGATAGTCCGGCACCGTCACCTGCTGCACCCATAACATCGGTTGCGCTTCATTCAGCTGGCTGCTGCTGACCTGCATGGAAGCCGCCCCGGAGGGCAGCTGATACCATGTATTGTCAACGCTGCTACTGCACGCACTCAACACCAGCGCGGCACAAAGTATCAATCCTTTATTCACTGTTTCGCCCTCTTCGGCTGGGGATCCTGTCCCGGTTTTGCCTCAAATACCAGCGCATTGCTCTTGGTGTTAAGCGTTCTTAACACCGGCTGGAGTTCACGCAGAACCTTATCCAGGCGCTGCATATCCCCCACCAGCTTGCTGTAGGCTGGTGAACCTGGCTGCAGGCCTTTCATGCTGCGGTTCAGCTCGCGCAATGTCTGCTGCAGGTCTTCCGGCAGGGTTTTCATAGCCGGACTGGCGGTGACTTTGTTGATGTTGTCGATGGTGCGCTGCAGATCACGCATCGTTTTCTGGCTCTCTTTCAGCGTGCCTGTCGCTTCATTGACCATACCGTTCAGTGGCAGACTGTTAATCTTATCCAGCGCCGCCATCAGCTTCTGCTGAATCTGGCTCAGGCCACCGCTAACTGTTGGGATAACTTCATAGCCAGAGACTTTCTGCGGCCCTTTGTAAGGCGGTGCATTGTCATAAAAGTCGAGATCGACATAGAGCGCACCCGACAACAGGCTACCGGTTTTCAGCGTCGCACGCAGGCCACGTTTTTTACCATCCTGCAGATGCTGTTGCAGATCGAAGTTCTCACCCAGTCGGCTGATAAAGCGATCCGGCTCGATGCGAATCAGCACCGGCACGCGGTAATCATTGTTCAGCGCCTGGTCCAGACCGGCTTTCATCAATGGCGCTTCTGAGACGGTACCCAGGCGAATGCCACGGAATTCAACCGGCGCCCCCGCCTGCAGACCACGGATGGAGTCGGTGAAGAACATCAGGTAATCAATATGGTTGGTGTAGAGCGAGTCCTGAATGCTGCGCTGATCGTCAAACAGATGATAATCAGACTTATTCTGCGCAGGCTGACCCAGCTCCCAGCCATCCGGCACGTCAAAACTGACGCCGCCGCTGAACAGTGTGGTCAGCGATCCCATTTCCACCCGCATTCCTGAAGCGGACATATCCACGGCGATGCCGCTGTCCTTCCAGAAGCGCACATTGGTTGTAATCAGGCGATCGTAAGGCGCAGCGACGAACAGCTGATAGGTCATCATGCGTTTTTCGGTATCGAAAACACTGGTCTCGACCGTACCGACGCGATAGCCGCGGAACAGGACCGGATCCCCCGGATTGAGCTGACCCGCTTTCTTGCTGTCCAGCACGATGCGAATCCCTTTGGCATCCGGTGGCGCTAACGGCGGCGCATCCAGCAGCTTAAACTGCTCGGGTGCCTGGCTTTTAGTGCCCGGCTGTAATTCGATATAGGCACCGGATAACAGAGTGCCGAGACCGCTGATCCCTTCGCGACCCACCTGCGGTTTCACCACCCAGAAAACGCTGTCGCTGTGCAGCAGTTTTTCCATGCCTGAATTCAGGCGCGCTTTGATTTCCACATGGTGGAGATCGTCGCTTAACACCGCGCTTTCCACCACACCGACATCCACGCTACGGCTTTTAATCGTGGTTTTACCCGCAACAATGCCTTCGGCGTTTTCGGTGATGAGGGTGACTTCCGGCCCCTGATGGCTGAAGTGATAAAAGAGGATCCATCCGCCGATTAACAGCGTAACGATGGGGACAATCCAGACCGGCGACCAGCGCTTAATCTGTTCCACCTTTGCATGGCCGTGATTAGTTTCCGTCAAGGCGCGACTCCTTCATATTGTTTTCGCGTACACGATCCCAGGTTAATCGCGGGTCAAAGGTCATGGCAGCAATCATGGTGATAATCACCACCATTGCAAACAATACTGCCCCCCACGCGGGATAAACATTCATTAATTGCCCCATGCGCACCAGCGCAGAGAGCACGGCAATAACAAACACGTCGATCATTGACCAGCGGCCAACAAATTCGACCACTTCATAAATTTTGTGCATCCTGTGGCTGTCACGCTGTCCGCGTCCGCTGGCATCCCAGCAAAGCCAGCCAATCGCCAGCATTTTCAGCGTAGGCACCATGATACTGGCGATAAAGATCACCAGCGCCACCGGATAGGAGCCATCACCCCACAGCACAATCACCCCCGCCATGATATTGGAAGGATAGGCAGTGCCGAGGGTTTCCGTCACCATAATCGGCAACAGGTTGGCCGGGATATAAAGCAGTATGGAGGTGAACAACAGCGCCAGCGTCCACTGCAGGCTGTGCTTACGCCGTGCCTCAGCCGTGACGCCGCAGCGGGGACACTTATGCTCTGCTTCCGGCAGAATGGCCGTACAGCAGGGACAGGAGCGCAGACCCTGCTCTAAACCACTGATGCCCACTTCGGGCGGATGGGGCAGCGCAGGTCGGGGTGACAGACTGTCCCACAAGCCGCGTCGATCAACGCACTGAAAGGCCCGCAACTGCAGCAGACAGAACAGAACCCACGGCCAGAAGCTGGTCTCCAGGCCGATCTCGCCATAGGCCATCAGCTTGACGAAACTGACCAGCACGCCCGCCATAAAGATTTCTGCCATGCCCCAGTTACGCAGCTGAAACAGAATACGTGCCAGACCAATTTTGAGTCCAGTCGGCAACGGGACCCGATTGACCAGAAGGATAATGGTGATCATGCAGAAGGCCGGAACCGCCTGCACAAAGAGAAGGAACAGCGTCGCCAGACTGCTGTAATCTTCCGTCACCATCACCTGAGGTATCTGCGCCAGCGTGATCTGGCTGGTCAGCCCTGCCACCTTCATTGAGACAAAAGGAAACAGATTCGCCAGCAGCAGCATAAACAGCGCTGCCAGCGCATAGCCCGTTGGCCGTTTACGCGGTTCGTGCCAGTTGGCCGTCAGGGAGGTGTGGCAGCGCGGGCATGACGCACGGCTGCCAACGGGAATGTCCGGCAGCTTAATCATTAAATCGCATTGTGGACAGAGCATCCACGCGTTACTTTTCACTGCTGAACACATCCGTTAGCCCTGCCCTACGCGCCGTTTTTCAGTGACTCTAGCTCTTCCCAGCGCGCAAAAGCGGTTTCCAGCTCCTGCTCAGTCTGAGCCAGATTATCCAGCACCGGTTGCGTCTGATCGTGTGCCTGACTGAAGAAGTCGGGATGACTCATCTTCGCCTGCAGTTCTCCGATACGCGCTTCCAGCTGCTCCAGTTTTTGCGGCAGCTGTTCCAGCTCACGCGCCAGATTGTAGCTGAGTTTATTCACGCTACGCTTCGCATCACCCTTCTCTGCTGCAGGCTTAGAGGCGTTACCCGTCGCTTTCGCCGGTGCTGCCGCCTTGTGCTGCCGGTAGGCGGCGCGCTGCTGCTGAGCATCGTGATAACCGCCAACAAAGGTACCAATCTCACCATTGCCTTCAAAAATCCAGCACTCGGTAACGGTATTATCGACGAACTGACGATCGTGGCTCACCAGTAAGACGGTACCCTGATAGCCATCAATCAGCTCTTCCAGCAGTTCCAGCGTTTCGACGTCAAGGTCGTTAGTCGGTTCATCCAGAATCATCAGGTTGCTGGGACGCAGGAACAGGCGCGCCAGCAGCAGACGGTTTCGTTCACCGCCCGAAAGGGCGCGCACCGGCGTCATGGCACGTTTTGGATGGAACAGGAAGTCCTGCAGATAGCCCAGTACGTGGCGCGGTTTGCCGTTGACCAGTACTTCCTGCTTGCCTTCGGCCAGGTTGTCCATCACGGTGCGATCCGGATCCAGTTCAGCGCGATGCTGGTCAAAGTAGGCTACTTCCAGCTTGGTACCGGAATGCACACGACCATGGTCAGCTTTCAGCTGCTGCAGCATCAGGCGCAGTAAGGTAGTTTTCCCGCAGCCGTTCGGTCCGATCAGCGCAATTTTGTCGCCACGCTGTACCTGGGTTGAGAAGTCCTTAACCAGCACTTTGCCATCGACCGCGTAGTCGACATTTTCCAGCTCAAACACAATCTTGCCGGAACGGGACGCTTCGCCCACCTGCATGTTGGCTTTGCCCATCACTTCACGACGTTCTGAATGTTCACGACGCAGCGCTTTCAGCGCACGCACACGACCTTCATTACGGGTACGACGGGCTTTGATGCCCTGACGGATCCACACCTCTTCCTGCGCCAGCTTACGGTCAAATTCGGCGTTCTGCATCTCTTCAACGCGCAACGCTTCCTCTTTGCCTTCCAGATAGAGATCGTAGTTGCCTGGCCAGGAGACCAGCTTGCCACGGTCCAGATCGACAATGCGCGTCGCCATGTTGCGGATAAACGAACGGTCATGGGAAATAAAGATGATGCTGCCGGTGAAGTTCTTCAGGAACGTTTCCAGCCAGTCGATGGTTTCGATATCGAGGTGGTTGGTTGGCTCATCCAGCATCAGGACGCGCGGGTTACTCACCAGCGCACGGCCCAGTGCCGCTTTACGCAGCCAGCCGCCCGAGAGCGACGACAGCTCGGTATCGGGCTGCAGACCAATCTGCTCCAGCACGTCATGGATGCGGCTCTCCAGCTGCCACAGATTCTGGTGGTCGAGAATGCTCTGCAGACGCGCCATCTCATTGAGGTTTTTATCGCTGGGATCTTCCATCACCACATGGGAAATGGCGTGATAGGCTTTCAGATGCTCAGCCTGCTCTTCAACGCCCTCGGCCACGAAGTCATACACCGAACCGGTAATATTGCGCGGCGGATCCTGTTGCAGACGCGCCACGACCAGATCGGTTTCATAAATAATGCGGCCATCATCCAGTGGCTGTTCGCCATTGATGATTTTCATCAGCGTGGATTTACCGGCACCGTTACGGCCCACCAGACAGACGCGTTCGTTCTCTTCGATGTGCAGTTCGGTGTTGTCTAACAGCGGCGCATCGCTGAAGGAGAGATAAGCGCCGTGGATACTGATTAATGACATGTAAGCTTATTCCTTACCGGCGTGAGTGATCAGCCAGCAGTTGTGAATTTGACGGTTACGCGCGAAGTCCTGCGACTGCGTTTTCTGGGTAATATCCTGCGCCTGCAGGCCCAGTGATTTCAGGCCATCCATGTCCATTTTGAAACCGCGTTTGTTATTGGAGAACATGATGGTGCCGCCGCGACGCAGCAGGCGCTTCAGGTTACGCATCAGCATCATATGATCGCGCTGAACGTCGAAGCTCTCTTCCATACGTTTTGAGTTGGAGAACGTTGGCGGATCGATAAAGATCAGGTCAAAGTTCTCGTCACTCTCATTCAGCCAGCTCAGGCAGTCCGCCTGCATCAGACGATGCTGACGCCCGGTCAGTCCGTTGAGACGCAGGTTGCGCTCCGCCCACTCCAGATAGGTACGCGACATATCTACCGTAGTGGTTGAACGCGCGCCACCCAGACCGGCATGCACACTGGCGGTACCGGTATAGGCAAACAGGTTCAGGAAATCTTTGCCCTGACTCATCTGGCCCAGCATTTTACGGGCAATGCGGTGATCGAGGAACAGGCCGGTATCGAGATAGTCGGTCAGATTCACCCAGAAACGCGCATTAAACTCTTTAACTTCGAAATAGTCGCCCTTCTCGCTGAGCTTCTGATACTGCGCTTTGCCTTTCTGGCGTTCACGCGTTTTCATAATCAGACGGTCGGCAGGCAGTTGCAGCACGCTCAGCGTTGCGCTGATGACATCGAACAGACGCTGACGCGCTTTATCAGGATCGATGGTTTTCGGTGGCGCGTACTCCTGGATAATCACCCAGTCGCCATAGCGATCGACAGCAACGTTGTAGTCTGGCAGATCGGCATCATAAATACGGTAGCATTCAATGCCTTCCTGACGCGCCCACTTCTCCAGTTTCTTCACGTTTTTACGCAGGCGGTTAGCGTAATCTTCCGCAATCTGTCCGGCGCTTTCATGACTGTTAACCGCCAGCTTATAGTTTTTCTGCACGCAATCCAGCGGACCGTTCTTCGCTTTAAACTGGCGATCGGCACGCAGCTGCAGGCAGCTCAGCAGTTCTGGCGAGGCGCTGAACAGCGACAGGTTCCAGCCGCCAAAATGCTGCTTCATCAGACGTCCGAGCTGGCTGTGCAGCGCAATCAGGGCTGGTTCGCTCTCCAGACGTTCACCGTAAGGAGGATTACTCAGCACCGTACCGTGAACCGCCGGATCGACCGGATTAGTCAGCTTCAGCAGATCCTGCTGGCCGAAGGTGAAAAGTTCAAAGACGCCAGCGCGGCGGGCATTCGCCTGCGCCCACTCCAGCACCCGACCATTATTGTCGTAGCCAAAGAAGCGCGCCTGGGTGGCAGCCGTGCCAGTGCGGGCACGGTTCTGCGCCTCAGTTTTAACCTCCTGCCACAACGCAGCGTTAAACTGGCTCCAGGCGGTGAAGCCCCAGTGCTTGCGCAGCAGGCCAGGCGCACGATCGCAGGCAATCAGTGCGGCTTCAATCAGCAGCGTACCGGAACCACACATCGGATCGATCAGCGGTGTCGTCGGCTCCCAGCCAGAACGCAGCACGATGGCCGCCGCCAGGGTCTCTTTTAACGGCGCCTGACCGGTCTGCTGGCGATAACCACGCTGATGCAGCGAGCTGCCGCTGAGATCAAGCGCAATGCTGGCGCGATCGTCATTCAGCCAGACGTTGACACGGATATCTGCCTGCTCACGATCGACGTTGGGTCGTTCGAGATTCTGACGGGTAAAGCTGTCCACGATGGCATCTTTAACTTTCAGCGCGCCGAACTGGCTGTTACGAATCGAATCGTTGGTGCCGCTGAAATGCACAACAAAGGTTTTGTCGCTGCCGAACATCGTCGGCCAGTCCACGCTCTGCACACCCAGATAGAGATCCAGATCGCTGTAGACGCCAAACTCTCCCAGCGGCAACAGGATGCGTGATGCTAAACGACTCCACATCAGGCTTTGGTACATGGTGCGATCGTCGGCTTCGTAGTGAACGCCTCCCTGCACTACTTGCAAATCCTGCGCGCCCAGCGCGTCCAGCTCACTTTTTAACAGCTCTTCGAGCCCACGCGCCGTGCTGGCAAACAGAGAATTCATATCGTCACTTTTTAACTCTTGAGAAAATTGTCGCGCATTATAGCGAATCGGAGACCTATGTCATAAAGTTAGCTTCTTTTGTGCTGCGCGTCGGGTTCAAGGAGAACACCATGATCACGCTTTCCCGCTTATTTATTCATCCTGTGAAGTCGATGCGGGGATTAGCGCTGTCACACGCGCTGGTCACTGACAGCGGACTGGCATTTGATCGTCTGTTTATGGTGACCGAACCTGATGGCACCTTTATTACCGCGCGTCAGCACCCGGAGATGGTGCGCTTCACGCCCGCGATTTTACCGGATGGCCTGCTGCTGACGGCCCCGGATGGCAGTCACTCCCTGATCCGCTTCAGCGATTTCGATGAGCAGGATCACCCCACCGAAGTCTGGGGAAATCATTTCACCGCGCGCATAGCGCCGCCTGCGATTAACCAATGGCTGAGCCAGTTCTTTCCGCGTGAGGTTCAGTTGCGCTGGGTCGGGCCGCAACCCAGCCGCCGGGTTAAAGCGTTTAATCATATTCCGCTGAGCTTTGCCGACGGCTTTCCGTTTTTGCTGATCAACAACGCGTCGCTGCATGATCTGCAACAGCGCTGCCCGGCCAGCGTCCGTGCCGAACAGTTTCGTCCGAATCTGGTCGTCAGCGGCGCTGCCGCATGGGATGAAGACAGCTGGGCGGAGATTCAGATTGGCGACGTGATATTCGAGGTGCCTAAGCCATGCAGTCGCTGCGTGCTCACCACTGTCAGCACCGAGACCGGCGTTAAGCATCCTGCCGGTCATCCGCTGGCCACGCTGCAGACGTTCCGCACCGCCCTGGATGGCAGCGGGGATATTGATTTCGGTCTGAACTTAGTGGCGCGCAACAGTGGGGTGGTGCGCGCTGGTGATGAGATGATTGTTCTGAAACGTCATGCACCGCGCAGCTATGGTGCCGGTGAAGTGGTCGAAACACTGAAACCAAAGCAGCAGGCGCCAGATGCCGTGGCTATCACGTTTCAGGGTCAGACGTTCACCGGGGATAATCAGCAGGTATTACTGGATCAGCTGGAGATGCAGGGCTTCCGGATCCCCTACTCCTGTCGGGCGGGACTGTGCGGCAGTTGCAAGCTGAGTCTGGTCGCGGGTGAGGTTAAGGCGCTGAAACAGAGCGCCCTGCGTCAGGACGGCACGCTGTTGAGCTGCAGCTGTATTCCGGCTGGCGATGTAGAACTAAGGTAGTCAGACTGCGCGGGCGTAGCGCGGCGCGACATCCTGATACAGGGGCTGCAGGCGATCGTTCATCACCTTGATGGCATCGCCGAGCACCATGTTTTTTCCGGCCAGCGTCAATCCCGGCTGCGCCAGCAGGCAGAGCGCCGCATTATCGCCACTCTCAACCACCAGCAGTCGTGCCTGCGTTCCCTCTTCTGCCAGCGTAACCTGTACCATTTCACCGGGACGGGGCTGCATTGCCGGGGCATAAGAGGCGAAATGCCAGCTTTTCGGCATCAGTGGCTTGAGGAAGCGTGCAGCGACCAGCGCATTTAACACCAGTTCGGCGCGATGGCTGCCACTGAGTTTGCACTGACGGCAGGTCTCTTCAAAGGTGTAATAAAGGGCGGCGTCATCGACACAAAAACCCGATTCAGTGAAGGCATCCGGCGTGAGCATTTTGCGGGAATAACGGGAACGAAAAAGCATACCGTCTGCCAGGTCGAGCATCATTCGGTCGTGGCTGCTGTCAAAATACCAACGCCAGTTATCATCGGGTTTAATTTTCATCGTGTGCCCTGTATTTACCGCTGCGCCAAAAATCACGCAGAATTCAGCGAAAAAAGAAACATAAGGAAAAGCTGAAAAAGCGTGCAACAGGACAAAATATAAACGAGCCGAGGGGATAAATAAACCCCCCGGCCAATGATTGTGAGAATTGTCTTAGAGATGGGTGACGATATCTTTAATTAAGCCTGGCCCCTGATAAATAAAGCCTGAATAAATCTGAACCAGTGTTGCCCCGGCGGCGATTTTTTCACGCGCTGCCGTCAGAGAATCGATCCCGCCTACGCCAATAATCGGCAACCGTCCCTGCAGTTCCTGAGAGAGACGCTGGATCACCGCCGTGCTGCGCGACTGCACTGGCCGTCCACTTAACCCACCCGCTTCCTCAGCATGCTTAAGACCGCTCACCAGCGAACGATCGAGCGTGGTATTGCTGGCAATCACGCCATCAATCTGATGACGAATTAAACTGTCCGCGACCTGAATTAACTCTTCTTCAGAGAGATCGGGCGCAATTTTTACGGCCAGCGGAACATATTTCAGATGACGCTGTTCCAGCTCTTTTTGTTTCTGTTTGATGGAAGAAAGCAGATCATCCAGCGCCTCGCCATATTGCAGCGAACGTAAACCTGGGGTGTTAGGTGAGGAAATATTGATGGCGATATAACCGGCGTGGGCATAAACCTTTTCCATGCAGATGAGATAATCATCTTTGCCCTGCTCGACCGGCGTATCTTTATTTTTACCGATATTGATCCCCAGCACGCCGTTAAAGCGCGCTTTCTTCACGTTTTCAACCAGGTGATCAACACCCAGATTATTAAACCCCATCCGATTGATAATTCCGCCCGCTTCCACCAGACGAAACATGCGTGGCTTATCGTTCCCCGCCTGGGCGCGCGGCGTGACGGTGCCGACTTCAACAAAGCCAAAGCCCATCGCCGCAAACGCATCAATGCACTCTGCGTTCTTATCCAGACCCGCCGCCAGGCCAAGGGCATTCTTAAAGGTCAGTCCCATACAGGTGACCGGACGCGACGGCAGATTCTGGCGATAAAACATCTCCAGTGGGGTGCCGTTCATAAAACGCAGTTGCTGAAAAGTGAGTTCGTGTGCGCGTTCGGGATCAAGTTTAAACAGCGCCGGTCGGACGATAGGATAAAACATGCACTCTCCTGAAGGACGGAAGCGATCGTGGAAGTCGGTGCACGGGAAAATGTGCGCCAGAATGGTAAAGTGCTCTGGCGCAAAAGTAAATCGAACAGCGGGGAAGCGTGAAGTTAACTGAAAATGCTTTGATCTTACGCGGCGGAATCGTTTACGGGTTGATTTTTCACCTCAGAGGGAAACAGATATTCCCGCAGGATGCCGTGACGTTGCATGATGCCAAAAATACCGAGACAGACGAACGCTTCAGCCCCGACCATCGACCATGCGGCACCGATTGCGCCAAACTTCCACGCCAGGAAACAGCACAGCGGCACGTTAACCACACCAGCGGCCATCATTACCCACATACGCTGGCGGGCCAGACCATGTGGGATCAGAATCTGTAATCCAGCCGGGTAGGCAATGTTGCCAAACAGGAAGCAGAGCACAAAGACGCGCAGCACATCCGCTGACTGGATAAAGTCTTTACCCAGCAATATTGAGACCACCAGGTCAGCAAAAAACCAGGTGAAGATTACAATCGACAGACTCAGGGAAAACGACAGCAGCAGGCTTTTGCGTGTCGCCGCAATCGCGGCCCGTTTATCCCGGCCGAACAGGTGGCTGACGCGCGGGAAGAAGGCGCTGCCGATCTGCTCCGGCACAGAGTTAGCCGCTTTACGCAGGCGATCGGCGCCGTTGTAGATCCCGACCATGTAAGTAGAAGCAAAGGTGGCGAGAATCACCACGTTGACGCTGTTGAAAAGGTTAGCACCGGCAATGGCGATAAATACATCCATGCTGTCGGTGATGCGCTGTTTGATTTCGCGTGGTTCAAAGCGATAGCGGCCAATGACTTTCATCTCCAGCACAAACTTCAGCGTAATTGCCGCGCTGATAATGGAGACCGCGCCAGGGATCAGGGCAGCCAGCCAGGTATCCTGCGGAGATTTCACCAGCAAAAAGGTCAGCGGAATCGCACAGAAGTTACCGAAGGTGGCGATCATCGCCGTCTTACCCAGCTTCTCAAAGCCCTGCATCAGCCAGCCGAATGAAAACAGCGAGCCGACCAGCGTGGTGCAGTTCGCCAGAATGATGAAGAACAGAGGGTGCCAGGAGGGATTGAACCAGGTCGCGGTCAGCAGCGTGCCGCTGGTGACCACCAGCAGCATCAGCTTGGCGTTAAACGTTGACCAGAAGAGCTGACTGACGCGTTCTTTGTCATCACGATGGTGAGCAATATCTTTGGTGGTAAAGACATTGAATCCCCAGTCGGAGATGGTGCTGCAATAGAGCACGCAGGCGATCGCCAGCGCCAGCGTACCCATCTGCTCTACGCCCAGAACGCGGGCAAGATAGGGCAGCGTGGCCAGCGGAAACAGAAACGACGCGCCACGGTAAGCCAGCAGCGAGAAAATATTAATAACCAGACTTTTATCGAGTACTTTTGCCATGTCGCAACAACCTTATACACATTGCATGTCTCACCTTCTCATTTCGCTAAGGCATAAACAATATCGCTTCACATTTTTCAGAATCAGGCTGCGCGCTTGAGCTCTTTTTTAACCTTGTAGTGCTGCAGCGCAATAAAGAGCTCCGGGCGATTAAACAACAACCACTCTTTAAGATTTTCTGATTTTACATTACGACCCATAAAGCGAATGGCATTACAGACATATTCCGGCACCGGCGTTTTATTATAGAGAGACAAATAGATCATCAGACGGAACGAATGAAGTAAATAAGACTTTTCCAGCGAACTACGCCAGGCTGATTTAGGGAGCGAACTGGTTAACGTATTATAAGCATGCATAAAAGCGTCATAGCGCTGATAGAAAAACTCATTGCCTTTGGTACTGTTGGTCAGTGAACCACTGCGGATGCGCTGCTTATAATAGACCTGACGGCTGACCCATGCGTGCTGGCATTTCATAAACACGGAGAGCGTAAAGTTGTGGTCTTCATGAACCCGACGGACAAAGCGCAACTTATGCTGTTCAATGACGCTTTTTCTTAAGACGTAATTCCAGACGGCAGAGGTATATCTGCCATTACGCAGCAGGCGCAGAAAGACCTCCTGTGGTTTCTGCTGGCCAAACTGGTCATGCTTCACTTTTGGCGAGGTGATATCAATGTGGCCATCTTCATAGACGCAGGAGTTAAAACAGAAAAGATCCGTTTCAGGATGCTTCTCCGCCACCATTGCCAGCTCAGTGACGAGGCCATCAACCACGACATCATCCGGGTCACAGAAAAAGAGAAACTGACCCTTTGCCAGTGCAATGCCGGTGTCCCGTGCATTGCCGAGGCCGCCATTTTCAATGGTGATCACTTTCACCTGAGAAAGGTGCGCATAATTCTGTTCAATTAAGGCTAATGTTCCATCAGTAGATCCATCATTCACAATGATTATTTCATTGGGCGCTTTAACCTGGCGTAATAACGAATCGACGCACTCTACAATATATTTCTCAACATTGTAGGTTGGAATAATAACGGATAACAGGATGTCAGACATATGCAATTCTCTGCTGTTAGAAAATGACAATACGATTCACCTGCCTGATGCAGGTTCTGACCAGAGGCGAAACGTCGAAAAGAGTAAGGCGCGATTATTATGATTGCTTTCATTGAGCCCGATTATCTTAAACCTGTAATGCGAAAAAAGACCAGCCGTAAAAATCATCTTAATGTTTCATGTGAGCATCACTCTTAACGAAAGTGCATCTATAGCCCGCAGTAATGTTAAAACCGTTGAGGATCGATTTAAATTAGCCCTGCAAAGCAGACGTAACCAGATTCAGAAATCTGTAAGCGAACATCTGAAACGATGAATAATTTCAGCATTCCTTCATTATTATTACAGTTTGCTTTCTGCAATAAATCTTAATCTTTGGCAGAGGCTGCCGCAGATAAGCTGATTCTGTGCTGCTTCGCAGCGCTATTTTGTCAGCCGTTGCGCTTTATGGCCGCGCCACTCTCAGAAAAAATGATTAAGCAATCAGACGAAAGATATTTTTTCTGCTCAACCGACACATTTTGACGATCTCGTATCATGCCCCTTAATGAATTGTTCCGCTGCCAGCGCTTAATTTAAGAATTATCGGAAGCGGCGATGCTGACATCTGTCGCAACGCCTTCTATTTGCAGATTTCACCCTTACTTTGCCGGATAAATCATTTAAGCCCACTCCCCTGCTCTGACAGTATGAAGGCATAAGTTCTCAACATTTGATAATCAATAACTTTTAGTTATAAGGAGTGATGATGCGAGTTATTACGCTGGCAGGCAGCCCACGATTCCCCTCCCGCTCAACCTCACTGCTGACGCTGTGTCAGCACAAGCTGGAGGCGCGTGGTATTGAAGTCATTCCGTGGAATATTCACAACTTTCAGCCTGACGATTTAATCAATGCGCGTTTTGATGCACCTGCGCTTCTCGCCCTGCGTGACGATCTGGCTTCGGCTGATGGACTGATTATTGCGACACCTATCTATAAAGCGTCGTTTTCGGGTGCGCTGAAGACGCTGCTCGATCTGCTGCCTGAACGCGCACTGGAACACAAAGTCGTTTTACCGCTGGCCAGCGGCGGCAGTGCCGGTCATATGCTGGCGCTGGACTACGCCCTGAAGCCGGTGCTCAGCGCCTTAAAAGCGCAGGAGATCCTGCATGGTGTTTATGCCGAGGATCATCAGATCAGTCATTACGACCGTCAGCCCGAACTGCAGGATTCACTGTCACAGCGCCTGGATGAGGCCGTCTCCGCCTTCTGGCTGGCACTGACCCGTCACCACCATCCCGTTGCGCAAGCGGTATAAGGAAGCGATCGATGAAGCTGAGATTAGGAAAGTGGCTGGTGGCCGGACTTCTGCTGGCCGGCCTTCAGGTACAGGCCGCCGAATCCGATCCGTCTGAGATTCGCATCGGCTATCAGAAAGGTTCGGTCAGCATGGTGCTGGCGAAGTCACATCAGTTACTGGAGAAGCGTTTTCCCCATACCCGGATTAAGTGGATCGAGTTCCCTGCAGGCCCACAAATGCTGGAAGCGCTGAATATCAACAGTATCGACCTGGGCAGTACCGGTGATCTTCCCCCGCTGTTTGCCCAGGCCGCGGGCGCGGATCTGCTTTATGTCGGCGCGGAGCCGCCAAAACCCAAAGCGGAAGTGATTCTGGTGCCAAAAAGCAGCCCGCTGAAACAGGTTGCGGATCTGAAAGGCAAGAAAGTGGCTTTCCAGAAAGGCTCCAGCTCTCACAACTTACTGCTGCGCGCGTTACAGCAGGCGGGCCTGACCTTTAAAGACATCACGCCGGTCTATCTCACCCCCGCCGATGCGCGCGCCGCCTTCCAGCAGGGTGACGTTGATGCCTGGGCAATCTGGGACCCCTACTATTCATCGGTGCTGCTGCAGGGAAATTCGCGCCTGCTGATTGATGGCAGCTCCCTTAATCTGACCGGCTCCTTCTATTTAGCGACCCGCAGCTATGCCGAAGCCCATGGCGCGTTTATTCAGCAGGTGCTCGACACCTTCAGCACTGCCGACGCGCTGACAATCAGCCAGCGTCAGCAGAGCACCACACTACTGGCGCAGGCGATGGGCTTGCCCGAACCGGTCATCGCCAGCTACCTCAGCCATCGGCCGCCAACCCGCATTTCGCCGGTCAGTGCCGAAACCGCGGCCGCCCAGCAGCGCACCGCTGACCTGTTCTATGCCAATCATCTCTTGCCAGTAAAAGTGACGATTCAGGATCGCATCTGGCATCCGCATACCGTGACGCAATAAGGAGCAACAATGAGCGTATCCATTTTCTGGTTCCTGCCGACGCATGGCGACGGCCACTATCTTGGTACTGCCGAAGGGGCGCGACCGGTTGATCACGCCTATCTGCAACAGGTGGCGCAGGCCGCTGACCGCCTTGGCTTTGGCGGCGTACTGATCCCGACCGGCCGCTCCTGTGAAGATGCCTGGCTGGTTGCCGCCTCGCTGATTCCGGTGACGCAGCGCCTGCGGTTTCTGGTCGCACTGCGTCCTGGGGTGATTTCACCGACCCAGGCAGCACGTCAGGCCGCCACGCTGGACCGTCTTTCTAACGGACGTGCGCTGTTTAATCTGGTGACCGGCGGCGATCCGGAAGAGCTGGCGGGCGACGGTGTGTTCCTGGATCACCGCGAGCGTTACGCGGAATCCGCCGAGTTTACCCGCGTCTGGCGTCGGGTGCTGGAAGGCGAAACCATCGATTATGAAGGCAAGCACGTGAAGGTACGCGGTGCGCGTCTGATGTTTAAACCGGTGCAGCAGCCTCGTCCCCCGCTGTGGTTTGGTGGCTCTTCTGAGCCAGCCCAGGAGCTGGCGGCCGAACAGGTCGATGTTTACCTCACCTGGGGCGAACCCCCTGCGCAGGTCAAAGAGAAGATTGATCAGGTGCGCGCGAAAGCGGCAGCCCAGGGACGCACCGTCCGGTTTGGCATCCGTCTGCATGTGATCGTGCGTGAAACCAATGAAGAGGCCTGGCAGGCCGCCGACAAACTGATTGCCAATGTGGATGACGCCACCATCGCGAAAGCGCAGGCGGCGTTCCAGCGGGCAGACTCTGTGGGGCAGCGCCGGATGGCCGCGCTGCATGGCGGTCGCCGCGACAAGCTCGAAATCAGCCCTAACCTGTGGGCAGGCGTCGGCCTGGTGCGCAGCGGAGCCGGGACCGCGCTGGTCGGCGATGGTCCGACCGTAGCCGCACGCATCAAAGAGTATGAAGCGCTGGGCATTGAGACCTTCATCCTGTCGGGTTATCCGCACCTGGAAGAGGCTTATCGCGTCGGCGAACTGCTGTTCCCGCATCTTGATCTGCAGATTCCACTGGTGCCCCAGCCGCGCGTGGTTCAGGCACACGGTGAAGCGGTAGCCAACGATTTTACCCCTGAGAAAAAAGTCGCCCGGGGCTGAGGAGAGCATGATGACCAGAACCCGAAAACGCCTTGCTGATACGCTGGTGCCCTGGCTGCTGCCGACGCTGCTGGTCGTGGTGTGGCAGATTGCCTCGCAAACCGGCTGGTTGTCGACCCGTATTCTGCCCGCACCGGAGAAAATTGTGACCACCTTCTGGCAGCTGACCGCCAGTGGTGAACTCTGGCAGCATCTGGCGATCAGTAGCTGGCGGGCGCTGATCGGCTTCAGTATCGGCGGCTCTATCGGCCTGCTGCTCGGGCTGATTACCGGCACCTCCAGAACCGGTGAACGACTGCTGGATACCTCGGTACAGATGCTGCGCAATGTGCCGCATCTGGCGCTGATCCCGCTGGTAATCCTCTGGTTCGGTATTGATGAGTCCGCCAAGATCTTTCTGGTGGCGCTGGGGACGCTGTTCCCGATCTACCTGAATACTTATCACGGCATCCGCAACATCGATCGCGGGCTGGTTGAGATGGCGCGCAGCTATGGCCTTTCCGGCTGGAGCCTGTTTATTCAGGTGATCCTACCCGGCGCGCTGCCCAATATCATGGTCGGCGTGCGTTTCGCGCTGGGCCTGATGTGGCTGACGCTGATTGTGGCAGAGACCATCTCTGCCAACGCGGGTATCGGCTATCTGGCCATGAACGCGCGTGAATTCCTGCAGACCGATGTGGTGGTGGTCGCCATTATTCTTTACGCCCTGCTCGGCAAACTGGCGGATGTCGCCGCGTTGTTACTTGAACGTGTCTGGCTGCGCTGGCATCCCGCTTATCAACTGAAGGAGGAGAACGCATGAGCCAGACTCTCTCACCGGCGCGCCTCAACACCGGCACCCCGGTTGGCGTTAACGGCGTCAGCAAACAGTATGGCAGCCGCACCATTCTGAATAAGATTGACCTGCATATTCCCTCAGGTCAGTTTGTGGCGGTGGTGGGTCGCAGCGGCTGTGGCAAAAGCACGCTGCTGCGCCTGCTGGCCGGTCTCGAACAGAGCTCCAGCGGTGAACTGCTGGCAGGCAATGCGCCGCTGCAGTCGGCTCGTGAAGATACCCGCCTGATGTTTCAGGATGCGCGACTGCTGCCGTGGAAAAAAGTGATCGATAACGTCGGACTGGGTCTGCGCGGACGCGAATGGCGCAGCGCGGCGCTGGATGCGCTGGCGGCGGTAGGCCTCGCCGATCGGGCTGATGAGTGGCCAGCCGCCCTCTCCGGCGGCCAGAAACAGCGCGTCGCACTGGCCAGAGCGCTGATCCACCGGCCCGGTTTACTGCTGCTGGATGAACCGCTGGGGGCGCTGGATGCCCTGACCCGCATTGAAATGCAGGGATTGATTGAGTCACTGTGGCAGCAGCATCACTTTACCGTGCTGCTGGTTACGCATGATGTCAGTGAAGCGGTGGTGATGGCAGATCGCGTGCTGTTGATCGAAGAGGGTCAGATCGGGCTGGATCTGCTGGTGGATCTGCCCCGTCCCCGCCGTCGCGGATCGGTGCGGCTGGCCGAGCTGGAAGCGGAGGTACTGGATCGGGTCATGCAGCGTACGGAGCGACCGCAGCCGGTTCGTTTCGCGCAGCAGCGCTAAAAAAGGGGAGTGTCTCAGACACTCCCCTTTTTTATTATCAGGCGTTCAGTGCCCGGGTAATTTTCTCGTAGAGGTCGCCAGAGAGTTTATCCAGCTCCAGCAGCTGCTCCAGCGCCTGGCGCATCATCGCCTGACGGCCTTCGTCATAACGTTTCAGGCGAATCAGCGGCTCCACCATCCGTGCCGCAACCTGCGGATTGCGGGTGTTAAGGTCGGTAAGCATCTCCACCAGGAACTTGTACCCGCTGCCATCTTTAGCATGGAAGGCGGCCGGGTTAGCCGAGGCAAAGGCACCCACCAGCGAGCGAACGCGGTTCGGATTACTCATGGTGAAGGAGCGATGATTCAGAAGCTGACGCACATTGCGCATCACGTTAGCGGCCGGACTGGTCGCCTGCAGCACAAACCATTTGTCCATCACCAGACCATCCTGATGCCAGCGCTCATCGTAAGCTGCCAGCAGCGCATCACGGCACGGTAACTGTGCCGCAACAGCAGCAGAAAGCGCCGCCAGCGCATCGGTCATGTTGGTCGCCTGGTGATACTGGGTCTGCACCAGTTTATCCGCCAGCTGCGCATCGCTGAAGGCGAGATAGGTCAGGCAGATATTTTTCAGGCTGCGCTGACCAATCGCGTCATGCTCCACGCGGTATTCAGGCTGCTGATTGGCGTTGTAGATCGCAAAAAACTCATCGGCCAGTTCGCGTGCCAGCGTGCGTTGCAGCGCGTCACGCACCAGCGCAATCGCCTGCGGATCGATAGTATCAAACAGCTCGGCAATCTCATTTTCCGACGGCAGCGTCAGGATCAGCGCGGTCAGCGCCGGGTCGCAGTCGGTATCCAGCAGCACCGCGCGGAAGGCGTCGGCGACATGCAGCGGTAGTGACAGATGCTGGCCCTGCTGATAGCGGGCGACATTCAGACGGATATAGGTCGCCAGCAGGCTCTGAGCCGCATCCCAGCGGGAGAAGTCGTTGCGTGCATGACGCATCAGGAAGGTGAGCTGAGCATCACTCCATTTGTAATCAAGCTTAACCGGAGCAGAGAATTCGCGCAGCAGCGACGGCACCGGCTGGAAGTAGACGTTATCGAAAATAAAGGTCTGGAACTCCTCGGTGACATTCAGCACATGATGCACCGGATGACCATTATTCTGCAGCGGGATCACCTTGCCTTCGCCATCGTAGAGTTCAATATCCAGCGGGATATGCAGCGGCAGCTTCTCTTTCTGATCGGCAGTCGCAGGCGTGTGCTGCGTGACGTGCAGCGTATACTGCTCCAGCTCCGGGTTGTAATCGTCGCGCACCGTCAGCACTGGCGTACCGGACTGGCTGTACCAGCGGCGGAACTGCGACAGGTCAACATTCGAGGCATCTTCCATCGCCTGAACAAAATCATCACAGGTGGCGGCGCTGCCGTCGTGGCGATCAAAATAGAGCTTCATGCCCTTCTGGAAATTCTCTTCACCCAGCAGGGTGTGCATCATACGGATCACTTCTGACCCTTTTTCATACACCGTCAGGGTATAGAAGTTGTTCATCTCGATGACCTGATCCGGACGGATCGGGTGTGCCATCGGGCTGGCATCTTCGGCGAACTGCGCACCGCGTACGATACGCACGTTATCAATGCGGTTCACCGCGCGTGAGCCCAGATCAGAGCTGAACTCCTGATCGCGGAACACTGTCAGTCCCTCTTTCAGGCTGAGCTGGAACCAGTCGCGGCAGGTCACGCGGTTACCGGTCCAGTTATGGAAATATTCGTGACCGATAACCGCTTCAATGCCCAGGTAATCTTTGTCCGTCGCCGTTTCCGCTTTAGCCAGCACATATTTGGCATTGAAGACGTTAAGGCCTTTGTTCTCCATGGCGCCCATGTTGAAGAAGTCCACCGCCACGATCATAAAGATGTCGAGGTCATACTCCAGACCGAAACGCTCTTCATCCCACTTCATGCTGTTTTTCAGCGAGGTCATCGCCCAGTCGGCACGGTCGAGGTTACCGCGATCGACGAAGATCTCCAGCGCCACATCACGTCCTGAACGGGTAGTGAAGCTGTCGCGCAGCACGTCGAAATCGCCCGCCACCAGCGCAAACAGGTAGCAGGGTTTCGGGAACGGATCCTGCCACTTAACCCAGCTGCGATCCTGCTCATCCCGGCCGCTGTCAATGCGGTTACCGTTGGAGAGCAGGAATGGATAGCGCTCACCGTCGGCATAGATGGTGGTGGTAAAGCGCGCCAGCACGTCGGGGCGATCGAGATACCAGGTAATATGACGGAAGCCTTCAGCCTCACATTGGGTGCAGAGCGCCTCGCCCGATTTATACAGCCCTTCCAGCGCGGTGTTCTGGTCCGGGTGAATATCGTTAATAATTTTCAGGGTGAAGCTTTCCGGCAGCTGGCTGATGACCAGTGCGCCCTCTTCTTCACGGAAGGCCGTCCAGGCTTGCCCGTCGACCTCCAGCGCAATCAGCGTTAACGCTTCGCCGTCCAGTCGCAGCTCAGCCTGGCTGTCGCCCAGTCGTTTAACCTGGCTGATGGCCGTTACACGAGTGGTGGACGCATCCAGTTCAAAAGTTAAATCGATATCGGTGATGGTGTACTCAGGCGCACGGTAGTCGTGGCGATACTTGATTTGGGGCTGTTGCGTCATATTGCGTCTCGCGTTGTTATAAGTTTACCGGCAAAGTCTAAGCTTGTTACTACAAGCTTGCCACGCACAATGCACCTAAAGGGTGAAATGGCTACACTTTGTTAACAATGGCACAGATTGGCCTCGACCCGCCCGTCTGAAATATGCTGTGATCGGCTTCAGATAGTGAATTATACTTTTGCGTCTTTATGACTGTGTACAACACCGGGCTCTGCGCCACCGAACAGGATGCTGAAACGCGCCATGACAGGACATGCTTCCCCGATACTGACCTCGCTGCTGGATACGGACGCCTATAAGCTCCATATGCAGCAGGCCGTTTTCCACCGCTATCATGACATAACGGTGGCGGCGGAGTTTCGCTGCCGCGGCGACGAACTGCTGGGTCTCTACGCTGACGAAATTCGTGACGCGATAACCGCAATGCAACACCTGGCGCTGACTGATGATGAAGCGACCTGGTTGTCTTACCTTCCCTTCTTCCGGCAGGATTACCTCAGCTGGTTACGCCAGTTCCGCTATAACCCGGATCAGGTTGAGGTGCGTAATCATCATGGCAAGCTGGAACTCCGTATTCAGGGGCCGTGGCGAGAAGTGATCATGTGGGAGGTGCCGCTGCTGGCGCTGATCAGTGAGATTGTGCATCGTCATCGCACGCCGCAGGTCACTACTCAGCAGGCACTTGACCACTTACATCAGAAACTCGGCGACTTTAAAGCCCAGGTGGCTGACCTTGATATGTCACGCTTCCGCCTGATGGATTTTGGCACCCGTCGTCGCTATTCGCAGGATGTGCAGCAGTCGATCGTCTCAACGCTGAAACAGGAATTTCCGTGGCTGATTGGCACCAGTAACTATGATCTGGCGCGCCGTCTGTCACTGACGCCAGTGGGAACACAGGCGCATGAGTGGTTCCAGGCCTTCCAGCAGATCAGTCCGGTACTGGCCAACAGCCAGCGCGCTGCGCTGCAGGCGTGGCTGGATGAGTATGACGATAAGCTGGGCATCGCCCTGACCGATTGCATCGCTATGGACGCCTTTCTGCGTGATTTCGGTCCGGTGTTTGCCCGCCGCTACCAGGGACTGCGCCACGACTCCGGCGATCCGGTCGAATGGGGCGAGAAAGCCCTCGCCCACTACCAGAAGCTGGGTATCGATCCGCAAAGCAAACACCTGGTCTTTTCTGACAACTTAAATCTCGACAAAGCGCTGGCGCTTTACCGCCACTTTGGCCAGCGGACGAACGTGGTGTTCGGCATCGGTACCCGCCTCACCTGCGATATTCCGGGCGTGACGCCACTGAACATCGTTATCAAACTGGTGCAGTGCAATGGCAAGCCGGTGGCGAAACTCTCAGACAGCCCGGGAAAAACCATCTGCCAGGATAAAGCCTTTGTCAGGGCGCTGCGTAAAGCTTTTGATCTGCCGCTGGTGAAAAAAGCGAGTTAATCCTCTTCTTATCGGGGCGTTGATACGCCCCGCCTCTGCTGTAATAAATCTGCTTTCCCCCTGAATTTTGCTTGTTTCCTGAAGACTCGCAAGTAACATAGCAAAACCCCGGATGGGGCAACTTTTTTACTCACTTCTTCTATATAGAGAGATATTTATGAGCGTAGTGCCTGTAGCGGACGTACTGCACGGTCGCGTCGCGGTTGACAGTGAAGTCACCGTACGTGGTTGGGTGCGTACCCGAAGAGATTCCAAAGCCGGTCTTTCCTTCATCGCTGTCTATGACGGCTCCTGCTTTAATCCCGTTCAGGCTGTCGTCAATAATTCTCTGAATAATTATCAGGATGAAGTGCTGCGTCTGACCACGGGCTGTTCCGTTATCGTCACCGGTAAAGTGGTGGCCTCACCGGGTCAGGGCCAGGCGTTTGAGATTCAGGCGACCAGCCTGGAAGTCGTAGGCTGGGTGGAAGATCCCGACAGCTACCCGATGGCGGCGAAACGCCACAGTATCGAGTACCTGCGCGAAGTGGCTCACCTGCGTCCGCGCACCAACCTGATTGGCGCGGTCGCCCGCGTTCGCCACACCCTGGCGCAGGCGCTGCATCGCTTCTTCCATGAAAATGGCTATTTCTGGGTCTCGACGCCGCTGATTACCGCCTCCGATACCGAAGGTGCCGGCGAAATGTTCCGTGTCTCTACGCTGGATATGGAAAACCTGCCGCGTAACGATCTGGGCAAAGTTGACTTCAGCGAAGATTTCTTTGGTAAAGAGGCGTTCCTGACCGTTTCAGGTCAGCTGAATGGCGAAACCTATGCCAGCGCCCTGTCGAAGATCTACACCTTCGGTCCGACGTTCCGCGCAGAGAACTCCAACACCAGCCGCCATCTGGCGGAATTCTGGATGCTGGAGCCGGAAATCGCCTTTGCCTCACTGGATGATGCCGCTGCACTGGCCGAATCAATGCTGAAGTATGTCTTCAACGCGGTGCTGGAAGAGCGTGCCGATGACATGGCCTTCTTTGCTGAGCGGGTAGATAAAGAGGCGGTTGAGCGTCTGCAGCGTTTCATCACCACCGATTTCGCGCAGGTGGATTATACCGATGCGGTTGAGATCCTGATGAACTGCGGTCAGACCTTCGAAAACCCGGTTTCATGGGGTATTGACCTCTCCTCTGAGCATGAGCGTTACCTGGCGGAGAAACACTTTAAAGCGCCGGTGGTGGTGAAAAACTATCCGAAAGACATTAAAGCGTTCTATATGCGCCTGAATGACGATGGCAAAACCGTGGCGGCGATGGATGTTCTGGCGCCAGGCATTGGTGAGATCATTGGCGGTTCACAGCGTGAAGAACGTCTGGATGTCCTGGACGCGCGTCTGGAAGAGATGGGTCTGAATAAAGAAGATTACTGGTGGTATCGTGACCTGCGTCGCTACGGTACCGTGCCACATTCTGGCTTTGGATTAGGCTTTGAACGTTTAATCGCCTATGTCACCGGCGTACAAAATGTCAGGGACGTAATCCCCTTCCCGCGCACCCCACGCAACGCGAGTTTCTGATATTCGGCATTAAATATAAGAAATTCATATATATAACGAGGTCGGCACTGCCGGCCTTTTTTTATTTTTGTAAATTTTGAGTTCTCTCACAAAGTTCCGCGTTTTTTACATTTTGTAATACATATTTTCTTACTGAAACAAGATTACGAGTTTAGTAGCATTTAAGCGCTAGAATTACGGCGGGTGGGATGGAAAGATGCGTGCAGACACAGGAAGACACCAAACTTCGTTCAGGGTTCCCGTAAAGGTTTCTTGACGGCAGTGGCAGGTGTACAAATAACTCCAATGAGGGTAATGAATAATGATGAAGCGCAATATTCTTGCAGTGGTTATCCCTGCTCTGTTAGCCGCCGGCGCAGCAAACGCTGCAGAAATCTATAACAAAGACGGCAACAAACTGGACCTGTACGGTAAAGCTGTTGGCCTGCATTATTTCTCTGATGACTCAGGCAACGACGGTGACAAATCTTATGTTCGTTTCGGCTTTAAAGGCGAAACCCAGATTAATGACCAGCTGACCGGTTACGGCCAGTGGGAATACAACGTTCAGGCGAACAACTCTGAAGGTTCTGATGCACAGAATGGCAACAAAACCCGTCTGGGCTTTGCCGGTCTGAAATTCGGCGATGCTGGCTCAATCGACTACGGCCGTAACTACGGTGTGGTTTATGATGCAATCGGCTGGACCGATATGCTGCCAGAATTCGGTGGTGATTCAGGATATTCCGATAACTTCATGAACGGCCGTAGCACAGGCCTGCTGACCTACCGCAACACCAACTTCTTCGGCCTGGTTGATGGCTGGGACTTCGCAGTTCAGTATCAGGGTAAAAACGAGCGCACCGGTACCGACGGCCTGCGTCGCTCCAACGGCGACGGCTACGGTGTGTCAACCTCTTATACCTCACCAATCGGTCTGGGTATCGTAGGTGCTTATAGCAGCAGCGATCGTACTAATGCTCAGGCAGCAGGCGCACAGACAACTGTTACACCTAGCCAGGCTAATGGCGGCGGTGCTGCAGTTACCACTGTCACCGGTCAGGGTGCTGGTAAACGTGCTGAAAACTGGGCAACGGCTATTAAGTACGATGCAAACAACGTTTATCTGGCTGCAATGTACGGTGAAACTCGCAACTCAACACCAGTTACTGCTACTGGTACTCTGGCTAACGGCAACGCGTTCTCTACCACTGGCTTTGCAAACAAAGCACAGAACATTGAACTTGTTGCACAGTATCAGTTCGACTTCGGTCTGCGTCCATCCATTGCCTATGTACAGTCTAAAGGCAAGGACATTGAAGGCGTGGGCGATGCTGACCTGATTAAATACATCGACGTTGGCGCGACTTACTACTTCAACAAAAACATGTCGACCTATGTGGACTATCAGATCAACCAGCTGAATGACAACAACCGCTTGGGTCTGAACACAGACGACGTAGTGGGTGTAGGCCTGGTTTACCAGTTCTAATTCCGCTTAAAACATGTTGAAAACGGGGCTAAGGCCCCGTTTTTTTATGGCTGCTATTCCCGACAGGTGCGTTTTTCCTCGCGCCGTTACCCCGCTTTAATCATTACCTTTCCCCGTCGCGCAATCCACACTGCAAAATGTATGAATTTGTCTCGCAAACGGTTGGCATTTGTCTGGCCGGACGCTAACCTGAGAGCTCTTTTCGCTAAAGTTCACGCTAATGGACCTGACACATGTTTGAATCGATCTCTGCTGCACCCGCCGATCCTATTCTTGGGCTGGCCGATCTGTTTCGTGCTGACGACCGCCCGGAAAAAATCAATCTGGGTATCGGCGTCTATAAAGACGAAACCGGCAAGACCCCGGTGCTGACCAGTGTTAAAAAAGCTGAGCAATATCTGCTGGAAAATGAAACCACCAAAAACTATCTCAGCATTGATGGCCTGGCTGATTTTGCCCGCTGCACACAGGCCCTGCTGTTTGGCAACCAGAGCCCGCTAATCACCACTGGCCGCGCTCGCACGGCTCAGACACCGGGTGGTACAGGCGCGCTACGCGTTGCAGCCGATTTCCTCGCCACGCAAACATCGGTGAAGCGGGTCTGGATCAGCAATCCAAGCTGGCCGAATCACAACAACGTGTTTAACGCTGCCGGTCTTGAGGTCTGTGAATACCACTATTACGACCCGGCAAACCATACGCTGGATTTCGATGGCATGGTCGCGTCACTGAAACAGGTTCAGCCAGGCGACGTGGTGCTGTTCCACGGCTGCTGCCATAACCCGACCGGTATCGACCCGACCGCTGAGCAGTGGCAACAGCTGGCGGAGCTGTCACAGGCCAACGGCTGGCTGCCGTTGTTTGACTTCGCTTACCAGGGTTTTGCCCGTGGTCTGGAGGAAGATGCAGAAGGCCTGCGTATTTTTGCCACCTCGCATCAGGAACTGATCGTCGCCAGCTCTTACTCCAAGAATTTCGGCCTGTATAACGAGCGTGTTGGTGCCATCACGCTGGTTGCCGCCGATGCGAGCGTGGCAGATACCGCGTTCAGTCAGGTGAAGTACACCATTCGCGCGAACTACTCCAATCCGCCGGCACATGGCGCCGCCATCGTCGCCACCATTCTGGGCAACGATACCCTGCGTACCATCTGGGAGCAGGAGCTGTCGGACATGCGTCAGCGCATTCAGCGCATGCGCCAGCTCTTCGTAAACACGCTGGCGGAGAAAGGCGCACAGCGCGACTTCAGCTTTATTATTAAGCAGAACGGCATGTTCTCGTTCAGTGGCTTAACCAAAGACCAGGTCATTCGCCTGCGTGAAGAGTTTGGCGTCTACGCGGTGAACTCAGGGCGTGTGAATGTGGCGGGCATGACGCCAGACAATATGTCGGCGCTGTGCGAAGCCATTGTCGCCGTGCTGTAAGCAGGATGACCGAATTGAAAAATGGGCCTGCTGGCCCATTTTTTATTGCAGGAAAGGATTGCTGATGCGTTCATGCCCCAGCGTAGAAATCGGGCCGTGACCGGGCAGAAAAGTGACATCATCGCCCAGCGGCAGCAGTTTCGTGCGGATAGCATCGATTAACTGTTGATGATCGCCCTGCGGGAAGTCTGTGCGTCCCACACCACCATTAAAAATCACGTCACCTGAAATCAGTAACCTTCCTGGCCGATCGAAGAACACCACGTGGCCAGGCGAATGGCCCGGACAGTGCAGGACTTCCAGCGTGGTCAGCCCTACCTGTACGCTCTCCCCCTCTTCCAGCCAGCGATCGGGGGTAAAAGGCGCGCATTCATCAAGTCCGAACATCCGGCTCTGGGTAGGCAGCGCTTCCAGCCAGAATGCATCACGCTTTTGCGGTCCGACAATCGGAATCTGCCAGAAGGCAGCCAGCTCGACGGCGGCCCCGACGTGATCAAGGTGTCCATGAGTCAGCAGAATCCGGGAAGGTTTAAGCTGGCGTTGTTCCAGCGTCTCTTTGATCAGATCGGCATCGCCGCCTGGATCAACCAGCGCGGCTTCACGAGTAGACTCGCACCAGATAACTGAACAATTCTGGGCAAACGCGGTAACAGGAATAATGTGGTAATTCATAACGCTCCATGACCGGCTCACGCAGCGTTGCCGGTGTCATTACCAGTGCCTGATCGGCCCGGTATCAATATGTACAAAGTTACTGCGGGGATAATATCCTACACCACCCGCACGCAGAGATAACGCCGCTTTGCGTACATTGGCCAGAGAAACCCCTTCGATATGGAAATCCATTGCCTGGCCTTTGGTGTGATAGCTGTGCTTTGCCACCCCAGGACCGCTCTCACGTAACATGTTGTTGGTTGCCAGTGAACGGTAGCCCGAAACCAGCTGTATCGGTTTACGCATTCCCAGCAGCGCCTGCAGGCGGAAGATTTGATCAAACAGGTGCGGATCGATGCTTTTCACTTTATTGGCGCGATAGTCACGGAAAAAGTGATTTAATCGTGACAACTCATCCTTGTCGTAACTCTTACCATTAAAAAACTCAGTTTTAAGGGTTTCACCGGTATGAAGATTATTAAGCATCAATACACGCGGGCGAGAGGTAGAAAGCGAGGCCCTTGCAGAAGCGGGTAATAATGCCAGACCGGCGGCGGCGCTACCGCACAGCAGTAGTTTGCGACGAAAAGAATCAATAGTAGACATGTAACGATTTACCTGAGAGTGAAGCCATAGAAATGTGCAAAAAGCGCACAGCCCGAACCATAACTTTCTCTCAGTAGAGCGTCAACCCATCTACAACCTGTTTGCGTGGCGATCCCTGCAGGAATCGCCATTTGATAACATTTTTTTGAATAACCGGCCCGCCGCTAACGATTTAAAATCAATCACTAGAGCAGCAATTGCTCAGCCCGACTCAAAGCCTGGCTGCCCGAACGCGCGGTGTCATCATAATTGTAAATATCTGTGCGGAACTGTGGTTTGCCATCATCAGCGACCCACGCCGTCAGATAATAGAGATTGACCGGAATACGATGCCGAATGGGCACGTAGCGGGTGTCACCCTCTTTTAACGTACTGGAGATGCGGGCATCGTTCCAGCCCGCGTCCTGCAGTAATAAGCCCGCCAGTTCGGACGCTTTATTTACCCGGACGCAGCCTGAGCTGAGCGCGCGGATATCCCGCTGGAACAGGTTGTGGTTCGGCGTGTCGTGCAGATAGATCGCATCTGAGCTGGGCATATTAAATTTATAGCGGCCCAGCGCATTCGCCACACCCGGTGCCTGAATCAACCGATAGGGGAACGATGAAGCGGTGACCATGCGCCAGTCGATCATGCTGGGATCGATCACTTCAGCGTCAGCGCTCCAGCCCGACAGCAGGGTATAGCCATGCTTATAGAGATAGGTCGGATCCTGCTTCACTTTAGGAATGATATCTTTACGCACCAGCGTGGTCGGCACATTCCATGGCGGGTTCAGCACCACATTATTGAGTGCGCTGCGCATCAACGGCGTTTTGCGATCGGGACGCCCGACGATGACGCGTGATGAGAGGATCTTGTTGCCGTTGTTGTAATAAATCAGCGAGTAGTTGGCGATGTTCACCATAATGCCGTTGTGCATATCGTCCGGCAGCAGGCGCAGTCGCTGAATGTTCAGCGCCAGCAACGAAGCACGCATCTGCGGAGAGACGTTAAGCCACTGCCGCGTTCTGGCACCGATAGCACCGTCGCCATCCAGTCCCTGCCACTGCTGGAAACGCTTCACACCTGCCACCAGCGTCTCGTCATAGACATTGGCGGTATTCCCTTCCAGCGTCTGACTCTGAACGTTACCCGGCGAATGCAGTGAAGGCGCGGACAGATCGGTGACTGGCGCGGCGGAAGGGCTGACCGCAACCGGCTGGTCGCTGTGGGTCACTGGTGAGGCGGCCACCGGCACCGCATCGTCATCCGGTACAGGTGCATTAACCTGCGCCGTTAACATGCCGCTGCGCTGCAGGATTTCACGCAGCGCCGGCACATCGTCACTGACCTGTCCCGGGCGCAGCGTTTCACTGCTTTTCAGCTGCGGCCAGGGTTGTTTATCACCTAGCAGGGTTTTCAGCGCGGCGTGCATCGGCTGATACTGCGGGTGCTGCGGCTGCAGTGACGCAATAAACGTGTTGCCCGATCCTGCATTGACCGCGTTCTGCCACTGATTCACGACCGCCACCGACGGCTGTGTCAGCCGGTAGGGAACATTGCTGTAAAGCCAGGTTTCACCCTGCGTCGGCACATTCGAAACAAATTGCAGATAGCCCAGCATCGCATCGGACAGCGCGACATCCCGGGCAAAGCCGGTGATCGCCGGGTTTGTCAGACGCTCAATCCAGCGCGTGAACTGTGGCTGAACACCAGAAAGCGCCACTTCAGCCAGCTGCTGCTGAAATTTTTGTATCGCCTGGGGATCCTGCCAGAGCGGTTGCATATGGCGGGATGCATAGAGCGTCGCCAGCGGTGCCAGATAAAACGGCTGATCGGCGCTGGAAAACGCCTGCCGGATGCGTTGCTGACTTTCGGAAACGGAGATAGCCGCCTGCGTTGTCCCGGGCAAAGCGGCGATAACAGCGGCCTGCGGTAGCGTAAATGGAACAACGGTTAGCGCCAGCGCTAACAATGATAGAACGCGATGATGATTTAATTTTTTTACCAGCAACATCCCTGCCCCCTTGTTTTTCAACTTCGCAGTGTTCCCTGTATCCACTGCGACCGCGCTGTGACTCATCATGTGAGTATACAAACAAAAACGGCATTTGCCTCATGCGACAAATGCCGTAACCAGATTAACGAATGGTTCAGTTTTTGACTACGTTTCAGCCTGCGAATTTTCAGCGGTTAAATCGGGCAGCGCATCTGCGTCGCTTCCCGCCCGCACCGGCGAAGGATCGGCAGCAAAACCACGCAGACCGACCACATGCACATGCTCGGTGTTATTAAACACCTTACGCACCAGTTTGTAGGTCGTGCCTTTTTCCGGACTGATATTCTCCGGCGCTGCAATCACCAGCTGCATCTCCAGTCGCTCACAGAGTTCGAACAGCGTGGCGATGGAGCGGGCATCCAGACGGGCCGCTTCATCAAGGAACAGCAGTCGGCATGGCGAAATATCTTTGCCGCGCAGACGACGGGACTCTTCTTCCCAGCTCTGCACCACCATCACCAGAATGGACATACCGGTACCGATCGCTTCACCGGTTGAGAGCGCCCCGCTCTCTGCGCGCAGCCAGCCATCTGAACCGCGGTTGACTTCCACTTCCATCTCCAGATAGTTGCGGTAGTCCAGCAGCTCCTCACCGATGGTCTGCGGCGTACGCTGCCCCATATCAATGTGCGGATTAAGACGCTGATAGAGTTTCGCCAGCGCCTCCGAGAAGGTCAGGCGATTGCTGTTAAAGAGATCCTGATGCTGCTCGTGCTCTTCCGACAGCGTATCCAGCAGCATGGCGTGGGTTTCACGCACGTTCACGTTGAGCCGCACGCTGCGTACCTGACCAAAGCTGACGGTCTGCAGGCCCTGGTTGAGCTGGCGGATACGGTTCTGTTCACGCTGGATCGTTTTACGGATGATGTTGGCCGCACTGCGCGAACTGATTGCCAGCATCTGCTCACGCGCCGTCAGCTCTTCCGTCAGACGGTTCAGTTCGATTTCCATCTGCTCAATCGCTTCGACCGGATCGTCAGTCCGAATAATATCCTGACGAATACGCTCGCGCAGATGCTGATAAACCGCAATAAAGAACTGAATTTTACGTTCCGGACGTTTTGGATCTTCCGACAGTCGCAGCACGTCGCGCAGATGTTCGTTGTCCGCCACCGCCAGACGCAGCGCACCCAGCGCTTTATCCGACATAGAGCGCAGCTCATCGCCGCTCAGGTAGGCCAGTTCACGGCGATGCAGACGACGCTCAACGCCATTCTCTTTCACCAGACGCAGTACGGTACACCAGCCCGCTTTGGCGCTGACCACCTGTTCACGCACCTGATGATACTGACGCTCCAGCTGACGCAGTCGCTTCTGCAGGTTATCCATCTCCGCTTCGCAGAAGGTAAGCTGTTTCTCCAGCTGATTGCGGCGTGCGCGGTTGTGACTCAGTGCCGTGTAGAGCTCGTCACGGCGAACACGCGCGCGTTCTTCCGCGCTGCTGTCAGCCTGGACGCCAATGTCCTGCATCTCCTGCTGCAGCTCTTTGAGCATGTCACGCTTGGCGTCATAGGCGCTTTTCAGCGAGGCCAGCACCTGGGAGTATTGCGTCAGCTGCGCCTGATGTTCACGCAGGCGATCACGACTGCGGCTGCGTTCGCCCTCAGCCTGCTCCAGACGCTGACGCAGCTTATCGCTGAGGTCGTTGTTGCCGTTGAGCATGCTGGCCGAGTCGTCGTAGCTGAAGTGGGCGCGACGCTGCACCACTTCTGTCAGGGCAAAGGCCTGCTGACGGGCGTTGCGCTGCTGCTGCTGCGCCTGCTGATAATCCGCCTGTAACTGCTCATGCTGTTCCGGATCGCTCTGCAGCACGGCGATGATCGGTTCCAGTTTCGCCAGCTTAGCGCCATGCTGATGCAGGAAGCGCGCCGCTTCCTGTGCCGCATCGACCTGCTCGCGGATCTCTTCGCAGCGATCGCCCAGCGTGTCGTCCAGCAGCAGATTGACGCGTGGCAGCAGCCGGTTTAACTGTGATACGCCCTCTTTGGCCAGCTCATACTGCTGACGCTGCTGCTGATTGTTGCTCTCATGCTGATTCAGCGCGCGCTCCAGCTCACCCCGGCGCGCGCCCAGCTGACGGATCTGCGCTTCCGGATCGGCGTCAAAGGCGACGGCCAGATGACTGCCGATAAAGCGGCTGAATGACTGATGCAGACGCTGCGTTTTCTGCACGTCGAACGACAGCGTGGCGTAGCGTTCGGCCAGCTTATCGCGCTCAAGGTGCAGCAGCTCCAGCTGATTCTCACGCGCCGCGCGGCCAAACAGCGGTATTTTCGGGAAGCGGGAGTAGCGCCACTGACGCTCTGCCACCTTCACCACCACCGCATTCTGCAGTTCATCGACGCTGAAGACGCTGTCATCGAACGACTGCGGATCACCCTCGATCAGGTAGAGATCTTCCGGACACTCTTCCAGACCATCCAGCAACTCACGAACGCGGGAGAGATCCGGCACCACAATCGCATGACGCGACGGACCGTAGAGCGCCGAGAAGTAAGGCGCATCATCCAGCGTCACATCATCGTAAATCTCTGACAGCAACACGCCGCCAAACCGTTCTGCCAGCTGGGTCAGGCGCGCATCTTCCGCACCGCCTGGCTGGCTAAGACGTTCAATCTGCCGCTCGATATCACGTTTTTGAGCGGCCACTTCGTCGCGCTCGACGGTGGTTTCACGCTCACGCTCCAGCAGCTGCTGCATATATTCGGTGACGTCCTGGCTGCTGTTCAGCGCCTGGCCGGTCTGTTCGCTGAGCTGAGTCAGGATCTCTTGCGCCGCCAGCCAGTGTGGCGCACGGGCGGTCAGGCTGGTGATGCGTTCACGCAGCTGCTCCAGCTCCTGGCGCATCATCATGCGCTGCTCACCGGCGTCGGAGACGCTGCTGTTCAGCTGTTCAATCTGTGCTTCAAGCTCCTGCTGCAGGCCTGCCAGCGCATCCGCTTCATAATGCTGCCCCTGACGCTTGCAGAATTCCGCCAGCAGACGTTCCGCCTCATGCTGTTCGCGCAGACGCTGCTCCAGCTCATTGAGACGCAGACGCAGCGAAGAGAGCTGTTCGGCGTGATGACGCTGGTTGCTGGCATCACGCAGCAGTTCGCGGCCGGTTTGCCAGGCGTCCTGACGGGTCACGTCACCGGCAATGCTGGTCACCAGCGCCAGCGCCTGTTCAAACTGACTGTGCGCCGCTTCCGCTACGCTCAGCTTCTGCTCCAGGCGCAGCAACCGTTCTGTCGCCTCTTCCTCTTTTGCCTGGAAGCTTTCCTGCCATTCAGCCGCATTTTCAATGCTCAGATCGGGCAGCTGGCAGAGCGTGCGGGCGCGCTCCAGCGCCTGCAATGCCTGCTGATACTGGATAGCGCGGGTTTGCTGCACGTCGAGCGCCTGCTGGAAATCGGCCAGCTGACTTTTCAGCTCATCTACTTCCAGCTCAGCCGCTTCGGCCCGCGCTTCATTCTCTTCCTGAATTTCACGCGCTTCGGCGACCACTTCGGTCTGCTCTTCCAGCCGCAGCGTCAGATCTTCGATATCCGCATCGTAGCGCTCAATCTTCTCCTGCTGACGCATCGCCGTCTGTACCAGGTTCAGGTGATCGCTGGCGGCCTGATAATCGACTTCAAGATCGTTTTCTGCACCACTGTGCTCAGCCAGTTCGCGCGCCATCTCAACATGACGATACTGCTCGGTGGCGAGCTGCTTGCGGCTGCTGAACAGCTCGTTGCGCAGCTGTAACGCGCTGTCGAGGTGTCCCCGACGCTCGTTGGCGTGGCGCATATAGTCAGCCGAAACGTAGCTGGTCGCCTCGGAGATCAGATGCTTGAAGAGATCGCGGTCAGACTGGGTAACGCGGATCGCCTCCAGCGTCATGCGGTTCTCGCGCAGCGCGGCTTCCATATCCTGGAACGCTTTGCGCACGCCACTGTTTTCAGGCAGCAGGTAATCACGCAGCGATCGGGTGATGGCGCTGGAGATACCGCCATACAGCGAGGCTTCAATCAGACGATAAAACTTGCTGCGATCGCTGGCAGAGCGCAGACGACGCGGCACCACACCATGATCAAACAGCATGGCGTGATAATCGGTGACTGAGTTATAGGCGCGGAACTGTACCCCTTCCTGCGCCTCAACCCGCTCTTTGACTTCGTTCAGCGGTAATACGCGTGCCTGACGGCTGTTAAGCACTTCCGTCAGCATATCGGTTGGGTTGGTGTCGGTGGGCAGGCCATGGATACTGAATGGCTTAATATCGACCTTTTTATCGCGTCCGGCGACCTGTTGCAGACGGACACCGACCACGACACGCTGATGGCGTGAGTTCACCACATCCAGCATGGAGTAGCAGACGCCAGCCCGCAGTTTACCGTGCAGACCCTTGTCACGGGATCCTGATGTCGCGCCCGCTTCGGTGGTGTTACGGAAGTGCAGCAGCGTTAAATCGGGGATCAGCGCGGTGACAAATGCCGCCATCGTGGTGGACTTACCCGCACCGTTACCGCCTGACAGCGTGGTCACTAATTCATCGAGATCAAAAGTACGGGCAAAAAAGCCGTTCCAGTTGATCAGCGTAAGCGAACGAAACTTTCCGCGCTCAATCATGCCTGTTCTTCCTCTGCGTTCTCACTCGCGTCGCTTTCCTGTCCTTCACCGTCATCGGTGTCGACTGGTGCTGTCGCGTTTTCCAGTAGCATGGCCTCGCCATCACGAATCAGACGAAGCTGCGCTTCACGGGCATCATCACCGCCGCGCACGTCGGCACCAAAGCGGAACACCGATTCCGTGATGCGGAACTTGCTGCTGTCGTTGCCGAAAAACCACACCATGCCAAGGCGACGCAGGCGGCTCAGAGAGGCGCGCACTTTCTCCTGCAGCTTGGTGCGATCCAGATCCGAACCGGTTGAACGCTGGTTGACCAGCTTCAGCAGGCGGTTCTCATCGGCCAGAGAGAGCAGTTCGTCGTACAGCTCCTGCTGGGTGAAGATACCTTCATTGGCCAGTCGTTCCGGGCTGAGATAGAGATAGCAGAGAATCTTCCCGACCATCATGTCCAGCTCAGAGAGCACGGAACGCGGAATCAGCGTGGTTGAACGCGGACGCAGATAGAAAAAGCCTTCCGGCGCACGGATTAACTCAACGTTATAGCGGCTGTAAAACTCTTCGAGAAACGACTGGTAGTCCATCAGAAAAGCGTGATTATCCAGCTCTTCGATACCGATATGGCGTCCGGCGCGTAACTGGCTGTCCAGCGCGGGAAAAATCGGGTTGGCCAGTGCCTGTGCCAGCTTAACCGGCATCACTTGTTCAATATTTGTCGATGACATGTGCCTGCACCTTGGCTCCGTAATCATTGATGGCTTGCCATTCCACAGGCAAACCGGCTAAATCAGCTTCCGCTACGCCAAGGCGCACCGCCTGATCCACCACAATGCGCGCCAGATCGAAATGGCGGGCTCGGGGATACTGGGCCAGGTAGTCGCGCATCACTGACGCGAGGTTGAGCGGTTTTTGTTGCGATTTGTAGACCTGCAGCGCTTCTTCAATCATCGCTGCCAGCTGTTCGCGGATTTCGTTGATCTCCTCGTACTCCATCTCCGGCGGCAGTTCGCCCATCACTTCGTCGTTACGCAGCGTCAGCGCCTCATCACGCATGTCATACAGGCGGTCGGCGTTGGCATAGGTCAGCGCCCAGGGCGCGTCGAAGTAATTCTGCACCGATACCCGCAGGCGCTGCGCAAAGACGCGGTTTTTATCCATGTCGATGGCGGTACGAATAAATTTATGGACGTGGCGGTCATAGCCGATCCAGAGGTCAATCGCCTGCTGGCCCCAGCTGGTAATACGGTCGAGTTTGCTTTGCAGATCAAACACCAGCTTATCGACGAAGCCCAGATCGGGACTGTCCAGCGTGGCATCCTGAATGCGCAGCAGATTTTCCTGAAGTTTGTCGCCCGCGGCTTCAAGCGTATCCTGCAGTTCACGCAGCGTTCCTGAGGTTTCAGAAAGCAGCATTTCACAGCTGGAGATGGCCGCGCGCCAGTCTTTGTTCAGCAGTTCGGCGATATCATTTTTAACCGCCTGCTGCTGTTCATCCATCAGACGCTGGGTCATATCGATGCTGTCGAAGATCTCCGCCACGGAATATTTCAGCGGCGCGAAAACATTGCGGTGCCAGTGAAACTCATCACCGTTTTCCTGCGCAGCATCGGCTGCCCGCTTAAGCTCATTGGCCACAATCGACAGCTGCATCGACAGGCGCAGAGTCGAGAACTCACGCTGGCGGATGTAATAGTCGGTGATGCCGATCGCCAGCGGCGTCAGGCGATAGATGGCATTGCCTTCCGTGATTTCGCTGGTAAAACGGTTGAGCAGGCGCTGTCGCACCATGTCGTTGATGGCGTTGTTGGCACGAACCAACACGGTTTCATGGGTTTGTTCGAAAGCTTTACTGACGTGACGGAAAGCATCAATCAGATCGCCTTCGCTCATTTCGCCATCCATCCGCTCACCGTTGAGGGTGGCGATAGCCAGCAAAAAGGCCAGACGTTCCACTGGCAGCGCAAGGGAAAAGTCATTTTTGCGCGCCCAGGAGACCAGTTCAGGTACCGTCTGGGAAAATTCACTCATAATTCGTCCTTCTGCCCGGGTTTACGCGCGGTCACGTGGATGTAGCGCCCTAAGCTCAAAAAGGGTTCCTGACGGCAGTAACGCCGCTCCATCTCAATAATTTCGTCGTCGCTTTTTGGCTCGCCCTTCGGCGGCTTCATGTAGTCACTGAACACCCGGATCCCGGCACGCTGCTCAATCACAAAGCCACACGCCTCCAGCCAGCGATAGACCTGCTCGGGGTCGCGCGGATAGTCAGGCGACAGCGTTCGCTTTTTGCGTTTGGTCAGGTTGGTGCGCAGATAGCCGAAGTTACCCAGCGTTAAGGTGCGCAATGTCAGGCCGTGCAGATTGTAAAACATCAGCGACATGACGCCCCCCGGACGCAGCAGATCGTACAGCGCTTTCAGCACCTTCTCCGGTTCAGCGACCCACTCAAGCACAGCGTGGAACAATACCAGATCCACCGGCTTATCCAAATGTTCACCCACCTGCTGAGCGCTAATTTGTCTGAATTGCATGTTGTGGCTCACACCCTGCGCCGCCGCATTTTCCCCGGCCCGGCGCAGCATCTCGCTGGACAGGTCGCACAGCAGAACCTGATGGCCCTGCGCAGCAAGCCCGCTGGAGACCTGGCCGACACCGCCGCCAGCATCCAGCACCGACAGCGGGTGCGGTGACAGACCGGGCACTATCTTCTCCAGCTCATCCCAGAGGATGGCCTGGCGTATCTTCCCTTTAGTGGTGCCGTAAATATTTTGCGAAAATTTATCCGCGAGATCGTCAAAGTTACGATCCTGCATGGCATGCGCTCCGGTATGCTGCGGTGAGACTTGTGCTATTTTGTCACAGGCACCAGAAGAATGAACCTTTCATCCCCATCTTCCCTTCCGGGTGCTCTATTTTCGGACAACAGGACTCTTTTTTGATGTTATTTACCCTTAAAAAAGTTATCGGCGGGCTGCTTTTACCCCTGCCGTTTCTGCTTTTGCTGATGGCGCTTGGCATTTTACTGCTTTGGTTTACTGGCTGGCAGAAAAGCGGCAAAACCGTGATCTCCGTCAGCTGGCTGTTACTGCTGCTGCTGAGCCTGCAACCGCTGGCCGATCGTCTGCTTTTGCCGCTGGATAGCCGCTATCCGACCTGGAACGGATCAGAGAAGGTGGAGTTCATTGTGGTGCTGGGTGGAGGCTACACCTTTAACCCGGCGTGGGCACCCAGCTCGAACCTGCTGAATAACAGTCTGCCGCGCGTGGCAGAAGGCGTTCGTCAGTGGCAGCGGAATCCGCAGTCGAAGCTGATTTTTACCGGCGCAGCGGGCGGCACCAATCCAAAGAGTAGCGCCTGGGTAGCGGCACAGGTGGCGGAAAGTCTGGGCGTTCCCCGCGAACATGTTCAGATTCTCGACCAGCCCCGCGACACCGCGGATGAAGCGCAGGCGGTCAAAACCGTGGTGGGCGATCGCCCGTTTCTGCTGGTCACATCCGCGAATCATATGCCGCGGGCAATACGCTTTTTCCACGCGATTGGGTTGAAGCCAATGGCCGCTCCCGCTAATCAGCTGGCGATTACGTCACCGCTGAATGGATGGGAACGGGCGATACCCTCATCGATCTGGCTGAGTCACAGCGAACGTGCGGTCTACGAAACGCTTGGCACACTATTGCAACGGCTGAAAGGCGAGGAATCGGACTCAGCCGAGCCAGGGAAGTAATTGCGCGCGTGCATGGTCAAAACGCGGACGATTAAACGTGCCGGTCTGTACCAGATGCTCAATGCAGTCCCACAGTTGATAAACCCACCGACGCCAGACAAAACCCTCTGAAACCGGCGCCCGTTGCAGGTAGCTGTGCAGCAGCGCCGTTTCTGCAGGCGAGGTATCCAGATGGATAAGATCGTATTCACGGGGTGCCCAGAGGATGGTGCCCGGCTGTGTCATCGCGATTAACTGGTCACTGCGGCTATCTTTCAGCATGCTCTGCAGCTGAACGTTGCCGTGAACCATCACGCAGGGATCGTCGAAGCCGCGAAACAGATGCGCCAGTCGTGCCCGGCAGCGAAACAGAATCTGACGATCTTCCAGCGTAAAGGCTGGAGGACGCAGATAGCTCAGGGTCGCCCATAGCACCTCAACCCGTTGTGCATACCAGGCGGGCCAGCTGTTCTGCTGCGTGCTGTCCACCGTACCGACCAGGCCATGGCTGTCGAGCCGGTGCCAGGCCAGCACTCCCTCGACCACCTGTTCGCAAAACTGTTGCCAGCGCTGAGCATCCCGCGCAGGCGCTTCCGCCGTTACGCCATTCAGTCGCGCCAGCAGGAGCATTTCATGCACCGGCGGCTGCTGGCTCATCACCAGACCATAGACCGCTGGCACGGCGATCAGTCCGGCCTGGCCCAGCAGCGCCAGCTTTCTGGCTTCCATCGCCGCCCGGCCCTGATGACGAAAATATTTCGCCACCACCGGCATGGGGCGCCCGTCCCGATCGTATAACGCATAAAGCCGAGTGGGTGGATGTTCACTGATCATTTCGAGGCGGCTGATGGTTTCACCCAGCGCCAGCGTGAGTTCCGATTTAAGCTGTTCCATGCGGCATCCTCCTCAGATGAGTATCACAATATCCTGAAGGAAGTGTTGGAGATAAGTTTAGCGGCGGATCAAGAACGTTGCGCTGAAACGGGGAGACAGGCTCCCCATTTGTCAGGCCTGCATGGCATCACGAACGCGTTGCAAATCGTCTGGCGTATCCACACCCACACTGGGAATGGTTTTCGCGACGGCGACATGAATTTTTTCGCCGTACCATAAAACACGCAGTTGCTCGAGCAGCTCAATCTGTTCCAGAGGACAAGGCGCCCAGGCGACATAGCGGCGTATAAAACCAGCACGGTAAGCGTAGATGCCAATGTGGCGCAGCAGCGTATCACCGATCTGCTCGCGCGATGCGGCGTACCGTTCACGATCCCAGGGTATGGTCGCCCGTGAAAAATAGAGCGCGTAGCCATTCACATCCATGACGACTTTCACCGCATTCGGATTAAAAGCTTCTTCCACATCGGTGATCGGCACCGCCAGCGTCGCCATCCCGGCCGCCGACCCCGCCAGATTGGTCGCCACCTGACGCACAATCTCGGCCGGAATCATCGGCTCATCGCCCTGCACGTTTACGATGATTTCATCATCGGCAAACTGATATTTTTCGATCACTTCCGCCAGTCGCTCAGTGCCAGACTGGTGATCGGCGCGCGTCATGCAGACTTCGCCGCCTGCCGCTTCCACTGCCTGCGCCACGTCGGGATGATCGGTGGCAACAATGACCCGGCTGGCACCCGATTCACGGGCCCGCTCCATTACATGCACGACCATCGGTTTACCGTGGATATCGAGCAGCGGCTTGCCGGGTAAGCGGGTTGACGCATAACGCGCAGGAATGATAGCGGTGAAACTCATGGATGAATCTCTTCAACTGACAGCGTGCGGGCTTCGGTTTCCAGCAGCACCGGAATGCCGTCCCGGACCGGGAAGGCCAGGCCATCAGGTTTGCAGATCAGCTCCTGTTGAGCATTGTTGAAGTAGAGTTTGCCATTGCAAACCGGGCAGGCAACGATTTCGAGTAAACGATGATCCATATGTCCTCCATCAGGGACCGAATGCTTAAGGATTCAAGCATACCATAGCGCGGCGCGTGCGGGATGGGGTAAAACGCCATCCCGCAGCGGCTGCCGCAAAATTGATTAATCCAGCGTCCACAGGGCTGGCCACTGATCGTTAAGCGCGTCGGGTGCCTGCAGGATAGCGACACTTTCAGCACCCTGCCACGTCGCGAAGCGTTCGATAGCACGCCGGATATCCAGCAAAAATCGCGCCGTAACGCGGGTCTTCTCCTCCAGCCAGATGTTTTTAATCTCCAGCTGTTTTGCCTGACGCAGCATGCGGGCATCCAGCCGCCCTTTTATCTGGCCGCGATGGAGGATGGGCAAAACAAAATAGCCAAATTTGCGTTTTTCCTCCGGGGTATAGCACTCAATACGGTAGTCAAAATTGAACAGCTCCCGCGCACGCTTGCGATCCCAGACTACCGGATCAAACGGCGACAGCAGCGCGCTGTGCGTCGCCTGCAGCGGTGTCTCCAGCAACGGCACGTAGTCACGATGCAGCCACATCTCACCCAGTCCCTCTGTATTGACGGCGACCAGATCGCCCGCAGCCTGGGCGTCAGCGATAAAGTTGTTCACGGGTGCCCGCTTCAGGCGATAGTAATCCGCCAGCCAGGCCGCGCGGAAAACCCCTAAGCTGCGGGCGCTATTCATCAGCATCTGACGGGTCGCCTCCGCTTCACTGATGCCATGTATCGCATCCTGCCAGTCGGGCATCACGCGGCTGCGCAGATCGTAGACGCGCTGAAAATTACGGCGTTCGGTGACCATCAGCTCACCGGCGCTGAAGAGATTCTCCAGATGACGTTTGTGCGGTTTCCATGCCCACCAGCCTGACTTCGGGTTATCGGCATGGGTAAAATCGGCGGCGCGTACCGGGCCGTTGTCTCTGATCTGCTGCAGTAATTCGGCAATGGCCTGCTGGTGCTCAGCGACCCATTGCGCATTGTATTTCCAGCCCAGACGTTCCGGCGACAGCATGCGATGACGAAGAAGTCGGTAATCGGCACGGGGAATAAAGCAGGCTTCGTGCGCCCAGTACTCAAAGAGTTCGCCCTGTGCCAGAGCCTGTTCCAGCCATGCCTGAGGATAGTTCCCCAGGCGACTGAACAGCACCAGATACGGACTGCGGGCCACCACATGAATGGTATCGATTTGCAGCAGCGACATGCGGGAAATGCAGTCAATCAGATCCTGATAAACAGCACGTTTTGCCGGAGTTCGCAGCAGGCCCTGCGCGGCGAGATGAAGGTGGCGTGCTTGCTGTAACGAAAGTGAATGCGTACTGTTCATCCTCTTCCTTATCAGGCTTCACCTGAACGGGGGCGGGTATCAGGAAATATGGCGACAGAGTTGTTCAATGTCATCCAGTAACGGCGTCACGGCATTACCAGTTAAATGGGCATCGACCGGCAAATACCACCAGTCAGGCTGGGCAAAGTGACGGCATTTCACCGCGTCTTTTTCGGTCATCAGCAGTTGCTGACCCGCCTGGAGTAATCGGGTCAGTTCATCTTTGCTGTAGGCATGATGATCGGCAAAGGCGATCTCTGCGACCGGCGTTATACCCTGCTGTTTCAGCGTGGTGAAAAAACGCGGGGGATGACCAATACCGGCCATGGCGACTACCGCACCCAGTTGCTCCGGCGGGCAGGTTTCACCGGTCAGCAGATTGGTGGCCAGCCCGGGCTGAAGTTGCATGGCAATCTCGTCGGGCTGTGCTTCGCCGCCGTTAATGATCACGGCATCGACCTGCTGCAGACGATCGGCACGTTCACGCATCGGACCGGCAGGCAACCACCAGCCATTACCAAAACGACGGACCCCATCAACCACCACGATCTCGCGATCGCGCTGCAGGGCGTAATGCTGCAGGCCATCATCCGTGATGATCACATCCAGCGAACCCTGTTTCAGTAACGCCTCAATCGCCCGTCGCCGTTGAGGGGCGACCGCGACCGGCGCCCCGGTGCGCTGGGCGATCAATACCGGCTCATCCCCGGCCTGTTCGGTGGGGGTCTGCGCCGTGACCAGCAAGGGATAGTGGTCCGTCTTGCCGCCATATCCTCGGGAGACCACGCCAGCGCGCAGGCCGCGCTGCTGTAATGCCTCGACCAGCCAGATGACCACCGGCGTCTTTCCATTCCCGCCGGCAGTCAGGTTACCCACCACCACGACCGGCAGAGGCGCACGCCAGCTTTTACGCCAGCCGCGCCTGTAACTGAAGCGTATCAGGGCCGTGATCGCACCATACAGCAGGCTGAATGGCCATAGCAGTAGCCATAGCGGTGAGCGACCACTCCAGATACGTTCAATCATTGGCCGAATTGCATCTTGTGCAGCTGTGCATAGGCACCGCGTTCTGCTAACAGCACCTGATGCGTACCGCGTTCAACAATCTGGCCATCTTCAATAACCACGATTTCATCCGCTTTCTCGATGGTAGAGAGTCGGTGCGCAATCACCAGCGAGGTACGGTTCTTCTGCAACTCATCCAGTGCAGACTGAATCGCGCGTTCAGACTCGGTATCCAGCGCCGAGGTGGCTTCATCGAGGATCAGGATCGGGCAATCACGTAACAACGCACGGGCAATGGCAATACGCTGACGCTGACCGCCAGATAACAGCACGCCATTCTCGCCAATCATCGTATCCAGGCCCTTATCCATTTTATTGATAAAGTCCATGGCATGCGCCATGGTGGCCGCCTGCTCGATCTCTTCACGGCTGTATTGCTCACTGCGGGCATACGCGATGTTATTGGCAATCGTGTCGTTGAAGAGGTGCACATTCTGTGACACCAGCGCCACCTGATTACGCAATGAGCGCAGGCTGTACTCACGCAGATCATGACCGTCCAGCAGGATCTCGCCCTGCTGGATATCATAAAAGCGGGTCAGCAGGCTCGCCATCGTAGACTTACCGGAACCGGAACGGCCCACCAGCGCCACCGTTTTTCCTGCTGGCAGCGACAGATTGATATTACGCAGTGCCGGAATTTCACGACCTGGGTAGGTAAAGGTCACATCACGGAATTCAATATCTCCTTTAGCACGGGTGATTTCGCGCGTACCGTTATCTACTTCCTGCTCACTATCCAGAATAGAGAACAGTGTCTGACAGGCCGCCATCCCACGCTGGAACTGGGCGTTGACGTTGGTCAGAGACTTAAGCGGGCGCATCAGGGCAATCATCGAGGAGAAGACCACGGTGATGGTACCGGCTGTCAGGGTATCCATGACGCTGGGGAAGCTGGCGGCATAGAGCACAAAAGCCAGTGCCAGCGACGCGATCAGCTGAATAATCGGATCGGAAATGGAGGAGGCTGAAACGAGTTTCATTCCCTGCTGACGCATCCGGTTACTGACGCGGGAAAAGCGCTCCGATTCAATGTCCTGTCCGCCAAAAATCAGCACTTCTTTGTGCCCTTTCAGCATCTGCTCGGCGCTGGTTGTCACCTGCCCCATAGTGTTCTGCATACTTTTGCTGATGGTGCGGAAGCGCTTAGAGACGGTGCGGATAGCAAAGGAGACGATAGGTGCCAGTACAATCAGGATCAGCGACAGCTGCCAGCTGTAGTAGAACATCATGATAAACAGGCCAATAATGGAAGCCCCTTCACGCACTACGGTGACCAGCGCGCCCGAAGAAGAGGAGGCGACCTGCTCAGAATCGTAAGTAATGCGTGACAACAGGGTGCCGGTTGACTGCTGGTCGAAAAACGAAACCGGCATGCCCATCATATGGCTGAACAGACGACGGCGGATGTTCATCACGACGTTGCCAGAGACCCAGGAGATGCAGTAGCTGGAGATATAACTGGTGACTCCGCGGACCAGCATCAGGCCAATAACCACTAACGGCAGCCATAGCATCACCGATCTGTCAGCTTTACCAAAACCATCATCCAGTAACGGTTTCAACAGTGAGAGCATTAAGGCGTCGCCCGCAGCATTAATAATCAGGGCGACTGAGGCCGCAATTAATCCCGCTTTATTAGGCGCGATCATCGGCCAGAGTCGGCGAAACGTCTGCCACGTAGAGAGATCTTTATCTTGATGCATTATTTATTCACGCTGTTGGAAATAGCCGGCCATTCTACCTGGATTCGCGTTTGACGCCAAACCACTGATGATACCAACGGGGCATTAATTGTTCCCGCAGGGTAGAAACCTGCGCTCTGCCCTGCTCTATCCTGATACTGATTTGTCCTGACTGGCCCGTATCCAGCCAGTGAAAACCGGCCGTTCGATAGTTTTCCAGCACATTTTTCGCGGGCATACGCCATGCATTGTAGCGTGCCAGCGAGGCGATAGCGGTGTGGCCTGCGGCTTTACGCAGCAGCAATGAGGTCGACGAAGTCCGGCTGCCGTGGTGCGGGACCTGCAGAATATCGACCTTCAGCCCCTGCTTCTCCAGCGCCACCAGCTGGCGTTCCGCTTTCGCTTCAATGTCACCGGTTAACATCAGACGAACCTGGCCATCATCGACGATCACCACACAGGAGTCATTATTTCCGCCCGGCAGGGGGGCCGTCAGCGGCCAGACCACCCGAAAGTGGAGCTGCCGCCAGCGCCACTGCGTGCCCCGTACGCAGGGTAAGTGTGCCTCATCAGCCAGCGCACTTCTGACTTCAACCGCTGGCCAGCGTTGAGTAATCGCCGCCAGCCCGCCAGTATGATCCAGATGTTTATGACTCAGGATGACCTGTTTTAACCGTAGCTGCCGGCGCTCCAGCCACGGAATGATCACCCGACTTCCCGCATTATCGTTCTGCCAGCGCGGGCCGGTATCATACATCACTGCCTCGTCGCCCTGGCTGATCACCAGACTCAGACCGTGCCCGATATCCAGCATATCGATTCGCCAGCCCTGCTCCTGTTCTGGCTGGCGACTCAGTATCATTGCCAGCGCTAAGGCGCCGCTGCTTAACGGCAGAGAAAAAAAGAGTTGCGCACGCCAGAGAATCAGACCGCCCCATACCATGACCGTAAACCAGGTTGTGCCACTCAGCGGCCACCAGCCTGGTGGCAGCAACGTCAGGCAATGAAACAGTGCACGTAAAGTGAGATCGGCCGCTCCCCAGAAGAAGCCAGATAAATGCGCTACCGGCAGCAGCAGGGCGAGCGTCACCAGAGGCATGGTAATAAACGAGACGACCGGAATCGCGACAACATTTGCCACCAGCGCAGTCAGGCTGATGCCGTTGAAAATCGCCACCTGCAACGGCACCATTAAAATCATCATGCCCGCCTGTAAATGCAGCAGCTGTACCGGAATCCAGCGCCGTTGCTGACGGAACGACGCAGGCAGCGGGAACCAGTGATACCAGACCAGCAGCATGCCCACAGCCAGTACCGAGAGCCAGAAGCTGTCAGAGAGCACGGTCAGCGGGTCGGTTACCAGCAGCAACGCAATACAGAACGTCCAGACCTGCCAGCTATTCAGCTGAACACCCGCAAACCGTGTTATCGCCCATAGCGTCAGGGCAAGCAGCGAACGCTCTGCGGGAGGCTGTGCACCGGAGAGCCAGGTATAGATTGCAGCAAACAGCCAGCTCACGATGAGGGGGAAAAGATAGCTGATATAACGGGCTGACAAGATAAATTGCACCCCACGCGCAATCATCCAGCCGGTGCTGGCGGCCAGGGCGATATGCATGCCCGATATCGCCATCAGATGCGCGGTACCGGTATCCCGCAGTAGCTGACGCGTCTGCTGGCTCATCTCATCCCGAATGCCAAAAGCCAGTGCCTCCAGCGTTGCACGTGCAGGCATTGCACGGGTCCTGTCACGATGCCATAAAATAAATCGCCAGCGGCTATCACAGCGATCGCTTACCGCAGTCTGCTTAAGGATTCGTCCCTGAAGCGGCGTATTATTAGCCAGTGCAAAACGCTGCGCATCAAAATCGCCCTCATTAAGGCGGGCATGTACCGGTCGCAGACGTAGTTGCATCGTCCAGCGTTGTCCTGGACAGTAGACCTCCGGATCAGCATCAAACCAGAGCCAGGCAAAGCGAGGCGGAAAAATCATCCTGCCCTCCTCTTTCAGCAGACGAACCCGGATTTGCTTCCGCTCTTTCCGCAGTTCACTGATCTGAAGGGTGTAGGTGGCAGGACGCGCCGAGAACTTTTCGATATCCCGCACTATCAGACGGGCGTCGTTACAGGCCCATGCCAGCAACAGCAGAGTAATACCGGCCAGACGGACGGGTTGGTAAGGGCAATGCAGCAGAGCCAGTCCTGTGAGGAGGAAGCCCCACATCACCTCACCGGAAGGCAGCCGGGCCATCAGCATTAGCGGTAACGTTGCAACGATCGCCAGTCGCGCCAGAACGGTCCATGTCAGCATAATCGTATCCATTGATTCAGTTCGATTATTCTGGGCAAAGGAGATGAAAGTAACAGCGGATGATCAGGCAGGCTGGAGCGCTCTCACAAAGAGAGTGCGGTGTTGCAGTGTTGATGACAGCAATCCGGATGTCAGGTCTGAGCCTGAATCGCAGGCAAAAAAAAACGACATCCGGAGATGTCGTTTATCTGGTTCGGTATCGGCTTAGCCGTAGATATTTGCGCGATCGCGCAGCTCTTTGCCTGGCTTAAAGTGGGGAACGTATTTACCTTCCAGATCCACTTTGTCACCCGTTTTCGGGTTACGTCCAGTACGCGGAGCGCGATAGTGCAAAGAAAAGCTGCCGAATCCCCGGATTTCGATGCGTTCGCCCTGTGCCAGCGTAGTGGCCATGTGCTCAAGCATCTCTTTTACTGCATCCTCAACGACTTTCGCCGGTATATGAGTATGCTGTCCCGCCAGTCTTTCGATCAGTTCTGACTTGGTCATGTAACCTCCGGTTTATCCCTATGGGAATGTATGACAGCTTTTACCGAAACCGGGTGGTTGCCCACCCGGTGCTTCAGGCCGATTACTCGCCTTTAGCCGCTTTGAACGCTTCAGCCATAGCGCTAGAGAAATTGCCTTCTTCCTGTTTGGTGTTAACAGTATTGATAGCTTCTTTCTCATCAGCCTGGTCTTTCGCACGGACAGACAGGCTTACGACACGGTTTTTACGATCAACGCCGGTGAACTTAGCTTCAACGTCGTCGCCAACGTTCAGAACCAGAGTTGCATCTTCAATGCGGTCCAGTGAAGCTTCAGAAGCGCGCAGGTAACCCTCAACGCCGTCTGCTAATTCAACTGTAGCACCTTTAGCATCAACTGCAGTCACTTTACCGGTGACGATGGCACCTTTCTTGTTCAAAGTGATGTAGTTGTTGAACGGATCTTCTGCCAGCTGTTTAACGCCCAGAGAGATACGCTCGCGCTCTGCATCAACCTGCAGTACAACGGCAGCGATTTCGTCGCCTTTTTTGTACTCACGAACGGCTTCTTCGCCAGTCGCGTTCCAGGAGATGTCAGACAGGTGAACCAGACCGTCGATGCCGCCATCCAGGCCGATGAAGATACCGAAGTCAGTGATTGACTTGATTTTACCTTCAACACGATCGCCTTTGTTGTGCGTCTCAGCGAACAGCTGCCATGGGTTAGATTTACACTGCTTCAGACCCAGGGAGATACGACGACGCTCTTCGTCAATGTCCAGAACCATAACTTCAACCACGTCGCCTACGTTAACAACTTTAGACGGATGGATGTTTTTGTTGGTCCAGTCCATTTCAGACACGTGTACCAGACCTTCAACGCCTTCTTCGATTTCCACGAAGCAGCCGTAATCAGTCAGGTTGGTAACACGACCGGTCAGGCGGGTGCCTTCCGGATAGCGTTTAGCGATAGCAACCCATGGATCTTCGCCCAGCTGCTTCAGACCCAGAGAAACACGGGTACGCTCGCGGTCGAACTTCAGCACCTTAACGGTGATTTCGTCGCCCACGTTGACGATTTCGCTTGGATGCTTAACGCGTTTCCATGCCATGTCAGTGATGTGCAGCAGGCCGTCAACGCCGCCCAGATCAACGAATGCACCGTAGTCAGTCAGGTTCTTAACGATACCTTTGACTTCCATGCCTTCCTGCAGGTTTTCCAGCAGCTGATCGCGCTCTGCGCTGTTTTCGGATTCGATAACCGCACGACGTGAAACCACGACGTTGTTGCGTTTCTGATCCAGCTTGATCACTTTGAATTCAAGCTCTTTGCCTTCCAGGTGCAGCGTATCGCGCACCGGACGCACATCTACCAGTGAACCTGGCAGGAACGCACGGATACCGTTGAGCTCAACTGTGAAGCCGCCTTTAACTTTGCCGTTGATAACACCGGTAACAGTTTCAGCGTCTTCGTAAGCTTTCTCCAGCGTGATCCATGCTTCATGGCGCTTAGCTTTCTCACGGGACAGCAGGGTTTCACCGAAGCCGTCTTCCACTGCATCCAGAGCAACATCAACTTCGTCGCCTACCTGGATTTCCAGTTCGCCGGCTGCGTTCTTGAACTGCTCTGCAGGAATTGCAGATTCAGATTTCAGACCCGCATCAACCAGAACGACATCTTTGTCGATAGAAACGACGATGCCACGAACGATAGAACCCGGGCGGGTTTCGATTGTTTTTAAGGATTCTTCAAATAGTTGAGCAAAAGATTCAGTCATATTGATAATCTTCAGGATTCTTCAATTTAACGTCCATCTGACTTCATGTCGGATGGGGTTGTTTCACATGCCCGGCACCGGATCCATGGTACAGGGTGGTAGATTCAGTTAAGCCGTAATACCCAGCTTCTCGCGGGCATATTGTAGCGCTTTTTCAATGACTTGATCGATAGACATCTCGGTAGAGTCCAGAACCAATGCATCGCCAGCGGCTACTAAAGGCGCAATTGCGCGATTACGATCGCGGTCGTCGCGTTCTTTTATCTCGGCTAAAAGGCGGTCAAAGTTAACATTAAAGCCATTATCCTGCAACTGTAGCATACGGCGCTGAGCACGCTCTTCCGGGCTGGCATCAAGGAAAATTTTCACTGGCGCATCCGGAAAAACCACGGTGCCCATATCACGGCCATCAGCAATCAGGCCAGGCATCTCGCGGAAACCGCGCTGGCGGCGCAATAATGCTTCGCGTACCCGGGGAAAAGCGGCAACACGAGAAGCGGTGTTGCTGACCTCCTGAGTACGGATTTCACCGGTGACATCTTCACCTTCAAGTATGACCTGCATTTCACCATTTTGTGACACAAAGCGCACATCCAGGTGAGCGGCAATCGGCACCAGCGCCTCTTCAGATTCAATCTCCACCTGATGATGCAATGCGGCCAACGCCAGCACGCGATAAATAGCACCGGAGTCCAGCAGATGCCACTGCAGCGATTCCGCCATCGCTTTGCACAGGGTTCCCTTTCCCGCTCCACTTGGCCCATCAATAGTTATGACCGGGGCAGTTACTGTCATTATTCCCTCCTGTTGCTGCGTGCTTCCTGACCTTTCGGTCACCATTAATGACTAGCATTATACGCTGCATAGCACGGCTTGGTTACCCTTTCGCACTGATCAGGTTCGTAATCTTAGTCAATTCAGAGGATCTCTGGCCTGTTACAGCCAGATAAAATCAGGGGAGTTCCGGTGCGAACCGCACCGGAAGGGGAGATATCAGGCGCTCTGGCTGATTTTAGCCAGTTGAACGAAATAGTCCGGGAAGGTTTTTGCAGTACAGCCAGGATCGAGAATGGTCACCGGGGTATCAGAAAGTGCAACCAGAGAGAAACACATCGCCATGCGGTGGTCATTGTAGGTGCCAATATCCGCATGAATCAGCGTCGCTGGCGGCGTAATACGGATGTAGTCATGACCCTCTTCGACTTCTGCCCCGACTTTACGCAGCTCTGTGGCCATTGCGCTCAGTCGATCGGTCTCTTTTACCCGCCAGTTATAAATATTGCGTAACCGGGTAGTGCCCTCTGCAAATAGCGCCGTAGTCGCGATGGTCATTGCAGCATCCGGAATATGGTTCATGTCCATATCGATGGCCTGCAGTTTTCCGGCCGTACAGGCAATGTAATCATCGCCCCACTCAATCGTCGCGCCCATCTTTTCCAGCACGTCAGCAAACCGGATGTCACCCTGCACACTCTGGCGTCCAATCCCGGTAACACGAACCGTTCCGCCTTTAATGGCGGCAGCGGCCAGGAAATAGGAAGCGGAAGAGGCATCGCCTTCAACCAGGTAATCACCCGGCGACTGATACTGTTGCTGTCCCTTGATCAGGAAGCGCTGATAGTTCTGATTCTCAACCTCGACGCCAAAGCACTGCATCAGATTGAGGGTAATATCGATGTAAGGTTTCGACACCAAATCACCTTTGATGGTGATGCAGGTATCCTGCTGTGCCAGCGGCGCGGTCATCAGCAGCGCTGTCAGGAACTGGCTGGAAACGCTGCCATCCACACTGACTTCACCCCCGGTAAAACCACCGCGTAAACGCAGCGGCGGGTAGTTTTCGTTTTCCAGGTACTCAATGGTTGCTCCGCCCTGACGAAGTGCGTCAACCAGATGCCCGATTGGACGCTCTTTCATGCGGGGTTCGCCGGTCAGTTCGATATCGTGCTGGCCCAGACAAAGCGCCGCGGCCAGCGGACGCATTGCGGTTCCGGCATTGCCCAGAAACAGTGACAGCGGTTGAGATGCGTGCAGTGGCCCGGCATTTCCCGTCACTTCACACAGGGTGCGATCGCTGGAAAGCGTATAGCTTACACCAAGCGCGGTCAGCGCGTTCAGCATGTGCTTAACGTCGTCGCTGTCGAGCAGGTTGGTAAGACGGGTTGTACCTTTAGCCAGAGCAGCCAGCAGCAATGCACGATTGGAAACGCTCTTTGAGCCGGGCAGATTTACCGTGCCGTTGACGCGCGCAATCGGTTGGAGAGTCAGGGAGTCCTGCATGTGAAACGAAATCCTCAAAAAATACAGAGACCTCGCCGTGTGACGAGGTCTGGCATCAGCATCAATGCTGATATCTTAATAATCAGCCGTGACGGCGTTCAAAATCGACCATGAAATCGGTCAGGGCCTTCACACCTTCCAGCGGCATCGCATTATAAATAGAGGCGCGCATACCGCCTACTACACGATGGCCTTTAAGCGCGTGTAATCCCGCCTTAAACGACTCTTCCAGGAACAGCGCATCGAGTGAAGCATCGGCCAGCTGGAAAGGGATGTTCATGCGTGAGCGGTTTTCTGTTGCCACATCATTACGATAGAAGCCACTGTGATCGATTACGCCATAAAGCAGGTCAGATTTTGCCTGATTGATACGATCAATTTCAGCGACACCGCCCTTCTCTTTCAGCCATTTAAACACCAGCCCTGAGAGATACCACGCAAAAGTCGGCGGGGTGTTAAACATCGAATCGTTATCGGCCAGCACTTTATAATCGAGGATTGAGGGCACAGAAGCGTGCGCCTGACCCAGCAGATCTTCGCGAACGACAACCAGCGTTAATCCGGCCGGGCCCACATTTTTCTGCGCACCCGCATAAATCACACCGTAACGACTCACATCGATAGGGCGTGACAGAATGGTGGATGAGAAATCAGCAACAACGGTTTTACTGCCAAAGTCGGGCTGTTCGTCAATCGCGATGCCATCAATGGTTTCATTCGGGCAGAAATGCAGGTAAGCGGACGTCTCACTCACCTCCCATTCGCTCATCGGCAGGATGGCTCGTTTACCGTCGCGCGTTGTTTTGACATCCAGCGTGCGTGGGGAACAATACTTTTCCGCTTCTTTTATTGCGCTATGCGCCCAGTAACCGCCATCAACATAGTCGGCACTGGTCGCTTTACCCAGCAGATTTCCCGGTACGGCAGCGAACTGCGCACGCGCCCCACCATGACAGAATAAAACTTTGTAATTCGACGGTATTTTTAGCAGATCACGGAAGTCCTGCTCCGCTTCTTCAGCCACCTGAATAAACTCTTTACTGCGGTGACTGATCTCCATTACAGAGGTACCCAGACCGCGCCAGTTCGTCAGTTCCTGTTCTGCACGACGAAGCACTTCAACCGGTAGCATCGCCGGGCCAGAGCTAAAATTATAAACTTGCGTCATTTCCCCTCACCACTGTCATATCGAACGGTTATGAATAACCATCCGGTTTTATCACTGCATTCTGATAGCTGCAATCATAAATCAGGGAGCGGTCACATTTTCTGAATCTGGCTCGCCGGAGGTTATGTTACCAATGCAAATCTGCGCGGAATTTTGTGAGGCTTTATCCAGCGCCATTAATTCGCGTTTGGCCTTAGAGCGAAAGTGATGAAAACTAAGCCGGTAAAGTAAGCCGGTAAAAATGTCCCGCCCTGATAGCGGTCTGTTAGCAAAATCCGTATCATTGCGCGCTTTACGCACCCTATGACAACTGAGAGAGCGGCACTATGACGCAAACATTTATCCCGGGCAAAGATGCCGCACTGGAAGACTCCATTGCGCGTTTCCAGAACAAGCTGCAGGATCTTGGCTTTAACATTGAAGAAGCATCCTGGCTGAATCCTGTCCCCCATGTCTGGTCAGTGCATATCCGCGACCGCGATTGCCCGCTCTGTTTTACCAACGGCAAGGGCGCCAGTAAAAAAGCGGCGCTGGCCTCCGCGCTGGGCGAGTATTTCGAGCGTCTCTCAACTAACTATTTTTTTGCTGACTTCTGGCTGGGAAAAAAGATCGCTAACGGCGATTTTGTTCACTATCCCAATGAAAAATGGTTTGCGTTACCTGATGATGAGTCCTTACCTGAAGGTATTCTGGATCCGCGCCTGCGCGCATTTTACGATCCCGACAATGCCCTGACGGCTTCCGGCCTGATTGATCTGCAGTCCGGGAATACTGAACGTGGTATCTGCGCCCTGCCCTTTACCCGTCAGTCCGACCAGCAGACTGTCTATATCCCGATGAATATTATCGGCAACCTCTATGTCTCAAACGGCATGTCGGCAGGTAATACCGCGAACGAAGCGCGTGTTCAGGGGCTGTCTGAAGTGTTTGAGCGCTACATTAAAAACCGCATTATTGCTGAAGCGATCAGCCTGCCTGCGATTCCAGATGACGTGATGCAACGTTATCCTGAAGTGATCGAAGCGATTGCACGTCTTGAAGCGGAAGGCTTCCCGATTTTCGCTTATGACGCCTCTCTCGGCGGTAAATATCCGGTTATCTGCGTGGTGCTGTTTAACCCAACCAACGGAACCTGTTTTGCCTCATTTGGTGCTCACCCTGATTTCGGTGTGGCGCTGGAGCGTACCGTTACCGAGTTGCTGCAGGGCCGAAGCCTCAAAGATCTGGATGTGTTTACCCCACCGACCTTTGATGACGAAGAAGTGGCTGAGCATGCCAACCTTGAAACACACTTCATCGATTCAAGCGGCCTGATCTCCTGGGATCTGTTTAAAGAAACTGCGGATTATCCTTTTGTCGACTGGTCATTCGCGGGCAGCACCGAACAGGAATTCGCCACGCTGATGGCAATCTTCGCCTCGGAAGATCAGGAAGTCTATATTGCAGACTACGAGCATCTGGGTGTCTATGCCTGCCGCATCATCGTGCCAGGCATGTCTGATATCTACCCGGCAGAAGATCTGTTCCTGGCGAACAACAGCATGGGAGCGGGCATGCGTGAAACCCTGCTGGCCCTGCCTGACAGCAACTGGAATCCGGAAGAGTATCTGGATCTGATTGGACAGCTTGATGATGAAGGCTTTGACGACTTCACCCGTGTTCGTGAGCTGCTGGGTCTGGCGACCGGTAAAGACAATGGCTGGTACACGCTGCGTGTTGGCGAATTAAAAGCGATGCTGGCGCTGGCGGGCGGCGATCTGGATCAGGCATTGATCTGGACAGAATGGACGATGGAGTTTAACAGCTCAATCTTTACGCCAGAGCGCGCTAACTACTATCGTTGCCTGCAGACCCTGCTGTTACTGGCTATGGAAGATGAGCGTGATCCGTTGCAGTATCATCACGCTTTCCTGCGGATGTATGGTGAGAGCGCAATGGAAGCAGCCTCCGCCGCGATCAGTGGTGAGAATCCGTTTAACGGCCTTCAGGCTGTTGATGATGAGCTGCAGGCCTTCCCTGCCCATCAGTCGCTGCTTGCCGCCTACGAAAAACTGCAAAACGCCAAACGTCACTACTGGAAAAACGCGTAAGCCCTGACGCGTCAGACTGAAAGCAGACGGTTAAACATGGCACTGGATTTATCTGGTGCCATCCTTCCCCACTTTCTCTATGAAACATTAGCTACTTTAAAATTCCTTCCCATTACATCACATCATTTTAATTAACATATAAGCCATTAATTAATAACACAGGCTGAACTAAAAAAGTGGCGCATCACTTTATATTAAAATATTTTTGTATTTTTAAAATAAATTTATTTGTCTATATTCAGCTAGTTAACTCATTATTTTCTCATTAATTTGCGACCAGTGGGTTACCACCCTGGCAAACATGATCCATATCAATTACTGACCTATACTCCTTTGTTAGTATTTTTTCAGACAACTTCAGGAGTAAGTTAGTGTGAAAACTGACAACCCTTTTAATCTTTTATTACCCGCCGCGATGGCGAAAGTGGCCGAAGACGCGGGTATCTATAAAGCAACCAAACATCCTTTTACGACCTTCTTTCTGGCAATAAACGCCGGCGTATTTATCTCAATCGCATTCGTTTTTTATATTACAGCGACCACCGGTAGCGGCGCGATGCCATATGGCATAGCCAAACTGATTGGAGGTATCTGCTTTTCACTCGGCTTAATGCTGGTCGTGGTATGTGGTGCCGACCTTTTTACCTCTACTGTATTAATCGTTGTCGCCAAAGCCAGTGGCCGCATCAGCTGGGGACAGCTGGCCCGCAACTGGATTAACGTCTACGCCGGTAACCTTGCAGGTGCACTCTTCTTTGTCGCTCTGATGTGGTTTGCCGGACAGCACATGGTCGCGAATGGCGCCTGGGGATTGAATGTCCTGCAAACCGCCGATCACAAGATGCATCACACCTTCATAGAAGCGGTTTGTCTGGGTACATTGGCCAATCTGCTGGTCTGTCTCGCCGTCTGGATGAGTTACTCAGGCCGCACCCTGACCGATAAGCTGGTCGTGATGATTCTGCCTGTTGCGATGTTTGTCGCAAGCGGTTTCGAACACAGTATCGCCAACATGTTTCTTATACCCTATGCCATTGCTATTCGTGACTTCGCGACACCTGAATTCTGGCAGGCAGCTGGCACCACGGCGGCACAGTTTCACTCGCTGACCCTCAGTAACTTTATTATCGACAACCTGATTCCCGTGACCATCGGAAACATTATCGGCGGCGGCGTTCTGGTTGGGTTGACCTACTGGGTTATCTATCTCCGTAAAGGTGACCAGGTTCATTAAACGCATTTTTGACGGCACAGGAAGTTGGCTGTGCCCGACCGTAAAGTCTCCTCATATAAGGCAGGTATATTATGACCGAACTTAATGCAAAACTGGCTTCAGCATGGGAAGGATTTGCTGAAGGCGAATGGCAGAATAGCGTCAATGTGCGCGACTTCATTCAGAAAAACTACACCCCATATGAAGGTGACGAGTCATTCCTGGCGGGTGCCACCGAAGCGACCACCAAACTGTGGGAAAGCGTGCTGGAAGGCATCAAAATTGAGAACCGCACCCACGCGCCAGTCGACTTCGACACCGATCTCGCCTCAACCATTACCTCGCACGACGCGGGTTACATCATTAAGTCACTGGAAAAAATTGTCGGTCTGCAGACCGAAGCGCCATTAAAACGCGCCATCATTCCTTATGGCGGCATCAAAATGGTCGAAGGGTCATGCAAAGTGTATGGCCGTGAACTCGACCCTTCACTGAAAAAAATCTTCACCGAATACCGCAAAACGCACAACCAGGGCGTGTTCGATGTTTATACCCCGGACATTTTGCGCTGCCGTAAATCAGGTATCCTGACCGGCCTTCCTGATGCTTATGGCCGTGGCCGTATTATCGGTGACTATCGTCGTGTGGCGCTGTACGGCATCGATTTCCTGATGGCGGATAAATTCGCTCAGTTCGCCTCACTGCAGGAAGATTTAGAGAATGGCGTTAATCTGGAAGCGACCATTCGTCTGCGTGAAGAGATTTCTGACCAGCATCATGCGCTGGCCCAGATTAAAGAGATGGCAGCAAAATATGGCCATGACATCTCCGGTCCGGCTACCAATGCGGTTGAAGCAGTACAGTGGACTTACTATGGCTACCTGGCTGCAGTTAAATCACAAAACGGTGCTGCCATGTCATTTGGCCGCGTCTCAACCTTCCTTGATGTTTACATCGAACGTGACCTTAAAGCCGGCAAACTGACTGAAGAACAGGCACAGGAACTGATTGACCATCTGGTGATGAAACTGCGCATGGTTCGCTTCCTGCGCACACCTGAATATGATGAGCTGTTCTCAGGTGACCCAATCTGGGCAACGGAATCCCTGGCAGGTATGGGCGTTGATGGCCGTACTCTGGTCTCAAAAAGTACGTTCCGCTTCCTGAATACCCTCTACACCATGGGTCCTTCACCTGAGCCGAACATGACCATCCTGTGGTCAGAAAAACTGCCGATTAATTTCAAAAAATATGCCGCTAAAGTCTCTATCGATACCTCATCTTTGCAGTATGAGAACGATGACCTGATGCGTGCTGATTTCGACAATGATGACTACGCAATCGCCTGCTGCGTGAGCCCGATGATTGTCGGCAAACAAATGCAGTTCTTTGGCGCACGTGCCAACCTGGCGAAAACGCTGCTCTACGCAATCAACGGCGGCGTGGATGAAAAGCTGAAAATGCAGGTTGGACCGAAAGGCGACAAAATCAGCGACGACGTGCTGGATTTCGACACCGTCATGGAGCGTATGGATCACTTCATGGACTGGCTGGCAAAACAGTATGTGACTTCGCTGAACATCATTCACTACATGCATGATAAGTACAGCTACGAAGCGGCACTGATGGCCTTACATGATCGGGATGTCTACCGCACCATGGCCTGTGGTATCGCGGGTCTCTCCGTCGCTGCGGATTCACTTTCTGCCATTAAATATGCCAAAGTGAAACCGATTCGTGACGAAGATGGTCTGGCCATCGACTTCGACATTGAAGGCGAATATCCGCAGTTCGGTAACAACGACTCACGGGTAGATGACCTGGCCTGCGATCTGGTTGAACGCTTCATGAAGAAAATTCAGCAGCTGAACACCTATCGTAATGCCGTGCCGACGCAGTCTGTTCTGACCATTACCTCGAACGTGGTATATGGTAAGAAAACCGGTAACACACCAGATGGACGTCGCGCTGGCGCGCCGTTTGGACCAGGTGCTAACCCGATGCATGGTCGTGACCAGAAAGGTGCAGTTGCCTCACTGACTTCCGTCGCGAAACTGCCGTTTGCCTACGCGAAAGATGGTATCTCTTATACCTTCTCAATCGTACCAAACGCGCTGGGTAAAGATGATAACGTGCGGAAAACCAACCTTGCCGGTCTGATGGATGGTTACTTCCATCACGAAGCCAGCATCGAAGGCGGTCAGCACCTCAACGTTAACGTTATGAACCGTGAAATGCTGCTGGATGCGATGGAACATCCAGAGAAATATCCGCAGCTGACCATTCGCGTTTCCGGTTACGCTGTACGCTTTAACTCACTGACTAAAGAACAGCAGCAGGATGTGATTACCCGAACCTTCACTAAGTCACTGTAACTACTGCTCTACCCGATAAAAAAGGCTCCTCGCGGAGCCTTTTAATTAAAAGTCTGTTCTGGTGGTCATCTCCATCAAGGTTCCCACCAGAATCGATTTCCTGCCCTGAGCGCAACAGAGATTGCGCCGTCTGTCCCGGCAGACTCACTGGAGAAAACATCGCAATGTCAATTAACGGTCGTATCCACTCATTTGAATCCTGCGGCACCGTCGATGGTCCCGGTATCCGTTTTATCACCTTCTTCCAGGGCTGCCTGATGCGCTGCCTCTACTGTCACAACCGCGACACCTGGGATACGCACGGTGGCAAAGAGATCAGCGTCGAAGCGCTGATGGCGGATGTACTCTCCTATCGCCATTTTATGAACGCCTCTGGCGGCGGCGTCACGGCCTCAGGCGGTGAAGCCATTCTTCAGGCTGAATTTGTGCGCGACTGGTTCCGTGCCTGTAAGGCCGAAGGTATTCATACCTGTCTCGACACCAACGGCTTCGTACGCCGCTATGATCCGGTGATCGATGAACTGCTCGACGTTACCGACTTAGTGATGCTCGACCTGAAACAGATGAATGATGACGTCCATCAGATTCTGGTGGGTGTCTCTAATCACCGTACGCTGGACTTTGCCCGTTACCTGCAGAAAAAAGACAAACGGACATGGATCCGTTTTGTCGTGGTGCCCGGCTATTCCGACGATGATGACACCGCGCATCGCTTGGGTGAATTCACGCGTGACATGGAGAACGTTGAGAAGATTGAATTGCTGCCCTATCACGAGCTGGGTAAGCATAAATGGATTGCGATGGGTGAAGAGTACAAGCTGGACGGGGTGAAGCCACCGAGCAAAGAGACAATGGAGCGCGTGAAAAACATTCTCGCCAGCTATGGCCACGAAGTGATGTACTGAAGAATCTGCCACAAAAAAAGGGAGCTTAACGCTCCCTTTTTGCTGTTCAGCGATCAGGCATGTGCCACTGGCGTAGCCTGATGATTCGCTTTGCGCAGCAGCATCACCAGATAAATCAGCGCCACAGCAGCGATCATCACGAACAGTAGCTGGTCAGAATAATTCTGCATCAGAACAGAGGTCATTGCCGGTCCAGCCAGACTGCCCACGGTATAACTCATCAGCAGTGCCTGATTCATCGCTACCAGTTCATGATGTGCGACCGTCTCGCAAGCCCAGGACATCGCCACCGGATAGAGTGTGAAGCCTGCCAGTCCCAGAACAAATAGCGCTGGCGCCATCGCGGCATTGGTTAACATGGCCATCGCACCCAGGATAACCACAAATACCTGGACTCGCAGCACCAGCATGCGACCAAAACGATCGGCCAGACGGCCAATTGGCCACTGGCCCACAATGCCTGCGCTGACCAGCAACGCCATCCAGTAACCCACATTGGCATCACTCATTCCCTGATGTGACAGGTAAAGCGGCATCAGGCCATAAAGCGAGCCCAGAAGGATGCCAGAGATAATGCAGCCATTGATGCCCAGCCGTGAGCTACGGCGACGCAGCATCGGCCAGATGCGGGCCGGAGCGGCTTCTGTCGCTTCACCGCTGGCGGAGACGCGAGTAAAGACCAGCGGCAGCACGGCGCAGAAGACCAGTGACGTCACCCACGGAATCACGCTGAGTAATTCCGTAGACAGTTTGCTGACCAGCAACTGGCCTGTCACGGTGCCGATGTAATAGACAACCATATAGGCCGCCAGCAGCTGTCCCCGATTACGTACCGTTCCGCTGCACAGAAGTGCGCTCTCGACCACCACCCACATCAGCGCACAGCCGACACCGGCGATGAAACGCATTGAACTCCATGCCCAGAAACCCGACATCATCGCCAGGCACAGGGTTGCGACGGCAAACATCAAGGTAGCCAGGTAGTAGCTGCGGTTGAAGCCGTAATGCCTGATTAACCAGCCAGCCAGCAGAGTTCCTGCGAGATTACCGGTGTAATAGGAGGAGCTTACGATGCCCACCTGCCAGGTTGTCAGTAAGTCATGCGTCAGCCACAGTGGAACGAGCGTATTCAGCACGGCAATTGCGACAGTCATTAACATCAGGCCGCAAAGCAGCAATATCACGGGGCGTGACCAGGTTGACATAGGGGATAGAAACCAGAGCAAATGAAGGAAATTGCGCGCAGTTTGCCATTGGCTTTTTTAAAGTCAATGGGCGAATTTTAACGGCAGCACATTTTGCTGTGCGACAATTTAATTTACTAATCTTCAGTGGGTTACAATCGTAAGAAGCGGCAGGTCGCTAAATGCTATCTCTATGAAAAACTAGGTTTTTAGCCATTCCGGCCTGGCTGATATCGATAACGTTTATTTGTGATTAAAATGAGGCCTGACAGAACAGTTTTTCCGGAGCAATAACATAAAAAAACCCGGCCATGGCCGGGTTCAGAGAGTTACTGTTGCTTAGCCGATAATTTCGACGCCATTCATATAGGGGCGTAAAACCTCAGGCACAGTGATGCGGCCATCTTCCTGCTGATAATTTTCCAGCACCGCCACCAGGGTACGGCCTACGGCCAGCCCTGAGCCATTCAGGGTATGAACCAGACGCGGTTTCTTATCCTGTTTGTTGCGGCAACGCGCCTGCATACGACGCGCCTGGAAATCACCCATGTTGGAACAGGATGAAATTTCACGATAGGTATTCTGCGCCGGTAGCCAGACTTCCAGATCGTAAGTTTTAGTCGATCCAAAGCCCATATCGCCGGTGCAGAGTAAAACCTTACGATATGGCAGGTTCAGCAGCTGCAGCACTTTCTCAGCGTGCCCGGTCAGCTCTTCCAGGGCATCCATTGACTGCTCCGGCGTGACGATCTGCACCATTTCAACTTTGTCGAACTGGTGCATACGGATCAGGCCACGCGTGTCACGACCGTAAGAACCCGCTTCAGAACGGAAGCACGGCGTATGCGCGGTCAGTTTAACCGGCAGGCTATCCTCTTCGAGGATCTCATCGCGCACCAGGTTAGTCAGCGGCACTTCCGCAGTAGGAATCAACGCATAGTTGCTGCTGTCTGACTCCTCTTCCAGCGGACGGGTGTGGAACAGGTCTTCGCCAAACTTAGGCAGCTGTCCGGTACCGTAAAGCGTTTCGTGGTTAACCAGATAAGGCACGTAGGTTTCAAGGTAGCCATGCTGCTCGGTGTGCAGGTCAATCATAAACTGACTCAGTGCACGGTGCAGGCGGGCAATCTGCCCCTGCATGACCACAAAGCGTGAACCGGTCAGTTTCACGGCAGACGCAAAATCCAGGCCTTTAGCCGCTTCACCCAGCTCAACGTGATCTTTAACCTGGAAGCTGAACTCGCGCGGGGTACCCCAGCGGCTCACTTCCTGGTTTTCGCTGTCATCTTTGCCCAGCGGCACTTCATCGGCCGGAATGTTCGGCAGTGCCAGTGAGAAGTCACGGATTTGATTCTGCAGTTCATCCAGTTCTGCTTTTGCGGCATCCAGGCGTTCGCCCAGCGCGTTCACTTCCTGACGCAGCGGCTCGATGTCTTCCCCACGTGCTTTGGCCTGACCGATGGATTTGGATCGGGAGTTACGCTCTGCCTGCAGATTTTCTGTTTCCACCTGCAGCACTTTGCGACGCTCTTCAAGCGAACGCAGCGTTTCCACATCCAGTTTGTATCCCCGGCGTGCCAGTTTTTCTGCGACTGCGTCTGGCTCGTTACGCAGCAGATTGGGATCGAGCATGCTTATCCTGTGTATAAAAAGTTGGTTGAAAGAAGGGACGCATTCCAGCGGAATGCGTTGAAAACATTGCCCACATTACCGTAACGTCTGTTTCAGCGGTAGCGTTTTGTCGGGCTATTTTGATCCTGCTCAGCCAGCCAGCTTAGCTTTTCACCAATCTTGCCTTCAAGCCCGCGCTGGGTTGGGGTGTAATAGCGCGCGCTGGCCAGTTCCTGCGGAAAATAGACTTCACCCGCGGCATAGGCGTTGGTTTCATCATGGGCATAACGGTACTCTTTACCCAGGCCCATCTCTTTCATCAGCTTAGTCGGGGCATTGCGCAGATGTTCCGGCACATCGTAATCGGGATGGTCGCGCGCATCACGCATTGCGGCTTTAAACGCGTTGTAGACCGCATTACTTTTAGGCGCGCAAGCCAGATAAACAATGGCCTGGGCAATCGCACGCTCCCCTTCTGCCGGACCGACGCGCGTGAAGCAATCCCAGGCCGCAATCGCCACCTGCATACCGCGCGGATCGGCGTTGCCGACATCTTCGGAGGCGATTGCCAGCAACCGACGAGCCACATAGAGCGGATCGCCGCCCGCAGTGATAATGCGCGCATACCAGTAGAGCGCCGCATCCGGTGCCGAGCCGCGTACCGATTTGTGCAGTGCGGAAATCAGATCGTAAAAACGATCGCCTTTATTATCAAACCGCGCGGATCGCTCACCAGAGACTTCGTTAAGCAGCTGCGGCGTCAGTTCTCGCTGACCTGATGCGGTGATTTCGGCCATATCAGCCATCATTTCCAGCGTGTTCAGCGCCCGACGTGCATCACCATTAACCAGTTCAGCGATCATCCTGCGTGTGTTGTCCGGCAGCACGATGTCACTGTCGCCATAACCTCGCACTTTATCCTGCATCGCCTGATCCAGCACCTGTTCAATATCTTCCAGAGTCAGTGATTTCAGCAGGTAAACGCGGGCGCGTGACAGCAACGCTGAGTTAAGTTCAAAAGAGGGGTTTTCGGTGGTCGCACCAATAAAGGTAATGGTGCCATCTTCGATATGGGGCAGAAAGGCATCCTGCTGGCTCTTGTTGAACCGATGGACCTCGTCCACAAACAGGATCGTGCGCCGCCCGGCATGTTTATTCTGACGGGCCCGCTCAATCGCCTCACGGATCTCTTTTACGCCGGAGGTGACGGCCGAAATACGTTCCACATCGGCGTTACCGTAATGGGCAATGATCTCAGCCAGCGTGGTCTTGCCGGTCCCGGGAGGTCCCCACAGGATCATTGAATGCAGGTGCCCTGCTTCAATCGCGCGCGGCAGAGGTTTGCCTGCGCCCAGCAGATGTTGCTGACCAATGTACTGTTTCAATGTTTCTGGCCGCATACGCGCGGCCAGAGGTTTGAAATTTTCGGTGGAAAAATCCAGGGACAGGTTACTCACCGTGACCTCACTGACGTTGGTCGTCCACCGTCACGCCTTTTGGCGGTGTGAACGTGAATTTATCCGGGCTGATAGCGCCATTCTGCTGGCTTTTCAGCTGGTAATCGCTGCGCTGGCCATCCTGCTCGATAGCACTGAAGCGGTTGATGGTCCCGCTGGACGTCACCTGGATGGTGAACTGTTTCAGGTTGCCGTCGCTGTTCTTAGGTGTCAGTTCAAAATTGTTACCCTGCTGTTTGATATTGTACTGCTTCCAGTCATTTGACTGGTTGCGGGCAATCAGCATAAAGGGCGTGTTGCTGGTCGCATTCTGCAACAGGCTGACTGTCGCCTGCTCAACAAACGGGTTGTAGAACCACAGCGATTTACCGTCGGAGATGATGATGCTTTCGTCCGGCGCGGTCATGTGCCAGTTAAACAGGCTGGGACGTTTTACCCACAATTCGCCTTCGCCGTCCTGCACATTCGCGCCGCTGCTGTCGGTCACTTTTTGGGTGAAGCTGGCGTGGAAGCTGCTGACCTTGTTCAGGCGCTGTTGCAGATCACTGGAAGCATCAGCCAGAACGCTGGCTGAAGAAAAGGTGGCCAACAGGCCCAGAGCGATTACGCGTAATTTCATCTGCTTCAATTCCTTATTTAAACGTTCCCATCGATAACTGCATTAAGCCTGGCCGCCGTTCCGCCATCAGAACAGAGGAAAAAACCGAAAGCTGATTCAGATATGGGGTTTAACCGCATAAAAACAATGAGCCAGTCGGAACTGGCTCATTGCGTTGTGTTTCAAAACATTTAGCCACTACATATCGTGTGGCGGTGGCGACAGCACTTCACGGTTACCATTGTGTCCTGGTGCAGAAACGATGCCCTGCGCTTCCATCTGTTCAATGATACGTGCCGCGCGGTTATAGCCGATGCGGAACTGACGCTGAACACCTGAAATCGACGCACGGCGCTTATCGACCACAAAACCGACCGCCTGATCGAACAGCGGATCGAGCTCTTCATCACTGTCGATGCCACCGGCATTTTCGCTCTCTTCGCCCGCCGTAATGCTGTCGATATATTGCGGACGACCACGCGCTTTCCAGTCCTGAACCACTGCATGCACTTCCTGGTCACGAACAAACGCACCGTGAACACGAATCGGCAGCGAGGAGTTCGGCGGCATGTAGAGCATGTCACCCATACCCAGCAATGACTCCGCGCCGCCCTGATCGAGAATGGTACGTGAGTCAATTTTGCTGGAAACGGTAAAGGCGATACGCGTCGGAATGTTCGCTTTGATCAGGCCGGTAATGACATCCACAGATGGACGCTGTGTCGCCAGTACCAGATGGATACCGGCAGCACGGGCTTTCTGTGCCAGGCGGGCAATCAGCTCTTCCACCTTTTTACCGACTGCCATGATCAGGTCAGCAAACTCATCGACCATCACAACAATATAAGGCAGCTTCTCCAGAACCGGCGGCGTCATATCCATGCTGTCGCCCGGCTTCCAGAACGGATCGGGAATCGGACGACCCATCGCTTCGGCCTGTTCCACTTTTTCGTTGTAGCCCGCCAGATTACGCACGCCCAGCGCCGACATCAGCTTGTAGCGACGCTCCATTTCACCGACGCTCCAGCGCAGCGCATTGGCAGCATCCTTCATGTCTGTGACCACTTCGGTCAGCAGATGCGGAATACCTTCATAGACCGACAGCTCAAGCATTTTCGGGTCGATCATGATGAAGCGGACTTCTTCCGGCGTCGCCTTATACAGCATGCTGATAATCATGGCGTTCACGCCCACAGATTTACCGGAACCGGTGGTACCGGCGACCAGTAAGTGTGGCATTTTCGCCAGATCGGCCACCACCGGCTGACCGGCAATGTCTTTACCCAGCACGACGGCCAGTGGTGAAGGGTTGTCGCGGAATTTAGGGCAATCCAGCACTTCACGCAGATAGACGGTCTGACGATGCTTGTTTGGCAGTTCCAGACCTACGTAGGGTTTGCCTGGGATCACTTCCACCACACGAACCGCTACCGTCGACAGCGAACGCGCCAGATCGCGGGACAGATTGGAGATACGCGCCGCTTTCACGCCCGGTGCCAGGTCAAGTTCGAAACGGGTAATAACCGGGCCAGGCGAGATACCGACCACCTCCGCTTTGACGCGATAATCGCCTAAGCGCGACTCCACCAGACGGGCAGTCTGCTCCAGCGAGAACATATCAACCGGCTCTTCCTCTTCAGGCGGTGCGGTCAGCAGATCCAGCGAAGGCAGTGGCGTGGAAGGTTTTTCCAGCGGCTGCTCATGGCGCATCAGGAACGGATGAATCAGGCTGTCATGCAGTGAAGGTTTCGCCTCTTCCACCGGCTGAACCGGCGCTGCCGCTGGCGTGCCATAGGCAGGCGCAGCGTACGCCGGAGCCTGAGGAGCCGCAGGGGCACCATAAGCGGGCGCAGAGGTTGCCGCAGGCGCAGTATAGTCAGGTTCAGACGGTGCTGCCGGGGCGCTATAGGCAGGCTCTGTCGGGGCAAAGCTGGCTGGTGCAGGAACATGAGCCGGAGCCTGAGGTCTTGAAACCTCACTCACCTGCTGCCAGGGTTCGTGTGAAACCGCTGGAGCTTCAGGTTCTGGCGTCGCCGCAATGGTAAACAGCGGTTCAGAAGGACCGTCATCCACCAGATCTTTCATCGGTGAAAAATCAAACGCTGAGGCGGTATCAATATTGAATACCGGCTCTTTTTTCACTTCTGGCTCATAGCGCTGCTGTTGCTGCTCGGCGAACTGACGGGCCAGTGCATCTTGCTGCTGTGCATCCTGTTCATCTTCCTCGTCCTGCTGCCAGCTGGTGCCGTAACGCTGCTGCTGTTCAGACTGGAAAGCCTGTCGCAGTTCAGCCTGCTGCAGCGCCTCTTCAGCATCCGGAGCAGAGGAAACGGAGCCAGCACTAACCGGTTCGGTCTCTTCCGTTTTCGCTTTCTCTTCTGCCATGCGCTGAGAAGGCAGCTTAATGCCATAAGAGGCCAGCTCACGACGGGTTGGCAGTTTTACCGGGTTAGGACGCGGCAGTGCCGGACCGATACCTTGTTTAACCTGCGGATTGAGATTGGTTTCAGGGGCTAAATCAAAAACAGGCGCAGTACGCGTTGTTGCCTGGGCTGCCGTTGCAGCGGCTGCCGCTGCCGCCGATGCCGCAGGGATGGCTGACGTATCCCGCCAGTTACCCATTTTAGGTTCATCATCGTCGTAAGCACTGAACGACGGCGTAGCCGGAGCGTCGTCTGGCATTTCAAAATGATAAAGCGGTGGTGAGTCTGCGGGTGCAGAAGCACTCTGCGGCGGCGTCGGGGAATTCGCCACACTCTGCGGAGCTGGCGCGCTCTGTGCGTACGCAGGCGCAGGTTGTGCAGACGGCGATGCAGGAATGGATGTCGCTGACGCGGCAGGCGCCGAAGCTGAAACCACAGCAGCAGCAGATGCGGCGACAGGTGCAGGCGTCACCGTGGCTGCCGGGGCGAGGGTCACCTCGGCGGCTTCAGCGGTAGCCGCGACTGCCGCACTGGTGGCTGCTGCAGCTTTAGTCAGCAGCGGATCCTGTTGTGACGCCGCAGGCTCAGCAGCTGCACGTGGGGCAGAAAGCAGCACATCATCATCCTGATCGGCGGCATGAAGCTCAGGCACATCCGCGTATTCACGCGCGTCATCCTCTTCCTGCCAGGGTTCGTCGTGACGTGAGCGGTTGCTGGCAAACGTCAGTACGCCCATGACTACGCCACCAATTCTTTCTGCAATGGTGAGCCATGACCAGCCGGTGTAAAGGGTAATGCCCGCCGCCCAGACGCAGAGCAGCATCAGCGTGCCGCCAGCCGGACTGAACCAGGGTGCAATAGCATTACTGACCAGGCTGCCGATCACGCCGCCCGAGGCAAAGTACCAGATATCATCGGCATTCAGCGCCGCCATACCACAGGTTGTCACCACCAGCGCGAGGACGCCAATTAAGCGCAGCCCGACGGCAAAGTAGTCAAAGTAGTCCTGGCTGTCGCGCTGACGGAAAGCAATCCAGCACAGTCCCAGGATGACGGGCGGAATGGCATACGCCATCACACCAAAGATGAAGAGTAAGGTGTCAGCCAGCCAGGCACCGACGCTGCCGCCGATATTATGGATAGGTTCATGCCAGGCCGTTTGCGACCAGCTCGGGTCGGAAGGGTTAAAACTGACCAGAGAAACCATCAGGTAGATGGCAAACAGCGCCACCAGAATGAGCATTGCTTCCAGCAGACGACGTCCACTGCTCATCGATTGTAACGAAACGTCTTTATCTTCTGTATATTCCTGGCTCAAGAGGACTCTCCAGGTGCCTGTAAAGTAAGAAGCAACAGCGCCGGGCGAGCCCGACGCTGATCCTGTATGAATGCACAGGAGTGTACCGAAATCTCACAGGTTTTGCACCTGCCCCGCATCAGCGAGTTTTGATCACCAGCCGATTGCTCTGTTTAACCTCTTCCATCACCACATACGTACGCGTGTCGTTTACGCCCGGCAGGCGCAACAGGGTTTCACCCAGCAGCTTACGGTAGGCTGACATATCAGGTACGCGCGTTTTCAGCAGGTAGTCGAAATCGCCGGAAACGAGGTGACACTCTTGAGTTTCCTCAAGTTTTTGCACAGCGGCGTTAAATTGCTCAAACACATCCGGTGCACCACGATTCAGAGTAATCTCAACGAACACCAGCAGCGACGCATCCAGATAGTGCGGGTTCAACTGCGCGGTGTAGCCAAGAATAAATCCCTGACGTTCGAGACGACGCACGCGCTCAAGACATGGCGTAGGCGATAAGCCTACGCGTTTGGAAAGCTCTACGTTTGAAATGCGACCATCTTTCTGAAGTTCATTCAGAATGTTCCTGTCAATTCTGTCGAGGTCTTTCCCGGGGCGTTTCTTATTGTCTACCATTATTATTGTCTCTCTTAATTCCTTCCCTTTACCTGCCACGCCCTGAAAACGCTCATTGTTCGGGGTTCGGGGCATTTCTGAAGTGAGCTAACAGAGCCTGTGTTCTGACACCTATCGATATGACGCATGTTGTCTGTCCACATCATGCGTCATTATCCATATCAGGCTGCTTTTATTCGGCGTTACGTGCAAAACGGGCGATGAAAACCTGTTTTGTTCCGATAAATGTTATTCGCTTCTGATAATGTTTTCGCAAAAGCGCAGGCGATTGTCAAAGTAAAATCACCAAATTCAGGACAAGATGCCAGACAGTCCGCTGGGTATCTGTTTTTAAATGACTATTTTTCCACTATTGCACCCCTCTAACCCGAGTTTTGCCCCCTTTTGGCGCATTGGCCAGGCAAAACCGTCGCTCATCGTCTACGCCGTTTGCAGCTATCGTTAACAAAATTGCCTAAGCCTTGTCATTGTCGCCGGATATTCCCTACAATCGCAGGCTATGTCAGCCGAATGAAACTGAGGAACGCATGAGTACGGCCAAACACAGTAAGTTACTCATTCTGGGCTCCGGCCCAGCGGGTTATACCGCAGCCGTTTATGCTGCACGCGCCAACCTGAACCCGGTACTGATTACGGGTCTGGAAAAAGGCGGACAGCTGACCACTACCACCGAGGTGGAGAACTGGCCGGGCGACCCGCACGATCTGACAGGTCCATCGCTGATGGAGCGGATGCATGAGCATGCCGAAAAATTTAATACTGAGATCATTTTCGATCACATTCACACCGTCGATTTGCAGAACCGTCCGTTCCGCCTTACGGGTGACAGCGGCGAATACACGGCAGATGCCCTGATCATCGCCACCGGTGCGTCAGCGCGCTACCTCGGTCTGCCTTCCGAAGAGGCCTTTAAAGGCAAAGGCGTCTCTGCCTGTGCAACCTGTGACGGCTTCTTCTATCGCAACCAGAAAGTCGCGGTGATTGGCGGTGGCAACACGGCTGTGGAAGAGGCGCTCTACCTGGCGAATATTGCGGCTGAAGTGCACCTTATTCACCGTCGTGATAGCTTCCGCGCAGAGAAGATCCTGATCGACCGCCTGATGGAAAAAGTGCGCAATGGCAATATCGTGCTGCACACCCATCGCACGCTGGAAGAAGTGGTGGGCGATCAGATGGGTGTCACTGGTCTGACACTGCGTTCTACCCAGAACAGTGATGAGACAGAAGCGCTGGAGGTGGCGGGTCTTTTTGTTGCTATCGGACACAGTCCGAATACGGCCATTTTTGAGGGTCAGCTGGCGCTGGAGAACGGTTACATCAAAGTTCAGTCAGGTCTGCACGGCAACGCCACTCAGACCAGCATCCCTGGCGTCTTTGCGGCAGGCGATGTGATGGACCATATCTATCGTCAGGCGATCACCTCTGCGGGCACCGGCTGTATGGCCGCGTTAGACGCTGAGCGCTTTCTTGACGGACTGGTTAAAAACGATCAGTAAGTTGTTAACCCTCTGATCTCAAATGTTCCAGGCGACGGTTTTTCCGTCGCCTTTTTTATTGCTCTCATGCTAGATTCTTGCGCCTGAAGAGATGGAAATGTCTTTCCATTTTCACCCGTCATCGACATTCATCATGGTCTCGCATGGACAAATCGCGGCAGCAGCATCTTACCCGCTGGCTTCGTCAGCAACGTCATTTCGCCGGTCGCTGGTTGCGACTCAACACCCTGCTGGGCATGGCAAGTGCACTTCTGATCATTGCTCAGGCGGGTTTACTGGCCTCGCTGCTGCAGGCTCTGATTGTTGACCAGCAGCCGCGTGAATCTCTGACAGTCAGTATCCTGCTGTTACTGCTCTGCTTTGTGCTCCGCGCCCTGATTAACTATGCCCGTGAGCTGACCGGTTATCGTGCCGGACAGGCTATCCGTCAGGCTTTACGTCAGCAGGTATTAGATCGGTTATCTGATCTGGGGCCGGCTTGGATTCAGGGAAAGCCAGCCGGCAGCTGGGCGACGCTGCTGCTGGAGCAGATCGAAGAGATGCAGGAGTATTACGCGCGCTATCTGCCGCAGATGACCCTGGCGGTGCTGATCCCCTGCTGCATTCTGCTGACTATTTTTCCGCTCAACTGGACGGCGGGTCTGATCCTGTTTGCCACCGCGCCACTGATTCCGCTGTTTATGGCACTGGTCGGGATGGGTGCGGCCGAGGCCAACCGCCGGAACTTCCTGGTGCTGGCCCGCCTGAGCGGTAACTTTCTCGACCGCCTGCGCGGCAGAGAGACGCTGCGGCTGTTTCATCGTGGCGCAGCGGAGCAGCAGGCGGTTGCCGCCGCCACCACCGATTTTCGCCAGCGCACCATGGAAGTGCTGCGCTTAGCCTTTCTCTCCTCTGCCGTGCTGGAGTTTTTTGCCTCGCTGGCGATTGCCGTGGTGGCCGTCTACTTTGGTTTCTCCTATCTGGGCGAATTGCATTTCGGTGATTACGGCCAGGGCGTGACGCTGTTTGCCGGCTTTCTGGTGCTGATCCTCGCCCCGGAGTTTTTCCAGCCACTGCGCGATCTCGGCGCTTTCTATCACGCCAAAGCCCAGGCTGTAGGCGGTGCCGATGCCCTTGAAGCCTTTATGCAGGCGACGCCTGCCACCGCGCCGCAGGAAGGCCAGTTGCCCTTCACTGCCGATCGCTCAATCGCACTTACCGCCGAAGATCTGCGTGTCTGTGCGCCTGATGGTCAGGTGTTGTGCGGCCCGCTCTCTTTTACTGTCGCCCCTGGCGAACAGATTGCGCTGGTCGGTCAAAGCGGGGCCGGTAAAACGGCCCTGATGAACGCCCTGCTCGGTTTTCTGCCTTATCAGGGTTCGCTGAAAGCGAATGGCGTTGAACTTCGCGATATACGACGGAGTGACTGGCATCATCAGCTCAGTTGGGTAGGACAGAATCCTCAGTTACCGGCCGCCACCTTGCGCGACAATATCGTGATGAATGCGGCCTGGGATGACGAGCGTTTTGCGGCGCTGCTGGAGTCGTGCGGCATTAATGAGTTCCTGCCTCGTCTGCCCCAGGGCATTGACACCCTGCCAGGCGATGGCGGTAATCAGCTGTCGGTGGGTCAGGCGCAGCGGGTCGCGGTCGCGCGCGCACTCTATAAATCCTCGCATTTTTTGCTGCTCGATGAACCCGCAGCCAGCCTGGATGCGCTCAGTGAACGTCATGTGATGCTGGCACTTAACCAGGCGGCAGCCCGCCAGACCACGCTGATGATAACCCATCAGATTGATACGTTAAGTCACTGGCAGACCCTCTGGGTAATGGAAGCCGGTAAGCTGGTGCAACAGGGTAACTGGCAGCATCTGTCGCAACAGCCGGGTGCTTTCAGTGAGATGCTGAAGCATCGTCAACAGGAGATTCGTTGATGTCCGCCTTGCGTCCTTTTCTTCGTCTCTGGCTGCGCCACCCTTATCGCCTGGTGCTGGGCATCGTGCTGGCGATTGTTACCCTGCTGGCCAGCATCGGCCTGCTGACGCTTTCAGGCTGGTTTCTGGCCGCCTCGTCAGTGGCAGGCGTAGCCGGTCTCTATACCTTCAACTATATGCTGCCTGCGGCAGGCGTGCGTGGCGCCGCCATCATTCGCACTGCCGCACGCTATGCTGAACGGCTGGTCAGCCACGATGCAACATTCAGGGTTCTTCAGCATCTGCGTGTCCACACCTTCAGCCGCCTGATGGCCCTTTCGCCAGGCCAGCTTTCGCGGTTCCGGCAGGCGGACCTGCTCAACCGCTTCGTGGCCGATGTCGATACGCTGGATCACCTCTATCTGCGCGTCATCTCGCCGCTGATCGGCGCACTGGTGGTGATTGTCGTGGTTACCCTCGGAATGAGCTTCATCGATCTTCAGCTGGCACTGACGCTGGGCGGCATCATGCTGAGTACGCTGGTGGTGATGCCAGCGCTGTTTTACCGTCTGGGATCGCCCGCAGGCGGCGCGATTGCCCGTGGGCGCGCCCGCTGGCGCTTACAGCTGATGCAGTGGCTGGCGGCTCAGGCTGAACTCACCCTGTACGGTGCCTCGCGGGACTGGCGTCAGCAACTTGATGAAGATGAACAGCGCTGGCAGCAGGCTCAGAGCCAGCAACAGCGCTTGCAGGCTGCGGCACAGAGCCTGCTGCTGCTGATCAGCGGCGTAACCGTCACACTGTTGCTCTGGCTCAGTGCGGCGACAATCAGCCAGCAGCAGTTGCCCGGCTCGCTGATTGCCCTGGTGGTGTTTTGCGCGCTGGCTGCTTTCGAGGCGCTGGCACCGGTTGCAGGGGCCTTTCTGCCCATGTCGCAGGTGATAAATGCCGCTCAGCGGGTCAATGACATTATCGATCAGTCACCCGCTATCACCTTTCCGGCAGATTCAGATGCCCGGCCAGGACGTCTCGCAGTCGATATCGATCAGCTCGACTTCAGCTATCCCGACCGCCCGGATAAGGTGCTGAACCGCTTTACCCTTAAGGTGGCAGCCGGTGAACACATTGCACTGCTGGGGCCGACCGGCTGCGGCAAATCGACTCTGCTGGCGCTGTTGACCCGTAGCTGGGATAGCCAGCACGGTGTCATCAGCCTGAATGACCTGCCGATCACCGCATGGTCAGAGCCAGCGCTGCGTCAGCGCATCAGCGTGGTGACTCAGCGGGTTCATCTCTTCAGTCAGAGCCTGCGTGATAACTTACTGCTGGCCTGTCCCGATGCTACTGATGAGCAGTTACGCCGCGTGCTGAATGACGTCGGCCTGCAGCGCCTGCTTGAGAGCCCGGAAGGATTAAACGCCTGGATGGGAGAAGGCGGTCGCCCGCTGTCAGGCGGCGAACTGCGTCGGCTGGCGCTGGCGCGTGCGTTACTGCATGACGGCGATCTCTGGCTGCTGGATGAACCCACCGAAGGACTGGATGCCACAACCGAGCAGCATATCCTCACCCTGCTGCAGCGGCTGACCGCTGGCAAGACCGTAATAATGGTCACCCACCGTCTCAGCGGCCTGGAGCAGATGGATCGCATCTGCGTGATGGATAATGGCGTGATTGTGGAACAGGGAAGTCATGCCGAATTAATCTCAAAAGCGGGTCGGTACTGGCGTTTCCGACAGCGGATTGCGCTATAGTCTTAGCGAAATGCTGATAGGTAACAAAACGCGATGAGACTGGTACAACTGTCACGGGAATCTTTGCAATTTCCCCCACCGGAGATGGCGCTGCGCGAGCCAAACGGCCTGCTGGCCATGGGGGGTGATCTCTCCCCTGCCCGGTTACTTAACGCTTATCAGCGCGGCATCTTTCCGTGGTTTTCTTCTGGCGACCCGATTCTCTGGTGGTCGCCCGATCCCCGTGCAGTGCTGTTGCCTGAGCAGTTTCATCTCAGCCGGAGCATGAAGCGTTTCCACAGCCGTTCGCCCTATCGGGTGACGATGAATGAGTCATTTGCCGAGGTGATCGAGGGCTGTGCCACCGGTCGTGAGGAAGGCACCTGGATCACCTTTGAAATGAAGCGCGCCTGGTTGCGATTGTATGAACTGGGCCACGCCCACTCCATTGAAGTATGGGACGAACATCAGCTGGCAGGTGGCATGTATGGGCTGGCGATGGGGCAAATCTTCTGCGGCGAATCAATGTTCAGCCGTCAGCAGAATGCGTCAAAAACCGCACTTTGGGTATTTTGTCAGCATTTCCTCAGACATCAGGGCCGTCTGGTGGATTGTCAGGTACTTAACCCTCATACGGCCTCTTTGGGCGCGCAGGAGATCCCGCGCGCAGACTATCTGCAATATGTACAAAGCCTTGCGTGCCAGCCTGTCAGCGATGGCTGCTGGCAGACACAAACCCTTTTTTAGTCGCACAGAGATGTTTTGCACACATAAAGGCGTATTAAGTGGTATAATGGTCGAGTTTGGTATGTCGTCCGCGCTTCGCAATAACGAGCCGGAATTGCCAGGCTGGGAATCTCAACGCACTCTCGGAACTGTTTTCAATCGTGCGCGTGTAACCGGTTGATACAGATTCTTAGCCCGCTAATCCCCCGCAGACGTCACATAAACACCCTAATTTTACCGGATGCGCGCAACTGACGTGCACCCCGGCAAAGCGTTGGCAAAATCGCCGACGGTTCTTTACATAAATCGTTGAATTGGGCATTATCTTGCCGGTTCAACTGAAAGGTAGTACACCCAGAGGATTCGATGGCCAAAGAAGACAATATTGAAATGCAAGGTACCGTACTGGATACGTTACCTAACACCATGTTCCGCGTAGAACTTGAGAACGGACACGTGGTTACTGCTCATATCTCCGGTAAAATGCGCAAAAACTACATCCGCATCCTGACGGGTGATAAAGTGACCGTTGAGCTGACCCCGTACGACCTGAGCAAAGGCCGCATTGTCTTCCGTAGTCGCTAATTTGCAGTAATCTCATCGCTCTGCAATTTGCAGCGAAAAAAAAGGCCGGATTTTAATCCGGCCTTTTTCATATCTGCAGCAGGTGATTAATGCACAGTGCCTTCGGTTTTGCGTTTTTCAGCACTCAGGAAGTGATAGGTCAGTTCACCTTTCTCACGATCCAGCGCCACTGACACCGAGCCGCCATCCACCAGCGAACCAAACAGCAGTTCATTGGCTAACGGTTTCTTCAGGCTGTCCTGCACGGTGCGCGCCATCGGACGAGCGCCCATCGCTTTGTCATAGCCTTTCTCAGCAAGCCAGTCGCGTGCTTCATCGCTGACTTCCAGCGACACGCCTTTGGCATCCAGCTGCGCCTGCAACTCGACAATGAACTTGTCGACCACCTGATGGATCACCTCTGGTGACAGGTGACTGAACCAGATAATGTTGTCGAGACGGTTACGAAACTCTGGAGAAAACATCTTTTTGATCTCTTCCATGGCATCGGTGCTGTTGTCCTGATGAATCAGGCCAATCGACTTACGTTCAGTCTCGCGGACACCGGCGTTAGTGGTCATGACCAGCACCACATTGCGGAAGTCCGCTTTGCGACCGTTGTTGTCGGTCAGCATACCGTTATCCATCACCTGCAGCAGCAGGTTGAAGACATCCGGGTGTGCTTTCTCAATCTCATCCAGCAACACCACCGCATGAGGATGCTTAATCACCGCATCCGTCAGCAGGCCGCCCTGATCAAAGCCGACGTAACCCGGAGGCGCACCAATCAAACGGCTGACGGTGTGACGCTCCATATACTCGGACATATCAAAGCGCAGCAACTCAATGCCCAGCGCTTTCGCCAGCTGCACGGTGACTTCCGTTTTACCGACACCGGTAGGCCCGGCAAACAGGAAGGAACCGACCGGCTTACGATCCTGACCCAGACCTGCACGGCTCATTTTGATCGCTTCCGTCAGCGCCTCAATGGCGTTGTCCTGACCAAACACCAGCATCTTCAGACGATCGCCCAGATTTTTCAGCGTATCGCGGTCGCTTGCTGACACGCTTTGCTCAGGAATACGGGCAATACGGGCCACCACCGTTTCAATGTCAGAGACGTTGATGGTTTTCTTGCGCTTACTGGCTGGCATCAGGCGCGCTCGCGCACCCGCTTCATCAATCACATCAATCGCCTTGTCAGGCAGATGACGGTCGTTGATATATTTCACCGCCAGTTCCACGGCTGCGCGCACCGCTTTCGCGGTATAGCGCACATCGTGATGCGCTTCGTACTTGGTCTTCAGGCCATTCAGAATCTGCACGGTCTCTTCTGGTGAAGGCTCCGTGATATCGATCTTCTGGAAGCGACGCGCCAGGGCACGATCTTTTTCAAAGATGTTGCTGAATTCCTGATAGGTGGTAGAACCCATCACCCGAATCTTGCCAGAGGAAAGAAGAGGTTTGATCAGGTTCGCAGCATCGACCTGGCCGCCGGATGCAGCACCCGCACCGATGATGGTATGGATCTCATCGATAAACAGAATGCTGTGTTCGTCCTGCTCCAGCTGCTTCAGCAGCGCTTTGAAACGTTTTTCAAAGTCACCACGGTACTTGGTGCCGGCTAATAACGAACCGATATCCAGCGAGTAGATCGTGCAGTCTTTCATCACTTCCGGTACATCGCCCTGCTCTATGCGCCAGGCGAGACCTTCAGCAATGGCGGTTTTACCCACACCCGACTCACCCACCAGCAGCGGGTTATTTTTACGACGACGACATAGCACCTGAACGGTACGTTCCAGCTCTTTATCGCGACCAATCAGTGGATCAATACCACCGACGCGAGCAAGCTGATTAAGATTGGTGGTGAAGTTTTCCATACGCTCCTCCCCGCCTGCTTGCTCTTCGTTAACCGGATTTTCTGCGCCTGGCGCCTGGCCGGACTCATCTTTACGCGTACCGTGAGAGATGAAGTTCACCACATCAAGGCGGCTCACTTCATGTTTGCGTAGCAGATAAGCCGCTTGCGACTCCTGCTCGCTGAAAATGGCGACCAGCACATTCGCACCGGAGACTTCGCTGCGACCGGATGACTGGACATGGAAAACCGCACGCTGCAGGACGCGCTGGAAGCTAAGCGTGGGTTGTGTATCACGCTCCTCTTCGCTGGCAGGCAGCACGGGCGTAGTTTGTTCGATGAAGGCTTCGAGTTCCTGCCGCAGAGCCACAATGTCCACCGTACAGGCTTCCAGTGCCTCTCTGGCCGACGGGTTACTGAGCAACGCCAGTAACAGATGCTCGACGGTCATAAACTCATGACGGTGCTCACGCGCTCTGGCGAAAGCCATATTTAAACTGAGTTCCAGTTCTTGATTGAGCATTAGGCACCTCCCCCAATTATCGCCCTTACCTGTTTCCTATATGGAGACGGGTTCAGGCCTTTTCCAGCGTACACAGCAACGGATGATGATTTTCCCGTGCATAGTTGTTCACCTGGGCCGCTTTTGTTTCGGCGACTTCTGCAGTAAATACACCACAGATCGCCTTGCCGTGATAGTGAACTTTCAACATCAGCTGCGTTGCACGTTCAACATCATAAGAAAAGAACTTTTGTACAACGTCAATAACAAATTCCATAGGTGTATAATCGTCATTATTCAGAATGACTTTATACATAGAAGGCGGCTTTAACCCTTCACGTACTTTATCGTCGGCCAGATGTTCAAAGTTAAGCCAGTCGTTTGCGTTTGCCATAGTGTTCCGTTGAGATTTTGCTTTTAGCCTTTAAGTAGCTACATATTGAGAGTTTAACATGCCTGTCAAGCCGCATGCCGCTGCTGAAAATTTATTCAGAAATTCCCCTGCGCGACCTGCATCACAAAATTTGCAATAGCGTTAACTGCCTCAAATTTTGATGATTTTTTCCCCACCTGGCCCGGTGGTTTGCTTGACGTCAGCCGCGCTTTCTCTACATTCTAGCTGCACAGGCTGATTGAGTTTTAATCAAATCCGACTCACAGCTTCGATGACCTCACCTACTTATAAAATGTCTTGCGAGGGAAGTAAAAGCATGGAGACGGGCACAGTTAAATGGTTCAACAATTCCAAAGGCTTTGGCTTTATCTGTCCGATTGGCGGTGGCGAAGATATTTTTGCGCACTACTCCACCATTCAGATGGAAGGCTACCGCACGCTTAAGGCAGGCCAGCAGGTTCAGTTCGATGTCCACGAAGGCCCGAAAGGCAATCACGCCAGCCTGATCGTGCCGGTCGAGGTGCAGGCTGTGGCCTGACACATATCGCCTTTCTGAACAAAGACCCAAAAATGCCAGCCAGTGCCGCTGGCATTTTCCTGTTCGATGTCACCTAATCTGCCTGGCCCTGCGCCAGTCCAATCACCCGGGCAAACATCTGCCGCATCAATGGCGGGATGGCCTCTGGCCCGCGTTCCGCCGCCGACGTAGCCACTGCGATCGCCAGTTCCGGCTTGGAGCTCTGGTGAATCGCTTTAGTAATAATACGCCTGGAACTCATCGGAACGTTTAACGGCAGGTGCGCCATCTGATGATAGACATCCTGAAAGCCGTGCTGATAGAGAAAATTTTCCATATCCAGCGCCGGTAACTGCGTCAGAAAACGCGGCTCCGGTTCACCCGGCTGTAACTGAGTGCGTGCCGTACTGGCATATTTATTCCCGGCCTGATCACCGTCAGTCAGGACATGCCAGGCGATACCCATGCGCCGGGCAAACTTCAGTAGCGGCTTTAACCCCGACTGCGCAAACTCAATCACCTTCACACCTTCAGCGGCAAAGTTGTAACCGCACTGCTGCGCCAGCTCATTCATGATCCAGACTTCGGTTTCCCCCTCCACCAGCAGCCAGCAACGGGCAAACAGCGCAGCAGGCCGGTTGACCCGAATATGGAAGCCAATGCGCCGGCTCTCTTCGGCACTCAGTCCCTCCGGACCGATACGCCAGGCCGCTACGCGCGAGGGTCCTCGCACCAGACGACAGACGTTTTCCACCGGCACCTGCGACAGCAGCTCCGGCGAATTAGTGGTTGCGATTTTTTGCAGCGGCAGCAGCCTCAGCAGATTCCATGCTACCGACAGCATAATCGGATGCAGCCGGGTTTCCGGATCTTCAATCAGCAGCAGCGGGCGGGCACCGGCGGCCAGCGGGACGTCTCCTCGTGCCTCAATCAGCAGGGTAAACATCTGCAGCAGTATCAGCTGACGGCTGCGGGAGTCGGTTCCGGCAATCAGCTGATTCAGGTGATCCAGCGCCCGCCATCCCTGTTCCCCCTCACGCGTCTGAGGATCCCGTAGCCTGACCTCGTTGCCCGCATCGGGCGGCTGTACCAGGAAGTAGTGCTGCATCAGTTGCTGCATCGTCTTCAGCCCCTGCCGCAGCACCTCATCGCTGAGCTGTTGCGGATGGTGCTCCAGATCGCGCGCCAGCGTCTCCATACCCGCCAGTAACTCAGGATGTGCGGTGGGGAGCGGTGCACTACTCCGCGTCCGCTTACTGAAACGCGCATCGCGCAATCGCAGAACCGGATACCGTTTCAGCAAAAGATCGATGGCCGCCGCGCAGTTCTGCTCAGGCAACAGCTGATAGTTCAGGTCAACAAAACGGCGGCGGGTTTCGATACCGCTGTCACGCCAGGTGGCGCTGACGCTGTAACAGAGCTGACGCTGGCCCTGAGCATCACGCTGCCAGAAGGTCGAGAGCACCGCATCCGGGTCGTTGCCGTCATCGCGAAAGTGGAACACCACCGACAGACGGCGCATCGCATCGGTCACATCGCCTGGGGTGAAATGGAAATCAGCCTCGGTAAAAACATAGGCCGGTTCATGGGCCGAAAGTAACAGGCTCAGGGCATCCAGCAGACTGGATTTGCCCCAGGCGTTCTCACCAATCAGCAGATTGGTCTGGGTTAAAGGCAGTGAGAGCTTATTGATGCCGCGGAAACCGCGAATGTCGATATGTTCCAGAATCATAGGCGTCCATCCTCAGTTTATAAACAGCATGGTTGCCGCCAGCGAGCCGGTCAAGCCGCTTTATCAGGGTTTACTCCGTTACGCTTTTTCGCTAGCGTGTGGCCTCTTCCACCATGGATGGCCCTTATCGCTATGTACTCCGGACTCCTGATTATTCTTCTGCCGCTGATCGCCGGCTGGCTGCTACCGTTCCGTCAAACTTCAACCCTGCGCCGGGTCAATCAGCTGCTGGGCTGGATGGTTTACGTCATTCTGTTCTTTATGGGCATCAGCCTGGCCTTTCTCGACAACCTGAGCAGCAATCTGCTGGCGGTATTTCACACCGCGCTGGTAGCGGCCTTCTGTATTTTGCTGTGCAACCTGCTGGCGCTGCGCGGGCTGGAAAAATATGCCCCCTGGCAGCATGCACACCGGCAGGAGAAACTGCCCTCGCGGCTGCATATGGCGCTGGACTCTCTGAAGCTGTGCGGCGTGGTTGTCATCGGTTTTCTGCTTGGCCTGACCCAGTGGCCACTGCTGCACCACGCCTCAACGGCCAGCGAATATGCGCTGATCTTCCTGCTGTTTCTGGTGGGCATTCAGCTGCGCGGCAGCGGCATGACGCTGCGTCAGATTATCCTGAACCGTCGTGGCCTGCTGGTTGCCAGCGTGGTGCTGGTCAGCGCGCTTATCGGCGGCATGATTGCGGCGTTGCTGCTGGGCGTGCCGCTGAAAACCGGTCTGGCGTTAGCCAGTGGTTTTGGCTGGTACTCTCTCTCCGGCATTCTGATGACCGAAGCTTTTGGTCCGGTCATCGGCAGCGCCGCCTTCTTCAACGACCTGATACGTGAACTGGTGGCAATCATGCTCATTCCGGCGCTGATTGGCCGTCATCGCTCAAGCGCACTCGGCCTGTGTGGCGCCACTTCAATGGACTTTACCCTGCCGGTGCTGCAGCGGGCGGGCGGCAATGAGATCGTCCCGGCCGCCATTGTGCACGGCTTTGTGATGAGCCTGCTGGCCCCGATTCTTATCGCCCTCTTCTCCGCCTGAATCCTGTCTGATATGCGCTGAGCTCTGCCAGCGCATTTTTTCACGCCTGCTTTTCTGCCGTGTCGTCTACGCTTCTTTTTTCGGTTCTGGTCACGTCACTCTTCAGGGCGGGCCGACAAAGGAGAAGAGCATGAAACAAACCGTCGCGGCGCTGGTCGCCAAAACGCTGGAAAGCGCGGGCGTAAAACGCATCTGGGGCGTCACCGGGGATTCCCTTAACGGCCTGAGCGACAGTCTTAATCGCATGGGCACCATTGAATGGATGCCGACGCGCCATGAAGAAGTCGCCGCATTCGCAGCGGGCGCGGAAGCGCACATCAGCGGTGAACTGGCGGTCTGCGCCGGCTCCTGTGGGCCAGGCAACTTACATCTGATCAACGGTCTATTCGATTGCCATCGTAACCGCGTTCCTGTTCTGGCGATTGCGGCACATATTCCCTCCAGCGAAATCGGCAGCGGCTATTTTCAGGAAACCCATCCGCAGGAGCTGTTCCGCGAATGCAGCCACTACTGCGAACTGGTTTCGAACCCTGAGCAGCTCCCGCAGGTGCTGGGCATCGCGATGCGTAAAGCGATTCTGAATCGGGGCGTCTCGGTGGTGGTGCTGCCTGGGGATGTCGCGCTTAAACTGGCGCCAGAGAGCGCCAGCGCGGAATGGTATCCGCCACAGTTGCCGCAGGTCCTGCCACAGCCCGCCGAACTGGTGCAGCTGGCGCAGACGCTGAACGAAGCCAGCGATATTACGCTGCTGTGCGGCAGTGGCTGCGCCGGAGCGCATCAGGAGGTGGTAGCGCTGGCAGAAGCGCTGAAAGCCCCTATCGTCCATGCGCTGCGCGGCAAAGAACACATCGAATATGACAACCCTTATGATGTCGGCATGACCGGTCTGATCGGTTTCTCATCCGGTTTCCACGCCATGATGAATGCCGGGACGCTGGTGTTGCTGGGCACGCAGTTCCCCTATCGCGCCTTCTATCCGGAAAAGGCTAAAATCATCCAGATTGATATCAATCCGGGCAGCCTTGGGTCACATTGTCACGTCGATCAGGCCTATGTCGGCGATGTGAAAAGCACACTGCAGGCGCTGCTGCCTCAACTGACACACAAAAGCGATCGCAGCCATCTCGACAGCGCGGTTAAGCACTATGGCGAGGCGCGCAAAAGTCTGGACGAACTGGCGCAGCCCAACGATAAGCAGCCGATCCATCCGCAATATCTGGCACAGCAGATCAGCCACTACGCCAGTGATGACGCCATCTTTACCTGCGATGTCGGGACACCGACCGTCTGGGCGGCGCGCTATCTGAAGATGAACGGCAGACGTCGCCTGCTGGGTTCGTTTAACCACGGCTCAATGGCGAACGCGATGCCACAGGCGCTGGGCGCGCAGTCGATTGATCGCAATCGTCAGGTGGTGGCACTGTGTGGCGACGGCGGCTTCAGCATGCTGATGGGGGATTTTATCTCGCTGGCGCAACTGAAAATGCCGGTCAAACTGGTGATTTTCAACAACAGCGTGCTGGGCTTTGTGGCGATGGAGATGAAAGCGGGTGGCTATCTCACCGATGGCACCGAGCTGGAGAATCCTGACTTTGCCGCTATCGCCGAGGCCTGCGGTATCCGGGGTATCCGGGTGGACAAGGCATCCGATCTCAATGGCGCGCTGGAGCAGGCGTTTGCCCACGATGGCCCGGTGCTGGTGGATGTCATTACCGCCAAAGAGGAACTGGCGATGCCGCCCGAGATCAAAATGGAGCAGGCTAAAGGCTTCAGTCTCTACATGCTGCGCGCCATTATGAATGGTCGCGGTGATGAGGTGGTAGAACTGGCGAAAACCAACTGGCTGCGGTAAAACAGAGACTCCATCCAGGCGGGCGCGATGCCCGCCTTTTTTTTCTTCCGCCACGTTCAGGAGCATAGGGTGATCGATTTACGCAGTGATACCGTAACCCGGCCCAGCGCCGCCATGTTAAGCGCGATGATGTCTGCCGAAACCGGTGATGACGTCTACCGTGACGACCCCACCGTAAATGCGCTGGAGGCGGAAGCCGCACGGCTGAGCGGCAAAGCAGCGGCGCTGTTTTTCCCGACCGGCACCCAGGCGAATCTGGTGGCGCTACTCAGCCATTGCGAACGCGGCGATGAATATATCGTGGGTCAGCAGGCGCACAACTACAAATATGAGGCGGGCGGCGCGGCGGTGCTGGGTAGTATTCAGCCACAGCCGATTCTGGCCGCCGACGATGGTACGCTGCCGCTCGACGTAGTAGCGGCCGCCATCAAGCCGGACGACATTCACTTTGCCCGCACCCGCCTGCTGAGTCTGGAGAACACGCATCACGGTAAAGTTTTGCCGCTGGCGTATCTGGAACAGGCGTGGACCTTTACCCGCGAGCACCAGCTGGCGCTGCACATTGATGGCGCACGCATTTTCAATGCGGTAGTCGCGCAGCAGACCACGCTGGCGGCGATTGCCCGCTACTGCGACACCCTGACCATCTGTCTCTCTAAAGGTCTGGGCACGCCTGTCGGTTCTCTGCTGTGTGGCGACACGGCGCTGATTGAGCGCGCACGTCGCTGGCGTAAAATGACCGGCGGCGGCATGCGCCAGGCCGGTATTCTGGCAGCGGCGGGTCTCTATGCGTTAGAACACAATGTGGCGCGGCTGCAGGAGGATCATGACAATGCCGCCTGGCTGGGACAGCAGTTGCATGAGCTGGGCGTTCAGGTCATCGATCAGCAGACCAACATGCTGTTTGTGGCGGTGCCGGAAGCCCAGGTCAAACCATTAGGTGAGTGGATGAAGGCGCGCGGGGTGTTAATCAGCGCAGGAACCCGCACCCGTCTGGTCACCCATCTGGATGCTGATCGTGCGGCACTGGCGCAGGTCGTCGCCCACTGGAAGGCGTTTTTACACCAATAATCCGCTATTGCGCCGCGCCATATTTATCCAGTAGCGCGGCAGCTATCGCGGCGGTTTCTGCATCGGGCTGCCCGCGATAATCCGCAGGCCGGAAATGCATCTGAAACGCGGCGATCACCCTCTGCTGTTCACGCGCGCTCATCCCTGCCGTTACGGGATAGCCATAGCGCTGTAAACGTTCCAGTAGTGGCTCCACGGGTACCACCGCGTGCGGATCCTGACCCGCTAAATAAAACTGCACCCGTCCGGCATCGGGCCAGGCACCCATTCCGCGCTGCGCAAGCTGTTGCCACGGAAAGAGTGGGCCGGGATCCTGCTTACGCTGCGGCGCGATATCACTGTGACCGACAATATTTTCCGGTGTGATGCCGTAGCGCTGTGCAATATCGCGCAGCAGCGCCTCCAGCGTGGTGATCTGCTCGGCGGTAAACGGCTGCCATTCAAGACCGGTCAGGGTCCGGCGATAACCCTGGTTCACCAGTTCGATACCAATCGATGTGTCATTGATGCGGCTGGCTCCGCGCCAGAAGCTTGGACCGGCATGCCAGGCGAGCTGCTGCTCCGGCACCAGTTGCCAGATAACGCCTTTCCCGGCGCGCTGTGGCGGCTGGCGGGGGATCAGATAGTGGGCGCTGACTTCCCGATCGGTCAGGGTCGCCAGCGACGAAGAAAAATCTTCGGCGGTGTAGTGGATCACAATCACCTTCACCCGCGGTCGCGCGCCCTGCGCCGGATGCCGCACATCGGCCCAGTAGCCGTCACGGGATTCTATCCCGGACTGGCAGCCCGCCAGCAGCAGCGCCAGTATCAGCCACAGCCCCCGTTTCAACGAATGATCACCGCCGTGCCGCTGACGCTCACCATCAGCATGCTGCCATCTTTGCCGACCGTTTCGTAGTCAATATCGATACCGACCACGGCGTTGGCGCCCAGCGCTTTTGCCTGCTCCTCCAGCTCTTCAAACGCGATCTCTCGCGCTTTACGCAGCTCTTTCTCGTAAGCACCGGAGCGGCCACCGACCACATCACGGATGCCAGCGAAAAAGTCACGGAAGATGTTGGCACCCAGAATCGCTTCACCGGTGACGACGCCACAATATTCGCTGATGCTGTGACCTTCCAGCGTGGGGGTTGTTGAAAATTTCATCGCATTCTCCTTGTTGAAAACCGGGCTAAGGCTCTTTCGACTAAAAAGCACGGCTATACTCTATGCTAAAAAGGGCACCTTGCCAGAGAACCATAAGGAAATCGAGATGAGAAACAACGCGTTTGCGCTAATGATCCCGGCGGCCCTGCTGCTCAGCGCCTGTACCACCGTTGAGCCAGTGATTAAGGATAATGGCCCACGTACCGCACCGTGCATTGAAGGCGGTCCTGACCAGGTGGCCCAGCAGTTTTACGACCTGCGTATCGAACAGCCTACGCAGGGTCTGCCCGACAGCAACACCCTGGCAAAATATCGCCCTTACCTGAGTGATGCGCTGTACCACTCATTGCAGGCGGCCAGCGGCAGTAATGCAGGCGCACAGTGGCGCAATGGCGATCTCTTCTCCAGCCTGTCACAGGGTCCGACCGCCGCCAGCGTCGCTGATGCTTCCACCATTCCGAACCGCGATGCACGCAACATCCCGCTGCGGGTCGACCTGAGCCGCGACGGCAAGCAGTGGCAGGATGAAGTGCTGATGATCCATCAGGGCAGTTGCTGGGTGGTGGATGATGTGCGCTACATGACCAACCCTGCGCATGCAGAGGGTGGCAGCCTGAGCCAGATGCTTGAGAAATCGAAAAAATAACCTCAGGCTTAACCGTTCAGAGAAGCGCAGTCGCCCCCGGGCGCTGCGCTTTTTTTATTTCCGCCGCCCGTCCCGCTGCAGCGCGCTGCTCCCAGGCAGTGCATGATATTGTGCTAAGCTTTTGCGGTTAGCCTGCTGTTTTACAAATTTTAACCCACCTTATTTGCATAACTATTCTGGTGACGTTAAAATCTGCGACACTAATAGCTATTCAAATCTGGCGCATGAGTATTCAACTAAACGCAATAAACTGCTTCTACGGTGCTCATCAGGCGCTGTTCGACATTAACCTTGAGTGTCCGCAAGGCGAGACCCTGGTGCTGCTGGGTCCCAGCGGTGCGGGTAAGAGTTCGCTGCTGCGGGTGCTTAACCTGCTGGAGCAACCGCGTTCAGGTCAGTTGCAGATTGCCGGTAATCAGTTCGACTTCAGCCAGAAACCCTCCGATGCTGCGATTCGCGAACTGCGTCAGAACGTCGGTATGGTGTTTCAGCAGTACAATCTCTGGCCGCATCTTACCGTGCTGCAGAATCTGATTGAAGCGCCCTGCCGGGTACTGGGCCTCAGCAAAAGTGACGCCCGCGCCCGCGCCGACAAGCTGCTTGACCGGCTGCGCCTGACGCCCTACAGCGATCGCTTTCCGCTGCATCTCTCCGGTGGTCAGCAGCAGCGTGTGGCGATTGCCCGCGCGCTGATGATGGAGCCGCAGGTGCTGCTGTTCGATGAGCCGACTGCCGCGCTGGACCCTGAAATTACCGCACAGATTGTCAGTATCATTCGCGAACTGGCCCAGACCCGCATTACCCAGGTGATTGTGACCCATGAAGTGGAGGTGGCACGTAAAACGGCCAGCCGCGTCGTCTATATGGAGAACGGTCACATTGTGGAACAGGGCGATGCCAGCCGCTTTACACAGCCGCAAACCGAGGCGTTTGCTCACTATCTTTCGCACTAAGTCAGGATGCTAAAAATGAAAAAAATGGTACTTGCTGCACTGCTTGCTGGTTTTAGCCTGAGCGCTACGGCGGCTCAGACGATTCGTTTTGCGACCGAAGCCTCTTATCCTCCTTTTGAGTTTGTGGATGCGGACAACAAGATTCAGGGCTTTGATGTCGATCTGGCCAATGCGCTGTGTAAAGAGATTGACGCGACCTGCACCTTCACCAATCAGGCGTTCGACAGCCTGATCCCAAGCCTGAAATTCCGTCGTTTTGATGCGGTGATGGCGGGAATGGATATCACACCAGATCGTGAAAAACAGGTCCTGTTCACCAAGCCTTACTACGACAACTCCGCGCTGTTTGTTGCCCAGAAAGGCAAAGTTGCCAGCGTGGAAGCGCTGAAAGGCAAGCGGGTTGGCGTCCAGAACGGCACCACGCATCAGAAATACCTGACTGAGAAACACAGCGAGATCACCACCGTTCCTTACGACAGCTATCAGAATGCGGTGCTGGATCTGAAAAATGGCCGTATTGATGCTGTGTTCGGTGACACCGCAGTCGTCAACGAATGGCTGAAGCAGAATGCCGCGCTGGCTGCCGTTGGTGAGAAAGTCACGGACAAAGCCTACTTTGGTACCGGCCTGGGCATTGCGGTACGTACCGGTAACACCGATCTGCAGACCAGATTCAATGGCGCGCTGGATAAGATCAAAGCAGACGGCACGTACAAAACCATCTACAGCAAATGGTTCCAGCAGTAATCTCTGATGAATGAAATGATGACCCTCGCAAGCGCCGCCGGCATGACCGTCGGCCTTGCTGTTTGTGCTCTCATCGCTGGCCTGGTGCTGGCGATGATTTTCGCTGGCTGGGAGTCACTGCGCCTGAAACCGCTGGCGTGGATTGGCACCGGCCTGGTAACGCTGATCCGCGGCCTGCCGGAAATTCTGGTGGTGCTGTTTATCTATTTTGGCGCCTCACAGCTGCTGCTCACCCTCTCTGACGGCTTCACCCTGAATTTCGGCCTGTTTCAGTTACCGATTCAGGTTGAAATTGAAAACTTCGACGTCAGTCCGTTCCTGTGCGGTGTGATAGCGCTGGCGATGCTCTATGCCGCCTATGCCTCGCAGACGCTGCGCGGCGCGCTGAAAGCGGTGCCGATGGGTCAGTGGGAGTCGGGTCAGGCGCTGGGCATGAAAAAATCGGCCATCTTTCTCCGGCTGATTATGCCGCAGATGTGGCGTCACGCCCTGCCCGGTCTGGGCAATCAGTGGCTGGTGCTGCTGAAAGATACTGCGCTGGTCTCGCTGATTAGCGTCAACGATCTGATGCTGCAAACCAAAAGTATCGCCACCCGCACGCAGGAGCCGTTTACCTGGTTCCTGGTGGCGGCCGCTATCTACTTAGTGATCACGCTCTTCAGCCAGGCGGTGTTACGCCGCATCGAACTGCGCACCACCCGCTTTGAACGGGGGAACAGCTAATGCTGGCCTATCTGCCTGAACTCCTGAAAGGGTTGCATACCAGCCTGACGCTGACGGCAGCCTCGCTGGTCGTGGCCCTGCTGCTGGCGCTGCTCTTCACCGTGGTGCTGTCGCTGAAAACGCCGGTGTTCAACCCGCTGGTCAAAGGCTTTATTACGCTGTTTACCGGCACACCGCTGCTGGTGCAGATTTTCCTGATCTATTACGGTCCGGGACAGTTTCCCTCGATCCAGCAGATCCCCTGGCTGTGGCATTTACTGTCGCAGCCCTGGCTGTGCGCGATGCTGGCGCTGTCGCTGAACAGCGCGGCTTACACCACGCAGCTGTTTTACGGTGCGGTGCGTGCGATTCCTTCCGGACAGTGGCAATCGTGTGCCGCGCTCGGCATGAGCCGCAAAGATACCCTGCGCATTCTGCTGCCGTATGCATTTAAACGCGCCCTCTCCTCCTACTCCAATGAAGTGGTGCTGGTGTTCAAAGGCACCTCGCTGGCCTACACCATCACCCTGATGGAAGTCATGGGCCACGGTCAGTTGCTCTATGGCCGCACCTACGACATCACGGTCTATGCCGCGGCGGGTCTGGTTTATCTCTGCGTTAACGGTTTGCTGACGCTGATGATGCGGCTGATCGAAAAGCGCGCCCTGGCCTTCGAACGACGTAACTGATATCCGGGCGAGGCCCCTCGCCCTTTTCGCCTGAAAAATCACACTAATTGCATAAAAATGCATTTTATGGCAGGGTATCGCCTTCTCTGGCTGACCACATCACAGGAATCATAAAATGAAAAAATGGATTGTTGCCGCTGCGCTGGCTTCGCTGGCACTTACCGCCCAGGCAGCGGAAAAGATTCGCTTCGCCGCCTCAGCGACCTACCCGCCGTTTGAATCCCTGGATCGGGAAAATAACCTGGTGGGATTCGATATCGATCTGGCCAAAGCGCTGTGCCAGCAGATGAAAGCGGAGTGTACCTTTACCAACAATGCCTTCGACAGCCTGATCCCGTCACTGAAGTTCCGCCGCTATGACGCGGTGATTTCCGGCATGGATATCACCACTGAGCGCAGCAAGCAGGTCGATTTTACCCAGCCTTATTACGCTAACTCCGCCATCGTGATCGCCCGTAAAGGCCAGTTCAGCAGCTTTGCTGAGCTTAAGGGCAAGCGCATTGGCGTGGAAAACGGCACCACTCACCAGAAGTACCTGCAGGATAAGCATCCGGAAGTGAAAGTGGTGGCCTATGACAGCTATCAGAATGCGATTCTGGATATGAAGAGTGGCCGGCTGGATGGCGTGTTTGGCGACAGCGCGGTGGTGAATCAGTGGCTGAAGACCAATGCGGATCTCGCCACTGTCGGTGAACATGTTACGGATGCGGACTACTTTGGCACCGGTCTCGGCATTGCCGTGCGTAAAGGCAATACGGCGCTTCGCGATCAGTTCAATCAGGCGCTGAACGAACTGAAAGCCAACGGGAGCTGGCAGCAGCTTAATCAGAAGTGGTTCCCGGAGTAATCACCGGCTGAGGCAGCCTCTGCCGATGCTTTCCCGGACTCGTGCTGACGGCGGGTTAACAGCGTCAGCACTTCAAAATGGGCGGTGTGGGGAAACATATCGAACAGTTGCACCTTCGTCACCTCATAGGCGCTCAGTCGGGCAATATCCTGCGCCATGGTCTGCGGATTGCAGCTTGAATAGAGCAGATAATCCGGAGCCATCTGGCTGAGATAGTCACACAGCGCCTCACCAATCCCACGACGCGGCGGATTAACCAGCACCAGCTGCGGCACCGCATCGCGTCCGGTCGCAAACGCCGTAGAATCCAGCGCCGCAAACTGCACTTTTTCCAGTCCCAGCATCTCAGCGGAACGCTGGGCGCATTTTATCGCCTCGGCGCTGATCTCAATGCCCGTCAGTTCCATCTCCGCTGTCGCGCAGTGCAGACCAAAACCGCCTACGCCGCAGAAGAGATCCCACATGCTGTTGACCGGCAGCGCCCTGACCCAGTCGCGCGCGGTGGCATAGAGTGCGCTGGCAACCTGCGGGTTGGTCTGGAAGAAGCTTTGCGGGCGGATCCACAGCGGCACGCCGTTGAAGTTCTCTGCCAGCGACTGCGCGGGCGTCAGCGCAATCTCCTCTTCCCCCTCCAGAATCGCCATATGCACCGGCTGAATATTGGCAGAGATCACCGCCAGCTGCGGCAGTTGCTGTTGCAGCCACGGCAATGCGGCGCGCAGCTGTTCCAGTTTCGCGGTTGAACGCAGGACAAAGCGCAGCATCACGCCGCCCTGCTGGCTTTCGGTTATCAGCAGGAATTTGAGTTCGCCGCGTTTGCGCGCCACGTTATAGGGCGTCAGTCCGGCACGGGCGATAAAGGGCTTAAGTGCAGCAAAAACCGGCTGGAAGCTGGCGGGATAGAGCGGACAATCGCACAGATCCACAGCTTCACCATCACGATGGATTAATCCCAGCACCGGACGCTCGACGCTGCCACTCACCACCATTTTGGCTTTATTACGAAATGCCTGCTGCGGTGATGCGATCGGCGGCAACCAGGCAGCGACCGGCTGCTCAGCCAGTAACTGTTCCAGCAGCGACTGTTTGTCGTTCAGCTGAGTGGGATAGGGTTTTTCCAGCCACTGACAGGAGCGGCAACGGTTAGCGTCATAAAGCGCGCAGTGCATGGTAAAGCCTTAACGATCGGGTCGGGCGGAGCGCGATTGTATCATCGCTTCCTGAAAAAAGCGCGGCTGCTGGCAGGCAGAAACAGCAGCAGGAGCACCAGCAGATCGGGGATTTTCTGCGACAGGGTATGGTGGATAATCTGGACGTTATTGTCGCCATCAATGCTGAAAATCTCGGGGTAGATCCAGCCCAGCGAGGCGACCAGCATATAGCTGAGCACAATCACCTGCGTCGCCACATAGCCCCAGCGTCCACGGTTACTGCCGCGCATCAGGGTAAAGGCGCAGCGCAGTTCGAACAGGAAGATCAGCTGGCTGGCGACAAAGATGAGTGTCGCGTCCCAGGACTGGGCGCTGCGGTGAACAAAGTTGGCGAGTTCACTGTAACCCAGCTCGTTTGCCAGCATCAGGACGCTCAGGCATCGGGTCGCAATAATAGCAATGCCCGCAACCGTCACCGGAACCGGCGCGATTGAAAGCGTGGCACTGCATTTGAAGATTTCTGACATAGTCCGTGACTCCACCTGATCGAAAAACGGGCCGGTCAGACCGGCCCGTTCATATAGTGGCAAAGGTTACGGATTTCAGCCACGTTTAGCTTTCTGAATATCGCTTAAACGTTGTTTTTCTTCGTGTGCCATCACCCGCCAGGCGATAAAACCCACTAAACCGACCACAAACAGGATCAATGAAGCCAGCGCATTGATTTCCGGGTTAACGCCGCGTCGCACGGTGGCGAAGATCGCCATCGGCAATGTGGTGGCACCCGGCCCGGTCACAAAGCTGGCGATCACCAGATCGTCGAGTGACAGGGTAAACGCCAGCAGCCAGCCGGTCACAATAGCCGGTGCAATCATGGGCACGGTAATCACAAAAAAGACCTTCAGCGGCGTTGCGCCTAAATCCATCGCCGCCTCTTCGATGGAGCGGTCCAGCTCACGCAGACGCGAGTTGATCACCACGGCCACATAGGCGGTACAGAAGGTGACGTGGGCCAGCCAGATGGTCAGCATGCCGCGTTCACTCGGCCAGCCAAAGGCGTTACCCATTGCCACGAACAGCAGCAGCAGCGACAGACCGGTGATGACGTCGGGCATCACCAGCGGCGCGGTCAGCATAAAGGCAAAACCGTTGTGGCCGCGGAAGCGACCAAAGCGCACGATAATCACCGCCGCCAGCGTGCCCAGTACCACCGCCATGGTGGCGGAGAGACCGGCAATGCTCAGACTCAGCAGCACGGCGTCAATCATCGCGCTGTCCTGGAAGAGCACCCTGTACCAGTGGAACGAGAAGCTCTCCCACACCGTCACCAGCGGTGAGCTGTTGAAGGAGTAAACCACCAGCAGCAGCATCGGCGCATAGAGGAACAGGAAGCAGCAGACCAGAATACCGGTACGCCAGGGTGAGCGAATGGTTGGCAAATTATTCATGCCTTCTCTCCCATTTCACGGTTTTGATGCTTATGGAACCAGATGATCGGCAGAATCAGGATCAACAGAATGATAACCGCCAGCGCGGAGGCCACCGGCCAGTCGCGGTTGTTAAAGAACTCCTGCCACAGGATACGGCCAATCATGATGCTGTCCGGGCCACCCAGCAGTTCAGGGATCACGTACTCCCCCACCGCCGGGATAAACACCAGCATCGATCCGGCGATAATGCCCCCTTTTGTCAGCGGGACAATCACGCTGAAAAAGGTCTTCAGCGGACGCGCACCCAAGTCCAGTGAGGCTTCCACCAGCGAGTAATCAATGCGGGTCAGCGCGGTGTAGATTGGCAGCACCATAAACGGCAGATAGCAGTAGACGATACCGATATAGACCGCTGTATTGGTGTAGAGGATCACCAGCGGATGATCGATCACACCCAGCCACAGCAGGAACCGGTTCAGGATACCGTTGTTGTTAAGCAGCCCCATCCAGGCGTAGACGCGCACCAGAAATGAGGTCCACGACGGCAGGATCACCAGCAGCAGCAGAATGGTGCGCATGGATGGCTTGCTGTGCGCCACGGCCCAGGCAAGCGGGTAGCCAATCAGCAGACAGATCACCGTGGAGATCGCCGCCACTTTCAGCGACTGCAGATAGGCATCGACGTAGAGCGGATCGTCGGTCAGCGTCAGGTAGTTGCCGAAATTGAGCACAATGCTGAACTGGTCATCAGCCCAGCTCACCAGCTCGGTGTAGGGGGGAATCGCACGCGCAATGTCCGCGAAGCTGATCTTCAGCACCGTCAGAAACGGCAGCAGAAACAACAGCACCAGCCAGACATAAGGCAAGGCGATCACCAGCTTGCGGCCATGCTGCATTTTTATCCGCGTGGCCCAGCGTTGCAGCGGCGTGCCGACCAGTCGGGCAGGCGCTTTAGCGCGTTGGAAAATCTGGCTCATAGCCGCTCCTTAAACCGTCAACACCACGCAGCTGTCGCATTCCCAGCAGAGGCGGACTTCATCACCCCAGGTCGGCAACCCTTTGCGGTAGCGATGTGCGTTTTGCAACTGTGCGCTGATCATCTGTCCGCTGTGCAGACGGACATGGAAGATAGAGAGGTCGCCGAGATAGGCGATGTGGACCACTTCACCCACCGCAAAGTTACAGCCATCGGCAGGCACCTCATCGCACAGCATCACTTTTTCCGGGCGCAGCGCGACATGGACCGGAACGTTATCCACCACCGAGACATCGGAGTCGACTTTCAGCGGATGCATCAGGCCGGGACTGTCGATCACCAGGCCATCCGCCTGACGTTCACGCAGTAAGCCTTCGAAGACGTTAACCGAACCGATAAATTCCGCGCTGTAGCGGCTGGTAGGATGCTCGTAGATCTCCTCCGGCTCGCCAATCTGCACGAACTTGCCGCGATTCATAATCGCGATACGGCCCGCCATGGTCATCGCCTCTTCCTGATCGTGCGTCACCATCACACAGGTGGCGCCAACACGCTCCAGAATATCGACCACTTCCAGCTGCATCCTGTCGCGCAGCTTCTTGTCCAGTGCCCCCATCGGCTCATCCAGCAGCAGCAGTTTTGGCCGTTTCGCCAGGCTGCGGGCCAGCGCCACACGCTGACGCTGACCACCGGAGAGCTGGTGCGGTTTGCGTTTAGCAAACTCCTGCATATGCACCAGCGCCAGCATCTCTGCTACCCGGCTGGTGATCTCCCCTTTCGGCAGCCGATCCTGTTTCAGACCAAAGGCGATATTCTGCTCCACCGTCATGTGGGGAAACAGCGCGTAGGACTGGAACATCATGTTGATCGGGCGCTGATAGGGAGCAACGTGGGACAGATCCTGGCCATCCAGCACAATCTGCCCGCTGGTTGGCGGCTCAAAACCGGCCAGCATGCGCAGCAGCGTTGATTTACCACAGCCCGATGCGCCCAGCAGGGCAAAGATCTCACCTTTATAAATAGTCAGGCTGACATCATCCACGGCGTGTTGCCCGTCAAAGGATTTGGTCAGATTGCGAATTTCCAGCAGTGGCGTTAACGCCTTTGCGGTTTTATTTTGAGGACGGGGAATGGCATCGTTCACAAAGGTTCTCTCCGGAGCCAGGCGGAACATGGCGACAAAATTTGCCGCTAAAAATGGCACAACAGAGGCCGACACCGCGCCTCTGTTGCTGATTCATGACAGGTCAATCCGTTAAGGACGAATTACTTACCACTTTTTACTTTAGTCCATGCGCGCGTACGCACACGATCCAGTTTAGGATCCTGGACTTTCAGCACAAACAATTTCGACATCGCTTCTGGCGTCGGGAAGATACCCGGGTTGTTGCGGACGTCGGCATTGATCAACGGCAGCGACGCTTTGTTGCCGTTGGCGTAGTTCATTTTGTTGGAGACATCGGCGATCACTTTCGGATCCATGATGTAGTTCAGCCAAGCGTAAGCACCATCGAGGTTTTTCGCATCTTTCGGGATCGCCATCATATCGAAGAAGGCCAGTGCGCCCTCTTTCGGTACGCTGTAGCCCAGATGCACGCCATTTTTCGCCGCATCAGCACGGTTTTTCGCCTGCAGAATATCGCCCGACCAGCCAATGGCGACGCAGATATTACCGTTGGCCAGATCGTTGATGTACTGCGACGAATGGAAGTAGCGGATATTCGGACGCAGTTTCAGCAGCAGGTCAGTGGCCGCGCCGGAATACTCTTTGGCATCAGAGGTATTAGGATCTTTGCCCAGGTAGTTGAGCACCGTGGCGAAAATCTCTTCTGGCGCATCCAGGAAGGAGACGCCGCAGCTTTTCAGCTTCTCCAGATTTTCCGGCTTCAGCACCAGATCCCAGCTGTTGACCGGCGCATCGGCGCCCAGTGCGGCTTTGACCTTGTCGACGTTGTAGCCGATACCGGTGGTGCCCCACAGATAAGGAATGGCATATTTATTACCCGGATCGTGCTGCGCCACTTTTTCCATCAGCGCCGGATCGAGGTTTTTGTAGTTAGGCAGTTTGCTCTTATCCAGCGGCTGGAATACCCCGGACTGCAACTGACGCGCCAGGAAGCTGGAGGATGGCACCACCACATCATAGCCGGTGCTGCCCGCCATCAGTTTGCCTTCCAGGACTTCGTTGGAGTCAAACACATCGTAGACCACTTTGATGCCGGACTGCTTTTCAAAGTTCGGCACGGTATCTGGCGAAATATAATCGGACCAGTTGTAGACGTGCAGCGTTTTATCTTCCGCCATGCTGCTGGCCGATGCGGCCATCAGCGCAGCAGCTACCACAGCTGACAGCCATTTCTGACGTGAGTTGAACATATTTTTCCATCCTCCTGAGCGGGTCATTACAACGCTGCAAACCAGAGATCCCTGCATTGCGTTCTGTACAAGACGTCAGTGACACAATGAATCATTATTCAGCGGGAGTTTAATAGCAAAAACCTATAGCTGAGGCGCAGTTACGCGCCTGTTACAGCCCCGCAAGCATAGCCCCCCCGGTCAGGCTTCACCAGACCCCAGCGTAAAAAACGCCTGAAAGCGATATTTTATGCATGTTTGAGCTATGAGGTTCGGCTTTGATGGCATAAACCACGACTAATATCTGGCGTTAAAGGGCAAAATGCAGAATAAAAAATTATCGCGGCAGCGGATGGCGGGCATAAAAAAGCCGTCTCAGGGACGGCTTAGTGTGTGACCATGTCGGGCTTAGTGCAGCACAGAATGAACGCTGGTCACCGGAACGTGCTCTTCTTCTTCGCCCACGATCAACAGATTGTTGGCAAAGGCTTCCAGGATCACCATGGAGATCTGCTCTTCACTCTGTTTCATAAAGTGCGAGAACTGACCAAAGGTTAACCCGGCGGTGGTAATCATTGACTGACAGACAATGAGTTTCGGCAGATTATCATCCTGAATGTCGATAAATGCTTTCACCGTCAGCGAACTGGCATTGATCTGCGACAAATCGCCAACCAGTGGAATCAGCGCCGTCGGCTTCACTTCAGCCAGCGCCGAAAACAGAATGACGTTGTCGACCAGATCGATTTTGGCGTCAAACACCCCATCGAAGTTTTGCATGTGCGGCAGATGAAGTGCCTGACAGGCATCGCATTCGAACCAGGTGATATTTTGCTGATCCAGCCAGCGACGCAGCAGGTCGATATCAGGAACGACAAGAGAATCCATCGTAAAATCCCAGTGGGGTGATAAACAGGCGACTTAGCTTACGGAAAAATGCGCGACGATGCCATGAAAACCGCTGAAAAGCGCGTGTCAGCCAGCGGTTTTAGGACGGAGCCCGGGGATGGCCTGCTGCTCAATCCGTTCGATCATCAGGACGGCGATGTTAAGGTCAGTGCTGGTTTCAATGCCTTCAAGACCGGGCGAGGCGTTAACTTCCATCACCAGCGGGCCGCGATGGGCGCGCAGAATATCGACGCCCGCCACTTCCAGCCCGAGCGTAGCCGCCGCTTTCACGGCGATCTGGCGCTCCTGTTGCGTAATGACGACGGGATAAGCTTTGCCGCCGCGATGCAGATTAGAGCGGAAGTCGCCCTCTTTCGCCACCCGCTCAATCGCTGCCACCACCTGATTGCCAATCACCAGACAGCGAACATCACGACCCTGCGCTTCTTTAATAAACTCCTGCACCAGAATATGGGCATTCAGGCCGCGAAAGGCATCGATAACGCTTTCTGCCGCCTGCCGCGTTTCCGCCAGCACCACGCCAATGCCCTGGGTGCCTTCCACCAGCTTGACCACCAGCGGCGCACCGCCGACAAGGGCGATCAGATCAGCGGTGTCATCGGGTGAGGAGGCAAAGCCGGTGACCGGCATGTCGATGCCTTCCCGTGCCAGCAGCTGCAGCGAGCGCAATTTGTCACGGGTGCGGGTAATGGCGGCGGACTCATTCAGCGGATAACTGCCGCACATCTCAAACTGTCGCAGCACGGCCGTGCCATAAAAAGTGATAGGGTTGCCGATGCGCGGGATAACCGCATCAAAATGGCCCAGCGGTTCACCACAGTAGTGAACCGCCGGTGAGGCGGGATTAATATTCATATAGCAGGAGAGCGGATCGAGGATCCGGACCTGGTGGCCGCGCGCGGCGGCCTCCTCACGCAGTCGCCGACTGGAGTAGAGCGTCTCATCACGTGACAGGATAGCTATCTTCATCGCTGCTCTCCCTTACTGGCTTAACGCGTGGCCCAGCCCTGCTGATGCAGATAATCGAGCATAAACGGACGCGTCTCTTTAATGATCAGGCGCTGGATCAGCTCACTCCAGGTTTCGCTACGCTGGTTGCTGCCGCGCTGCTGATAATAGAGCTCTGTGCGGCTATCGTATTCGGCCAGTACCGCCGGATCCAGCGGCTGATAGCGGTTCTCATGCACCAGCATCGCGTGCGGCATACGCGGTTTGACGTCCGGCTTTGACTCCGGATGGCCCAGGCAAAAACCAAACAGCGGCAGGACAAATTTCGGCAGGCCCAGCAGTTCTGTCACTTCCGCGATGCTGTTACGAATTCCGCCGATAAAGACGCCGCCCAGATCCAGCGATTCCGCTGCGACCATAGCATTCTGACCCATCAATGCGGTATCGACGCAGCCCAGCAGCAACTGCTCAGCACGACCCAGCTGCGCATCAGGGCAAATCTGCAGGTGGCGATTAAAGTCAGCACAGAAGATCCAGAACTCAGGCGCATCCGCGACCCAGGTCTGTCCGCCCGTCAGCGTCACCAGCTTGTCGCGCAGGGCTTTATCGGTGATACGGATAATGGAAGAACACTGTAAAAAACTGGATGTGGACGCCGATTGCGCCGCAGTAATAATCGCTTCACGCTGTGCTTCGCTGACCGGCTGGTCAGTAAAGGCGCGGATTGAACGATGGCTGCACAGTAAATCAATGGTCGGTGTCATAAAGTCTCCAGCAATATTATCTTTTTTTGTCAGTTTGATTAAACAGCTGTGGTGCTATCGCTTTCGCGGTGCGCCACATTAACAGCCAGGCAGCAGGCAGCATCAGAACCACGCCAGCAATAAACAGCACAGTGGCCAGCGTTTTTACATCCGCCTTGTCTGGCAGCGGAAGCCAGTGGTTAATCATCAGCAGCGCGGCCACGATTAACAGGCCGCCAGCCGCCTCCAGCACCACCACAAACCGGGGTAATCTGGCTACACTCTGCATGATATCCTCCTGCCTAAGCGGCTGACTGAGCGTCAATTATGGTCAACAACCCAAAAATTGCGCGAGATACACGGACTGCCGGCGCGAAAAAGCCTCTGATTCAGAGGCTTCCTGACCGGGCAGCGATAGCGTGCGGGCATCAGACTAACAGGCAAATCCTGCTTTCCTTAAGCGATACGAGCGGGCATCATGGTTGCCATTCTCTGTTTCATTGTGTGATACACATCACATAATAGTCGCTGCAAGGAGTTTTCAATGATTGCTGTTATTTTTGGTCGTCCGGGCTGTCCCTACTGTGTGCGTGCCCATGAACTGGCCGACAAGCTGACCGCTGAACGTGATGATTTTAGCTATCAGTATGTCGATATCAACGCAGAAGGCATTACCAAAGCCGACCTGGAAGCGAGCGCCGGTAAACCGGTCAGCACCGTGCCACAGATTTTCGTCGACGAAAAACATATCGGTGGCTACACCGAGTTTGCGGCCTGGACCAAAGAGAATCTGGGATTTGCCGCGTAAGCGCTGATAGCCGGAATGAAAAAGGCGAGCCAGGATTTTCCTGTCTCGCCTTTTTGCGCTCTGCCTGACACCCGTCACCCGGCACTGTTTAATTGAGTGAGGCCATCACTATCTGCATCAACCGCACCAGCAAAGCCCCGCAGCCTGCCCAGAACAGCGCGCTAAGGCTCCATGCGACCACAAAAAGTGCATTGCTGTGGATAAACAGGCTGCTGTTTAACAGCAGTGCTGCCAGTAACGTTCCCCACAGTCCCATCAGCAGAGTGCTTTTTAACGGGCTTTCCACCTGCACCAATGCCATCACGATACCGGGCAACATAAAGAGCAGTAATTCGGGCTGACCGCGAAGCGGGCCGGGACCGACCTGCCAGAAATGACAGGTAAAGACAAACACCAGACTGTACAACACCACGCCGCACAGGCGGGTAGTCCAGAGATAAGAACGCTGCGGCATACCACCCCACTGATTAAAAGTAACCCCGACAATAACCTGCTGATAACCCTGATGCGTTCAGATGGAAATAAAAAGAAACAGTTCGCTGTGGCAACGAATGAAAACAGCCAATGGCTGTGAAAGATATTTGTGATTAGAATAGCGCCGCGGTAAAGGTTCCATTTGCAGTACTGATGCAACAGCACCTCAACGGCCTGCTCACGATAGCGAAAAACAGGCTACTCTTCAATAGGTTACATGTAAACAAGAAGTTAAACAGTGAATATTAACGTCGCAGGATTGTTAAGCGGAAATGACATTTTGTTATTGTTTGTCGTTTTAGCGCTCGGCCTCTGTCTGGGTAAGTTGCGTCTGGGCTCGGTTCAGCTGGGAAATTCGATTGGCGTATTAGTGGTTTCGCTCTTATTAGGCCAGCAGCACTTTACGATCAATACCGATGCATTGAGTCTGGGCTTTATGCTGTTTATTTTTTGTGTCGGCGTCGAAGCCGGTCCCAACTTTTTTTCCATTTTCTTTCGCGACGGCAAAAACTATTTCATGCTCGCCATCGTCATGGTGGTCAGCGCACTGTTGCTGGCGCTGGGACTGGGCAAACTCTTTGGCTGGGATATCGGTCTCACCGCCGGCATGCTGGCCGGGTCGATGACCTCAACGCCGGTGCTGGTCGGAGCGGGCGATACCCTGCGGCAAAGCATCAGCGATCCGAAGCAGCTTGGACTGATGCAGGATCAGCTGAGCCTCGGTTATGCCGTGACCTATCTGATAGGCCTGGTCAGTCTGATTTTCGGCGCACGTTATCTGCCCCGTCTGCAACATCAGGATCTGCCCACCTGCGCCCAGCAGATCGCCCGGGAGCGCGGTCTGGATGCGGACAGCCAGCGCAAAGTTTTCCTGCCGGTGATCCGCGCCTATCGCGTCGGTCCGGAACTGGTGGCATGGAGCGGCGGCAAAAACCTGCGCGAACTGGGTATCTATCGTCAGACCGGTTGCTACATTGAGCGCATCCGCCGCAACGGCATTCTCGCCAGTCCCGATGGCGATGCGGTGTTACAGCTCGGTGATGATATCTCGCTGGTGGGCTATCCCGATGCTCACGCCCGGCTCGACCCCAGCTTCCGCAACGGCAAAGAGGTTTTTGACCGCGACCTGCTGGATATGCGCATCGTCACTGAAGAGATCGTGGTGAAAAACCACAATGCGGTAAATAAACGCCTCAGCAAGTTAAACCTCACCGATCACGGCTGCTTCCTGAACCGGGTGATACGCAGTCAGATTGAGATGCCGATCGACGACAGTATCATGCTGAACAAAGGTGATGTGCTGCAGGTCAGCGGCGAGGCACGACGAGTGAAAAGCGTGGCGGATCGCATTGGCTTTATCGCGATTCACAGTCAGATGACCGATCTTTTAGCCTTCTGCGCCTTCTTTATCGTGGGTCTGATGATTGGTCTGATCACCTTCCAGTTCAGCAATTTCAGTTTTGGTATTGGTAACGCAGCGGGCCTGCTGTTTGCCGGTATTATGCTCGGCTTCCTGCGTGCCAACCATCCGACCTTTGGTTATATTCCGCAGGGCGCGCTCACTATGGTGAAAGAGTTCGGTCTGATGGTGTTTATGGCGGGTGTGGGATTGAGTGCCGGTAGCGGCATTAATCACGGCCTGAGCAGCGATGGTGCGCTGATGCTGCTGTGCGGCCTGCTGGTCAGCCTGATTCCGGTGATCATCTGCTATCTGTTTGGTGCTTATGTGTTGCGGATGAACCGCGCCCTGCTGTTTGGCGCCATCATGGGCGCACGTACCTGCGCACCGGCCATGGAGATCATCAGTGATACGGCACGCAGCAATATCCCGGCGCTGGGCTATGCCGGGACCTATGCCATCGCCAACGTGTTGCTGACGCTGGCGGGAACGCTGATTGTGATTATCTGGCCGATATTGCCCCTATAAAATTTTTTTGCCTGCGTCCAGAACTTTATTGTTAAGGGATAGTCATAATAAGTGCCACTGCTTTTCTTTGAAATCCCCAAATTGTGGAGCCCGCTGGTCTTTTTCCCGGCGGGTTTTTTTATGCCCTTTTTTCGTCCCTGCCCGTCATTCCCCCCTGATTCGCAACTGCATGTGTCATAAAACTTAAACCGTTACACAACTCAACGGCAGATTAAGAGCCTTTCTATAGACGAACAAAACGGTAAAAAGCAGGATAGACCGCTGTTTAGTTAGCAATTTGTGCTGACTGATTGGGTGAGCGAGTTGTCGCTGACCGTTTTTTTGCCGCTGTTATCGGGCCGGGCTGGCGGGATGCTGCCAGCTGCCGTTAACCGGACTGTCTGCTGAGGAATTTATCCCGAAATGGAAGAGCTGAACCATTCACTGTTTACTGCCATTAATGCCACACCGGCTTCACCCGCCTGGTTACTGCAGCTGGCGACGTTTTTTGCCAAAGATCTGATCGCCATCGTGCCGCTGTTAATCGTAGCGATGTGGCTCTGGGGACCGCGTGATCAGGTGTCTTCGCAGCGGGTGCTGGTACTGAAAACCGGTGTGGCGCTGATCTATGCGCTGGCGATCTCCTGGTCTGTGGGCCAGCTGTTGCCGCATCCCCGCCCTTTCGCTATCGGTTTTGGTTATCAGTTCCTGCATCACGCCGCCGATGACTCCTATCCCAGCGATCACGGCACGACGATATTCACCTTTGCACTGGCCTTTATCTTCTGGCATCGCCTCTGGTCAGGTGTGGTTCTGATGGTGGCCGGTTGCGCTATTGCCTGGTCGCGGGTCTACCTTGGCGTTCACTGGCCAATGGATATGCTGGGCGGGTTCCTGGTGGGGCTGCTGAGCTGTCTGGCTTCGCATCTGGCGTGGCAGTTCTATGGCGAGCGGATGCTGGCAGTGATCAATCCACTCTATCGGTCGCTATTTGCCGTGCCGATTCGCAAAGGCTGGACGCAGGATTAAGAAAGGGACGCGTTAGCGTCCCTGAAGCTGTCGGAAAAAAACTGCACCTGACAGCGGTGAGATCGAGCCTGCGCAGGGAACTGGGTCAGATCGGAAAGACGCAAAAACCGCCATCCATGGCATGCTCGGCCCGCGCCATCCCTGGCGCGGGACGCTTTCCTCTTCTGACCCAGCTCCCTGCGCGCTGAGCTAATGCGTTGCGGTTAGATCCTGTTTTAGAAACAGCGCTCGTCTGAGAGGAACATATCAGCGTCCCTGCTTACTTATGAAAACCACTTCCCGAACCAGCCATTGAATTTCATCATCACGAAATCAATCATCCGGCTGAAGAACCCGCCTTCCGGCACATCCTGCATCACCACCAGCGGCCGCTGCTCAATCGTTTTTCCGTCCAGCTGGAAATCGATGGTGCCGACCACCTGATTCTTCTTCAGCGGGGCTTCGAGCTGCGGCGTAGTGAGTCTGAAACTCGCCTTCAGATTCTTCATCTGCCCTTTAGGGATGGTCAGCGCAGCATCTTTCGCTACGCCCAGATTGACCTGGCTGCGATCACCGAACCAGACCCGCTGCTGCGCAAACGGCGCATCCGCTTTAATCGGCGTGACCGTTTCAAAGAAACGGAAGCCCCATGTCAGCAGCTTTTCACTTTCGCGGAAACGAATCGCATCGCTGGCGGTGCCCAGCACCACCGAGATCAGACGCATATCCCCTTCGGTTGCTGAAGCGACCAGATTATTCCCCGCGCCTGAGGTGTGGCCGGTTTTGACGCCATCAACCTTGAGATTGGTGCTCCACAACAGGCGGTTGCGGTTGATCTGGCGAATATTATTGAAGGTGAACTCTTTCTCTTTATTCAGCGCGTACTCTTCGGGCACATCGCGGATTAGCGCCTGAGCAATCAGCGCCATGTCACGCGCGGTACTGTACTGCCCTTCTGCATCCAGACCATGCACCGTCATAAAGTGGGTATTCTGCAGTCCCAGCGCCTTCACGTAGTTGTTCATCAGGCCGATAAACGAATCCTGACTGCCCGCGACATAATCCGCCAGCGCAATACAGGCGTCATTGCCGGACTGGATCACGATCCCCTTATTCAGCTCATGCACCGGAATACGATCGCCCGGCTTGAGGAACATCAGCGACGAGCCGCGCAGCTTAGGATTGCCGGTGGCCCAGGCATCCTGTCCGACGGTAACCAGGTCATCCGGCTTGATTTTCCCCGCTTTAATCGCCTGACCCACAACATAGCTGGTCATCATTTTAGTCAGACTGGCGGGGTCGAGGCGCTGATCGGCACTGGATTCGGTTAACACCTTACCGCTGGCGTAGTCGATCAGAATCCACGCTTTAGCATCAATGCCTGGCGCGGCGGGAGCCTGCTCAGCAAAAACGCTGACGGGGGCAAGAATCAGTAATGAAGTGGCAGCAAGGTGCCGCAGGCGAGATGTGAAGCGAGTGTTTGTCATGGGCTTGGCCGGATTGTCCTTGTTAAATCGAAATTCCAGGGGCAGAAAATTCTCACTCAAACGCTAACCCTTGACGGCAGCGAAAAAAACCGTCGAATCGTAAAGTTTTTTAGAGTTTAGTAGAGTAACCCTGGCATAAGTGCCGCGCGCGTGCCGCTTTTCCCCGATTCTGTCGCTATCAAAACTGCGTGAAATTCCGATTTTTCGCAGAAGAGTTAAGCCCGTCACAAATATCAGTTAACCTGAACGCCAGTCAGCCGAGGAGACCGACCATGGACTTAGCCCTTTTTGATCTGGATGAAACACTCATTTGTGAAGACAGCACCAGCCTGTGGCTGCGCTGGCTGGTATCACAGGGATTCGCTCCCAGTGAACTGATTGATCAGGAACAGGCATTAATGAGCCAGTACTATGCCGGTACGCTGTCGATTGAAGAGTATATGAATAAAACACTCTCCCCCCTGGCGGGCATGGCCACGCTTACCGTTGAAGGCTGGGTGCGCCGCTTCATTCACCGCGACATCATGCCACGCGTTTATCCTGCAGCCCGCGAGCGGATTGAGTGGCACCGGGCGCGTGGCGACAAGGTCATGATCATCTCCGCCAGCGGCGAGCATCTGGTGGTGCCGATTGCAGAAAAGCTGGGTGCCTGCGGCGCGCTGGCGATTGGCGTTGAAATCGTGGACGAGCGCTACAGCGGCAACACTTACGGCACCATGACCTATAAAGAGGGCAAAGTCACGCGACTGGGTGACTGGAAAGCGCTGCAGCAGGACGAGGCCTTTGACCGCACCTGGGCCTACAGCGATTCGATGAACGACCTGCCGCTACTGGAACAGGCCGATCATGCCCATGTCATCAACCCTGACGAACAGTTACACAAGGAAGCGTTAAACCGCGGCTGGCAGGTTTATCACTGGGCGCGCTGACTCAGAGCCTGGTCCATCAGGCGTAACTGTTGCTGGCAGCCTGGACACGGACAGCGCGGAACAATCCGTAGTACACGTAGTCCGTGAGGATTACTCGCTGCGCTCGCCCCTTCAGGGCCGCCCTGACGGGCGTTCAGGTTGCTAAAGCAGCCTGTGTGAGCACTGCCCAGGCCCAGACTGACCAATAAAATAGCCCGGGGACAGGCTCTTAGCCGCGGGACGCACCAGCGTCCTGCGCTAATCCCACTTTCAGCAGCTTGCCATTGGCCTCATCGGTCAGCACATAGAGCCAGCCATCCGGCCCCTGACGCACATCGCGAATGCGCGCCTTCTGATCGTCCAGCAGACGCTGCTCTTCCACCACTTTCTCGCCGTTGATACTCAGACGAATCAGGTTTTTCTCTTTCAGAGCGCCGATAAACAGCGAGTTTTTCCACTGCGGAAAACGGGCGCTATTGTAGAACGCCATGCCGCTGATGGCCGGAGAATCCTTCCAGTGATAAAGCGGCGGTTCGGTACCCGCAACCTGTGTGCCTTGTGACTCCGGCACTTTGTCACCGCTATAGTCGATGCCGTAGGTTGCCAGCGGCCAGCCGTAATTCTTGCCCCGCTCCATGATATTCACTTCATCGCCGCCGCGCGGGCCATGTTCATTTTCCCATATCTTGCCGGTCCAGGGGTTAAGCGCCAGCCCCTGCGGATTACGCAAACCATAGGCCCAGATCTCTGGCCGTGCGCCGCGCTGTTTCGCAAAGGGGTTATCGTCCGGCACGCTGCCATCGGCGTTGAGCCGCAGCAGTTTGCCCTGCAGCTTATCGAGATCCTGCGCAGCGCTGCTGGCAAAGTTATCGCCGAAGGCGATCCAGAGATAGCCCTGGGTATCAAACGCCAGCCGGGTACCGATGTTGTTGCCGCTGGAGAGCATCGGCGTCTGCCGAATCACCTCGCGGAAATCGCTGAGTTGCCGGTTATCCTTGCTCAGCGTGCCCACGCCTACCACCGCGCCCGCTTTGCCACTGCTGTTCGCTTCGGTATAGCTAAGCCAGACGCGACGACTGGTGGCAAAATCGGGTGCCAGCACCACGTCCAGCAGGCCACTCTGCCGTTCTGCCCAGACCTTTGGCACGCCCTGGATCGGCTGCGACAGGCCGCTCTCCGGGCTCCAGCTGCGCAGTTGTCCGCTACGTTCGGTAATCAGCAGCGTTTTGTTGTCGGGCAGGAAGGCGACGGACCATGGATGTTGTAACTTATCCTGTAATACCTCGACCTTTACGTCGGCGGCAAACAGGGGGGCGGTACAGAACAGGGAGCCACTTAGCAACAAGGCAGTTGAGAAACGGGCCATAACGATCTCCTGACGGGATAGAATGCCCTTAAGCGTAGTCAGCCCCTCTGCAATGATGTTGAGGATTTACAAAAGATTAATCAGGGCGACAGCGCTCTGCTGTCGCCCGTCAGAGTCAGGGCGCGTTAAAACTTACCGTGTCACGCACCATCGTATCGATACCAGGCTTCAGCTCGTCAAAGGTGATCGGCGTATTGCTGTTACTGACCGTTTTGCCAAAGGCTTTGCGAACCACCCGGATCATCGGTTTGCCCGTCACCGCATCGCTGGCTTCTATCTCCAGAAACAGTTCGCTGTTCTGAGTACGATGCCCTGACGCCGCCATGGTGCTGGCAACGACCGCGGCAACCGGTACCACTTCATAAAACTGCACGCCCTGATTTTCTGCTGACACGGCGGTAATGGCGGCCCTTACCTTCAGAGTATGCGGCGTAGCCTGATTCACCAGCGGCAGGCGGGTGGCTATCGCGCCTTTTAGCTGGATCTCGGTGTAACTGAGCACCTGATCCAGCGTTTGCTGAGTGATGCGTGGCGTGGGGTGCGCCGCCGGGTAGTAGATCAGCGATGTATAAAGCACATCTTTATAATGGCTGCTTTGATAGTCGGGTGATATCCAGCGCAGAGTCGGTTCACCACTGGCTGACGACGTCGGTTGCAACTGGCTGTAATCGCTTAAAAAACCTGAATATTGCTGCTTATCAGCAACATGAGAAGTACAACCACTGAGCAGCACGGCAGAGACCGCCAGAAGAGCAGCAACGGAAGTTTTACGCATCATCAACTCGCTTGTATCAGGAAGGTTTAAGCAAGCATAGATAAGCCAGAGGGGAAATGCAGAATAACAGAGGCGATTTAACGCTGTTATGCAGAATAAATAGCAGGAAAACCCGCTGCAGAGCACAGCGGGCGAAAAAGATTACTCAAAGCAGGTATCAGGATTCTCAGACAGGGTGATGAACTGTTTGCCACCCTGGGTCAGCGCCATAATGGTGCCGCTTTCGATATCGTAAACCCAGCCGTGCAGACGCAGCTTACCGTTACGCAGCGCGACGGAGACGGAAGGATGGGTTTTCATGTTGTTCAGCTGGGCGATGACGTTCTCTTTGACCATCTCGTTCAGCTTCTTCTCTGGCGAGTCATACTCACGCTGCTCAACCACCGCTTTTGCCGCATCGGCATAGCGCAGCCAGTGCTCAACCGCAGGCATGGTATCCATGCAGGCGCAGGAGGCGATGGCGTTCATGGCACCACAGTTAGAGTGACCACAGATGATGATGTCGGAGACGCCCAGCGCGACCACCGCATATTCGATAGTGGCGGAGACACCGCCTGGCTCCGGGCCGAATGAGGGAACGATGTTGCCCGCATTGCGGATAACGAACAGCTCTCCTGGCTCCTGCTGCGTCACCAGTTCAGGCACCAGACGGCTATCTGAACAGGAGATGAACAGCGCTTTCGGATTTTGATTTGATGCCAGGCTTTTGAAAAGATCCTTCCTTTCAGGAAACACATTCTGCTGGAAATTCAGAAATCCGTTGATGATCTCTTTCATTATTTAGCTCTCACATTATCCATTTCATTACCTGAGGGGCATAGCCCCCTCAGTGGGGTTTGCCCGTTTATTATTAATGAAAACAAGTGAATATCAACCCGCCTTTTACCGGATGCTCTAAACAGCGGCCACTGTCAGCGTTTCGCTTGTTCATCAGTCAGAGGCTCCGCAGCCAATTTCTTTTTATAGCACGGGAAGTTATTGGAAAAAGCACGGTTTGAACCGCCCGTTTTTTTGCCTGTGCTGTGGATCGGCTTTTACGCGTTTTTTCACTACTTTACGCCCCCGGCTCGCCAGCAGAAAAGGTTTCTCTTCTGCTGCTGCCTGAGCTTATCTGGCAAGCGTGGCGGGCTATGGCGTTTTAGGGCGTAGCGAAACGGCTGCGCATCTGGCAGCACGGGCGCTGCAGCAGAACCGTTGCAGGCAAGGAATGAGGGATAAGATTGAGCAGGACGGGTTCATTAAAACAACCCCGGCAGCAGGAGGTAACAGCTGCCGGGAGAGCAGGATTAACGCTTAGCCATACTGCTGCTGATGCGCTTTTTTACGTCGCAGATAGTCTTCATCTGCACGAAGTTTGTCCCAGTAGCCTTTGAAAACAGCCGCCGCCGCGGCTTTTTCCTCGTTGACGCCGCGCGGCAGCTCCTTGCCATCCGCATCATATTTGCGTCCGCCCTTGTGGTTGCTGTAACGGCGCGCACGGGTATACCCCATCTGAATAAATTTGCGCGCCATATCCATGCCGACAAAATCATCTTTGCGCCGATACTCCTCAAACAGCGCCATGATTTTCTCAGCCGACTCTTCAGCAATGGGAACGGTACGAAAACGCCAGTGTGGCAGTATTTCGCCTTTATAAGGCTCGACCATCAGCACACCCTGCTCACCACGCCCGACCTGATAAAGCTCGGGGTGCTGGCGGAAGTCGATAGTGCTGAAGTCCTGATCATAATCGAAAGGTTTCATCTCTTTAGTTTAGGATCAAGTGCGTCGCGCAGCCCGTCTCCGAGTAAATTAAATGCCAGAACGGTGAGGAAGATGGCCAGGCTGGGGAAAATTGCCACGTGAGGCGCGATAACCATGTCGGCCCGCGCCTCATTCAGCATTGCACCCCACTCCGGCGTAGGCGGTTGTGCGCCCAGCCCCAGAAACGACAGGCTGGCCGCGGTAATGATTGAGGTACCGACCCGCATGGTGAAATAGACCACAATCGGCGATACCGTGCCGGGCAGGATATGCCGCATCAGGATAGTCCAGTCAGAAGCGCCGATGCTGCGTGCCGACTCAATATAGGTCTGATGCTTCAGCACCAGCGTATTGCCGCGAACCAGCCGGGCAAAAGCCGGGATACTGAAGATAGCGACCGCCACAATCACATTACTCATGCCGCTGCCCATAATCGCCACCACCGCAATCGCCAGCAGAATGCCGGGAAAGGCAAACAGCACATCGCAGATACGCATGGTGATGCGGTCCCACCAGCCTTCGTAATAGCCGGCTAACAGACCAAAGAATGTGCCGATCAGCGCGCCGATCACTACCGAAAAGAAGCCCGCAATCAGGGAAATCCGCGTGCCGACCAGCACCCGACTGAAAATGTCACGCCCCAGCGAATCGACGCCAAACAGATGCATCAGCGAGGGGCCGTCATTGAGCCGGTCATAATCGAAGTAGTTCTCTGCGTCGAACGGCGCAATCCACGGGGCAATAACCGCCAGCACAATCAGTACCAGCACAAACAGCCCGGCCAGCAGCGCCACCGGCTGCCCTCTGAAACGCCGCCAGAATTCACGCCACGGCGTTCGCACCCGATTCTCCGCAATCAGCGGCATCGTTTTCAGTGCCGCTTCGCGTCGCCAGTTTTTCATCGCGACTCCTTAAAGCGAATAGCGGGATTAATCACCGCATAGAGCATGTCGACAAACAGGTTGATCAGAATAAACTCCAGTGAAAACAGCAAAACTTCCGCCTGAATAACCGGGTAGTCGCGCATCGCCACGGAATCGACCAGCAGTCGCCCCAGGCCCGGCCAGTTAAACACCACCTCGACCACGATCGAGCCGCCCAGCAGGAAACCAAACTGCAGCCCCATCATCGTTACCACCGGGATCATGGCGTTGCGCAGGCCATGCTTGACCACCACCAGCGACTCGCGCACCCCTTTGGCCCGGGCGGTCCGCATATAATCTTCCTGCATCACCTCCACGAACGAGGCACGGGTAAAGCGCGCCATCACCGCCGCCACCGCCGCACCCAGGGTGATGGAGGGCAGAATGTAATGTTTCCAGCTCTCTGCACCGACGGTTGGCAGCCATCCCAGTTCAACTGAGAAGACCTGCATCAGCAGCATGCCCAGCGCAAAGGCGGGAAACGAAATGCCCGACACCGCCAGCGTCATCCCCAGTCGATCGGGCCAGCGATTGCGCCAGACAGCAGAAACGATGCCGATTGCCATGCCAAAAATCACGGCCCAGATCATGCTGACCAGCGTCAGCCACAGGGTCGGCATAAAGCGTGAGGCGATCTCCTCCGCGACCGGCCGCTTCGAGACCATCGACTGGCCGAAATCGCCCTGCAGCGCATTCAGCATAAAGTGCCAGAACTGCTGCGGCAGCGGCAGGTCGAGTCCTAGCTCCTGACGCACCAGCGCCACAACCGAGGCATCGGCTTCCGGCCCGGCGATCAGACGCGCCGGGTCGCCCGGCAGCAGGTGAACAAACAGGAACACCAGCACCGCCACAATCAGCAGCGTGGGGATCAGCCCAAAGAGTCGTTTGAGAAAATAGTTAAACATGCAACATCCTGCAGCTGCGGCCAGCCTCACGGGCTGGCCGGCTCCGTTACTTCAGAGTTGCCTCATCGAAATTGAATGAGGTATCGGGCATCACATAAAAACCGCTGAGGTTTTTGCTGTTGGCAGAAACCAGCTGCTCAACTACCAGTGGGATCCATGGGTGATCCTGCCAGATGGTATCCTGCGCATCTTTGTAGAGACGCGCTTTCTCGGCACGATCGGTGGTTTTCAGCGCATCAGCCAGATCTTTATCGACCTTAGGATTGCTGTAAAACGCGGTATTGAAGATCGCCGGTGGCCAGGCCGTAGTAGCAAACAGTGGCGTCAGTGCCCAGTCCGCTTCGCCGGTTGAGGCGGACCAGCCGGTGTAGAACATGCGCACGCCGCTCTCTTTCTGGCCCTTGCCTTCTACTTCAGCGGCACGCTGACCCGCATCCATCGCCGTAACTTTAACTTTCACGCCAACCTGCGCCAGCTGCTGCTGGGTGAACTGCAACACTTTCTGCGCGGTGCTGTGGTTATGTGACGACCAGAGCGTGGTTTCAAACCCGTTCGGGTAACCCGCCTCTTTCAGCAGGGCTTTCGCTTTGGCCGGATCGTAGCTGATGGCCGGATAGGTCTGAGCGAAGTCGATGGTGGGCGGCACGATGCCGGTAGCAGGCGTGGCGTAACCGGAGAACGCCACTTTCGCCAGCGCCTGACGGTTGATGGCATACTCCAGCGCTTCACGCACCTTCGGATTATCGAACGGCTTCTGAGTGACGTTAAGGCTGATGTAACGCTGCATAATCGATGGCGTGGTTACCACAGCAAGCTTGCTGTTCTTCTCCAGCAGTTTTGCCTGCTCATAGGGCACCGGGAAAGCAAAGTTCGCTTCGCCGGTCTGCAGCATCGCCGCGCGGGTGTTGTTATCCACCACCGGTCGCCAGGTAATGCTGTCCAGCTTCGGATAGCCCGGCTTCCAGTAGCCGTCCCACTTCTTCACCTTCACAAAATCGGTCTGGTTCCAGGTTTCAAACACAAACGGGCCGGTTCCTACCGGATGGAAACCGATCTCTTTGCCATATTTTTTCAGCGCGGTAGGCGAAATCATCGCTGCCGCCGGATGGGCCAGGATGTTGATAAAGGCGGAGAACGGCTCTTTCAGCGTTACTTTTACCGTAGTTGGATCCACCACTTCGGTGCTGGCGATATGTTTAAACAGGTTGTAGCGCTTGAGATGGTTATCCGGGTTGCTGGCACGATCGAGGTTGACCTTTACCGCTTCCGCATTGAAGTCAGTGCCATCCTGGAATTTAACTCCGGAACGCAGCTTAATGGTGTAGGTCAGGCCGTCGGCGCTGGCCTGATAGCTCTCAGCCAGCACGTTAGTGAGCTTCATCTCTTTATCAAAGCCAAACAGGCCCTGATAGAAGGATTTCGCGACCGCCTGCGACAGCGTGTCGTTGGCGTCATAGGGATCGAGAGTGGTGAAGTTGGACGCGACGGCAATCACCGCATCCTGTGCTGCCCAGGCGGGCAATGCCATTGCGCTGCTTAACACGCCAGCCGCCAGTAACCCTTTACGCATCGTAATCTGCATCTTGTTCTCCTGTAATCCCTGTCGGGTTGGTCGCCGGGGCGACATCGTCACTGTTCAGGTCGCACTGATAACGTGGCGGGCGACGAAATGGCCCGGAGCCACCTCCATCAGCGGCGCCACTTCAGGTTCATCCCCTAACGCATGAATCGGGCTGGGGATCTCATCGACCAGTAAGGCTCGTTCGCGACGCCGGTGAGCCGGATCGGCTACCGGCACCGCCGCCATGAGTTTTCGGGTATAAGGGTGCTGAGGCTGCTCAAACACCGCCTGACGCGGCCCCATCTCGACAATCTGACCGAGATACATCACCGCCACGCGGTGGCTGATACGCTCCACCACCGCCATATCATGAGAAATAAACAGGAAGGCGATGCCAAACTCGCGCTGCAGGTCGAGCATCAGATTAATTATCTGCGCCTGAATTGACACATCCAGCGCCGAGACGGACTCATCGGCGATCACCACTTTGGGGTTCAGCGCCAGCGCGCGGGCTATACAGATGCGCTGACGCTGGCCGCCGGAAAACTCATGGGGATAACGCTGAGCATGTTCCGGCAGCAGACCCACTTTATCCAGCAGCCAGGCGACGCGCTGCTCCGCCTCACGACGCGGCATCGCCTTGTGGACCAGCAGCGGCTCCATAATGGAGAAGCCAACCGTCAGCCGGGGATCGAGCGAGGCGTAGGGATCCTGGAAGATAAACTGAATGTCGCGTCGCAGATGGGCCAGCGCGGCACCCGACAAATGGTCTATCCGCTGTCCGTCAAAGGTCAGGGTGCCACCCTGACTGGCAACCAGCTTCAGCAGCGATCGCCCGGTGGTCGATTTACCACAGCCAGACTCCCCCACCAGCGCCAGTGTCTCACCGGCATAGAGATCAAAACTGACTTTTTCGACGGCATGCACCCGGCTTTTGACGCGGTTCAGCAGGCCGCCGCGAATATCAAAGCGGGTGACCAGATCGCGCACCTGCAAAATGGGTGGCTGCAGGCGGCGAACCGTATCCTGCGGCACATCATCAACGGCATCGCTGTGCAGCAACGGAAATTTAGCTGGCAGGGGCTGGCCCTGCATCGAACCGAGCTTTGGCACCGCCGCCAGCAGCGCCTGGGTATAGGGCTGCTGCGGGGCGCTGAACAGCCTGGCTACCGGGGCATTTTCTAATACTTCGCCGCGGTACATCACCTGAACCCGATCGGCCATTTCGGCGACCACGCCCATATCGTGAGTGATAAAAATCACCCCCATCTGCATCTCTTTTTGCAGCACGCGGATAAGCTGCAAAATCTGCGCCTGGATGGTGACGTCGAGCGCGGTGGTCGGCTCATCGGCAATCAGCAGGGCCGGTTTGCAGCAGAGCGCCATGGCGATCATCACGCGCTGACGCATCCCGCCCGACAGCTGATGCGGAAAGCGGGATAATACATTTTGCGCATCCGGGATTCGTACCAGATCCAGCATCCGGCGCGCTTCGGCCAGCGCGCCGGCGTGGCTCAGGCCCTGATGAAGACGGATGGATTCCGCGATCTGCTCGCCCACGGAGAAGACCGGATTCAGTGAGGTCATCGGCTCCTGAAAGATCATCGCCATATCCGCACCGCGCACCCGCCGCATCTGACCTTTTGAGGCGCGCATCAGATCCAGCACGTCGCCGTTGCGACGCCGCAACAGCACCTCGCCGCTGACCCTCCCGCCAGCCTGCTCAATCAGCCGCATCAGCGCCAGCGAGGTCACTGATTTCCCCGAGCCTGACTCCCCCACCAGCGCCAGCGTTTCGCCGCGAAACAGATCGAGTGACAAATGACGCACCGCGTCAGTGACGGTGGTTTCGTGCTGAAAACGCACATTGAGATCGCGCACCGCCAGGACCTGCTCAGGGGCCAGCGGCGGTAACGTTTGCCTGTCGCTCATCTCTGCTCCTTAACTTTCGCGATAGATAGCGACGTCTGCCACTTCGCCAACCCGCGCCACACCGCGATACATCCCTTCGCTGTTGAACGGCAGCGCTACGTTGCCTGCGCGGTCGACGGCAATCAGCCCCCCGCTGCCGCCCAGCTCCAGCACACTGTCATGAATAACATTAACCGTGGCCTGCTGCAGTGAGCGCCCGGCGTAGCGCATCTGCGCTGCCACATCGTAGGCCGCCAGCGTCCGTATAAAGACTTCCCCGGTGCCGGTACAGGAGACCGCCACGCTGTCGTTACTGGCGTAGCAGCCTGCGCCCGGCAGCGGCGAGTCGCCGACCCGCCCGGCCTGTTTGTTGGTCATGCCGCCCGTCGAGGTGGCAGCAGCCAGGTTGCCCGCCAGATCCAGCGCAACCGCGCCTACCGTGCCAAACTTGCGGTCCGGGTCGAGCGGATCGTCGCTGTGCGCGGCACCATCATGGTCCAGCACCGCCGTATCGCTGTTCAGCGCGCGCTGCAACTGCTCCCAGCGTTCCGGGGTCGAAAAGTAATCGGGCGCGACCGGTTCCAGCCCGTTCGCCACGGCAAACTGCTCTGCGCCTTCGCCGATAAACAGCACATGCTCGCTCTTTTCCAGCACGGCACGTGCCGCCAGCACCGGATTACGAACCCGCGTTACGCCCGCGACCGCGCCCACCTCCAGCGTACGGCCATCCATAATGCAGGCATCGAGTTCATGGGTGCCCTGATGGGTGAACACGGCACCTTTTCCGGCGTTGAACAGCGGACACTCTTCCAGCAGTCGCACCGCCTCAGTCACCGCATCAAGTGCGCTGCCGCCCTGCGCCAGTATCTGCTGACCCTGAGAAACAATATCGTGTAGCGCCTGACGATAAAGTTGTTCCTTTTCAGCACTCATTGCTGCGCGCGAAATCGCACCTGCGCCGCCATGAATAGCGATCACTGCATTGACCATAACGCTCTACCCTGTGGTTGCATCAGGACGAAAAACACTGATTTAAAATGGTTTTCACCCTTTTTGGGTGATTTTTGACTATAGAAAGCCTGCTAAGTGTTGTAAAGCGGAAACTGTTCCTGTGGTTATAACCTTTTCTTACCGCCATATTTCACTTTGGCTACTCCCGGGCCGACACCGATGTGACTCAGCGGCCAATTCCCACCATAATAGGCAGCATCTGAAACAACCAGGCTGAACTGTTCATGGAAAGTTTTACTGCAGGTTTGATCTCCCTTGAGGAGGCGCAACAAAAAATGCTGTCACAGCTGACGCCCATCACCGACTCACTTAGTGTGCCGCTGACCGACGCGGTCGGACGCATCACGGCAACTGCAGTCACCTCACCCATTGCCGTGCCGCCCTTCGATAACTCTGCGATGGATGGCTACGCCGTCAGGCTGGCCGATGTCAGCAGCGGCCAGCCGCTTCCCGTGGCGGGTAAAGCCTTTGCGGGCGCACCGTTCAGGGGTGAGTGGCCGCAGGGCAGCGTGATTCGCATCATGACCGGTGCGCCGGTGCCCGCAGGCTGTGAAGCGGTGGTGATGCAGGAGCAGACTGAAACCCAGGGCGATGCGATTGTGATTACCGCGCCGGTGCGTCAGGGGCAAAATATCCGTCTGACCGGCGACGACATTCAGCCGGGCCATGTGGTGCTGGAGGCGGGAACGCGTCTGGGTGCCGCCGAGCTGCCGCTGCTCGCCTCGCTGGGCATCGCACAGATCAGTGTGCTGCGCAAACTGCGGGTTGCTATCTTCTCCACCGGCGATGAGCTTCAGCCGGTCGGTGAGCCGCTGGCAGACGGCCAGATATATGACACCAACCGGTTTGCGGTCTCGCTGATGCTGCATAAGCTGGGTTGCGAAGTCATTGACCTTGGCATCATTAAAGACGATCCCACCGCCCTTCGCGCCGCGTTTGAAGAAGCGGATCGGCAGGCGGATGTGGTGATCAGCACCGGCGGCGTTTCGGTGGGCGAAGCGGACTTCACCAAAAGTATGCTGGAAGAGCTCGGTGCTATCAGCTTCTGGAAGCTGGCGATCAAACCCGGCAAACCGTTTGCCTTTGGTCGCCTCAACAGCAGCTGGTTCTGTGGTCTGCCAGGCAATCCGGTCTCCGCCGCTGTCACCTTCTATCAGCTGGTGCAGCCGCTGCTTGCCACCCTCACCGGCCAGCAAAAATCCGCCTTGCCACCCCGCCAGAAAGTACGCTGTGCCTCACGACTGAAAAAGTCACCCGGCCGCCTCGACTTCCAGCGCGGCATTCTGCGCCAGAATGCACAGGGTGAACTGGAGGTGGAGACCACAGGGATGCAGGGCTCACACGTCTTCAGCTCTTTCGCCCAGGCGAACTGCTTTATTGTGCTGGAACGGGATCGCGGCAACGTTGAGCCGGGCGAGTGGGTTGAGGTAGAACCGTTCAACGCGCTGCTGGAGGCATAAATGCTGCCTGAATTAAGCGATGAGGAGATGCTGCGCTACAACCGACAGATTGTCCTGCGCGGCTTTGATTTCGACGGTCAGGAGCGGCTGAAAGCGAGTCATGCGCTGGTCGTCGGGCTGGGCGGGCTTGGCTGTGCGGCTGCGCCTTACCTGGCGTCTGCCGGTGTCGGCAACCTGACGCTGCTCGACTTCGATACCGTGTCGCACTCTAACCTGCAACGGCAGATCCTGCATCATGACGCGGATATTGGCCGTGCCAAAGTGGACTCCGCCGCACAAAGCCTGGCCGCCATCAATCCGCACTGTCAGCTGCATCCGGTTAATGGACAGCTGGACGATGCAGCGCTGCTGGCGCTGATCGCCCGGCAGCAGGTGGTGCTGGACTGCACCGACAACGTTGCAGTGCGTGAGCAGCTTAACCGGCTCTGTCGTCAGCAGCGGGTGCCACTGGTCTCCGGCGCCGCGATTCGGATGGAAGGTCAGATCAGCGTATTCAACTGGCAGCCCGGCACACCCTGCTATCGTTGCATCAGCCGCCTGTTTGGGGAACAAACCCTGAGTTGCGTGGAAGCGGGCGTCATGGCTCCGCTGGTTGGCGTGATTGGTGCGATGCAGGCGATGGAAGCGATTAAAGTGCTGACGGCATTTGGCACGCCCGCCACCAGCCGGTTGCTGATGTACGATGCGATGAGCGCGGAGTTCCGCAGCATGAAGGTAGCGCAGGATGCGCACTGTGAAGTGTGTGGTGGTAACGCGTAGCGTCGGCAGGAACGCCTGTGCTTCATGAAGCCCGCACCGTGGTGAAGTTTTTACCTGCTCAGGGAACAAGGTCAGATCGGAAAGTCGCTTAAACCATCCATGGGCGCTCGGCCCGCGCCATCCATGGCGCGGGACGCTTTCCTCCTCTGACCATGTTCCCTGCGCCTTGAGCATATGCGTTGCTGCCAGATAATCCCTGAGCCTGGCATCCTGCCCAACCCACACCATCTAACAAGCTAAAAGCATATAACTCATTCATTACCACCAAAAAAAACGGGGTGGCCTGCGCCACCCCGTTTCAATCAGACGATACCCTGACTCCGCAGGTAATCTTCGTAATTACCGGTGAAGTCCACCACGCGGTCTGCTTTCAGCTCTATCACGCGGGTTGCCAGCGAGCTGACAAATTCACGGTCGTGTGAAACAAACACCAGCGTGCCTTCATACATCTCCAGCGCCATATTGAGCGATTCAATCGACTCCATATCGAGGTGGTTGGTCGGCTCATCCATAATCAGAATGTTCGGTTTTTCCATCATCAGCTTACCGAACAGCATACGACCCTTCTCTCCACCGGAAAGCACTTTGGCCGGCTTCTTAATATCATCCTGCGAAAACAGCAGGCGACCCAGAATACCGCGAATGGTCTGCTCATCATCGCCAGGCTGTTTCCACTGACTCATCCAGTCAAATACCGTCAGGTCATTGGCAAAATCATCGGCGTGATCCTGAGCGTAATAACCAATACGTGCATTCTCTGACCATTTAACGCTGCCGTTATCTGGCGTCAGCTGACCCACCAGCGATTTTAACAGTGTTGATTTACCGATACCGTTGGCACCGATCACCGCCAGCTTCTCACCCACTTCCAGCAGCAGATTTAAATTCTTAAACAGCGGACCGTTATCAAATCCTTTGGTCAAACCTTCCACTTCCAGCGCATTACGGAACAACTTCTTGTCCTGCTCAAAGCGGATAAACGGGTTCTGGCGGCTGGAGGCTTTCACTTCATCCAGTTTAATTTTATCCATCTGCTTAGCGCGTGATGTCGCCTGACGCGATTTAGAGGCGTTGGCGCTAAAACGACTGACGAACGATTGTAAGTCAGCAATCTGCGCTTTTTTCTTGGCGTTATCGGATAACAGACGTTCACGCGCCTGGGTCGCCGCGGTCATATATTCGTCATAATTACCGGAATAAACCCGCAGCTCGCCATAATCCAAATCAGCCATGTGCGTACAGACCATATTAAGGAAGTGACGGTCATGCGAAATGATAATCATGGTGCTGTCACGCTCGTTCAGCACCTGCTCCAGCCAGCGAATAGTATCGATGTCCAGGTTGTTCGTCGGTTCATCGAGTAACAGAATATCAGGATTAGAAAACAGCGCCTGCGCCAGCAGCACACGTAATTTAAAGCCCGGCGCAATTTCGCTCATCGGGCCATAATGCTGCTCAACCGGAATGCCGACGCCGAGTAATAACTCACCGGCACGAGACTCCGCGCTATAGCCGTCCATCTCACCGTAAAGTGCCTCAAGATCGCCGACTTTATACCCCTCTTCTTCGCTCATTTCTGGCAAAGAATAAATACGGTCGCGCTCCTGCTTCACTTCCCATAACTCATGGTGACCCATGATAACGGTGTCCAGTACGCTAAATTGTTCAAAGGCGAACTGATCCTGACGCAACTTACCGATGCGCTCGTTGGGATCGTAAGAAACATTGCCGCCTGAAGGCACCAGATCGCCACCCAAAATCTTCATGAAGGTGGATTTTCCGCTGCCGTTCGCACCGATTAAACCGTAACGATTACCGCCGCCAAATTTAACGGAGATATTTTCGAACAGTGGCTTGCTGCCAAACTGCATGGTGATATTGCTGCTAACTAACACGGCATTGACCTTTGTGAAGAGAATGGATGAAAAAACGGCGGCTATTATGCCAGATGTGACGCAGCGCACGCCAGCGTCAGCCGTGGATTCCTTGCGGGGTGATTGATATCCCGGCAGAAATAAAAAAGCCGGAAGGCCATAATGGCCCCCCGGCTCCCACTTACAAGGATTGTGTCGATCAATCGATCAGGAAACTGTCCAGGCTTTTACCGGAATCCAGCGCTTTTTTAATCGCTGCCGGGGTACGGCCCTGGCCAGTCCAGGATTTCTGCTCACCATTTTCGTCGGTGTAAGAATATTTAGCCGGACGCGGCGCACGCTTGGTACGTTTTTTCCCGCTTTCCAGTGCACCTAATAATTCATTAGGATCGATACCGTCAGCCAGCAGCATTTCGCGATATTTAGAAAGCTTTTCTTCTTTTTCGCGATTCTGCGTCTCTTCCGCTTCTGCTTCTTCACGGCGCTCAGTAACAACAACCGTTAATTTTTCCAGGATCTCTTCAAGATCGGTCAGTGGCAGTTCACGAGCCTGGGCACGTAATGTGCGAATATTGTTCAGTACCTTAAATGCGTCACTCATCACAATGTCCTTGATTAAGGGGGGTTAATAAAACTGTAGCGCCAAGACTACCTAATTCAAATAAAAAAATAAATTATTTTTACGCTACAGATAATTCCTAAGTATTAATTCGGGCAAAACAGAGCTATTAAAATCGGGCGTGCCTGACCTTTTATTAACGCTGAATTAACAACAAATGGCACTTTTACTCAGGAGTTGAAAACGATTTCAGGCAGATTATCCCGGCAGAAGGCAGTTAACGCTATCAACTAAATGCGGGCCATGCAGCCTCATTATTTACGTTTACGGGCCGGAGATAACAGATTAAAAATGTGCCTGCCCGTGACCCCAGTCACACCAGCTTACAGATTATGCTTAAAAAGCCACCCCCGGCACCGTTAAATAGCGCAAAAGAATTAACGCTCTGGTGGCTTTTTTAATTATGCCCTTTGCCACCTGTTAACCATTTTTGCCGCTGCGATTTATAGCAGAGTCGGATTATTCGCAGATCGCTTAGCTGCGCAATAACAGTTCCGCCCGGCTCAGGCTGACTGAATAGCCTCACGCGCCCCCACTCGTTCAGTCGTAAGTTGCCTTAAAAAAACGTCAAAGAAATAAACTGAGAAAGGTGACAGAGCTCAAAAACCTGAATGCGGAAAGTGCCAGCAACATGAAAATAATCGCTCGCCGAAGGCGCTGATAATAACCCTGCGATTATCACTGTTTTATTTTCTGCTGGCTGCACCCGTTCCAGTGATGCTGAGAAGCTCTCTTTATCAACGGGTTAGATCATGATGAACAACATGGAGAGAAAGGCAGCATCGGTTTAACGCTGCCGGAGGAGAGATAAAGCGGTAACTGCGCAGAGGCAGCTACCGCCGGATAACTAATTCGCCTGCGTGGCCGGGCCAAATATCGGATATTGCGGCATATCCACGTTCTGGTAAGTCTCCCAGCCGCCGCCCAGCGCTTTATAGAGCGCCACTAAATCGAGTGCACTCTGCATCCGCGCCTGTGTCGCCTGCTCCTCTGCCTGAGCCAGCTGACGCTGCGCATCCAGCACCTCCAGGAAGGTCGATAGCCCCTGGCGATAGCTATCGCTGGCGAGATCAAAGGCACGCTGAAGAGCCCCGGTCGTCTCATCCAGTGCGGTAACCCGCTGCTGATCGGCGCGATAGCTGACCAGCGCATTCTCCACATCCTGTAACGCCGTCAGCACCGTCTGACGATAATCCAGCGCGGCACTGGCCTGCTGCGCCCGCGCTAACTTCACGCTCGACACCAGCTGTCCACCCTGGAAAATCGGAATCGATAGCGACGGGCCATAACTGTAGAAATGGCTGCTCCAGTTATCCAGATAGCTGGCGTCGGTGTTGCGCACGCCCAGCTGTCCGGTGAGAGACAGGCTTGGGAAAAGCTGTGCGACTGAAACGCCAATCTCTGCGGTTTGTGCATGCAGCGTCGCTTCAGCCTGGCGAATATCAGGACGACGGCGTGCCAGCGTGGAGGGAATACCCACCGGAACAAACTGTGGCAGCGGCGGCAACGCTTTAGGTGTACTGAGTTCAGCATCCAGCGCGCCCGGTGTCTTACCGAGCAGCACCGCTAATCCATTCATCGCCTGCCGCGCCTGCGACTGATACTGTGGCAGTTGCGCCTGCAGCGTGCTGAGCTGGGCATGGGCATTTTCCACATCGGTCAGCGGGGCCAGACCATTACGCTGCTGGCTTTGCGTCAGCTCGGTTGTCTGCTGCGCCACATCAATCTGCTGTTGCAGCGTCTGGATGGTGCTCTGCGCGCCACGCAGTTGCAGCCAGGCACGCGCCACTTCGGCTTCCAGTGAGACCAGCGCATCATTGCGCTGCTCTATCGCGGCCTGCTGCTGGGCATTGGCGGCCTCAACCTGACGGCGCACTTTGCCCCACAGGTCAAGCTCCCAGCTGGCATCAAAGCTGCCCTGATAGAGATTAACCGGCTGGGTCAGGCTATTAAGCTGGCTGGCCACGTTGCTGTCGAGCTGATCGGTTGCGCCATTGGATTCCAGCAAGCCTTTAAGTCCGAGTTGCTGACGCGTCACTTTGGCCGAACCGCTCAGGCTGGGGAACAGACTGCCCTGCGCCTGTGTCAGCTGTTCACGCGCACCGGCAATACGCAGCACCGTCTGCTGCAGGCTCAGGTTGCCCGCTATCGCCCGCTCAATCAGACTGTCGAGCTGCGGATCGTTGAAGCTGCGCCACCAGCGTGAATTAATCGCGGCATTTTGCGGCTTTGACGCCTCCTGCGAATCCAGGGTGTTATAGCTACCCGGCACGGCAGGTTTCGGTGCCTGATAATCTGGCCCGACGGCGCAGCCCGCCAGCCCGAGGGCCAGCAGTAAACTCAGGGGTTTCAGGCGATGAGAGTAAAAAACCTTCATGTTAGTGTGCTCCTGCACTGCCTTCGCTCTTAATCGGCGACAGCAGCCAACAAAATGGAATCAAAATCAGGGCGACAATACTCAGGCCTGAGAAGACATCGATGTAAGCGAGAATACGCGACTGCGCAATCATCTCTTGATAGAGCTGTCCGGTTGCCAGCGTGATGGGATCGCCTACCGCCGAGGTAAAGTCGCGAATCGCCTGTGCCCAGTGCTCAAGCGTAATGTTGAACGGCTCGTTCAGCGGCGTCATGTTATGCACCATATGCGCCGACCGCGCCTGAGCGCGCTCGGTGATAGCCGCGGTCGAGAGCGAGATCCCAATCGAACCGGCCACGTTACGGAACATGGTAAATAGCGCCGAGGCGTCAGCGTTAAGTCGCTGCGGAATGGTCACAAAGGCGATAGTGGTCAGCGGGACAAACAGGAAACCCAGCCCGATTGACTGCGCGCTACGCATCAATACCAGCGTTTTGAAATCGACGTTCGGCGTTAAAGTCGAGGAGTAGAAAAACGCCACGGCCAGACAGCTGAAGCCAAAGGCGATGATGTATCGCGTCTGCACAATCGGCATCAGTTTCAGCACCAGCGGAATCGTCAGCACGATCAGTACCGCACCGGGCGACAACACCAGCCCTGACCAGGTTGCGGTGTAACCCAGATCCTGCTGCGCCAGCTGTGGCAGCACAACGGAACTGCCATACAGAATCATCGCCATGCCCGCCATCAGCAGCCCGGCCACCCAGAAGTTGCGGTCTTTCATCACCAGGATATCGACCACCGGCTTGCGGGCATACATCAGCCAGTAAATGGCCCCGACGATGCCAACCAGCGCCAGAATGGCGAACAGCACGATGAAGTGTGAGGCGAACCAGTCCTCATCCTCTCCGCGATCCAGCATAACCTGCAGACAACCCAATCCTAAGGTAATCAGGCTGATGCCGATGTAATCGATCTTCAGCTTCCCTTTGGCCCATTTGCGCTCCCACGGCGGATCTTCCAGCAGCTGATAGATCGCCAGTACGGTCAGCACGCCCACCGGAATGTTGATAAAGAACACCCAGCGCCAGCTGTAGTTGTCGGTGATCCAGCCGCCTAATGTCGGGCCAATCACCGGCGCGACAATAATGGCAATCGAGGAGAGACCAAAAGCCTTGCCGCGATCTTCCGCCTTGAAGTAGTCCAGCAGCACGGACTGCTGAACCGGCTGTAATCCGCCACCAAAAAAGCCCTGCAGCACGCGGAACAGAATGATCTGCCACAGTTCAGTGGCAATGCCGCACAGGAAAGAGCAGATGGTGAACATGACGATGCAGATCAGGAAAAACTGTTTACGGCCAAACAGCCGGCTGAAGAACGCAGAGATAGGCAGCACAATGCCGTTCGCCACCAGATAGGAGGTCAGCACCCAGGTTGACTCATCGTAACTGGATGAGAGCGAACCGGCGATGTGCGGTAGCGCCACGTTGACAATGGTGGTGTCGAGGATCTCCATAAACACCGCCAGCGTCACCGTGATCGCCACTAACCACGGATTACTGGCGGGTTTCCAGCTCTGCGCCGTACTCATTCCACCGTTACCTTAGGTTCAACAGAGAGGCCAAGCGGCAGCGGATGGTTTGGATCAAGACCCTTGTCGATGACAATTTTCACCGGCACGCGCTGAACGATTTTCACATAGTTACCGGTAGCGTTTTCAGACGGGAAGGTCGAGAAGCGCGACCCGGAGCCCATCTGAATACTGTCGACGTGCCCTTCCAGCTTCATGTCCGGCCAGGCATCAACACTGATTTCCACTTTGTCGCCCGGATTCATGCGTTGCAGCTGAGACTCTTTGAAGTTCGCGGTGACCCAGATATCAGGCGAGACCAGCGAAAACAGCGACGATCCCGCCTGCACCAGTGTGCCCAGCTGAACGTTACGCTTGGTGACAAACCCGTCATAGGGCGCGCGAACCTGGGTATAGGAGAGATTAAGATCGGCCGTGCTTAACTGCGCCTTAGCCTGCTCAACCTGTTGCTGACGCGCTTCAACATTGGTCTCCTGCTGGCGAATCTGCAGAGCAACCTGTGACGCCACTTCAACCTGTGCTTTCGCGCTTTGTAACTGCGCCTGCGCCGAACGTAACTGCGCGGACGCGCTGTCGATATTACGCTGACTGGTCGCACGCGGATCGACGCCGCGCTGGCGACGATAATCCGCCTGCGCATTAAGCAGATTCGCTTCGGCTTTCGCCTGATCCGCCAGCGCCTGATCGCGCTGTGCCGGATACTGTACCTTTGACAGCGCCAGTTGAGCCTGCGCCTGATGCAGCTGTGCGACAGCTAAACCGAGCTGCGCATTAGCCTGTTCACGCTGGGCACGATTGTCGCTGGGATCGATCTCCACCAGCAGATCGCCCTTCTTCACCCGCTGGTTATCTTTCACCAGCAACTTCACGACATAGCCGGAGGCTTTAGGTGCAATGGTAACGGCATCGCCTTCGGTAAAGGCGTCGTCGGTGGTTTCAATATTGCGGGTAGTGAACCAGAACCAGAAGCCGACAATCAGCATAATCACCACCACTACCGCCAGAATAATCAGCGGCTTTTTACCGGGGCGTTTACGCTCAGGCTGCTGGTCGTTGTCCTGATTTTCCTCTGACTGACGGTTTTTATCCGTCGCATTCTCTGCGTCCTGCTGGTGTGGATCGCGTTGGTTATTCTCGCTCATAGTTCCCATCACTGGCTAAGGCCCTAATTCCCGGGCATAAAGGTCCTGTTAACCTTATATCGGAAACTGACAAAATCCAGCGCAACTTTACGAAACTTGAGAAATGGCGCACATCCTGCCACCTGTGGCGGGTAGCAGGATGCGTCGGGCCTAATTGAGCAGCCGCAACAGCAGCCAGCCGCTGGCCATCGACCAGGCAAGCAGAGGGAGAGAAAAGAGATGGAAATGCCACCAGACGGCCCGATCTTTCGCCATGCGCAGGGCAATCAGGTTGGCGAGCGAACCCGGCAGCAGGCCGAATCCGCCAATATTGACCGCCCAGGCCAGCACATCGCCAGGCGGGACTTTTTGCAGCAGCAGAATCGTCGCGGGAACGTTGCTGATCACCTGTGACAGACCAATCGCCAGCAGGTAGAGCTGCCCCTGACCGAAATGAGAAACCGCATCAAAGTGAGCCTGCATCACCGGCAGACGCGTCATCAGGAAGACGTCAATAAACATGGCGATAAACACCGCCAGCAGGCTCCAGTCGATGCGCAGCAGCACCGGACGCGCCATCACCAGGAACGTGGCAAGAATCAGCAGCAGGACCCAACCGGTGATTTCCAGCTCCAGGCCGGCGATAAACAGCAGGTATAGCACCACGCTGACAATAAACAGCGGCTTCTGCCACTGCGGCTGTTCAGGGTTGTCATGCTTATCAATCGACCGCTTTGAAAAGCTGAACCAGGTTAATACCATCAGGCTAAGCAGCAGCCAGGCGGCCAGCGGCAGCATCTGCACAATAAACGCGACAACGCTTAGTTTGCCGTGGCTCCACAGCAGAATGTTTTGCGGATTGCCGACCGGCGTCAGCAGGGATCCGGCGTTGACCGCCAGCGCTTCGAAGATGATTAGTCGCGAGATGGGTAAGTGAGAGAACTTTCGCAGCGTCAGCGTCAGCGGCACCAGAATAAACAGCGCCACATCATTGGTCAGGAACGTAGAGAGCAACGCGGCAGCAAGCACCATAAACAGCGCCAGCGCACGTTCGTGCCGGAAACGCGCAATCAGTCGTCCCCCCAGCACGTCAAAGTAGCCACTGGTTTCCAGCCCTTTGGTCAGGATCAACAACCCGGTGAGCGTAATAATGGTATGCCAGTCTACGGCACCGGGCAGATCGGCCCAGCGAAAATCCGCCAGAAATGCCAGAACTACACCAATCACGATTAATAAATGCAAAACAGAGTCATGCAAAAAAGATCGAAGCAGTTGAGGCATGATGAAGGTACGCCTTAGCGTTAGCGGGTTTCGGAGAATTTCTTAAATACGGCCAGCGTTTCATCACTGACGTGATGCTCAATCCCTTCTGAATCACGTCGGGCAGTTTCGGGACTGATGCCTAACGCCAGCAGAAAACTTTCAACAATGTGATGACGGGCGCGGCTCTCCTCTGCCAGTTTCTCCCCTTCACCGGTCAGGAAGACACCGCGGTAAGGCACCTGCTCAACCAGCCCGGCACTGCCAAGCCGCTTCAGCATTTTCGCTACGGTAGGTTGTGAAACGCCCAGGCGGGCCGCCATATCAACCTGACGCGCTTCGCCAAATTCACCAATCAAATCAGAGATTAACTCAACGTAGTCATCAATTAATTCCCGACGATGCGCTTCACGCACCTGCCGAAAACCTTCGACATGCTCTTCAATATCTTTCAGTGGTCCTTTTGGCGCAGAAACCACGCTTTTAGCACGACGACTCATTCAGCTTCCTCATTATTTTTTCCCGTACTGTCACTGCTGTACGGATTTAGCTGCGCTCATTGTAAACCAGCCGCAAAGAAGCTCAAATTTTTCGTCATTAGCCTTGGCTAAAGGATATAGCCAGTGCTATATTTGACGATAATGTAAGCAGCAAAAGAGCGATCCCTGATGATCCTCTGTTGCTCCGGTGATGATGACGCCTCTCACCGCAGGCTGCTGACTACCGCGTCGACAATGATTGGGAGGTGATTCTATGAGCACCCTGAAATGTTGCTTAGATTGCAGTAAATGCTTCCAGGCTGAGAAGAAAACAACCACGGAGATGAAATCCTGGCTGTGCCTGCTGACGCGTTCACCGTTCACACTGCGTCTGATGTTGCTGGAAAAACTGCTGGGCCATAAGTCTGACGATCGTCGCTGTCAGAATCTGATCTGGCGCGGCTAATCCTGATTCTATGCCTTTCAGCCGCTGGCTGAGAGGCGCACTCTCCCTTTCTGCTCTCTTTTTTTCCTGTTTCCCCATCGAATCAATATGACCTGCGGCTTCAACCAGCATGGCTGCTGATCGGCTACAGCGATCCGGAAAAGTCGGGAAACGTGCAGATACGAGAGAAGGGTGAGTAAATCAGCACAATAAAAAACGGCCCACAAGGGGCCGCTTTTTTGCAGGTCAGCTAAGCTAAACTTAGAAGCTGTAACCTACGCCAGCAATCCAGGTGCCAACGTCAACGTTACGGATACGGCTCTGCTCGTAACCAACGTCAACTGCGAAGTCCTGAACTGGGTTAAACTGCAGACCTGCGCCGTAAGAGAAACCTACGTCGCTTGAATCAGTTTTATCGCGTGATGAAGTATCGTTCTGCTGGAATTTACCGTAGCCGATACCCACAACACCGTAGATGCTTGCCCAGTCGTTCAGACGGAAAGCAGGACCACCGGTCACACCGTAGTACTGGCCTTTGTTATAAATGCCAGAATCGGTGTTATCTTTTTCTGTGTAGGTGAATGAACCGATCCAACCCAGTGGGTTAGAACCGTCTTCGTAGCGGTATTTCAGGTTGAAGCCGTTAGCTTTGTTAGCTACGCCCTGATAGTCGCTCTGAGCATAGCCACCAGTTACGGTGCTCTGTGCCATTGCTGAACCTGCAGATACTGCCAGTACACAGGCTAATGCTGAAAGACATGCAATTTTTTTCATAACCACCTCAAATGTGAAAATACTTCTCTCCTGACAACGCTGAAAATATAACAAAAAATAGCGAGAAACTCTGCCCGGATTTTGTTGTCTAACAGAATGTTTGGTGTAACAGGAAGTTAATGCAACAACCTATGTCATTCATTTTTCTTATAAAATCCGTCATCTTTCTGCAATAATCATTTTGTGCTCATTTCGTTCTTTAAGTTAAATCCTAAAAAAACCTGACATTTCTTTACCTAAATGGCCCTGATTCTGGCCAAAAATCGCTCAGTTGAGAGAAATTTAAAACTCCATTCCGTGATTTTTTGCCTGCTATTTCCTTTACACTGGCTGACTCATTACGTTGATGACCAGGATAAGTACACAGGATGTCTGCCTCTCCCGCTTCTAAAAACCTTGCCCCGATAGTGATGCCGATTGCCGTGCTGCTGATTGCGATGCTGTCGCTTCAGGGCGGTGCTTCGCTGGCGAAAAGCCTGTTTCCTGCCGTCGGTGCCACCGGCATCACCGCGCTGCGTCTGGGATTTGGCACCCTGATACTCTGTATTATCTTCAAACCCTGGCGTTTACGCTTTAGCCGGGAGCAACGTCTGCCACTCCTGATGTATGGACTGGCGCTGGGCACAATGAATTTCACGTTCTATCTGGCGATTCGTACCGTGCCGCTGGGTGTGGCGGTGGGACTGGAATTTACCGGCCCACTGGCGCTGGCGCTATTCGGATCGCGCCGGCCACTGGATTTTGTCTGGGTGCTGCTGGCCGTGATTGGTCTGTGGTTCCTGCTGCCTTTTGGCACAGGCATGACTGCGATTGATCCGCTGGGCGCTGCGCTGGCAGTGAGTGCAGGCGCCTGCTGGGCGATCTATATCCTGGCGGGACAGCGGGCAGGCGCAGAACATGGCCCGGCGACAGTGGCTATCGGGTCGCTGATTGCCTCAGTGATTTTTGTACCGCTGGGGCTGACGTTCGCAGAAAGTGGCATCTGGACATGGGCCGTTATGCCGATCGCGTTGCTGGTTGCCCTGCTCTCCAGCGCCATCCCCTATTCGCTGGAGATGATCGCCCTCACCCGCTTACCGGCGCGCATCTTCGGCACGCTGATGAGTCTGGAACCCGCCATGGCTGCCTTTTCAGGCATGCTGTTTCTGGGGGAAACCCTGACCGGGCTTCAGTGGCTGGCGCTGCTGGCGATCATCATCGCCTCGGCAGGTTCAACGCTGACCATGCGGCCGAAAAAGAGTCAGTTAAACAGCGTTGAATTATCAGACGATATCCAAAAATAAACGCTATCCGCCCCGCCTGCTGGCGGGGCTAAATAATAATCATGCTCATCATGAGAATTATTCCTAATCTTCGCTCCTTCCTGAGTTGCCTATTTTGAAACAGACACTTACCAGTTATTTACATAATAGAATAACAACATGATTTAAATAGCTATTTATTTTATTTTATATTTTAACATGGCATTAACCTTCTTAGCCCAGCTCTGCTCTGACTAAAGACGCACGCTATTTCATCCATCGACAAAGTCGTTTCTGCAAAGCTGAAAAGCGCTGCTATACTTATCCGGTACTTGATTAGGACAACCATCAAAGAGAGGACTGAAACGATGAGTACCGCTAAATTGGTTAAAACTAAATCTTCTGACCTGATTTATACCCGCAATGATGTGGCCGAAGACGATAAAAAAGCCACCATCGCGGTGTTAAACCGTCTGGTAGTCGAGTTTATTGACCTGTCATTGATCACTAAGCAGGCGCACTGGAACATGCGCGGTGCTAATTTTATCGGTGTGCATGAGATGCTGGACGGCTTCCGCACCGCGATTACCGATCATCAGGATACTATTGCCGAGCGTGTGGTTCAGCTGGGTGGCGTGGCGCTGGGCACCACGCAGGTCGTTAACGATACGACTCCGCTGAAGAGCTATCCGCTGAATATTCACAGCGTTCAGGATCATCTGAAAGCGCTGGCAGACCGTTACAGCGTTGTCGCGAATGACACCCGTAAAGCGATCACTGAAGTAAAAGACGAAGATACCGCTGATATCTTTACTGCGGCATCACGTGACCTTGATAAATTCCTGTGGTTTATCGAAGCGAACATCGAATAAGACTCAATGCAGTCTGTCAGGCGGGGAAACCCGCCTTTTTTACGTCTGTGTTACCGCATTTTTATGACCCTGTTAACAGTTCTTCCCTCCTCCGCTTCACAGCCTTAACATCTGAGGCACACTACCGCTTGCACCAAAACAGCCACCTGCACCAAAACTGAGCACCAAAATAGTGCAATGGCAGAATTAACTGCAAAATCGTGTCAGCTATGTTATTTAACTCTCTGATTTCGCGGATTTTGCAAAGTTGGCATAATTCTTTCATATGACAAGCCGCAAACGCAGGCCCTGCCGCCTGGTAGTAAAAAAAGGAAAAATGATGAAGTCACTGTTAAAAGTTTCTGTGGCCGCGCTGGCGCTGGCCTTCTCTCTCTCTTCCACTGCAGCAGACAAGAAGCTGGTCGTCGCCACGGATACCGCCTTTGTTCCGTTTGAATTTAAACAGGGTGATAAATATGTCGGCTTCGATGTGGATCTGTGGGATGCCATTGCGAAAGAGCTGAAGCTCGATTACACCCTGAAGCCAATGGACTTCAGCGGCATTATCCCTGCACTGCAAACGCGCAATGTCGATCTGGCACTGGCGGGTATCACCATTACCGAAGAACGTAAAAAAGCGATTGAGTTCTCTGACGGCTATTACAAAAGCGGTCTGCAGGTGATGGTGCGTAACAATGAAAACGACATCAAAGGCATCAGCGATCTGAACGGTAAAGTGGTCGCAGTGAAAAGCGGCACCGGCTCCGTGGAATACGCGAAAGCCAACATCAAATCCAAAGATCTGCGTCAGTTCCCGAATATCGATAGCGCCTATATGGAGCTGGGCACCAACCGTGCGGACGCCGTGCTGCATGACACGCCAAACATCCTTTACTTCATCCATACCGCCGGTAAAGGCCGCTTTAAAGCGGTAGGCGATTCAATTGAAGCGCAGCAGTATGGTATCGCCTTCCCGAAAGGCAGCGACGATTTACGTGAAAAAGTAAACGGCGCACTGAAAACCCTGAAAGAGAACGGCACCTACAACACGCTCTATAAAAAATGGTTTGGCACCGAACCTAAATAATAATTTGCCCGTTATCTGATTTCAGCAGGGGAACTTTTTCCCTGCTTTTTTCCATCGCAACATATCTGGAGTGACACCATGGAGTTTGACTGGAGCGTCATCTGGCCCGCCATGCCAGCGCTGCTTGAAGGCGCTAAACTGACCTTAATTATCTCAATTATTGGACTGATTGGCGGCCTCTTCATCGGCCTGGTAGCGGGCTTTGCCCGCGCTTACGGTGGCTGGATCACCAATAACATCGCACTGGTGTTTATCGAAATCATTCGCGGCACCCCTATCGTGGTGCAGGTGATGTTTATCTATTTTGCTTTGCCGATGGCGTTCCCCGACCTGCGCATTGATCCCTTCAGCGCGGCGGTGGTGACCATCATGATTAACTCCGGCGCTTACATTGCCGAGATTACCCGTGGTGCCGTGCTGTCGATCAACAAGGGCTTCCGCGAAGCCGGACTGGCGCTTGGCCTGTCGAGCCGCGAGACGCTGCGCTACGTGATTATGCCGCTGGCGCTGCGCCGCATGCTGCCACCGCTGGGCAACCAGTGGATTGTCAGCATCAAAGATACTTCGCTGTTTATCGTTATTGGTGTGGCTGAACTGACCCGTCAGGGTCAGGAGATTATTGCCGGTAACTTCCGCGCGCTGGAAATCTGGAGCGCCGTCGCGATTATCTATCTGGTTATTACGCTGGTGTTGAGCTTTGTGCTGCGCCGCATTGAGAAAAGGGTGAAAATCCTGTGATTGAATTTAAAGATGTCTCCAAGCATTTTGGCCAGACCCAGGTGCTGCACAATATTGACCTGAAGATTAACCAGGGCGAAGTGGTGGTGATTATCGGCCCATCCGGTTCCGGTAAATCAACCCTGCTGCGCTGTATTAACAAGCTGGAAGAGATCACCAGTGGCGAACTGATTGTCGATGGCCTGCGCGTCAATGATCCGAAAGTCGATGACCGCCTGATTCGTCAGGAAGCGGGCATGGTGTTTCAGCAGTTTCATCTGTTCCCACAGATGAGTGCGCTGGATAACGTCGCCTTTGGTCCTATCCGTGTGCGCGGTGCCAGCAAAGAGGCGGCACGCCAGCTGGCGCGTGAGTTGCTGGGCAAAGTGGGCCTCGCCGAGCGCGCGCACCACTTTCCGTCTGAGCTTTCCGGCGGTCAGCAGCAGCGCGTGGCGATTGCCCGTGCACTGGCAGTTAAGCCGAAAATGATGCTGTTTGATGAGCCAACCTCAGCGCTCGACCCGGAACTGCGTCACGAAGTGCTGAAGGTGATGCAGGATCTGGCGGAAGAAGGCATGACGATGGTGATTGTGACGCACGAAGTGGGCTTCGCACAGAAGGTGGCTTCACGGCTGATCTTTATCGATAAAGGGCGGATTGCGGAAGATGGCGATCCCGACAGCCTGATCAGCAACCCACCGAGCGAGCGTCTGCGCGAATTCCTGCAGCACGTCTCCTGATCAAAACGGGCCGCATCGCGGCCCGTTCTATTTTACTCTTCGCCCACAGATACACCTGTTACCATGTAAAGCGACACCTCAGTTCCCCAGGCGACTCAGTAGTTTAGTGCGCTGGGCGGCAGGCATAAAACTCCACGCCAGGAAGCGACTCTGCTTCTGACCCTGCGCCATATTAACCACCCGCATCTCCGCCACGTCGAGCGCCTGCAGCTGTTTTTCCAGCGCCGGTAAGTTCTCTTTGCGCGACACCAGCGAGGTAAACCAGCCGATCTGACGACTAAACGCCACGCTCTCGGCGATCATCTTGCCGATAAAGCCCTTTTCGCCACCGGGATACCATAATTCATTGTGCTGGCCGCCAAAGTTGAGCGGCGCACTCTTATCCAGTCCGAGATTGCGGACCTTACGCTGCGATCCCGATACCGCCTCTTCCGCCGAGGCGTGGAATGGCGGGTTACACATCACTGCACTGAAAAATTCAGTTTTACTGACCACACCTGCCAGCACTGCATCGCTGTTTTTCTGACGACGCAGACGGATCTGGCGCGTCAGGCGCGGATTGGCCGCAACAATGCGGTTAGCGGCTTTGATGGCGGCTTCATCGACTTCGGTGCCGGTAAAGCGCCAGCCATATTCTGCCGCGCCAATCAGCGGATAGATGCAGTTTGCACCGCAGCCGACATCCAGAACGTCCGCCGTCGGGATCACGCCGTTGTTATCCAGCGCCAGCAGATCGGCAAGGTAGTGCAGATAATCGGCGCGTCCCGGCACGGGCGGGCAGAGTGAGCCGGGAGCCAGCTGCCAGTCGATGTCGTAAAATAGTTTGATCAGCGCCTGGTTCAGCAGCATCACCGCCTCCGGGTCCGCGAAATCCACGGACTGCACGCCATACCCATTGGGCCGGACTTTGGCTTTCAGCGGCGGATGGGCAGCGGTTAACGCGGCAAAATCGTATTCGCCCTGATGGCGATTGCGGGCGTGGAAGGGCGACGTGCTGGCTGACTTTTTCATACGTTCTCTCAATTATTCAGGCGCGCGTACAATACGCTGTAGGCGGCGGAAAATAAACCCGCACCATCCGCTTACCTCTTTCCGATTCCGTCGGGCGATGCTGTCGGGCTAAGATAAATAAAATTCCCTGCTGGAGAAGTTATGACCCGGAAACGCTATTCCTATCAACCCCGTGCTGGTCACGGTCTGCCGCACGATCCGCTGAACGCCATTATCGGGCCGCGCCCGATCGGCTGGATTAGCTCAGTGAGCAGCAGCGGCCAGCACAATCTGGCACCTTACAGCTTCTTTAACTGTTTCAACTATCATCCGCCGATTATCGGTTTCGCCAGCAGTGGCTGGAAAGACAGCGTGAGAAATATTGCTGAGACCAAAGAGTTTGTCTGGAACCTGGCGACGCGTCCGCTGGCGGAAGCGATGAACGAAAGTTCCGCCTCGCTGCCTGCCGATCAGGATGAGTTCGCCTTTGCCGGTTTAACGCCGCTGGCGGCTTCACAGGTCAGCGCCAGTCTGGTGGCAGAGAGCCCGGTCAACTTCGAGTGCCGCCTGACGCAACTGATTCAGCTGCAGGATGCCAGCGGCAATCTGATCGACAGCTGGCTGGTGCTGGGTGAAGCGGTGGCGATTCACATCGATGAATCGCTGCTGGAAGAGGGCATTTATCAGACCGCTAAAGCCGAGCCGATTCTGCGCGCGGGCGGCCCCAGCGCCTATTACGGCATCAGCGAAGCGCAACGTTTTGATTTAGTCCGTCCGGACGCGCGCCGCAGGTAATCCTCACCCCACAAGCGCATCGGCCCGGTGCGCTTTAATCTGAGCTACCGCGCGGGCGATGTCGGGTGCCAGCCAGCGATCCTGCTGCCAGCGCTCAACAACCTGCCGCAAATGCTGCCAGGCGCGCCGCGTGCCTGCTGCCAGCTGTGACTCACCGTGAAACTCCAGCGCCTGCGCCGCCAGCAGATACTCAATCGCGATAATGTGATCAACATTGCTGACCAGTTTCAGCAGCTTCAGCGCCGAGCCGGTGCCGAGGCTCAGATGATCCTCCTGTAATCCTGAAGTGACATAGTTATCAAGCACCGCAGGCTGCGCCAGCTGACGGTTCTCCGCGCAGAGTGATGCCGCCACGTACTGCGCAATCATCATGCCGGAATTGACGCCCGGCTCGGCCACCAGAAACGGCGGCAGGCCGCTGACCAGCGGATTCACCAGCCGATCAAGCCGCCGCTCGGCGATGCTGCCCAGCTCCGCCATCGCAATCGCCAGCAGGTCGCAGGCCATTGCCACCGACTCGCCATGCGGATTGGACTGTGACACCACGCGCCAGGCCTGCGGCGTCCCAAGCACCAGCGGATTGTCGGTACAGGCGTTGAGTTCGGTCTCCACCTGACGGACAGCATGACTAAACTGATCGCGGCAGGCGCCGTGCACCTGCGGCATCGAGCGCAGACTGAGTGCATCCTGAGTCCGGATGCCAACGCTGGCTTTCAGCAGCGGGCTGTCACTCAGCAACTGGCGCAGTCGTTCGCCGCTGCGCTGAATCCCCGGGCTGGCCTTCAGCGCCAGTACCTCAGGGTCAAACGCCACCATCTGACCGCGCAGCGCCTCAAAGCTCATCGCACCGGTAACGTCTGCCCAGTCCAGCAGCCGTTCGGCATCGTCCAGCGCCAGACAGGCTAAGCCGGTCATGCAGGGCGTGCCGTTGACCAGGCTCAGCCCCTCTTTGGCACCAGGCCGGTAAGGGGCTAATCCCGCCTGGGCCAGCGCCTGCTGCGCGGGCATGATTTCACCCTGCCACTCCACCTCGCCGATGCCAATCAGCGCCAGGCCGATATGCGCCATGTGGGTCAGATACCCCACCGATCCCTGCGACGGTACCTGTGGCGTAATCTGCAGGTTTAGCAGCGCCAGTAGCTGTTGCACCAGCGCCACTGAAACACCCGATTTGCCGTGACTGTAGTTCGCAATCGCAGCGCACAGAATGGCGCGGACCTCGGGTTTTGCCAGCACCGGTCCGACGCCACAGGCATGACTCAGCAGGGTATTGCGCGATAGCTGGCTCAGTTCATCTTCAGACAGGGTGATGTTGCACAACGCCCCCAGCCCGGTATTGATGCCGTAAGCCACCTGCCCCGCCGCCACGATATTACCGACGATTTCACGGCTCTGCGCAATGCGCTGCCAGGCACTGTCGCTCAGCGTCAGGTTGGCGCCGTGCCGGGCGACCTGCACCAGCGCCTGCCATTTCAGCGGGCCATCGCCCCAGACCAGCGTCTGACGTATTACGTCGCTCATACCACCGGCTCCACCTGATGATGACTGGAGATAAACTGCTTAAAGCGCGCCGATCCCGCCTCGCCGAACATCGCCTCTGGCGTGCCCTGACAATCAATAGTGCCCTGATGCATAAACACCACCCGGTTAGAGACGTTGCGGGCAAAACCCATCTCATGGGTCACCACCAGCATGGTGCGGCCCTCTTCCGCCAGGCTGCGCATGACCTTCAGCACCTCGCCTACCAGTTCCGGATCGAGTGCCGAAGTTGGCTCATCAAACAGCATCACCTCCGGGTCCATTGCCAGCGCCCGGGCGATCGCCACCCGCTGCTGCTGACCGCCTGAAAGCTGGGCGGGATAGAAATCTTTGCGATTCAGCAGACCGACCCGATCCAGCAGCTGTTCCGCCTGGGCAATACAGGCTTTTTTATCGCGCCTGAGGACGTAGTGCGGCCCTTCAATGACATTCTGCAGCACCGTCAGGTGCGACCAGAGGTTAAAGCTCTGAAACACCATGCCGAGCCGGGAGCGCAGCCGCTCAATCTGACGCGGATTAGCCGCCAGCTGGTGTCCCCGGGCATGGCGCTTCATCTCAATGGTTTCACCGCCCACGCTGACCACGCCCGCATCAGGCGTCTCAAGCAGATTAATGCAGCGCAGCAGCGTACTTTTGCCCGAGCCGCTGGCACCGAGTATTGAGATAACATCGCCCTGGTGCGCCTGCAGCGAGATGCCTTTCAGCACCTCCATGGCGCCAAAGGATTTATGGATATCGCTGGCCGACAGCGTGACGGGTGGCAGTTCAGACATGTTTATTTTCCTCCAGGAATCGGCTTAGCGGCCGGTAACGGCTTTTTTTCCGGTTTATGAACCGGCGTCAGACGCCGCTCCAGCAGGGCATAGAGTTGCACAATGATTAAGTTGAGGATCAGGTAGATTGCCGCCGCACAGAGAAACACCTCCATGGTGCGGTAAGTACGCTGGATAATCTGCTGCGCCACCCCGGTGACATCCCAGACCGTGACCAGACTGGCCAGCGCGGTCGACTTCACCAGCAGAATCGCCTCGGTGGAGTAAGCGGGCAGCGCATAACGCAGCATCACCGGCGCGATAATGCGCCGCAGCAGCAGCCCGCGCGACATGCCGCACGCCATCCCCGCCTCCACCTGACCGGGCGGCACAGCCAGCAGCGCGCCGCGCAGGATCTCCGCGGTGTAGGCGGCGGTGCAGAGCGACAGTGCCAGCACCGCACAGGTAAAGGGCTCACGCAGAAACGGCCAGAAGAGACTGTGCCGGATCACACCAAACTGCCCCAGACCGTAGTAGATCAGAAACAGCTGGATCATCAGCGGCGAGCCGCGAAACACCAGAATGTAGCCACGGGCAAAAGCACTCAGCAGACGCCAGCGGCTCATGCGTAGCGCCAGAATACCCACCGCCAGCACGCCGCCGCACAGGAAGGCGCTGATAAACAGGCCCAGCGTAACCGGCAACGCGGCGCTGAGTTTCAGGAAGGTGTCAGTGAGGAACGCGAAATCGATCATAAATCTCCTTAATGCTGTGCAGCGGTGCGGCTTTGCCAGGCGCGACCAAGACGGGATTCAGCCCGCAGAAAGGCGCGGTTCGACAGCAGCGTCAGCAGCAGATAACAGGCACCGCCCACCAGATAAAAGGAGAAGTAATCACGGGTGGAACCGGCCGCAATCTGGCTGGCCCGCATCAGCTCGACAATGCCGGTCACTGACACCAGCGCCGAGTCTTTCAGGCTCATCTGCCAGACGTTTGACAGTCCGGGCAGCGCATAGCGCGCCACCTGCGGCAGCAGGATGCGTTGCCGGATGCGCCAGCGCGGCATACCAATAGCGACAGCGGCTTCGATCTCCCCTTTCGCCAGGGCCAGCCGTGCGGCACGATAGACTTCCGCCTGGTAAGAGCCGGAGATAAGCCCGATGGCCAGCGCCCCGATCAGAAACGGCGGCGCTTCGATAAACCCGTCCGCGCCAAACAGTTGTCCGATCTGCGTGATCAATCCCGATCCGCCGAAGTAGAACAGGTAGATCACCAGCAGCTCAGGGATGCCACGAAAGATCACCGAGTAGCCTTCCCCTGCCCAGCGCACCGCGCGGTGCGGGGATAACTTCGCAGCGGCGACGCCCGATCCCACTACCGCACCGACCAGCAGCGCGGCAAATGAGAGCAGCAACGTCGTCAGCGTGGCACTCAGAATCAACCGTCCCCAGCCCTCCGGGCCAAAACTCAGCAGGCTTATCATCAGTTACCTCACTCAGGGTGTGACGTCAGTTTTGAACCACTTCTCGCTCAGCTTTTTCACTGTGCCATCGGCCAGCGCGGCTTTGATCGCCTGATCCAGCCGGGCTTTCAGATCGTTGTCTGCCATGCGCACGCCCATCGCCTCGCCCTCACCCCAGATTGGGCCGCCCAGCTGCGGACCGCTAAAGCTGAGGTTACGGTTATCCGGTCGCGCCAGCATCGACTGCGCAAAGGTCACATCGTCAAACACCGCGTCAATACGCCCCGCCTGCAAATCGAGGATCGCATCGGCTGAGCTGGTGTATTCCCGGACATCCGCCACCTCTTTGAAGTACTTGTCGATAAACGGCGTGTAGACGGTGCCGGAGGCGATACCGATGGTTTTGCCCTTCAGCGCCGCTTTCAGGGGTGCGATGGCAGGCTCCACGGTTTTCTCATCGTCGGTGAGTTTGATGATCTTACTGTCGGCAGGCAGCAACGACCCTTTCACCGTGATGAAGGTGGCGGGCGTAGAGGCATAGGGCACGGTGAAATTGATCACTTTCTTGCGCTCGGGGGTGATCACAATTGCATCCATGATCACGTCATATTTTCCGGCATTCAGACCGGCGATCATTCCATCCCAGTTCTGCACCACCAGCTTGCACTGTATTGCCATACGCTGGCAGAGATCGGCCATCAGCTCCGGTTCAAAACCGCCCAGCTTGCCGCCTGGCAGGGTGAGGTTCCAGGGTTCATAACTGCCTTCGGTTGCAATGGTAATAGACTTCCACTCTTTGGCCTGGGCGCTGACGCCACAGAGCAGCAGGCTGGAAACCAGCGTAGTGAGACATAAACGACGAAGAGTCAGAGGGTGCGTCATACGGTTCTCCTGAAAGTAGCGGCCTGGTGATCGCCCTGACGAGATTTAACATAAATTTCACAGGATGATATGTCATGTATATACAAGTTAACGCAGCGCAGTTCATTGCCGGCTTTATCGTTTTGTGAGCCAGACAGAATTTATTACGCAGATGGCGGTGCTGCTGCACTTGTACATACAACCAAGCAAAGGTTATGCCAGCTCTTCAGAGGCGGAAAAAGGCGGCGGGAGTCTGGGAGCGGGCAGGCGACCTGCCCGCCGCTGCACTTAATCAGGGCAGCGATGCACCGGAGTGGCGCATCGCTCTGGTGAGTTTTATTGCGATTTAGCCTGCGCCAGCATGGCGTGGATCAATGCCTTCAGCACGTTCTGCAACCGGGCGGCACGCGCCTGCTGCCAGGCGTAAGGCGGGGTTTCATCCATATAGTTGAGCTGCGCCAGCTCCAGCTGGACCGACTCAATCTGCTGCTGCGGCTGACCGTAGGCGCGGGTGATGTAACCGCCTTTAAAGCGCCCGTTAATCACCCAGCTGTAGTCGTTCTGCGCCGCGCACACGGCCTCCAGCGCCGCACTCATTGCAGGCGTGCAGCTTGCGCCGTCGTTGGTGCCGATGTTGATATCGGGCAGACGGCCGTCAAACAGGCGGGGAATTTCACTGGCGATAGAGTGGGCGTCAAACAGCAGCGCATAGCCATGCTGCGCTTTGAGCCGCGCCAGCTCCTGTTGAATCTGCTGATGATAGGGCTGCCAGATCTGATCGATGTAGCCCTGACGCGCCGTGTCGTCGGGTGTTTTGCCTGGCGCAAAGGTCGGTGTGCCGTTGAACAGGGTTTCCGGGAACAGGCCGGTGGTGGCGCTGGTGTAGAGCGGCTGGTTATCGGGCGGGCGATTAAGATCGACCACAAAGCGGGAGTAGCGGCCGATTAACACGCTGGCCCCGAGATCACGCACAAAATCATACAGCAGGGGAATATGCCAGTCGGTGTCGGGTAAGCCGCGCGCGGCCTCACTCAGTCCGGCTTCCACGTCGGGCGTCAGCTCGGTACCGGCGTGGGGAATGCTGACCAGCAGCGGCAGACTGCCCTGGGTAAAATGGAAAGGGTTCATTGCGGTTCTCCACGATAGATAACGGTACAGGGCAGTTCACCACCCAGCCAGTAAACCAGTTCTGCCGGACGGGCCAGCGGCCAGTGAACGAAGTTCGCCACTTTTCCCGCCTCCAGCGAGCCGTGACTGTCAGCCAGCCCCAGCGCTTTTGCCCCCCACAGCGTGACGCCCGCCAGCGCCTCTTCCGGCGTCATGCAAAACAGGGTACAGCCCATATTAAGCATCAGACGCAGCGACAGCGCAGGCGAGGTGCCGGGATTGGCATCGCTGGCCAGCGCCATCGGCACGCCATAGCGCCGGAAGAGATCCACCGGCGGACGCTGCGTCTCCCGCAGCAGATAAAATGCACCAGGCAGCAGCACCGCCACGGTGCCATGCTGTGCCATCGCTCTGGCATCCTCCTCGGTGGCATATTCAAGGTGGTCGGCAGAGAGCGCCCCATAGCGCGCCGCCAGTGCTGCGCCACCTGACGCCGAGAGCTGCTCCGCATGCAGTTTCACCGGCATGCCAAGCGCCACCGCCCGATCAAATACCCGCGCCACCTGCTGCGGTGAAAAGGCGAGATGCTCGCAGAACGCATCCACCGCATCCGCCAGTCCCAGTGCCTGCACCTGCGGCAGCAGCCGTTCGCAGATGATATCGACCCAGCCATCCGGGTCGTGCTTAAACTCCGGCGGAAAAGCATGTGCCGCCAGACAGGTGGCACGCACGTCAGCAGCTACGCTCTCTCCCAGCTGGCGAATCGCCCGCAACATCCGCAGTTCGCTCTCTTCATCCAGGCCATAGCCGGACTTGATCTCCACGGTGGTGACGCCCTCTGCCAGCAGGCGGTTAAGCCGCCAGCGAGCCGATGCCACCAGTTCCTCTTCAGTGGCGGCGCGGGTAGCGCGCACGGTTGAGAGGATGCCACCGCCCTGCGCGGCAATCTCTGCATAGCTGACGCCATTCAGGCGCTGTTCAAACTCCTGGCTGCGGTCGCCGCCAAACACCAGGTGAGTATGACAATCCACCAGCCCCGGGGTCACGATGCCGCCCGGCAGATGATGATGCTGATCGGCGACGAACGCGGGCATCTCCGCCTGCGGCCCGACCCACACCAGCCTGCCCGCCCGCACCGCCAGCGCCCCCTGCGGGATAAGATGGTACTTTCCGTCACGCATGGTGACCAGGTCAGCCCCGGTCCACACCGTCTCTACGCGCATCTCTTCTGCCATCGCTGCCTCATGCCTCCGCCGTTTACACTGTGCCTCAAAGTATGTATATGTATATACAACCACATCCGATGAGGATCAACCATGGCGACTTTTTTTGCCTCGCGTGCGCTGCTGGCGGAGGGCTGGCAGCAGCAGGTGCGTATCACGGTCAATCAGGCCGGTTTTATCGACTCCATTACTCCGGATAGCCACGCTGATCAGGCTATCCGGCTCAACGGCGAGGTGATCCCGGCAATCGCCAACCTGCACTCGCACGCCTTCCAGCGTGCCATGGCGGGTCTGGCTGAAGTGGCGGGCGATCCTCAGGACAGTTTCTGGACGTGGCGGGATCTGATGTACCGCATGGTGCAGCGCCTGACGCCGCAACAGGTGGGCGATATTGCCGCCCTGCTCTACATCGAGATGCTGAAAGGCGGCTACACCCAGGTGGCAGAGTTTCACTACCTGCACCACGACACACAGGGTGCGCCCTACAGTGATGATGCGATGCTGCAACAGCTGATTGAAGCGGCGGAGATCGCCGGTATCGGCCAGACGCTGCTGCCGGTGCTCTACACCTACAGCGGCTTCGGCAGCCAGCCAGCGTCGGCGGGTCAGAAGCGTTTTATCCAGCAGACTGACCGCTATCTGCAACAGCAGGCGCGGCTTGATGCGTGGCAGCAGCAAAGGCCACTGCTGAACCGTGGCCTCTGTTTCCATTCACTGCGGGCGGTGAGTGAAAGCCAGATGCAGGACGTGCTGGCGGCCAGTGATCTGACACTGCCGGTACATATCCATGTGGCTGAACAGCAGAAAGAGGTGAATGACTCGCTGGCGTGGAGCGGCGAGCGTCCGGTGGCCTGGCTGCTGAACCGCTTTGAGGTGGATGCGCGCTGGTGCCTGATCCACGCCACCCATCTGGATGAGAGTGAGCTGGCGCGTCTCGCCCGCAGCGGCGCAGTGGCGGGTCTCTGCCCGACCACCGAAGCCAACCTCGGTGACGGCATCTTTCCGGCAGTGGAGTACATCGCGCAGGGCGGACGCTGGGGCATCGGCTCTGACAGTCACGTCTCGCTGAGCGCCCAGGAGGAGCTGCGCTGGCTGGAGTATGCTCAGCGACTGCGCGACCAGCGTCGCAACCGGATTACCCTGCCCGGCCAGCCGTCGGTAGGCGATCTGCTGTGGCAACAGGCAGCTGCGGGCGGTGCGCAGGCGTGTGGCATTCAGCAGGGCACGCTGGCGGTGGGACAACGTGCCGACTGGCTGGTGCTGCGGGATGAGGCGTGGCTCGGCAGCGTCGGGTCGCACGCCGTCCTCAACCGCTGGCTCTTTGCCGGGCAGCGCGATCAGATTCGGGACGTTTATGTGGCGGGTAAAGCCGTGGTTGAAGATGGGGTGCATCCGCACCAGACGGCGTGTGCCGCCCGCTTTGCTCAGGCGATGGAGGCGCTGCGATGATCGCCCGGTTCACGTACGCGGAGCTGGCGGTCAGCCGCTGGCGCAACGGCGGCGGCGAAACCCGCGAAATCATCAGTTTTCCGCCCGGCGCGGAGCGCTTCGGCTGGCGCGCCAGCATTGCGACGCTGGCGCAGGATGGTCCCTTCTCAGCCTTTCCTGACATTGATCGGGTGATTACCCTGCTGCATGGCGATCCGGTGTTGCTGACCGCGCCGGGCGTGCAACACTTACTGACGCCTCAGCAGCCCTGGGCGTTTGCCGGCGAACTCGCCTTAACGGCAAAGCTGCAGGGCAGCGTCAGCGAAGATTTTAATATTATGACGCGGCGCGGGGAATGGCAGGCAGCGGTGGAGGTGGTGACCACGCCGGTCAGCACTCTGCATGGCGTCGCCTGGGTGCTGGCTGGCGCCTGGCAGACGGCTGCCGGGGAACGGCTGACTGCGCAGCAGGGCGCGTGGTGGGTCGATGAAGAAACAGCATTCAGCCCGTGCGATACCGATGCCCGGCTGCTGTTTACCCGTCTTAACCGTGTCCCCTGAAGCGGCCCAGTAGTTTGTAACGTGAGCCGGGATAGAGCAGCCGCGCATAGGTCACGATTTTAGTGTCGCTCCAGGTCTGACGGCGAATCAGCAGGCAGGGTTCGTGCTCATCCACCGACAGATGTTTACGCTGACGCGCATCGGGCAACACCGCTTCAACAATGTGCTCGCCCGCCGTCAGCGGCGCGACGCGCATCAGATAGGTGTAAGGCGTCATCTGCTGATAATCCTGCGTCAGGTAATCGGGTGCGACCAGCGGATTGACCAGACGGTCCTCCAGCTGCACCGGCAGCTCATTTTCGTAATGCACAATCAGCGAATGATAAAGCGTCTGCCCAGTAGTCAGTCCCAGCACCGCCGCCTGCTCAGGATCGGCTTTGTCCTGGCCGAAGGCGAGAATTTTGCAGCTGTGCTGATGGCCGCGCTGAGCGATCTCATCGGCGATGTTATGCACCTCCAGCATGGCGGTGTAGCCTTTCATCTCCGCCACGAAGGTTCCGACGCCCTGCATCCGCACCAGAAAGCCTTCGCTGGTGAGTTCACGCAGCGCCCGGTTAATGGTCATGCGGCTGACGCCCAGTTCATTCACCAGTTCACTTTCTGATGGCACACGCTGATTCGCTTTCCACAACCCTTCACGGATCTGGCTGACGATGGCCTGCTTCACCCGCTGATAAATCGGGGCAGGCTCATCGCTCATTGCCGCCGCCAGTTGTGCCAGTGCCGTATGCTCAACCATTTGCTGTTCCTTATGCTGAAAGTCCCCTAAGTTTACTGTCTCACCGTGTGAATGTATATACATCCAGTACGCTGCGCGGTGCCCCAATGGTGCAGTCTGCGCATCCTGATGGTGCAGCCTCTGAGTAGCGCTAAATAGTCAACCCGCAGCGGACGGGCAATCGATTTTTGTGATCGGCCTGGCACGGCACTTGCTTGCTCCCTTTGATTGTATAGACAAGCATAGACAAGAATTAACGCTTATGTTTCACTCGTATTATTCCGCTGGATCAGGGCAAGGAGAGCAGTTTAGCCACACCAGCACACTTGTATAGACAGGAGTAAACTATGTCAGGTTCGTTTCAGGTTTTGCGCCTGGTGCCAGGCGAGGTGGACCTCGCCACATTACGCGCTATCTATCAGGGCAACGTCACGCTGACGCTTGATGAGCCCGCGCGTCAGGCAATTGCGGCGGCGCAGCAGACCGTGGATGCGATTGTCGCCTCTGGCAACGTGGTGTATGGCATTAATACCGGCTTTGGCAAGCTGGCGCAGACGCAAATCCCGGCCAGCCGGCTGGCGGATCTGCAGCGTAATCTGGTGCTGTCACACAGCGTCGGGCTGGGCGATCTGCTGCCCGACAATGTTACCCGCCTGGTGGTCGCCACCAAAATCATCAGCCTGGCACGCGGTCACTCTGGCGTGCGAATCGAACTGGTTGAGGCGCTGCTGGCGCTGTTCAATGCGGGTGTCATGCCCTGCATCCCGGAAAAAGGCTCGGTCGGTGCCTCCGGCGATCTGGCGCCGCTGGCGCACATGTCCCTGATGCTGCTGGGCGAAGGTCAGGTCCGGCTCAGGGATGAGTTGATCCCGGCCACCGAAGGCCTGGCAAGCGTGGGTCTGTCGCCATTTGTACTCGGCCCGAAAGAGGGACTGGCGCTGCTTAACGGCACCCAGGTCTCAACTGCACTGGCGCTGCGCGGCCTGTTTGAGGGTGAAAACCTGTTTGCCGCCGGTCTGATGGCCGGTGCGCTGTCGCTGGAGGCGATTAAAGGCTCACTGAAACCGTTCGACGCCCGTATCCATCATGCGCGCGGCCAGCATGGTCAGATTGCCGTCGCCGCTGCCGTCAGCACCCTGATTGAGGGCAGTGAAATAGTGCTGTCGCATACGCATTGCGGCCGCGTTCAGGATCCCTACTCCATCCGCTGCGTGCCACAGGTGATGGGTGCCTGCCTGGACAACTTCAGCCACGCGGCGCGGATTCTGGAAATCGAAGCGAACGCGGCTTCTGACAACCCGCTGGTGTTCAGTGACAGCGGCGATGTGATCTCCGGCGGCAACTTCCACGCCGAGCCGGTGGCTTTTGCTGCGGACATCCTGGCGCTGGCGATTGCCGAAGTCGGGGCCATCTCCGAGCGGCGGCTGGCGCTGCTGCTGGACAGCGGCTTGTCGGGCCTGCCGCCCTTCCTGGTGCGCGACGGCGGCGTGAACTCCGGCTTTATGATCGCTCAGGTGACCGCCGCCGCGCTGGCCTCTGAGAACAAATCGCTGGCCCATCCGGGCAGCGTCGACAGCCTGCCGACCTCCGCTAATCAGGAAGATCACGTCTCGATGGCAACCTACGCCGCCCGCCGTCTCGGCAGCATGTGCTTTAACAGCGCCGCGGTAGTCGGCATTGAGGCGATGGCCGCCGCACAGGGCATTGAATTCAACCGGCCGCTGAAAAGCTCTGCGCTGATTGAGCAGGCCATCGACACCATTCGCGAGCAGGTCGCCTTCCTTGAGGAGGATCGCCTGCTGGCTCCCGATATCGAGGCAATGCGTCAGTGGGCAAGTCGCACTGACTGGCCTCAGGCATTGACCGCGCTGCTGCCGAGCATGCGCCCAACTTCTTGAATTAAGGAATCTTTCATGAGCGAAACTCTTTCTCAGGCTGTGGCACGTGAAATTCGCGCGCCTCACGGTACCACGCTGCACTGCGCCAACTGGCTGATTGAAGCCGCTTACCGCATGATTCAGAACAACCTCGATCCCGATGTTGCCGAGCGGCCGGAAGATCTGGTGGTTTACGGCGGCATCGGTAAGGCGGCGCGTAACTGGGAGTGCTTCGAGCAGATCCTGCGTTCGCTGCGGGCACTGCAGCCGGATGAAACCCTGCTGATCCAGAGCGGCAAGCCGGTCGGCATTTTCCGCACCCACGCGGATGCACCCCGCGTGCTGCTGGCGAACTCCAATCTGGTGCCGCACTGGGCGACCTGGGATCACTTCCATGAGCTGGATAAAGCGGGCCTGATGATGTACGGCCAGATGACCGCCGGTTCCTGGATCTATATCGGCGCGCAGGGCATCGTGCAGGGCACCTACGAAACCTTCGTGGAAGCGGGACGTCAGCACTACAACAACGACCTCAGCGGACGCTGGATCCTCACCGCCGGGCTGGGCGGCATGGGCGGCGCGCAACCGCTGGCGGGCGTTCTGGCCGGGGCCTGTGTGCTGGCGATTGAGTGTCAGGAGTCGCGCATCGATTTCCGCCTGCGCACCCGCTATGTAGATTACAAAGCCACCACGCTGGATGAAGCGCTGGCGTTAATCAGCGAAGCGACCGCGGCGAAAAAAGCGATTTCGGTCGGGCTGCTGGGCAATGCCGCCGAGATCCTGCCGGAGCTGGTGAAACGCGCCCGGGCGGGCGGGCCAAAACCGGATATCGTGACCGATCAGACCTCGGCACACGATCCAATTAATGGCTATCTGCCGGCTGGCTGGGATCTGGCGCGCTGGCAGCAGGAACGCGTCTCACAGCCGAAGGCAGTGGAGAAAGCGGCGCGTGCCTCAATGGCGGTCCACGTGCAGGCAATGCTCGACTTCTGTCATATGGGCATCCCGACCGTGGACTACGGCAACAATATCCGTCAGGTAGCGCTGGATGAGGGTGTCAGCAACGCCTTCGACTTCCCTGGCTTTGTACCGGCCTACATCCGTCCGCTGTTCTGCGAAGGAAAAGGCCCGTTCCGCTGGGTGGCGCTGTCCGGCGATCCGGAAGATATCTACAAGACCGACGCGAAACTCAAAGAACTGTTCCCGCACCACAAAACGCTGCATCGCTGGCTGGATATGGCGCAGGAGCGCATCGCCTTCCAGGGATTGCCAGCACGTATCTGCTGGCTGGGACTGGGCGAACGGCATCTTGCCGGTCTGGCGTTCAATGAAATGGTCCGCAACGGCGAGCTGAAAGCGCCGGTGGTGATTGGCCGCGACCATCTCGACTGCGGCTCGGTTGCCTCACCTAACCGTGAAACCGAAGCGATGAAGGATGGCTCGGATGCAATCTCAGACTGGCCGCTGCTCAACGCGCTGCTGAATACCGCAGGCGGTGCGACCTGGGTCAGTCTGCATCACGGCGGCGGTGTTGGCATGGGCTTCTCGCAGCACGCCGGTATGGTGATTGTCTGTGATGGCAGCAAAGAGGCGGATGCGCGTCTGGGTCGGGTGTTGTGGAATGATCCGGCCACCGGCGTGATGCGTCATGCCGACGCGGGTTATGAGCTGGCACAAAGTTGCGCGGCAGAGCACGATCTGAACCTGCCGATGCAGAAGTAATACGCTGAACGGGGCGGGCAGCGACTTGCCCCGTTTTCTTCGCGTTTTTCCATTCTTAAGCCCTGCCCGGACATCACTTCCTTATTACTTATTCCATTTTGATTTAGCCTATAGCCAGATTTCGTCCTGCCGGCGATAGACGCAGCGCCACCCGACCTCTAAAGTGAAATCTTCTCATTCTGTATGGAGCGCGACTCTGCATGACCCTTTCCCCTGCCCTGCTTGAAGATGCCCTGCGCTGGCGCCGTGAGTTTCATCGCCACCCCGAATTAGGTTACCAGGAACAGCAAACCAGCCAGTTTATCGCTGATGAGTTAGAGCGGGCGGGATTGCAGGTGTTTCGTGGTCTGGCGGGCACCGGCGTGATCGGCACGCTGGAAAACGGTCCCGGCCCGGTTATCGGGCTGCGTGCGGACATGGATGCGCTGCCGATTACGGAAAAAGGCGACACTGAATGGCGCTCCGTCACTCCCGGCGTGATGCACGCCTGCGGGCACGACGGTCACAGCGCCATTCTGCTGGCCGCCGCCCGACAGCTGGCCGCCACACGCCAGTTCAGCGGCACGGTACATTTCATTTTTCAGCCTGCCGAAGAGAACCTGGGCGGTGCGCGCAAAATGGTGGAAGAGGGACTGTTCCAGCGCTTCCCGATGGATGCGATCTATGCGATGCACAACTGGCCGGGACTGCCGCTGGGGTCACTGGCGGTTAACCCTGGCGCCATGATGGCGTCGCTGGATTCGTTTGAGATTACCCTGCACGGCAAAAGCTGCCACGCGGCGATGCCGGAAAGCGGTGCCGATCCAATGGTGGTGGCGGCCGAGCTGATTCTGGCGCTGCAGACGATTCCGTCACGTCGGCTCTCGCCGCTCGCCTCGGCGGTGGTTAGCGTGACGCAGATCCACGGTGGCGAAGCGATCAACGTGATCCCGGAACAGATTGTGCTGCGCGGCACGGTGCGTTGCCTGCAGACCAGCGTGCGCGAAAAAGTACGCGGACTGATTGATGAGTTTGTCGCTACCCTGCCACGTCCGTTTGGCGTCAGCGGTGAGATTGAGTGGTTACCGGGCTATCCGGTGACCGCCAACCATGCGGCCCCGGCTGAGCAGGTGCGCGAGGTGGCGCTGGCGACGCTGGGGGCCGAACAGGTTCAGTGGCAGGTCAATCCGTCAATGGCGTCTGAAGATTTTGCCTGCATGATGGAGGCCTGTCCGGGTGCTTACTTCTGGCTGGGCGCGGATGGCGACACGCCTTCCGCCCCGCTGCACAACGCCCGCTATGACTTCAACGACGCGCTGCTGCCAATTGGCATTACTTTCTGGCAGAACCTGGTTGAACAGGCGCTGCCAGCAGCCTGAGTCAGTAACCGGCGGCGAGGATCTGCTGCTCTGCCGCCGCCAGCGAGTCGCACTGGCCGCTGGCGCGCAGGCAGCAGGCGAGCTGCAGTCGCAGTGATGCGGGCACCGGCCGCTGCTGATTCAGCACCTGCTCAATCCAGCGCGCGGTTACCTCTGCCGTCTTATCGGCCGGCAGTTCAACGGCCACTTCGGGCTGACGCTCAACCCACACTTCCGCTTCTGCGCCTGCGCCCTGAATCATGCTGATCGCCGGGCAGCGCTGTGGATTGGCATAGACTTCCCCTTCGGTGCCATTGAGCAGTATCGCAGGCGCATCGATGTCACTGAAGAATTTCGCCACACGCGGCACATACTCCGGATGCGACACGCTCGACAGACGCAGCGCCGCACGTTCGGCAAACGGGGTCGCCAGTTTTGCCAGCGTATGCGCGCTGTTACGCACGCCCATTCGCCAGCGCAGCGACAGCTGTTTCGCCATTGGCGGGCAGAGATGATCGATGGTGATAAAGGCGAGTTCGCCCTGATCGAGTTTTGCCTGCGCCGCCTCTGCGGTGGTGACGGGGGTAATACCTAGCGCGGCAAACACCGCTTCACTGGTGATGCGCGTCGCGTCGTCGCTGACGCCATGCACCAGCACCGGGAAGCCGAGTTTCACCAGCAGCAGCGCCAGCAACGGCGTGAGATTGCCCTGCCGACGCGCACCGTTGTAGCTGGGGATCACAATCGGCATCGGGCGGTTTTCCGGCGCCTGCAGTTGCATCATCTGCGCCTGCATCGCCTGATAAAAGCCGCGCATTTCCGCTTCGCCTTCGCCTTTAATACGCAGCGCAATCAGAATGCCGCCCAGCTCCAGGTCCGGCACCTCGCCCGCCAGCATCGCGCCATAGAGCGCCACGGCAGTATCAAAGTCGATATCGCGGGCATGATTTTTACCGCGACCAATCTCTTTAATGATTTTATTCAGTTCCATCACTCGCTTCCGGTTAAGTGCGCGGCTCAGCGCCGCGTGGGACGTCGTTTACGCACCGTATTTTTTGGCACCACGGTGGCCGGTATCGCTGCCGGCTCTGGCGTTTCCGGCTGCTCAATCGGGAAGATCGGCAGCGCCGCTAACAGCCGGCTGCCGTAAGATTTGCTCAGCAGACGGCGGTCGTAAATGACGATTTCGCCATAACATTGATGGCTGCGAATCAGGCGTCCGACCTGTTGAATCAGGGTAAAAGAGGCGCTGGGTAAGCTCTGCACCTCAAACGGATAGCGTTTAAGGCTTTTCAGCCACTCGCCTTCGGTCAAAATTACCGGACTGTCTACCGGGGGAAAAGCGATTTTATGGATATGCACCTGACTCAGCAGATCGCCTTTGAGATCCAGCCCTTCGGCAAACGACTGCAGGCCAATCAGGATGCTGGTTTCCCCTTTGGCGACGCGCTGACGATGCAGATCGACCAGGCGGCTGCGCGGCTGATCGCCCTGAACCAGCATTGAGAGGCGCAGGTCGGGCAGACAGGCGACAAACTGCTGCATCGCCCGGTTGCTGGCAAACAGCACCAGCACGCCTTTGTGCTTTTTCTCCGCCATCTGCTGCCGGAAGAAACCGGCCATCTCCGCGATATGCTCCGCTTCGTGCGTCATCAGCGGCTCATAGCGCATCTGCGGGATCACCAGCTTGCCCTGCTCCACGTGGTTAAACGGGGAGTCCAGCGCCACAAAGCGGTCGCCCGCCTTCTCGCTGAGTCCCGACATCTCCTGCAGGCGGTTGAAACTGTTAAGCGATCGCAGCGTGGCGGAGGTCACAACCACGTGCGGAATTTTACGCCACAGCATCTTCTCCAGCTGGTCGCTGACGCGGATACCGGCGCAGTGAAATAGCAGGTGCGCCTGACCTTCGCGCAGCTCGCGGGTGATCCACTTCGACACCGGCGCGCCAGAGGCTTTTTCCATCGCCGCCAGCCGCCACAGTTTGCTGACCGATTCAAACCAGCCAAACTGGCGATTGAGCTGCAGCAGATTGCGATGCAGTCGCACCACATCCACCTTGCCGGTCTGCTCGCTCAGCGCATTAATCAAACCTTCACTCAGGCCGCGCAGCGCATCGCTGAGCTTAAAGAGCCGGGCGCAGAGATCCAGCAACTCCTGGGGCAACGCCCCCAGCACAAAGCGGAATTCGCCCGGCTGGTTATGCGGTGGCAGCAGCGGATTCAGCGCCTGAGCGGTAATCGTCAGCAGTTCGCGCAGCTCATCGCAGTGCGCTTTCAGCCGCTCCGGGTTAGCCAGCGGCGGCGGCGATTTTGGCCGCATCTGCGTCATGATGCTCTCCACCAGCTTGATAAAGAGGTCGAGCTGCAGGCTGCTCCAGCCCGGCGTGATGTCGGCGCTCATCTCCAGCGCATCGCGGGCCACTTCCGGCAAGTGATGCCCTTCATCCAGCACCAGCATCAGGTTTTTTGCCGGTGGCAGCACCGACTCATTCTCCATTGCGGCCATGACCAGCGCATGGTTCGCCACCACTACATCCACCTGCTCGATTTCGCGCCGCGCCACAAAGAACGGGCATTCACGATACCAGCGACAGTGTGCGCCAAGGCAGCTCGCTTTGTCGGTGGAGAGCCGCTGCCACAGGCTGTCGCTGACGTTCTCGTCGCTGTGATCGCGCAGGCCGTCCCACTGATAGCGATCCAGCGATTTCTGCAACCGGCCGCACTGCGTCTGCTCCTCTTTAGTGCTGCTGACGGCGTCATCGTCCAGATAAAGCAGCAGATCGCCCTGCTCATCGTCATCAGCCGCCATCGCCGCCAGATTACGCGGACAGACATAGCGCCCGCGACCAAAGGCGGCGGTAAAGGTGAGATCGGGAATGATTTTTTTCAGCAGCGGCAGATCTTTGGTGAAGATTTGATCCTGCAGCGCCACGTTGGCGGTGCTGATCACCAGCCGCTTCTCCTGGGCGCGGCTGGCCGCGATGCCCGGGATCAGATAAGAGAGGGTTTTGCCCACGCCGGTTGGCGCTTCAACCGCCAGATGGCGCGAATCGTCGCCCGCCAGGCATTTCGCCACTTCGGCGATCATCTGGCGCTGCGGCGCACGTGGGATGAAGTCAGGCACCTGCTCCTGAAGCGCTTTATACCACTGCGCTATCTGGCTTTTTACTGCGGCTGTCAGGGCCATGATTTGCGTTACCACACCGAAAATATGGCCTGTATTTTTACACAGTATCCTGTTGGCGTCAGCTTTCGCGCCGAATTTTTCGTGCGACGTCGTAAATTTCAGCAGTTGCCCGGTTCAGGGTCGTGCAGGCAGCCCGTCAACCCGGGCCGGCACGAAGAAAGGCCAGCCGCATGAGCTAGCGGCTGGCTACGCCAGCACTTTGTACATATAGGTGGTGGCATCCAGCACGCCGGCGGTGGATTCGGCATAAAACGGGATCGACCCCGCTACCTGCCAGCCCATCGAGCGATAGAGATCGCTGGCGACATCGCCGCTGCGCGTATCCAGCACCAGCAGCGTTTTGCCCTGCGCGCGGGCCTGCTGCTCAGCGCGCTGCATCAGCTCACGCGCGATGCCCTGACGGCGCGCCTGCGGATGCACCAGCAGTTTGCTGATCTCCGCCCGGTGTCGGCCATTAGGCATGGCGCTGCCACTGAGCATGACCGTGCCCACGATGCGACCGTGCTGCCGCGCAACGAATAATTCGCTGTCGCCGTCTGCCAGACCGGCAATCCGCTGCTGCCAGAATCGCGTCATCACCTCTTCGTCTGCGGCATCAATAAAGCCGACGCTGGCGCCGTCTGCCACACAGGCCTGCAGCACCGCTGTAAGTTCACCCAGTTGCTGTTGCGCTTCGTCGGCGCGAAGTATTGCGTAATCGATCATGGTTTCGCCACCACCAGTAAATAGCGCGCACCGTCAGTCAGGTGCGCCTCAAAAGCCGATTTCCCGACCAGATGAAAACGTAAGCAATCACCGGGCTTCAGCGCCCACTGCTGCGCCCCCATCGTAACGATGAGACCGCCCTCGCGTAGCCAGATATGCTGCTCCAGACCCTGAATGGGTGGCGCATCGTAATCTATACGTGCACCAGGCCGTAATCTGCCCTCAACCAGTTCGCATCGGAAGTGAAGCGCAGGAGGTGAAACATTCCGGCGAATAAATCCGCTGGATTCATCCTGCCACACGGGCTGCTGGTCATCTCTGATCAGCAGACTGGACTCAACCTCCACTTCACTGAGCAGGCGCGACATCGTTAATCCGTAGGCAACACACAGACGGTTAAGCAGCGCAGCAGTAGGGCTGGTCTCGCTTCGCTCAATGCGCGATAATGACGCACGACTGATGCCCGTTGCGACAGCAAGTTCATCCAGCGACCAGCCGCGTTGCAGGCGTAATTCTGCCAGCCTCACCGCCAGTCGTTGCTCCGTATTCAGCTCTGACATGGTGATTTCTCATATTTGGGAATAATTCTCTTATATGAGATATAACGGAGAAACGGCGTATCAGTCAAGTTGTACATCGAGAAATGTATTGTACAACTTAGTCGGCTTCGTTATGGTAATTGCACTCAGACCAATCGAAAGAGGAATTTATGACCTTATACAGTATCGGTGACGTCGCCGAGCGCTGTGGCATAAACCCAGTCACCCTGCGCGCCTGGCAGCGTCGTTATGGCTTACTGAAGCCGCAACGTACCGAAGGCGGACATCGTCAGTTTGACGAAGAAGATGTTCATCGCATCGAAGAGATCATGCGCTGGATTGAAAGCGGCGTGCCGGTCGGTAAAGTTAAGGCACTGCTGGAAGGTGGCGATGTAGATGCCCATGATGGATGGACCACACTCCAGGATGAGCTGATCAGCGTCCTGCGTCACGTCAGACCCGCTAAACTTCGTAATAAAATTGCCGCGATTGGTCGCGAACATCCGATTGATGCGCTGATCGACCATGTTTTTATGCCGGTGCGCCAGAAGCTGAGTCTGGACCAGAACACCGCCCGCACCATGTGCAGTCTGCTGGATGGTTTGCTGATCGATTATGTCGCGTTCTGCCTGACCGGCAGCCGCAAAAAATCGGGTAAAGATGCGCTGATTATTGGCTGGGGTATCGACGATCGTACCCGCATCTGGCTGGAAGGCTGGCGTCTGTCGCAGCATGGCTGGCGGATTGATGTGCTGGCAGAACCGCTGGATTTACCGCGTCCTGAACTCTTTCCCGGCATGAATATGTTTGTCTTTACCGGTAAAAAACTGACCCGCCGCCAGCAGGAACAGCTGTCACACTGGCAGGAACAGGGCTATGCCGTGCGGTTGCACGACCCCGCCTGATAACAAAAACGCACGCCGGGCACTTTGCCTGCTGCCTTGCGCGCGCTATTATCCCCGCCTCACTGTTAACGAGCTCAGGTTTTACCCATGAACTGTAAAAAAGCTTTCTTCGCCACGCTGTTTTTTATTATGGCGGCAGGTGGCACCGGCGGTCTGATGCTGGTGGGATACTCTCTCATCGTTCACTCACGCTAAGCCAGCGCTGCAGGCGTTCAAACAGGCGATCGCTGACTATCGCCAGCAGCGCCACCAGTAATGCCCCCTGAATCACATAGGCTGTATTAAAGCCGCTTAAGCCGATAATCACCGGCGATCCCAGACTTTTCGCGCCGACCGTCGAGGCGATGGCAGCGGTGCCGATGTTGATGATCACCGAGGTGCGTATCCCGGCGATGATGACCGGCGCAGCCAGCGCCAGCTCAATCTGCCACAGCCGTTGCCAGCTACTCATGCCGACCCCGATGGCGATCTCCCGACTGCTGGCCGGTACGCTATCAATACCCGCCAGCGTCCCCTGTAAAATCGGCAGCAATCCGTAGAGCAGCAGCGCCACAACTGCGGGCCAGGCCCCAAACCCCATTACCGGCACCGCAATCGCAAGCACCGCCACCGGCGGAATCGTCTGCCCTGCCGCCACAATGGTTTCCATCAGCGGCCGGAAGGCCCGCCCCGCCCGCCGCGTCACCAGCACACCACTGCCGATGCCAATCACAATCGCCAGCAGGCTGGCGGTGATCACCAGAAACAGATGCGCCAGCGTCAGCTGCCAGAAACTCTCCTGCTGATAGAGTGGCCGCGCCAGTTCGGGAAACCAGCGGTGAAACAGCGGCCCGCTGTAAGGCATCAGGGTCAGCAGCGCGCCGTAGAACAGCACCAGCCACAGCAGCGGATCCCTTAGCCTGCGCATGTTAAATCCTCGCGCAGTTGCAGCAGATCGCCAAAGTGGAGCACGCCCAGTGGCCGCTGCTGATCGTCGATGACCGGCAGTTTATCGGTACGCCGGGCGATAAACTGCGACAGGGCATCGCGCAGCGTCAGTGCCGCAGCGATCGGTTCGCCCGGCAGCCACTCGCCGCGCCGCACGGCATTACCGACCTGCTCCAGCGACAGCAGCCGTACTCCCATTTCGCTGCGGCCAAAGAAGTCGCGCACAAAATCATTTTTCGGCTGGGTCAGCAGCTCGACTGGCCTGCCCTGCTGAACAATCTCGCCGTTATCCATCAGCACAATACGGTCTGCCAGCGTCAGCGCTTCGTCGATGTCATGCGTCACCAGCACGATGGTGCGGCCCGACAGTTGATGAATGCGCAACATCTCCTGTTGCAGCACCCCACGCGTCACCGGATCGAGTGCACCAAACGGCTCATCCATCAGTAACACTTCCGGATCCGCCGCCAGCGCCCGCGCCACGCCGATGCGCTGCTGCTGCCCACCCGAGAGCTGATGCGGATAGCGGTCCAGCAGCTGCGCATCGAGATTCAGCAGCGCCAGCAGCGCCGTGATACGTTCATTGACCTGTGCCCGGGGCCAGCCCAGTAGCACTGGCACCGTGGCGATATTCTTCCGCACCGTCCAGTGCGGAAACAGACCAATCGACTGGATGGCGTAACCCATGCGCCGCCGCAGCGTGCGGGCATCGAGCTGGCGAATCGACTCTCCGGCAAAGCGGATTTCACCACTGTCAAACTCCACCAGCCGGTTGATCATCTTCAGGGTGGTCGATTTGCCCGAACCGGAGGTGCCAAGCAGCACGCAAAATTCCCCTTTAGCCACCTGTAACGACAGATCTTTCACCGCCGCTTTACCGTTAAACGCGCGGGAAACGCCGTCAAACTCAATCATCTTTTCTCTCCAGCAGTGAGATCAGCAGGCGGAACAGCGCATCGATGACCACCGCCAGCGCAATCACCGGGATCACACCCAGCAACACCAAATCAAGCGCACTGCTTAGCAGTCCCTGGAAAATAATCGCGCCAAAGCCGCCCGCGCCAATCAGCGCCGCAACCACCGCCATGCCCAGCGTCTGCACCACCACTACCCGCAGGCCCGCCAGCCAGACCGGCAGCGCCAGCGGCACATCCACCGCAATAAACTGCTGCCAGCTACCCATGCCGACGCCACGTGCACTCTCACGCACCTCGTGCGGCACCTGTTGCAGCCCCACCACCACGCTGCGCACCAGCGGCAGCAGGGCGTAAAGCACCAGCGCGATCAGCGCCGGAGCCATCCCAATGCCGCTGATGCCCCAGTCGCCGAGCCACGGAAACTGCTGAGCCAGTCCGGCCAGCGGCGCAATCAGCAGACCAAACAGCGCCACCGAGGGCACAGTCTGAATCACATTCAGCACACCGAACACCCCGCCCTGCCAGCCAGGCCGCCGGAACAGCGTGACGCCCAGCGGCAGCGCAATCATCAGCGCAGGCACCACCGTGCCCGCCAGCAGGGTGAGATGACGGCTCAGCGCGGCATCAAACACCGCGTGGCGGTTGGCATACTCTTTCAGCAGGGAGAGATCGCTGAGCTGGCCACTGAACAGCAGCAGCAGCGGCAACAGCCAGACCTGCAGATTGAGCAGCAGCTGTGCCAGCCGATGACGGGTCAGTTGCCGCACCTGATCGGTGATCAGCAGCAGGATCAGCGCGCCGCTGCACCACAGTCCGCTGGCAAAGCTGGTGCGCGCCAGACGGCTGCCCTGCTGGCTGAGTAAAGTGGCCTGATGACCGCTGAGCCAGATGATCGACGCCAGCATCAGTTCTGCCGCCAGCAGCGCCAGCATCAGCATGATGCGGGTCGGATGCCGCCACAGCAGCAGCCACAGCGTCACCAGCGGCAGCAGCAACAGCCCGAAGCGGCTAATCTGCCAGCCCATCAGCGGTTCACCCGCCACCAGACGGTTCGGGGCGAAGTTCAGAAACGGCAATGCCACCAGCGCCAGACTCAGCAGCGTCAGCAGCAGCAGTGCCACCGGCTGGTCAACCGGACGGCGTATCGCTTCCCGCGATATCTGCATCGGTTACAGCAGCTTTTTCTGCTGCAGCCATTCGGTCGCTACGCTACTGGCATCCTGACCGTCGACCGCGATTCTGGCGTTGAGCTGTTGCAGCGTCTTCTCATCAAGCGCGCTGAACACCGGCTTCAGCCACTCTGCAATCTGTGGATAGGCTTTGAGTACCGATTCACGGATCACCGGCGTCGGCGCATAAATCGGCTGAACCCCTTTAGGATCGCTGAGCGTCTGCAGACCTAATGCCGCCACCGGACCGTCGGTGCCGTACGCCATCGCCGCGTTTACGCCGGAAGTCTGCTGTGCCGCTGCGCTGATGGTGACAGCGGTATCGCCGCCAGCCAGCGACAGCAGCTGGTCCTGCTTGAGATCAAAGCCATAGGCTTTTTCAAAGGCGGGTAAGGCATCGCTGCGTTCAATAAATTCTGCTGAGGCCGCCAGTTTGAAAGTGCCGCCTTTTTTCAGCCAGGCGCTGAGATCCGCCAGAGAGTTGAGCTGATTTTTTTCAGCCAGATCTTTTCGCACAGCGATAGTCCAGGTGTTATTGGCCGGAGCGGGCGTCAGCCAGACCAGATGGTTTTTCTCCGCATCAAGCTTCTTAACCTTTTCGTAGCCTTCAGCGGCATTTTTCCAGGCGCTGTCTTTCTCATCATTGAAGAAAAATGCACCATTGCCGGTATATTCCGGATAGATATCAAGTTCGCCCGCCGTGATAGCACCGCGCACCACCTGCGTGGTGCCGAGCTGAATTTTATTGACGGTTTTTACCCCGTGCTTTTCCAGCACCTGAAGGATCACATTGCCCAGCAGCGATCCTTCGGTATCAATTTTTGAGCCGACCCGCACCGGGTCCGCCGCCTGTGCTATCCCCATGCTGAGCAGCAAAGCGCTGACGCCCATCCAACCCCGAATTCTGACCATGGCTTTTTCCTTATCGCAGTGTGTTGTTTTTACGTTTTGTTCGTGCGTGATGATTCACAAGGCGTTGTGCGCCTGCGCGTTCAGGCTGCCCTCCTGCCGCTCTGCGGGAGGCTGGCAAGGCGTGCAGCGGAAATTATCTGCCTTAAAAGCGTAGCCTGGCGCAGCGGCGATGTAGCTGACTTTATCGCAAATTGATAACGATTTGAGATTATAAATTCATCTCATATAACCGAAATGAATTTACGTCTGGGCGTCTAAACGGCTATCCTCGAAAATCTGTTTTTATAATAAAAGACGCACAACATCATGTCCGACCTGACCTCTTCCGCCCACGTGGCAACAGCAGGGAGTTCGCCCGGTGGCGAAACACAGTGGATCCGCAGCGCAGCTGACGTCTCCCGATTAGTGAACAGTGGCGACAGCGCCCGTAATAATGCCCGCATTGTGGTGGCGATTGCGCTGGGGGGCGTCTTCCTTGACGCCTACGACCTGGGTGCGCTGGCCTTTGGCATCAAAGACATCACGCGCGAATTTAATCTCACCCCGACCGGCACCGGCATGGTTGCCTCGGCAATCACCTTCGGGGCCATTATCGGCGCACTGATCGGCGGCTATCTCACGGATAAAATTGGCCGTTATCGGGTGTTTATGGCCGATATGTTCTTTTTCGTGGTGGCGGCTATCGCCTGTGCGTTTGCCCCCAATGAGTATGTGCTGGCCGGCGCGCGTTTTGTGATGGGCCTGGGGGTCGGAATCGATCTGCCGGTGGCGATGGCGTTTCTGGCGGAGTTTTCCCGGCTGCGTGGCAAGGGGAATAAAGCGGCCAGCGTGGCGATGTGGTGCCCAACCTGGTATGCGGCGATCAGCATCTCTTATCTGCTGGTGCTCTTGCTCTATGCCGTGTTACCCGAAAGCCACACCGACTGGCTCTGGCGGCTGATCCTTGGTTTTGGTGCCGTTCCGGCGATTATCATCATCGCCATCCGTAGTCGTTACATGAGCGAATCCCCGGTTTGGGCGGCGAATCAGGGCGACCTGAAAGGTGCCGCGGCGATTTTACGCAGTGCGTGGAATATTAATGCCCAGGTGGCACCCGACGCCGCGCTGACGCCTGCCATGCCGGTGCGCAAGGCGAGCTGGCGTAACTATGGCGCGCTGTTACAGGGTGTTTATCGCCGCCGTACATTGCTGGCGACCATCACTTCCATTGCCTCATCTTTTGCTTATAACGCGGTGGCGTTTGGCTTGCCGGTGATCATCTCCAGCTTCTTTGCCCAGTCAATGCTTACCACCATTCTGGTGTCGCTGGCGCTGAATCTGCTGTTCGCCTTTGTCGGCGGGATACTGGCGGTGCGGCTGGTGCCGCGCCTCGGGGCGTGGAAGATGTCGGTGGCGGGATATGCCTGTCAGTGCGTGGCGCTGCTCGGGCTGGCGCTGATTGGTCGTCCGGAAGGCGGCCAGGAAGCCGCGCTGGCGATCGGCATGCTGGCGCTGTTTCTCTTTGGACAGGGATTCGGGCCGGGTTCGCATACCATGACTTTTGCGTCGCTGAGCTACCCGACGTCGCTGCGTGGCGTGGGTGTCGGCTTTAACCAGACGCTGATGCGCGGCAGCTCTACCGTTTCGCTGTTTCTGTTTCCGGTGCTGGTCGCGGCGCTGGGCACCGGCGTGTTCTGGGTGATCTTCCTGGCACCACTGGCGGGCCTGCTGGCGCTGCTGGCGATCCGCTGGGAACCGTCGGGTTATGATGTGGATGCGGAAGATTTCGAGCTGCAGCGATAATCAATGGTCAGGGCGTGGATAGCGCGCAGGCTCAGGGAGCGGTGTAAGGTGCCTTTTTAACCTGATTGCAAAGCATCTGAATCACAAATCAGATAGCTAATGATTTATAACAAAGGCACTCGGGATGATTTATAAGAGGATGAAAAACATCGGTTAAAGGCGTTGAACGAGGGCTGATAATGGACAAAAAACTGTTTGAGCGTTTGAAAGAAAGCATGACTCAGATGAATGAAATTGCAGAAGGCTCCCGCGAGTCATCCCGTGAGAATACGGTCACTGCGGTTAAAGTCAAAGCGAAGCAGAAAAGCTTAGAGAAGATGAATCAACCGCAGGACCCGTAATAAGACCAAATTCTGGCATCGCTGATAACCCGTTGATTCATTTAGTCCGGACTTCTCCCACCCACAACTAAACCGCACCTTAGTGCGGTTTTTTTATGCGGTAACTGCCGGGAAAGGAAACTGCTCAAGATAGTCCGGGATGCGCGGGAAGGTATGCAAAAACCACGGTGTGAACTGCTGTGGCTGCTGCTGCATCTGCTGCTCAATCAGCGCCATCGGGCGATAATCCCAGGCATCCGCTTCCTGCGGATTCAGCTGCGGCAGGCTGTCGCAGACGGCAAAGAAGACGTGACCATACTCATGTTCAGTCAGGCCATTGCTCAGTTTCAGGTTGTAGCTCAGCTCAAACACCGGCGTCAGCGTCACCACCATCCCCATCTCTTCACGCAGGCGGCGCTCGGCGGCGTCGCGGGTTGATTCATGGGGATAAGGATGACCACAGCAGGTATTACTCCACAAGCCACCACAATGATATTTATCGCTGGCACGCCGTTGTAGCAACAGCTCCTGCCGGGAATTGAAGACGTAGACCGTCACCGCGCGGTGCAGTAATCCTTTTTCATGCACTTCCAGCTTTTCCATCTTGCCGGTGGGACGATCGAGGTGGTCAACGAGGATAACTTCAATAGCAGACATGGCGTTTCCTTGAGATTATTCCCAACTATTCTGGCACAGAATTATCGGTTTGGGCGGATCATCGAGGATTTTTTACCCGGGTCAGGCGGAGATAAGCGGATGAAGCAGAGAGAAAATCAGGCCAGCAAGGCTGGCCTGGAGAGGGATTACAGTCGGAAGCTCTGAACCACCCGCTCAAGCTGGGTGCTCTGCGATTCCATCGCCTGCGCGGCAGCAGAAACCTGCTCCACCAGCACGGCGTTCTGCTGTGTGGTGCCATCCAGTTGGGTAATCGCAACGTTAACCTGTTCGATGCCCAGGCTCTGTTCGCGGCTGGCTGACATGATTTCGCTCATCAGCGTTGTCACACTGCTCACGCCCTTCATCAGCTCATCCATGGTCTGACCCGCCTGCTCGACCAGCGCGCTGCCGGTATCGATGTTCGCCACCGACTCTTCGATTAACTTTTTAATCTCACGCGCCGAGTTGGCTGAACGCTGTGCCAGGTTACGCACTTCCGATGCCACCACCGCAAAACCGCGACCCTGTTCACCGGCGCGTGCAGCTTCTACCGCGGCGTTCAGCGCCAGGATATTGGTCTGGAATGCGATGCTGTCGATCACGCTGATGATATCGACCACTTTACGGGATGAGTGATGAATCTCGCCCATGGTGGTCACCACCTGACGGACCACTTCGGTGCCACGTGCGGCCACCTGCGAGGCATCACCCGCCAGCTGGTTAGCGTGGGTGGCGTTGTCAGCGTTCTGACGCACGGTGCCGGTCAGCTGCTCCATCGACGCGGCCGTTTCTACAATCGAGCTGGCCTGATCTTCGGTACGGGAAGAGAGATTAGCGTTGCCGCTGGCAATTTCCCGCGACGCGGCAGTGATCGCCAGCGCGCTGTCGCCCACCTGCTGGAGCAGTCCCTGCAGATAGCTGATGAACTGGTTAAAGCTCTGCGCGACGGCGTTGAACTCCGGGCTGTTGCTGGCTGGCAGACGCTGAGTCAGATCCGCACCACCGGTCGACAGCGCTTCGATGTTGCTGTTCAGCACGTTAAGACGTTTCATCATGGCGCGGACAAAGCCCAGCGACACCAGCAGCAGGATCACCGCCAGAGGGATCTGCACCAGACCCAGGCGGGTCAGCATGTTGTGCGACTGCGCTTTCAGCAGGCTGGTTGGCAGGCTGCTGGCGAGATACCACGGGCTGCCTGGAATGGCCTGCACGAACAGCGTCTGCTCGCCTTCACTGCTGTCATAGGTGGTTTCCAGCGGCTGATTGCCAACACCGTTAAGCAGCGTTTTCAGCGGTGCTGCCATCGGCATCTGCACGTCAGCCAGGTTCTCCAGCTTCGGTGCGGCATTCACCAGTGCGCCATTGCCCACGACTTTACCGTCGGCTTCGACGATCAGGACGTTGCCCTGAATGGTTTCACCCATCTGCTTCGCCAGCTGGTTAAAGAACCCCAGCGTCACGTCGATGGTGGCGACACCCCAGGCCGTGCCGTTTTTGTAGATGGCCATAGCACAGTTGGTACGCGGCTGCGGGCTGGCGGCATCCTGATAGGCTTTTGCCCAGGCACACTGGCCTTTCGGAGCGGCCATGCCATCTTTGTACCAGGGTTGCTCCCAGTATTTGTCAGCCGCGTCGGAGTTCCAGTAGGTGTTCACCTGCAGTTCATTGCTGGCATTACGGGCAAAGAAGCTGCTGTCCTTCTCTTTGGCCGGGTCACGACGATTTGGCAGTGGCCAGATCCCGCCACCAAACACATTGCTGTCCTGATACTGGTTAACCAGCGTCGGTAACAGGGTGTCGATGGTGGCGCTGTCCATGACAGATGCGGCTTCGGTAATGGCGCGCTGCTGGGCCTGAACGCGGTTCATCTGTTCAACGATACCGGAAGCCAGCGAATCCACCTGATAGCGAACCAGACGGCTTTCGCTATCGACCAGCTGTGGCGCGACAAACTGATTAATAACCCAGACTGTAACGAGTAAAAGCGCAACAAAGAACGCGATCATTGTTGCGGTGAAGCGGGATTGTGTTGTTTTAAACATCTTCGTTCCCCTGAACCTGGTGCGGCGCGATTGCCTGATCGGGTTTAACGGCGCGGCAAGCGGGAACTTGAGATGAGCAGGATCACACATTTGAGAAATGTTTGATTTATGTAAAAATTTAATTTCAGTGAGAAACTATCACATCCCCGGCGGGCGCCGGGGAATGGGCGAACAGGCGCATTATTGCTGGCCTACTCTTCTGAACTGACGACCTGCTGGCGCGGGCGGAAGATGTGATTATTGCCATCCGCCGTTAACAATTCCCGTAACTTCTGACCGCCATGTTCATCCGCCTGCGCGAACTGCCGTTCCGCTTCAGTAATCGGCGTGGTCCAGAGCAGAGTCGGGCGATCGCCGTCGCGTTTTGGCAGCGAGAACTGCGCCTGATCGGTTGCCAGCTCATTGGCGAGCAGGAAGCTTTCAAAGCCGACGGGTGCCACTTCCGACGCCAGCGTATGGCCCTCGCCCAGCCAGGTCAGCCGCGCCCAAGGCAGATGCACGAACTCCGCCAGCGCGCTGGCCATCTGCACCGCGTTGCCTTCGGTCATGACTTCACCGTCAACCGCCATGCCGAGTTCAATGCGGCGATACTGCGGCGCCAGCTCATCAAACAGATAATCGACCTGCGGCATCGGCCGAATGCTCATGCCGATGGTCAGGAAATACCAGACGCCCTGATGCCAGTGCTGGGAGATTGCCATCGGCGGCCAGCTGCCCTGATCGATAGCGTAATACTTCACTGACTCGCCAAAGCGCGCCTGATAGCAGGCCATCAGATCGTTCTGCACCTTATCCCACTCGCTGCCGTCGTGCCATTCGCGCCAGAACTGACGCTGATGCTCCGCACGGGCGTAGTAGTCATTGGTTGATGCCGACCCCAGCGGTGCCGTCAGCCGGTTCTTTTTGATGCAGCCTGCAGAGAAGCTCACCTGCTTCTCCTGATAGAGACTCCAGCCGGGGATCACCGCCAGCAGCTGGCCGTAATACCACAGCGCCGCGCCATCATCGCTCGGCTCCCAGAGCACCTGCAGACCGGCTGGATCCAGCGAGGGTTCCGCTTCCAGATTACGGCAATACTCGGCGCTGAGCAGCGGCGCTATGCCCTGCTCCATCGCCTCGCGATCTTCCTGCGCCGGTGCCGGCAGCAGGTTTCGTAGCCAGCAGCCGCGTACCGCATACTGGCTGCGGAACAGGTCGGTTGGCCAGATGTAAAAATAGGCAGTGCGCTCATCCTGTTCGACAATGGCGGTCAGGGTGCGCTGCTGATTGTGGACTTCAGCAATCAGGGATTTGTACGTCATAGTGCCTCGACAAAGCCTGGAGGAATCCATTTTCCCCGAGAATAGAGCAGGATCCTGGCTGCGGCTATCTGAGACAAGGGTAATAGTCTCAAAGTGTGGGAGTTGGAGGGTGGTGAGGGTTTTTGGTGAAGTGCTGCGCTTTGGAAGAGTGGCCGTTGTTAGTATCAGAGACCACTATGAGCGAGGAGCGTAAGTTCGGAATAAATACTCATATTGAGGACACTCAGGAGAAGTGGGCAAGCCATTCCAGAATCGTATGTTTAATTCAGCATAACGGTGTTTATTAAATATCCTTTTTACCTTAACCGTTAATTACATTTCTGGCCGACTGTATAAATCTTTAACCCATTTATAGTCATTTGCTGCAGACGCAATTGATCAGCTTATCCTGGCGATCGCTTGAGTAGTCGCCTGCTGCTTATTATTATGGCATCGCTGATTACCAATGGAGCGGCCTTTAGTTGTTTACAGCTGATAATCAGAGAGTATTATCGATGATGTAATGTATAGGGAGATAAAAAATGGACGCAGCATTGCTTGAAATAATGCGCTCAGGCGGGAGGAATAAAGCCTGGGCTGAAACAATGGTCAACCTTGAAGCCAGGAAACTTATCGATACAGCTAACAGGTTGTCAGCTTTCTATCTCAGGGATGGGCTAACCCGGATGCAGTTTGTCCAGGAAATAAAATCGGTTATTGACCGGCAGTTCGCCGCCGCCCGGCAGGCAAAATCTGATGAAGAATGCATGAAGTGCGTTAAGCACCTTAGGTCAGAGACAGAAAATCTTGAAGAGCAAGGACAATTGCTGCGTTCAAAGACAGCAGAACTCTACGCCAAAGTGGAGTTTGTGCGTGAAAACAACAAAATTGTGGGTTACATGATTTCCGCTGTTCATGTTGTAATTTCAGGTTTTGCTGTTGTCGGCGGTGCTTTGATGATATCGACAATGACGCCACTCGGCGCACTGGCCGGTGCCGTTCTCGTTATGGACGGGCTTAATGGGCTGTCTAAAGAACTCATTCCGCGCCTCTCTGGCGAGAACACAGAAGGCATGTTTGCCGATGGTGCAATGCAAGCTGCTGAATTTATGGGTTTTAAGCCAGAGTCAGGACTGGCTTTTTATAATACGGTAACGCTTACTGCCGATATTTACAGCATTAGGGGGCTGGCGAGAAAGCCTGGCGCATGGCGGCTGTTCAGATGGATGCCCCGTGATTACTTCCGTAAAGTTGACACTATGAGCCGTCCGAAGCTGACCATGAAAATCGTTGGCTGGGGTGTTAAAGCTAAAGTGATATTTGATTTACTCAGCCTAAACGAGCAATCACGCTAACTCTTTATTCAACCGGCAGTAACGCCATGACTTCCAGGCCAGCATTGGCGGTTGAATAAACGTCACTATGACTACCCCGATTAGCAGAGACAGGCCTCCGCCTAAAATATATGTTTTAGTGGAGAAACACAGAAGAAATATAAAGACTAACGTGCAGCCAGAAATAATCCATAACAGCACCCTGAATCTGTTTTTTAAATCCGCTACGGCTTCCCCCAGAGTACCGCCATAGCTTTCAAGGTTATTTTTAATTTTTTTCAAATCAGCATCAGTAAAACCCGACTTTAGCAAATCTGCCTCACTAACTTTCATGGTGCTTCACCTTTCATCCATAAAATGTGCATTCATTCTACCGCAATTATATACGCGTATGTCTCTCATGCGGCAACTTCCGTCGCTGGCACAAAACGGATGTTAGTATCTGCCCCAATCAGCCTGTTGTAACTAACCCCCAATAAGTTAACGTCTGCACAAAAGCACCTGCCCAGGCCCCGATATCTAACACTGCGGTTGAGTAATCCTTTATGCGCTAAAGCAATCCACCCTTTTACCAGTGAACCCCTCACCCCACCCTTCCCATCCGCACCATCGCCCGATACCAGGCTCCGCGCTGAATCGACCACCTTAATCCCACCGCAATCGCATTAATCTTCCGGTCAATGATCGCCTGCTGAAAGCGGCCGATTTCAGTACCGGACATTGCCTGCGCCCAGGCTGGCATCAGCCCGACCCCTGACTTAAGCATGATTTTCATCACCGGTTTTGCCTGCCAGCTGGGTGCGGGAGCATTCATCAGCAATCGCGTCACTTCGGCAGTGCGATGATCAAAGCGCAGCTCTGAACGCATCTGTTGCAGGTAATCCGCGACGTCGACGACGCTTTTCGGTACCTTCTCCGCCCCCAGCGCTTCGGCAATCTGCGCCGCTTCCTGATAGTACTGATCCTGCCCGGCACGGCTGAGGTTTGGATTTTTGTAGCGCAGATGGGCGGCCAGAAAACGGCTGGTCTCCGCCACATGCACCCAGGTCAGCAGATGCGGATCGCTGGCGGCATAGGGTTTGCCTTCACTGTCGACGCCGCTGACTTTCAGGTGAATGCGTTTCACCCGGTCAATCAGCGTCTGTGCATCCTGCGAATTACCGTAGGTGGTCACCGCGATAAACTGACTGGTGCGCCGCAGGCGGCCCATCATATCTTCGCGGAAATTGGAGTGATCCCAGACGCCCGCCAGCGCCGCCGGATGCAGCATCTGCAACAGCAGCGCGCTGATCCCGCCGCACATCATGGAGGTGAAGTCACCGTGGACGCGCCAGATCACGCTGTCCGGGCCAAACAGGCCGGGATCGCCAGGCGGTTGAGAGAGGTCAAATTCATTCATCGACAGGCCGTTAAGGCGGAATACCTGCTGCTGAATGCGGTCACGCAGATTAATCATAGCGGCTCTGATAGTGGATATGACGCGGCGCGCCGTAGCAGGACGCTAACGACGCGCCGCATCACCTTCCCCTGACGTCAGGGGAAAGGCTGACGGTTATAAATAGTTGAACTGCCCATCCTCGGTACGAACGGAATCGAGTCCAATCATCACGTTGAATTTGCCGGGCTCTGCAACATGCTGCATCTGCTGGTTCCAGAACTTCAGCGCATCCACGTCGATTTTAAAGGTCACGGTTTGCGACTCGCCCGCTTTCAGCATGATGCGCTTAAAGCCACGCAGCTCCTGCACCGGACGGCTGATGGAAGCAACCGGATCGTTGAGGTACATCTGCACCACCGTCGCGCCATCGCGTTTACCGCTGTTGGTCACGGTCACGCTGGCTTCAATGCTGCCGTTACGCGGCATGGTCGGTGAGGACATTTTTACCGGCGACACGGTGAAAGTGGTGTAGCTCAGGCCGTAACCAAACGGATAGAGTGGACCGTTAGCCGCGTCGTAGTAGTGCGACGTGTATTTGTTCGGCTTAGCAAAGTTGTAAGGACGACCGGTTGGCAGATGGTTGTAATAGATCGGAATCTGACCCACTGAACGCGGGAAGGAAACTGGCAGTTTGCCCGACGGGTTGTAGTCGCCGAACAGCACATCGGCGATGGCGTTGCCGCCTTCGGTGCCGCTGAACCAGGTTTCCAGCATCGCATCGGCCATCCGATCTTCATTCACCACTGACAGCGGGCGTCCGTTCATTAGCACAATCACCAGCGGCTTACCGGTGGCTTTCAGTGCTGCTAACAGCTTCTGCTGGCTCGGCGGGATCACCAGGTCGCTGCGGCTGGAGGCTTCGTGCGCCATACCCTGCGCTTCGCCCACGGCGGCAACTACCACATCGGCCTGTTTCGCTTTGGCGACCGCGTCATCAATCAACTGCTGCGGTGAACGCGTATCCACGGAAACCGCCTGCTCATAGAGGTTCAGGAAGTCCTGAATCCCTTTGTTGTCGGTGACGTTAGCGCCCTTCTCATAGAGCAGCGTAGCCTTGCCTTCGGTGGCATTGCGCATGCCCTGCAGCAGCGAAACGGATTGCTTCGCCACGCCAGCGGCGGACCAGCTGCCCATAATGTCGCGCTGGCTGTCTGCCAGCGGACCAATCAGGGCAATGGTGCCCGATTTTTTCAGCGGCAGCGTTTCCAGGCGGTTTTTCAGCAACACGATGCTCTTACGCGCGACGTCGCGCGCTTCAGCCCGGTGCAGACGGCTTTCCGCATTGGTGTCCTGCGGATCGCTCTCTTTCGGACCTAAATGGCTGTAGGGATCGTTAAACAGGCCCATGTCATATTTGACGTTGAGCACATGGCGCGCCGCATCGTCAATCTCCGCCATGGTGACGGCGCCGCTCTTCACCAGAGCGGGCAGATACTTGCTGTAATATTCGTCGCTCATGCTCATATCGACGCCCGACTTCAGGGCGATGCGAACCGCTTCCTGCGGATCGCTGGCGACGCCATGTTTGATCAGCTCTTTGATTGCACCGTGGTCGCTGATGGTGATGCCTTTGAACTTCCACTTATCGCGCAGCAGATCTTTCAGCAACCAGCTGTCCGCCGTGGCGGGTACGCCATTGATCGAGTTCAGCGCCACCATCACGCCGCCGCTGCCTGCATCCAGTGAGGCTTTATAGGGCGGCAGATAGTCCTGGAACATGCGCTGCGGGCTCATATCCACGGTGTTGTAATCGCGTCCGCCTTCAACTGCGCCGTAGAGCGCGAAATGCTTCACGCTGGTCATCACGCTGTAGCGATCGGCAGCACTTTTGCCCTGCATCGACTGCACCATGCTGCGACCCATTTCGCTGGTGAGATACGTATCCTCACCAAAGCCTTCGGAGCCACGGCCCCAGCGCGGTTCACGGCTGACATCCACCATCGGCGCCCAGGTCATGTTCAGGCCATCGTCGGCCGCTTCATAGGCAGAGACGCGCCCCACCTCTTTCACCGCATCCAGATCCCAGCTCGACGCCAGCGCCAAAGGAATCGGGAAAATGGTGCGCTGACCATGAATAACGTCGTAGGCGAAAAACAGCGGGATCTTCAGGCGGCTGAGCTGCATCGCCTGATCCTGCATCGCGCGGATATCCTGACGGGTTACGGTATTAAAAATCGCGCCAACCTGACTCTTCTGAATCATGTCGCGAATCACTTCTTTCGGATTATCAGGTCCGACGCTGATTAAACGCAGCTGGCCGATCTTCTCGTCCAGCGTCATTTTTTTAAGCAGTTGATTAACGAAGGCATCCCGCGCCTGTTCGGTCATCGGGTGGTTACCTGGCACTGTCTCAGCCAATGCCGGTTGCATCGCGAGGGAGACAGCGAGACTAACAGAGTAAATCCATTTCATCAGGTTGGGTTCTCTTAAGTAACTGCGCAATATCGAATAAACAGGCGGCAGTGTGCCACAAGATGAGAATAGCAGGTAGCTGCCGCTGTCACACTGCGTTGAGGTGAGTTGACGTGCTACAGTTAGGACGCACTGATAAGACAAGGGAACTGATCATGATACAAACCTCTGCCCTGCTTTCTGACCTGCGCCGCCTGGTCGGCCCTACCCATCTGCTGACTGAACCTGAACAGACCGCGCGCTATCGCAAAGGCTTTCGCTCCGGCGAAGGCGAGGCGCTGGCGGTGGCGTTTCCCGGTACGCTGCTGGAGCTCTGGCGGGTACTGCAAACGCTGGTGAATGCCGATGTCATTATCCTGATGCAGGCGGCGAATACCGGCCTGACCGAAGGCTCGACGCCGCATGGCGACGATTACGATCGTCCGCTGGTGATTGTCAGCACCCTGCGGCTGGACAAGCTTCAGCTGATTGACGAAGGCCAGCAGGTGCTGGCGTTCCCCGGCAGCACACTCTACCAGCTGGAAAAAGCGCTGAAGCCGCTGGGGCGTGAACCCCACTCGGTTATTGGCTCCTCCTGTATTGGTGCCTCGGTGCTGGGCGGCATCTGTAATAACTCCGGCGGATCGCTGATCAAACGCGGACCGGCCTACAGTGAAATGGCGCTGTTTGCTCAGATTGATGCGCAGGGAAAACTGAAGCTGGTGAACCATCTCGGTATCGATCTTGGGACGTCACCGGAGGAGATTCTGGGGCGGCTGGATGATGACCGCTGGCAGCCCAAAGATGTGCAGCACGATGGACGTCACGCCTCCGATCATGAATATGCCGACCGGGTTCGTGAAGTGGATGCGGATACACCCGCCCGCTATAACGCCGATGCGCGTCGCCTGTTTGAAGCCTCCGGTTGTGCCGGGAAACTGGCGGTCTTCGCGGTGCGACTCGATACCTTCGCCAGCGAACCGCAGCAGCAGGTGTTTTACATCGGCACCAACGAGCCCGGTGTTCTCAGCGATATCCGCCGTCACATGCTGGCGCATTTCACCCATCTGCCGGTGGCGGGCGAATATATGCACCGCGACATCTATGACATTGCGGAAGTCTACGGCAAAGATACCTTCCTGATGATCGACAAGCTGGGCACCGACAAGATGCCGCTGTTTTTCACGCTGAAGGGGCGGGTTGATGCCTGGCTGAGCAAACTCTCCTTCGTTAAACCGCACTTCAGCGATCGCCTGTTGCAGCGCCTGAGTAAACTGTTTCCGGCGCATCTGCCGAAACGCATGAAGCAGTATCGCGACAAATATGAACACCATCTGATGCTGAAGATGTCTGGCGACGGCGTGGCAGAAGCGCGTAACTATCTGCGCGACTACTTCCGTGAAGGCGGTGGCGAATTCTTCGAGTGTGAAGGCAAAGAAGGTGCGCACGCCTTTCTGCATCGCTTTGCAGCGGCGGGTGCGGCAGTGCGCTACCACGCGGTGCATTCTGATGAGGTCGAGGACATTCTGGCGCTGGATATCGCCCTGCGTCGTAATGATGCGGACTGGTTCGAAACCCTGCCCGATGAGATCCGCGCCTCGCTGAGCCATCGTCTCTACTATGGTCACTTCTTCTGTCATGTGTTTCATCAGGATTACATCGTCAGAAAAGGCGTCGATGTGCATGCGCTCAAAGCGCAGATGCTGGAGATTCTTCAGGCACGGGGCGCGGAATATCCCGCTGAACATAACGTCGGACATCTCTATCAGGCCAAACCGCAGCTGGCGGCGTTCTATCGCCAGCTCGATCCCACCAACAGCTTCAATCCTGGGATTGGCAAAACCAGTAAGCAAAAGGGATGGGCGGTGAAGCAGGTTTAATCGCCTTATCGGTCAGCCTGCTTATCTGAGCAGGCTGATTGTCATACAACCGGGAGGCCCGTTCGCACCACCAGCTTCCCATTGCAGCAGTCCTGCCAATAGCTAACATCTTCATCAAAATATTAATCTCCCCTCCCATATTGCACCTGCTTTATTTTATCTCATCGGGTTCTGCGCAATAGTTCACAAATCACCACGCTGCTAATTGATAATTCGCGTCGCGAAAAATAGAGTACCGCCACAATAATAATATTCTGCTTAATTATCCGGATTGTATTCAGGGAGGAATGATCATGCGAAAAATTAATTACGCGTTAGCGTTAGTTGAAATAGCCACCGTATTAATAGCGTTAACTGCAATAAGTTCATCACCGGCTTACGCCAGCGGATTTATTGAGGACTCATCGCTTAAAGGTAATGTTTTTTACTGGCAGCGTCAGCGAGATCGCAGAGACACCGATCCCGCCAGTGAATATCAGGGGCAGTATCGGGCTAATTTACATCATGCCTCGCTCAACAGTAATCTCGACTATCAGTCAGGCTATGCCGGAGAGTGGATTGGTCTGGACCTCGCCATTTTCGGTGCTGCTGAGCTTTCCAACAGCGGCCCCGCCGCACCCAATGAAATTGGCTTCAGTAAGGCGCGTACCCGCTGGGATGAAAAGTGGAATGGCGACAGCGGCGGTGCTTCTGTTTATAAAGCCGCACTGAAATTAAAATATAACGATTACTGGTTGCGTGCCGGTTATATTCAGCCAACAGGCCAGACAATTATTGCGCCACACTGGAGTTTCTTACCCGGAACCTATCGCGGCGTCGAAGTCGGTGCGCTGTATGATTTCCAGCAGGCTGGTACATTATCGCTCTCCTGGATGTGGAGCGACAAATATAAAGCGCCCTGGTATCGTGACTTATATGATTTTCGTCAGGCTGATGGCAAAACCCCTGTCAGCTACCTGCATTCGTTCGGCATGAAATATGACTTCAAAAATAACCTGGTGCTTGAGGGCGCATTTGGCCAGGCGGCGGATTATATGGATCAATATTTTGCCAAAGCCTCGTGGTCAGCCACGCCTGGCGGCAATGCACTCTACACCAGCTATCAGTTTTACGGCGCACACGACAAAGTATCGGGTGGTGCCGCTAATCCGCGTGATGTCTATGACGGCCTGGCCTGGTTACAGGCAATCACGGTCGGCTATACCGTCGGCCCGGTTGATCTGCGACTCGAAGGCAGCTGGGTCAAAGCAGAGGGGAATCAGGGCTTCTTCCTGCAGCGCATGACGCCAGGCTACGCCAGTTCCAATGGACGACTGGATATCTGGTGGGATGCCCGTTCCGACTGGAACGCCAATGGCGAAAAAGCGATCTTTGCCGGGGCGATGCTCGACTTAACGCCGTGGCAACTGGCGGGATGGAAAGTGGGCGCATCGTACGTCTGGGGCTGGGATGCCAGACCCGCCACGCTGCCCACCGTTGACCAGAGCCAGCGGCTGAAAGAGTCCGCCTGGAACCTTGATCTGATCTATCAAATCCAGCAGGGCCGCGCCAAAGATACCCTGTTTAAACTGCATTACACCCGCTACGACAACCACAGCAATCTGCCCAGTTACAGCGGCGGTTACGGCAACATTTTTCAGGACGAGAAGGACATCAAATTTATGGTTATCGTGCCGTTTACGCTGTTCTGACGCCCTGCAGACTCCCGGATATCTCTTCAGCAGCAAGGATGAATCAATATGTTTAAGTTAAGCCTTATCGCGCTCACTCTGCTGGGCGTTGCAGCCACAGGCCACGCCAGCTCGTCAGCGCAGCAGGTGGTGAATCAGATCAGCCAGTTTGGCGTCACTTATCAGGTGAACGATAATCAGGCCGCCCTTCATGGCACCGACTGCGCCGCGCTGGGAGCCGACTATGCCGCCTGCAATCGCGCCACCATTACCCTGATCAATAACGGCCCTGCCCTGACCGATAAACACTGGGCAATCTACATGAGCAACGTCCACCAGACGCTGCGGGTCGATAACGAACAGTTCAAAATGACCCATCTGGTCGGCGACCTGACCCGGCTGGAGCCGACTGAGAAGTTCACCGGCATTGGCGCGGGCGAATCGGTGCAGATTCCGATCGTTAACGAATACTGGCAGCTGTTTGCCACGGATGTGATGCCGCGCTGGTATGTGACGTCCGGGCAGGCCACCCCCAAAATTATTGCCAGCACCGATCATGAAGATCCCAGCCAGTTTGTGTTGCCGTTGGGGGATAACTGGCGACGCAGTGCCGATGACCGGAATATCCTGATGCAACCCGCCAGCCGGTTTGATAAAAACAGCGATGTTGCCACCCTGCCCGCCTCCGCGCTGCGCGGTCAAATCATACCCACGCCGCTTGAGGTGAAACTGCGTCCGCAGGATGCCGATCTCAGCCGTGGCGTCAGTCTGTCTCTGACCGGGTTGACCCGTGAAACCGGTGAGGCGGTAAAGCAGCGTCTGACCCTGCTTGGTCTGAAAGAAGATCCTGATGGATTTGCCATCAGGACACAGATCAAACCGGGTCACTTCAGCGGCAAACAGGCTAAACCGGGCGCATACGATCTGGATATCACCCCACGCCGTGCCATTGTGGTGGGCTACGATGCTGCCGGTGCGTTCTACGGTCTGATGTCGATTCTCTCGCTGATACCCACCGAAGGCGCGCCGCGTATTGCCACGCTGGAAGCCCATGATGCGCCACGCTTTGCCTATCGCGGCGCGTTTCTTGACGTTGCCCGCAACTTTCACACTAAGCAGGCAGTGATGCGGCTGCTTGATCAGATGGCGGCCTGGAAGATGAACCGCTTCCACTTTCACCTCAGTGACGATGAGGGCTGGCGGATTGAGATTCCCGGCTTACCGGAACTGACTGAGGTGGGGGCTAAACGCTGCCATGACCTGAGCGAACAGCGCTGCCTGCTGCCGCAGCTCGGTTCCGGTCCGTTCAGCGATAACAACGGCAGCGGCTATTTCAGTCGTGCCGACTACATCGAGATTGTGAAGTATGCGCAGGCCCGTCACATCCAGGTGATCCCGGAAATCGATATGCCCGCCCATGCCCGTGCCGCCGTCATCGCCATGGAAGCGCGCTATCAGCGGCTGATGAAGGAGGGACAACCTGAACAGGCCAGTGCGTATCGCCTGATCGATCCCACCGACGACTCTAATACCACCTCGGTGCAGCTCTATGACCGCACGAGCTATCTTAATCCCTGTATTGAGGGTTCGCAGCGGTTTGTCGATAAAGTGATCGGTGAGATGCAGGCGATGCACCGGGAAGCGGGACAGCCGCTCGGCGTCTGGCATTTTGGCGGTGACGAAGCGAAGAATATCCGGCTGGGTGCTGGCTACTCGGATAAACGCGACCCTAAACCGGGCACCGGTCTGCGCGACTGGAGTAAAGAAGATCTGCCGTGGGCGAAATCGCAGGTTTGTCAGGCACTGGTGAAGAGCGGCAAAGTGGAAGATCTGGCGCACCTGCCTAGCTACTTTGCCCTGACCGTCAGTGACATCGTTAACCGACACGGTATTGGCAAAATGCAGGCCTGGCAGGATGGTTTAAAACATGCCAAAGATTCAGCATCCTTTGCCACACCGCGCGTCGCGGTCAACTTCTGGGACACCCTCTACTGGGGCGGTTTTGACACAGCCAGCGACTGGTCACAGAAAGGTTACGACGTGGTGATCTCCAGCCCCGATTATCTCTATCTGGATTTTCCGTATGAAGTTAACCCGCTGGAGCGCGGCTATTACTGGGGCACGCGCTTCAACGACGAGCGCAAAATCTTTGGCTTCGCGCCGGACAACCTGCCGCAGAATGCTGAAACCTCGGTGGATCGCGATGGCAACTTTTTCAGCGCCAAATCAGAGAAGCCCTGGAGCGGTGCTTACGGCATTTCGGCCCAGCTGTGGAGCGAAACGGTACGCACTGACGCTCAAATGGAGCACATGATCTATCCTCGCCTGTTTGCAGTAGCGGAACGAAGCTGGCACCGCGCCAGCTGGGAGCAGGATTACAAGGCAGGTCAGGAGTATGCGGGGGGCAAAACCCATCTGGTCGATCAGCAGGCGCGTCTGAATGACTGGCAGAGATTTGCCAATCTGCTGGGACAGCGGGAACTGGCGAAGCTGGATAAGGCGGGCATCGATTATCGCCTGCCGGTGCCGGGAGCCAGAATCGTTGATGGCATCCTGTCGATGAACGTGGCCTTACCGGGCGTTACGCTGGAGTACAGCCTGGACAACGGCACAAACTGGCAGCGCTACGATGCCACCAGACCGCCGCAGGTCAGCGGTGCGGTGGCAATTCGCTCGGTGAGCCGAGACGGGCAGCACACCAGCCGCGTTGAATCCCTGTAGAAAGCGAAGTGTGAACGGGCTGAGAAGCCAGCGTTTGAATATGAAAAAGGCCGACAGAAGTCTAATGGCAGTCAGTTAAGCGACAGGGGATAACGCAGTCTGGTGCCGGGCAGGGGCTGGCGGTCCTCGCGCCGCTGCGCGGTTCCTTCACTTCATTCGCCTGCCTGACGGACCGCCGGGGATGGCACATCCTGTGCCGCCCCGCCTTTCGCCCGCGTCCTGCGGGCTCTCCTGGCAGACTCATTCTGTTCAGCGCTGCGGATTACCTGCCCCTGCCCGGCCCCAGCCTGCTCTGAAACTTCAGTGTGTATTGTTAAAAAGGGCACGATAGTGAAGGCCTGAGCGCCGCTGCTGCTCGCTCGCCCAGAAAAAAGGCTGCCACGTTTGACCGTGGCAGCCTTTACAAATCTGATCTTAACTGATCAGCATTAGACAGAAGTCGGCCCTTTCACACCTAAACCAGCTTCTCTTCGGGGACCGGCTCCGCACCCGCCATCTGCTGACGGCGCTCGATAATCATGGTTTGCGGTGTGGAGAGCAGGATGCCCTCTTTACGCAGACGCGTCAGAATATCGAACAGCAGATCGCTCTTCGCCCCTGCGATCTGGCGCTGACCCGCCACGTTACCGGTGACGCTCAGTATAATTCCCTGCTGAGTCAGATCTTTAAACGAAACGGATGGCTCTGGCGTCTCCAGAATGCGTTCATTTTCGTTGTAGACCTCCAGCAGGATATCGCGCACTTTCGCCGGATCGATATCGAGCGGGAACGTCAGCGTAATCGTGACCACCCCCTGCGCATTGCCCATGGTGGCATTTCGCACGTTCTGCGAGATAAACTGCGAGTTCGGCACAATCACCGTGGATTTATCGCCCAGCTGGATCTCGGTGGCGCGCACGTTAATCCGGCGGATATCCCCTTCGATACCGCTGATGCTCACCAGATCGCCAACCTTCACTGGCCGCTCGGTCAACAGAATCAGCCCCGAGATAAAGTTCTTCACAATCTCCTGTAAGCCAAAACCGATACCTACCGACAAGGCACTGACGATCCAGGCCAGCTTATTCCACTGCAGGCCCATGATCGACAACGTCAGCAGGATAATCAGCACATAACCGATGTTGCTGAACAGCGTCACCAGCGACACCCGCATGCCCACATCCATGGTGGTTTTCGGCAGAAAATCGGTGTCGAGCCAGCGGCGCACCGTTCGCAGCACATAGATACCGACGATCAGGCAGATTATCGCATTCACCATATGCGCCGGGACGATATTCAGGGATTCAAGCCCTTTACCACCCCAGAACTCAATCACTTTTTGCAGCAGCTCAATCGGTGTTGAAGAGGCAAAGGTCCCGTTGACCAGCGCCAGCGCCACAACCAGCACCAGGAAGGTTTTACCGATGGCCGTCAGCAACGTAGCCGTTTGCTGCAGATGACGCTCATTGATGTTAAGCGAACTCTGAATACGGCGACCGGTTGCGTTACTGGTCGAGAACAGGCTCTCACAGCCATCGTTGAGCAGATGACTGAGGAAGTAGAACGAACCAAACAGCAGGCCGCACCAGATCACTTCATAACTCAGGAACCGCGCCAGCGTGACGTAACCGATGAGCAGCGACACCAGAATGGCGATGCCGGTCAGCGTCAGGCCCATCTGGATCAGTCCGACCAGCGTAGAGCGAGCCTCTGGTGGTGTGCCCGCCTGGGTCATACGGCGACGAACCCGGTTGGTGCGCATGCTGATCGCCAGCGCGGTAGTACCAATCAGCAGTGCCGTCAGCCCGTTGGCAAAAATGGTGGTATTCAGGCTGGTGCCGACGCTGTAGTTAAACGCTTCGACCGTCTGGAAGATAAAGACCAGCACGGCGGTAATCGGTGGAAACGGTTTTAACGCCATCGCCACTTCATTGGAGATGGTCGGTAAACGCCAGCTGGGGCGACGGGTAGAGAGGAAAGCGCGTCCCAGTCCGGCAATCAGGCCACAAAAGACACTGAGCCGAACCAGTTGATCCACAAAGTCCTGAACGTTTTCAGAAACCTCATCATGGCGGGTAAAGGCCAGGGCGATGAAGTTAAAGGTGAGGACGACAGCCACAAGGGTGGTCAGGGCTATCGCTGCCGCCAGGAAACTGCGGCGCAGCTTCCCTTCCGGCAGTTTGTGAATGCTGATCCAGGCCAGAAACTCTTCGCTGTAACGACGGCCAGCCGTCATTACCAGCATGGCAGCCAGCAGCCAGAAAACACTGCCCACGCGCCAGCCCGGCTCCCATGAGAGTGCCGCAGTGTCCTGCAACTCCTGCAGGAATTCACCGATTTTCTCGCCATCCAGATCCTGACTATTGAGCAGCGGTGACCAGAAGCGCGGCCCCAGAATGGTGCCGGAGTTCAGCGCCAGTTGGCTTTTCAGCTGATCGCGGCGCAGGTTAACAATCTGCGAGGAGAGCATCAGCGCGCCATTTTTAATGCCTTCGGCCTGTTTGATCTGGTCGTCGAGTTTGCTTTTCTGACTCTCCAGCGCGTTACGCTTGCGCGTGACTTCCGACGTCTCTTTTACGCCGCTGTCGGCTTTAGGTGCCGGCCCCAGAACCTGCAATTGGGCTTCCAGTTGCTGGCGATCGGGGAGCAGCGCCTGGCCCAGCGTGTCGGCACTGCCTGAGAGCTCAAGCGCCATTTCATTCAGCTGAGTCAGCTTGTTTTCGCCAGCATCAACGGAGACCTGACTTTTAATTTTATCGAGGATCTTCTGCATTTTCGGCAGTTCAACCGCAGCATTCAGCTTCGGCGGAGCATCCTGTTCCTGAGCAGCAGTGGCCTTATCATCCGCGGCCAGCGTCAGCGCCGGGGCAAACGCCACCAGCGCCAGCATTAACAATGCAAAAAAGGATCGTAGCTTAAACATATGAGTAAGATTCCGGCAGCTTAAATCAGGCGATCGTCCCTCGCCAGTCGCGCGTAGTGTAGGGCTTTGCAAGGGATGGCAATATAGGAATAACGGGCATTTTTCGGGCTAATTCGGTGCAGACAGAAGCGTGAAAATCGCTGTACGCCTCTGCCTGCATCATCCCGGATACCCGCTCAGCCTGCAGGTAATGCCAGTGTCCGCAGCGCGCAACACCGGCTGTTTTCTACTCAACGTCGGCGCTGCTGGCCCCATTACTGGCAACCTGGCCCGACTTCTGTTTTTTATAGGCCAGTGCGGCAGCCGGCACCGGCGCCGCTTTACCGGTCTCAATCCAGCTGCGCAGACGGTTAGCGTCGGCGAAGTGGGTATATTTGCCAAAGGCATCCAGCACCACCAGCGCCACCGGACGATTATTAATCATGGTGCGCATCACCAGGCAGTGGCCAGCCTCATCGGTGTAACCGGTTTTGGTTAGCTGAATATGCCAGTCATCTTTATAGACCAGATGGTTGGTGTTGCGGAACGGCAGCGCATAGCTCGGATGGGCAAACACCGCCGTCTCCTCTTTAGTGGTGCTGAGCGCACCAAGCAGCGGATATTCCCGCGTCGCTTTGAGTAGTTTAACCAGATCCTGCGCGCTGGAGACGTTTTGCGTCGACAGGCCGGTTGGCTCCACGTAGCGGGTCTGTTTCATGCCCAGTGACCGCGCTTTCGCGTTCATCGCCCGGATAAAGGCGTTATAGCCGCCCGGATAAGCATGAGCCAGGCTGGCGGCGGCGCGGTTTTCTGAGGACATCAGCGCCAGCAGCAGCATATTCCGGCGGCTGATCTGGCTGTTGAGCTTAACGCGTGAGAATACACCCCGCATTTCCGGCGTCTGGCTGACATCGACGGTTATCATCTCGTTCATCGGCAGATGCGCATCCAGCACCACCATAGCAGTCATCAGCTTGGTGATGGAGGCAATGGGCCTGACCCGATCAGGGTGGCTTGAAAACAGCACTTTATTGGTCGTGAGATCGACAATCATCGCACTGCCAGAGGCGATCTGCGGCTGAGCAATCGGCGCCAGTTGCGACAGCGACGTCGTCGCCTGCGCCGGAAGTGAAACAATCTGCCCTGAAACGAGCAGCGCCAGCGAAAGCAGGGTGGAACGAATTTTTGCAGGCATCGTAGAAAAAACCCGGTTATGAATATGTACTGTGTCAGACCGACACAGGCCGCCCGCTTCAGTGAGGTCGGAGCGCGGGCTGGCGGCGATATCATACCCGTAAGGTTAAGAAATTTCCTGGTGAGAGTGTTTCCGGGCGTAAAAAGAGAACTGCCGCCAGAGCGGCGGCAGCGGTCGGTCAGAACAGATGCGGTCCATATCCCCACAGCACCACGGTTAATGCCAGTAATACTTCAAATACCAGCACGCCGATGGCCAGCGTTGAACCGGAAAAACGCAGACTCTCTTCGCGGTCGATATTAAGAAACAGTGGAATACCGATATAGAGCAGATAGCCGGTGTAGAGTAGCGCCAGGGCGCCCGCCAGCACGCAGAGCCAGACCAGCGGATAGAGCGCCACCAGCCCGCTGAGAAACAGCGGCGTGGCCACATAGCCCGCAAACACCGTACAGCGCTGTACGCCGGGGCGCTGCGGATAATCACGTGCCATCCAGTGAATTACGCGTCCCATTACCGCGACGCCACCCAGAATAATCAGATAGAACAGAATGCCAAGCCCAATCCCGGTCAACAGGTTGAGTTGCACATATTGCCCCTCGCCCAGATTCCAGCCCAGCTGAGTTGTACCGATAAAGGCGCAGATCACCGGAATCGCCGCCATCAGCAGAACATGGTGGGTGTAATGGTGCGATACGCTCTCATTCTCTTGCTTGATATGACGCATTTCCTGATTCGGATGCGCCAGCAGACCCCAGACATGATTCATAGATTCACTCCTCTGATGCAGTGGGCCGCCCGATGATGCATCCGTCTTTGGGGGCAGCGTCCTCTCAAGTATAAACGGCAGCGAAACTTTCGTGGTGATCGGACAAAAAAACAGCATAAATAAACGGACCCGTGAGGCACGGGCGGAAGCGAAGCCAAATCGCGTATAGACTGGAAGAAACAGTCACTGAACAGGGAGGGTCATTTTGCATCTGGATATCAACGCATTAATTACGCAGTACGGTTATCTGGCACTTTTTATTGGCTGTATCGCCGAGGGGGAAACATTTACGTTGCTGGGCGGCGTCGCCGCGCATGAGGGGCTGCTGCATTATGTGGGAGTGGTGCTGGCCGCGATGGGTGGTGGTATTGTCGGCGATCAACTGCTCTACTGGGTCGGTCGCCGCTGGGGCACACAGATCCTGCGCCGCTTTAAAAAGCATCAGGATAAAGTGGTCAAGGCGAACCGCCTGATTAAACGCCGTCCCAGCCTGTTTGTGATTGGCGTGCGCTTTATGTATGGCTTTCGACTGATTGGCCCAATCATCATCGGGGCCAGCCGCCTCAATCCGATGAAGTTTTTTATTCTTAACGTCATCGGGGCGGCCATCTGGGCGCTGATCTTTGTCACCCTGGGCTATTTCGCGGGCGGCATCATCGCGCCGTGGCTGCATAAACTCGACCAGCATCTGAAGCATCTGCTGTGGCTGGTCGGCGCAGTGGTATTCGCCTTTGCGCTGCGCTGGGTGATCCGCCGCTGGCACAACCGTCGTGCCGACCAGGAATAAATGAACCACGGATTCGCCAGCAGACGCCACCGGCTATAAGAGAGAGCTGACCGGTGGTAAGGGTCGCCGACGCTGAGCAGCGCCAGGCGACCCTGCTGGCGATTTCCCATGTTTCACCCGCCCTCACCCCTTCCCTGCCTCATTCAACCGTACGTTAACCATCTGTGCCCAAACGAAGCCGCATCAGATGGCTCAGCTATAGTTAGGATGGACACTGACAGGGAGATGAGGATGAGTAAGGTAAAACGTAAGATTGAAGACCATGGCGTGATCGGAGATTTGCGCACCTGCGCACTGGTCGCGAATGATGGCACCATTGATTATCTCTGCTGGCCGGAACTCGACAGCCCGTCGGTCTTTGCCGCCCTGCTCGACAGCGATGATGCCGGGCTTTTCTCCCTGGCCCCTGACTGGCCCAATGCGCGACGTCAGCAGCTCTACCTGCCCGATACCAACATCCTGCAGACCCGCTGGCTGGATGATGAAGGCGTGGCGGAGATCACCGACTACATGCCGATTTGTGATGACAAGGACAAGCTGCCGCGTCTGATCCGGCGGGTCAAAATGGTTCGCGGCAGCGCGACCTTTAGCCTGCGCTGTTCACCGCGTCACGACTATGCCCGGGCGCAGACCCGTGCAGAGGCGCACAACGGCTGTATCGATTTTCATGCCGAAGGCCAGCCGTCGCTGCGCCTCGCCGCCAGCGTGGCGATGACGCTGGAGGATGAGAGCGCGACCGCCCTCTTCACGTTACAACCCGGTGAACATGCGCAGTTTGAATTTGGCAGCGTGGATGATGCGCATATCGAAGCCCTGACCACCGAACATTGCTTTGAAGAGACGCTGAACTACTGGCGACGCTGGAGCGCCCACAGTAACTATCAGGGACGCTGGCGCGAAATGGTGCAGCGTTCGGCGCTGGTCCTCAAACTGCTGACCTCACATCAGCACGGCTCTATTGCGGCGGCAGCGACCTTTGGCCTGCCCGAAGAACTGGGCGGTGAACGCAACTGGGACTATCGCGCCTCCTGGATCCGTGACGCCTCGTTCAGCATGTATGCCCTGATGCGGCTGGGCTACATCGATGAAGCCAAACACTTTACCCACTGGGTTGGTCGCTGCGTTGAAAACAGCCATCACGATGAGATGCGCCTGCAGGTCATGTACCGGCTGGACAGCGGCACCGAACTGCACGAGATGGAGCTGCTGAATCTCTCCGGCTATGCCGACTCCCGTCCGGTGCGCATCGGCAATGACGCCTGGCAGCAGACCCAGCTCGACATCTATGGCGAGCTGATGGATGCGGTCTATCTGGCCAATAAATATGGTGAGGCGATCTCCCAGCGCGGCTGGGAACATGTCGTCAAAATGATCGACTGGCTGTGTGAGAACTGGGATCAGCCCGATGCCGGTATCTGGGAGATGCGCGGTGAACCGGAACATTTCCTGCACTCTCGTCTGATGTGCTGGGTGGCGATGGATCGCGCGCTGCGTCTGGGCATGAAGCGATCGCTGCCAATGCCTTATGAACGCTGGGATCGGGCGCGCCGGGAGATCCGCGAAGATATCTGGGCTAACTTCTGGAACAGTGAGCGGGGTCACTTCTCTTCGACCCGTCATGGCGAATATCTCGACGCCTCAATGCTGCTGATGCCGCTGGTGCGTTTTGTGGGAGCCACCGACCCGGACTGGATTGCCACGCTGGATGCGATCAAAACCAATCTGGTCAGCGACGGTATGGTGCGCCGTTACAATACGCATGAGACGCCCGCCGATGGCCTGAAAGGCTCAGAAGGGTCGTTCGGAGCCTGCTCCTTCTGGTATGTCGAGTGTCTGGCGCGCGCGGGCCGGATTCAGGAAGCGCATTTTGAATTTGAAAAGTTGCTGAGCTACGCCAATCCACTGGGCCTCTACGCGGAGGAGTTTGACAGCCACGGCCATGCGCTGGGCAACACGCCGCAGGCGCTGACCCATCTGGCGTTAATCAGTGCCGCCTTTTTCCTGAACCGCAAACTCAGCGGCGAACAAACGCAGTGGCAACCTTAGTCAGGGATAAGCCCGTAAAGCCCCATTTTTAGCGCCCTGCTTCCGGTAAATGCGCTAACATCCGCGGTGAATTTACGTAAAGTATTGCAGGCAGGTTAAAATCCCGATTCACAACGTCAGATTAATGAACATATAATGCGCAGCAGGTCACATTGGCCAGCATGAATTCGACACACTGAACAGCCTGAAATATGGCGATAAAGAATTGTAAAATATGAAAATCATTCGCGCTTTCGCTTCAATCGCACTGGCTCTGGCGGCCTTCAGCCAGTCAGCCTTTGCTGTGGTTTACCCGTTACCGCCGGCCAACAGTCGTCTGATCGGCGAAAATATCGAAATTACTGTCCCTGAAGACAGCAAACTGCCGCTGGAAGCTTTTGCGGCGCAGTACCAGATGGGCCTCAGCAATATGCTGGAAGCCAATCCGGGCGTTGACGTTTATCTGCCTAAGGCTGGCAGCAAAATGATCATCCCACAGCAGCTGATCCTGCCAGACGCACCGCGTGAAGGCATTGTGATTAACAGCGCGGAGATGCGTCTTTACTACTATCCGAAAGGCAGCAAAACCGTGGTGGTGTTGCCTATTGGTATCGGTGAACTGGGTAAAGATACCCCGATTAACTGGACCACAGCGGTAGAACGTAAAAAAGATGGCCCGACCTGGACGCCAACCAAAGGCATGCATGCGGATTACGCGGCGCGCGGTGAAACCCTGCCAGCGGTCTTCCCGCCAGGCCCGGATAACCCGATGGGCCTGTATGCGCTCTATATCGGTCGTCTCTATGCGATTCACGGCACCAACGCCAACTTCGGTATCGGCCTGCGCGTGAGCCATGGTTGTGTGCGTCTGCGCGCTGACGATATTAAATGGCTGTATCAGAACGTGCCGGTCGGCACGCGCGTACAGTTTGTTGATCAGCCGGTAAAAGCGACCGTGGAGCCAGACGGTTCACGTTATGTAGAAGTGCATAACCCGCTGTCGACCACCGAAGAGCAGTTCAACTCGCGTGAGCTGGTGCCGATTACGCTGAATCAGGCGGTGAGCAAAGTTCTGGTTGATGCCAGCGTCAATCAGGATCAGGTTAATGGCGCGATTCAGGGCCGTACCGGTATGCCAGTAAAAGTGAACGGCGTGGAGAACAACATCCAGACTGCGCCAGTTCCGATGCCGGAAAACCCGCAGGCTGTGCCACAGGAAGAGCCAATGACGCCAGTCACCTCTCAGGGTGCAAACAGTGATGCCGCGCAGCCACAGCAGCCGGCCACTGAGCCAGCCGCACCGGCCGCTCCGGTAACACCAGCAGCCCCTGCAGCCGCGGCCAATACCAGCTCGTAATTGCCGCCCTGCTTGCAGAAGCCAGCGCCTGTCGCTGGCTTTTTTATTGCCTGCGTTTCCGCGTTTTTCCCCGCACTCCGCTCAGAATGCCCCGTCCGACGATCATTAATCTGTCATATAAAGCGCGTATCACACTGCGTTGACCCGGTGCAAATCAGCATCCGGCATCAGCCACCAGAGGTACACCATGAGCGAAAACAGTCTCTCCTCCTCATCAGCCCGAGGTCGCCCCGATTTCAACGGCAAAAATAGCCGTTTCAGTAAACCGCTGTTCTTTATTCTGCTGGTTGCCGGACTGGCGTTCGCTGGCCTCAATCTGGTCAGCGATGTTGAAGAGACCAATATGCCGGTCACCAGCTATCTGCCGTTCTTTCTGCTGGGGCTGGCACTGCTGATTGCGCTCGGCTTTGAGTTCGTGAATGGCTTTCACGATACCGCCAATGCCGTGGCGACCGTGATCTACACCCATTCGCTGACGCCCGGCGTCGCGGTGGTCTGGTCCGGTTTCTGTAACTTTCTGGGTGTGCTGCTCTCCAGCGGCGTGGTGGCGTTTGGCATTATCTCACTGCTGCCGGTGGAGTTGATCCTGCAGGCCAGCAGCGGCAGCGGGTTTGCCATGGTCTATGCGCTGCTCTTCTCAGCGATTATCTGGAACCTGGGCACCTGGTATTTAGGGCTGCCGTCGTCGTCGTCCCATACGCTGATCGGCTCGATCATCGGCGTCGGCGTTGCCAATGCGATGCTGCACGGACGCAGCGGTCTGAGCGGGGTTGACTGGGATCAGGCATTGAAGGTCGGCTATGCACTGCTGCTGTCGCCGGTGGTCGGCTTTGTCTGCGCCGGGCTGCTGCTGTGGGTGATGAAACTGTTTATCCGCAATCGCCAGCTTTATCAGGCGCCGGAAAGCAATCAGCCGCCACCGGTCTGGATCCGCGGCCTGCTGATCCTGACCTGTACCGGCGTGTCGTTTGCGCACGGCTCCAACGATGGTCAGAAAGGGATGGGGCTGATTATGCTGATCCTGGTGGGCACCATGCCGATCGCCTACGCCCTGAATCGATCGCTGCCACCCGATCAGATCCCGCGCGTCGCGGCGCTGAACGAAGTGACCGCCCATCAGCTGCTGCAACTGCAACCCGCCTCAGCCAATCCTCCACCGGCCCGTGAGGTACTGACCGGCTTTGTTGGCAACAACAGCATGAATCCCGACGTGCTGCCCGCGCTGGCGATGACGCTGCGCGAAGTCGGCGATGAGATTCGTCGTTACGGTTCAATGGAAAACATTCCAGCTCAGGCGGTGACCAATACCCGCAACCAGATGTATCTGGCGTCAGAATCGATCAAGCATCTGCAGAGCGCTGAGGTCAGACTGCCGCAGGAGACGGAACGCAACCTTAAGGCAGTGAAAACGGAACTCGACAGCGCCACCCGCTTTATTCCGATGTGGGTGAAAGTGGTGGTGGCGATTGCGCTGGGACTGGGCACCATGGTCGGCTGGCGCCGGATTGTGGTCACAGTGGGAGAACGGATCGGTAAAACCCATCTGAGCTATGCTCAGGGCGCCAGCGCCGAACTGGTGGCGATGATGACCATTGGCGCGGCAGACGGTTTCGGTTTACCGGTTTCCACCACTCACGTGCTCTCATCCGGCGTAGCGGGCACTATGGCGGCGAACCGTTCCGGCTTGCAGCTCTCGACGCTGCGTAACCTGGCCGTCGCCTGGATTTTAACGCTGCCGGTTTCTATTCTGCTCTCTGCCCTACTCTACTGGGCGTTCAGCCATTTTTAACGGTCTGCGGCTTATCGTCATTCAGGCGATAAGCCGCTGCTGCCAGTAAAGCCGCAGGGTAATCAGCAGCGCTCCCAGCACCATCAACGCCGCCGCCAGATAGACTGACTGCATCCCCCAGTGTCCGATAAGCAATCCCGCCACCGGGCCGGTTAAGCCCAGGCCCAGATCGAGAAAAGCGGAATAGGTGCCCAGCGCAGAGCCCTGATCCTGGCGCTCAACCCGTTTAACCGCCTCAACGCCCAGCGCCGGAAAGACCAGCGAAAATCCGCTGCCGGTGAGGAATGCGCCCGCCCCTACCAGCCAGGCGCTGTCCGCCTGCCAGATAATCAGCAGTCCCAGGCACTCCAGCAGGAAAGAGAAGAGCGACACGCGCAGCCCGCCGAAACGGGTAATAAAGCGACCAAATCCCAGACGCACCAGCACAAACCCCAGGCTGAACAGCGTCAGCGCATAGGCCGCGCCCTGCCAGTCGCGGCTGGCAAAATAGAGGGTGATAAAGGTGGCGATAACGCCAAAACCGATGGTGCCGAAGCCCAGCGCCAGGCCATAGAGCCAGACGCGGGAGAAGACGCGGTGAAACGGAATGCGCTCGCCCACACTGACCGTCACCGCCGGTTTGCGGCTGGCCATCAGATAGCCCGCCACGCCCATCAGCGCAATCAGCCCGGCAAATCCACTCATACCAAATTCACTGTTCAGCAGCACACCCAGCGGTGCACCGACGGCCATTGCCAGATAGGTCGCAACACCGTTCCAGGAGATCACGCGCGCGGTCTGCATTGGCCCGACGATGTTCATACCCCACAGGGTAGAGCCGGTGCTGCTGAAGCTTTCACCTACGCCGAGAAACAGCCGCCCGATGGCCAGCAGCGCCAGACTCAGCCACGGCCAGCCGCTCAGCAGTGCGGCCACGATAGTCAGCACCCCGCTCATACCGCAGCAGAGCAGTCCCAGCATCACCACCCGCTTTGGCCCAAGGCGATCGGCCAGACGGCCCGACTGCGGACGGCTGAGCAGCGTCGCAAAGTATTGAATGCTGATAATCAGTCCGGCGATAAAGGAGCTGAAGCCAAGATGATTTTTGACGAAGCCTGGCAGCACGGCCAGCGGCAGTCCGACAGAGAGATAGCAGAAGAAGGTGAAGATAATAACAGAGAGGATTCGTTTGTTGAGCTGGCTGTTGCTCAACACAGCGGAGTCAGACATAGCAGGCAAGGGGTCCAGGAAATTTTTCCCACTATACCGTCAGGCCGCTAAGGGGTCGCCTGATTTTTTATCACAAACCATGAACATGTGCGTGACGATCAATCGCCTGTGCAATGTCGCCCGACGATTTTAACGCACGGATTTCGCTGAATAAGCCATCGGCTTCGCCATAGGCTTTGCGCAGATAACCGAGCCACTGTTTGATACGCGCCACGTGGTAGAGGCCGGTATCGCCCTGCTTTTCCAGCCGGCTGTATTTCTGTAATAACCGCACCACATCAGGCCAGGCCATCGGCGGCTCGTTATATTTCACTACCCGGCTCAGGTTGGGGATGTTCAGTGCGCCACGGCCAATCATCACCGCATCGCAGCCGGTTACCGCCATACAGTGTTGCGCGCTTTGCCAGTCCCAGATTTCGCCATTGGCAATCACCGGAATGCGCAGCCGCTGACGAATATCGCCAATCGCCTGCCAGTTAATCGCCTCTGCACGGTAGCCCTCTTCTTTGGTTCGTCCATGCACCGCCAGCTCGCTGGCACCGGCCTGTTGCACCGCATCGGCAATCTCCAGACTGCGGGCGCTGGAGTCCCAGCCGAGCCGCACTTTCACCGTTACCGGCAAATCTGCAGGCACCGCTTCACGCATCGCTTTCGCGCCGCGATAGATCAGATCGGGATCTTTAAGAAGAGTTGCGCCGCCTCCGCTGCCGTTGACCAGCTTAGAAGGACAACCACAGTTGAGATCCACACCCCATGAGCCCAGCTCCACCGCACGTGCGGCGTTTTCGGCTAACCATTCGGGATGCTGCCCCAGCAGCTGCATACGCACCCGCGTGCCGGAAGGCGTGCGGCTGGCGTTATGCAGTTCGGGGCAGAGACGGTAGAAAGATTTTACCGGCAGCAGTTGATCGACCACGCGCAAAAACTCAGTGATGCAGAGATCGTAGTCGTTTACTTCCGATAACAGCTGGCGCACCAGTGAATCCAGCACGCCCTCCATCGGTGCCAGTAAAACCCTCATACTCAGACGTTTCCGGTACGCTTCGCTGCTGCCGGACGACGCGGACGGGCTGCGGGCCTATCGCCCTGAGGAGCGGCCTGGCTCTGACGACGCGCCTGAGGACGCTTTTCGCCGGATGAAGATGAGCGCGATGCGCCTGCACCCTGTCCGCCCTGGCTGCGACCACGGCCGCCGCCGCCGCCACCTGCACCGCCGCGAGACTGCTGCTGACGACCGTTGATGATCGGCTCCGCTTTGATGCTCGGATCGGGTTCATAACCTTCAACGGCCAGACGCGGGATTTCACGCTTCAGCAGACGTTCGATATCACGCAGCAGTTTATGCTCATCGACGCAGACCAGTGACAGTGCGACACCGGTCGCCGCCGCACGGCCGGTACGGCCAATACGGTGAACGTAATCTTCGGCGACGTTAGGCAGCTCATAGTTCACGACGTGTGGCAGCTCTTCGATATCCAGGCCACGGGCCGCGATATCGGTGGCAACCAGGACGCGAATTCCGCCTGACTTAAAGTCGGCCAGCGCGCGGGTACGTGCACCCTGGCTCTTGTTGCCGTGGATCGCGGCGGCGGAGATACCATCTTTACCCAGCTGCTCGGCAAGGTGGTTCGCGCCGTGTTTGGTCCGGGTAAAGACCAGCACCTGCTGCCAGTTGCCTTCGCCAATCAGCTGCGACAACAATTCACGCTTACGCTTCTTATCAACGAAAGCCACCTGCTGCGCGACCTGCTCGGAGGCGGTGTTGCGGCGAGCCACTTCAATCATTTCCGGGTTGGTCAGCAGTTTCTCAGCCAGGCCTTTGATCTCATCAGAGAAGGTGGCAGAGAACAGCAGGTTCTGACGTTTGGCCGGCAGACGTGCCAGTACGCGACGGATGTCGTGGATAAAGCCCATATCCAGCATACGGTCCGCTTCATCCAGCACCAGAATTTCGACCTGTGACAGGTCAACCGCATTCTGTTGTGCCAGATCCAGCAGGCGTCCAGGCGTTGCCACCAGGATATCGACGCCGCCACGCAGTTTTACCATCTGTGGATTGATGCTGACGCCACCAAACACCACCATGGAACGCAGCGAGAGATATTTGCTGTAGTCGCTGACGTTTTCGCCAACCTGCGCCGCGAGCTCACGGGTTGGGGTCAGGATCAGGGCGCGCACCGGGCGACGACCGCGGATGGGCGTGGCAGTGGCAGAGAGTTTTTGTAACATCGGTAAGGTAAAGCCGGCTGTTTTGCCGGTGCCGGTCTGGGCGCTCGCCAGCAGATCGCGGCCTGCCAGCACAACAGGAATCGCCTGGCGCTGGATAGGTGTGGGTTCGCTGTAGCCTTGTTCGGCGACCGCGCGCAAAATATCGGCACTCAGGCCGAGAGAGTCAAAAGACATTAAGTGATTTACTCCGGTCCGCTCTGACCGTGATTCACGGTGTAGTTTTCAGAGGGATAGTGACGCCAGCCAGGGCTGACGCGTGAAAAGGGCGCAAACTACGATGCGTAAGCGGGCGAGTGTAACAGCTTTGAGAGCAGTGTGCGAGATAGCTCACATTTCCTGACACAACTTAACCGCCTGAAAACAGGAAGGCCACCTTCCGGTGGCCTTCAACTTAACTACGTTTGTTTTCGATTCGTCGCGGTGGCTCTTTCACCAGCAGCGAGACCAGCGCCGGACCCAGCAACATCACTACGCCGAGACACGCCAGCAGCAGGTTGTTGTGGTAAATCCGCGACACCAGGAACAGTGTCATCATGGCGGCGCCAAAGTAGTAAGTGGTGGTCGCTTCTTCAAGATAATCGCCGAGAGTACGTAAACGGGCAATGCGCTGTGTCACCAGCATGGCAACAAAAACCAGTGCGTACATCGCCACCAGCGTACTGCAGACATCAACCAGCGCTTTGTGCTTCCAGCCCCAGATCAGTGCAGCGATCACCAGCAGATGCATAGCAATATGCAACAACGTTTGACCCGTGATAATTTGAATACGATTAGACCATTTCATTCAGTTCTCCTGGCAGACCCAACAGGTCGCCCAAGTGCTACCGGCACAAGCCGGAAACGATTTCCTCAATGTAAAACAATTTTCGGATAACGCCCTAATTTTCGCCCTCTTTCACCACCCATTTGTGACAAAGACTACACTTTGATTCTATTGATGATGAAAAGGAGTGCGTCGCGAGTATGCCACAAAACAAGCAAGGATTTTCAATAAAAGTCCTGACGATCAATACACATAAGGGTTTCGCCCCTTTCAATCGCCGCTTCATCCTGCCCGAATTACGCGACGCCGTTCGCGCAACGGAGGCGGATGTGGTCTTTCTGCAGGAGGTGATGGGCACGCATGCCATCCACTCCCTTAACCATGAGGAGTGGCCCGACTCTCCTCATTATGAGTTTCTGGCCGACACCATATGGAACGATTTCGCCTATGGGCGTAATGCGGTCTATCCGGAGGGGCATCACGGCAATGCGGTGCTGTCTCGCTTCCCGATCGCCGACTATGAGAACCGGGATATCTCGGTGGCGGGCAGTGAAAACCGCGGCATGCTGCACTGCCAGATCGCCCTGCCCGAGCCGCACGGCACGCTGCATGTCATCTGCGTTCATCTGGGTCTGAAAGTGGCCCATCGTCATGCGCAGATGAAGAAAATATGTGAAATGGTTAACTCACTGCCGTCCGACGCGCCGGTGGTGGTGGCGGGCGATTTCAACGACTGGCAGCGACGCGCTAACTCCATTCTGAAACATGGCGCAGGCCTGAAAGAGGTATTCAGCATGAAAACCGGACGCCCGGCGCGCACCTTCCCGGCGCGCTTCCCGATCCTGCGGCTTGACCGCATCTATGTCCGCAACGCCACCGTCAGTCATCCGTGGGCGCTGCCGCGCAAGCCCTGGTCCCATCTTTCCGACCATGCGCCGCTGGCGGTGGAGATTCACCTATGAATTTTAGCTGGCAGGAAGGCAACCGGCTGCTGTTGCTGGAAAATGGCGAAGCGTTTTTCCCGCGGGTCTTTGGCGCGATCCAGCGGGCGGAACGTACGGTATTAATCGAAACCTTTATTCTGTTTGAGGATGACGTGGGCAACGCCCTGCACCGCGAACTGCTGGCGGCAGCCCAGCGCGGCGTGCGGGTCGAAGTGATGGTCGATGGTTATGGCTCTGCCGAACTCTCCGACAAATTTGTTAACAGCCTGACCAGCGCTGGCGTGCGTTTCATCTATTACGATCCGCGTCCGCTGGTGATGGGAATGCGCACCAACGTTTTCCGCCGTCTGCACCGCAAAACCGTGGTGGTGGATGACGTGGTAGCCTTTGTCGGCGGCATTAACTTCTCGGCCGAGCACAACACCGATTATGGCCCGGAAGCGAAACAGGATTATGCGGTACAGGTCAAAGGCCCGGTGGTGGGCGACATCGCCCGCTATCTGCAACAGGCGATTGGCAGCGAACAGAATACCCGCCGCTGGTGGGGGTCGCGCTCTCATCGTCCGGCGGTCAACGCCACGCCCGGCGATGCTCAGGTGCTCTATGTTTATCGCGATAACGACGAGCATCGTGACGACATCGAAGTCCACTACCTGGAGATGCTGCGTGAGGCGAAGCGAGATGTGATTATCGCCAATGCCTACTTCTTCCCGGGTTACCGGCTGCTGCGTGAGATGCGCAACGCCGCGCAGCGTGGCGTCCGGGTGCGACTGATTGTGCAGGGCGAACCGGATATGCCGATTGTGAAAGTGGGCGCGGAGCTGCTCTACAACTATCTGGTCGATGGCGGCGTCGAAGTCTACGAATATATCCGTCGCCCGCTGCACGGCAAGATCGCGGTAAAAGACGACTACTGGGCCACCGTCGGCTCCAGCAATCTCGATCCGCTCAGCCTGTCACTTAACCTTGAAGCCAATCTGATCATCCACGACAGGCCGTTTAACCAGACGCTGCGCGATAACCTGGAAGCGCTGCTGGCCAACGATTGCCAGCGCGTGCAGGAAGATCGCTTACCGCCGCGCAACTGGTGGCAACTGAGTAAAAGCGTGGTGGTATTCCACTTCCTGCGCCATTTCCCGGCCATCGCTGGCTGGCTGCCGGCGCATACGCCGCTGCTGGCCCAGGTGGGTGAGCCGGTACAGCCTGAAATGGAGACGCAGGATCGCGTTGAAACTGATAACCCGGGAGCAAAATCCTGATGGCAAAAAAACATCCACGCTGGCAACTGGCGAAAAAAATCCTCACCGTGCTCTTTTTCATCGCGGTGGTGGTTCTGCTGGTGGTCTATGCCCGCAAAGTGAACTGGGAAGATGTTTATGACGTCATCGTTAACTACAACCGCTTTGTGGTACTGACCGCCGCCGGACTGGTGGTGCTGAGTTACCTGGTGTATGGCTGCTATGACCTGATTGGACGCGCCTACTGCGGCCATAAGCTGGCGAAGCGGCAGGTGATGCTGGTGTCGTTTATCTGTTACGCCTTCAACCTGACGCTGAGCACCTGGGTGGGTGGCGTCGCGATGCGCTACCGGCTCTATTCACGGTTAGGGCTGGATAGCGGCACCATTACCCGCATCTTCTCTCTGAGCATCGCCACTAACTGGCTGGGCTATATTCTGCTGGCCGGCGTGGTATTCAGTGCGGGCATGGTGTCGATTCCCAGCGGCTGGTTTATTGGTGAAACCACCCTGCGGCTGATTGGTGGCGCTCTGCTGGTGCTGGTGGCGGTCTACCTCTGGGCCTGTGCCTTCTCAAAGCAGCGTCGCTGGACGGTAAAAGGCCAGACGCTGCAGCTGCCCTCGCTGCGCATGGCGCTGCTGCAGTTTGCGGTTTCCTGTGCCAACTGGATGGTGATGGGGGCGATTATCTGGCTGCTGCTGGGACGAGACGTCGGTTATCCGATGGTGCTGGGCGTGCTGCTGATCAGCAGTATTGCCGGGGTAATCATTCATATTCCGGCGGGCATTGGCGTACTGGAAGCGGTCTTCCTGGCGTTACTCAGCGGTCAGCACGCCTCGCATGGCACTATCATTGCGGCGCTGCTGGCTTATCGCGTGCTCTACTTTATCCTGCCGCTGCTGTTAGCGCTGGTGCTCTATCTGGGGCTGGAGAGTCGGGCGAAGCATCTGCGTCAGAAGAACGAGCAGAAGTTGCAGAAGTCGTAATAAAAAAGGGGAGGCGCAGACAGTGCGCCTCCCCCGCTACTCCCTCAGGCTTAACGGCGGTTGCCGAAAATCCGCAGCAGCATCAGGAACAGGTTGATAAAGTCGAGATACAGCGTCAGTGCGCCCATAATCGAGTAGCGACGCAGGTTTTCCGTATCGCGGGCATCGATCTGCTCACCGATATTTTTCAGCTTCTGCGTGTCATAGGCCGTTAACCCCACAAACACCACCACCCCGATGTAGGTAATCGCCCACATCAGCGCCGGGCTTTTCAGCCAGAAGTTCACCAGCGACGCCAGCACGATGCCAATCAGCGCCATAAACAGCAGGCTGCCAAAACGGCTGAGATCGCGTTTGGTGGTATAGCCGTAGAAGCTCATCGCGCCAAACATCCCCGCCGTGATAAAGAAGGTGCTGGCGATCGAGGAGTTAGTGTAAACCAGGAAGATACTCGCCATGGTCAGGCCAGTCAGCGCCGAATAGAGCATAAACAGCCCGGTTGCCACGGCCCCGCTCAGGCGATGCACCATGCCTGACAGGAAGAAGACCAGCCCCAGCTGCACGATAATCAGTCCGAAGAAGGTGATGCGGTTAGCAAACACCAGCTCCATGATCGCTGGCGTGCGCGCAGCGTACCAGGAGACAAACGCCGTCAGTAACAGACCGCAGGTCATCCAGCCATAAACCTGCGCCATATAGGCTTGTAAACCGCGAGATGCGGATTGAACGATGGAATCATTTCGTGGATATCGGTCCATGATGCACCTCTTGTTAAACGGATTAGGACCGGCTCCACACAGGGAACCGGATGAATAACCTGGTCTGGCAGGCATACGTTGTTTCTGTTTCAGCCCGTTGGGCCAGCGACAGCGCGACACAACCGCCACGGGCCCATACGGCCTTATGAGGATGCGCACAGTGCAGGGCCAGAATAACAATAAAAGTCGCCCGGAACTGGCTCTAAGTGTGGCACAGCTCAGCTCAACTGCGCCACAACATGCCGCTTAACGTCGCGACAGGCACTGCTGATAACGGCTGTCGACACGCTGCGCAAACCACGCCGTGGTGAGATTACGGGTAATTTTCGGGCTTTCCAGCTTGATGCCCGGCAGCATTTCACGCGGTAACTTTCTACCCGCCATTTTATCCGCCAGGGTAAAGACCTGTTTCCAGAGTTCGCTGTCGCTGAACGACGCTTTCTCTCCTTTCTCCAGATCGCGGCGAATGTCGCTGTTGCTCATATCGATCTGCTTCGACAGCGTGCGCACCGCCAGTTCGGTGCCGCCCGCCGCATCCGATCCATAAAGAATCAGATCGCCATCCAGCGCCAGTTTCATGCCGGTGGCGCGCGACACCGCCGCCTGGAAGGCCGCATTGCGGCTGGCATACCAGCCCGCATTGTAGTCGGCAAAGCGGTAGAGCGGCTGGCTATAGTCAGCCGGATAGCCGAGCAGGTGCATCGTCCCGAAGTAGATCCCGCCGTGGCGGGTAAAGACTTCACGCCGGATAGTGCCATCGATCGGCCACGGGTAGCCTTTGGCATGCGCTTCGGCAAACGCAATGCTGACCTGCATCGGCCCGCCGGTGTGGATCGGGTTGAGATTGCCGAACAGCGTCTGGCCCATCGGCACCATATCGATCAGGTCATCGAAAATAGCGCTCAGCTCTTTCTCACTGCGCACTTTGTCCAGCCGGGCGGCGTAGCTTTCACCGGTGGGCGATTTGATCTGCAGCGCGGTACGCACCAGGAATGCCGGCACGTGCACCTGCGCCGCACGGCGGTTGATCTCGCCCCAGGCGATTTTTGGCAGACCCGGCACGGCGGCCTCGGCGCTGAAGTTGCTCTCCTGATCCGCCACAGCGATCACCGCGCAGAGGTTGCTGGCGCTGGGATCGATCTGCTGAGTGCGGAAGGTAGTGTAGATATCGTCGCTCCACGCCGCTTTATTGCTGACGTGCGACGGCAGCAGCCGCTGGATCTGCGCTTTGACATCTTCAGGCTGCCGCACCGGCGCCTCAGGGGTTTTCTTGCTGCTACAACCTGCCAGCACCAGGGCGGCGACCAGTGTCAGACGTTGCAGAATCGGGGTGGATGACATGCCTGTCCTCAGAATGAACCAAAGCTCTACTCTACCATTGCCAGAGTTTCACAGGCAGGCGAGAACTGAACTAAGGTTATCTTTTTTACCGTTAAAGGAACTTACGATGTTTAAACTCTGGCCTGTTGCGGCGTTCAGCCTGTTATTAACCGGCTGCGGCGCCAATAATACGCCTGCCCAGGTAAAATCTCCGGGTGCCCCCACCTCCTCCTCGCTTAAGGTGCTGGAGACCGGCGCCAGCGTGATGCAGTCACGTCCGCCCATCGACGCCATCAACACCTATCTCGACGGATTCCATTTTTATAACGGCGATAAGAACGGTCAGATGGAGGCGCACCACTATGTCACCGTACTGAACGACGATGTGATGCAGGCGGTGATTTACGACGGCAACACGCGCGATGCACGGCTGATGGGCGTGGAGTACATTATCAGCGAACGGCTGTTTAACACCCTGCCGCCCGAAGAGAAGAAGCTCTGGCACAGCCATCAGTATGAGGTGAAATCGGGCACGCTGATTGCGCCAGGCTTACCGGAAGCCGCCGACCACGCCCTGATGAAGCGCATTGTGAACACCTACGGGAAAACCTGGCACACCTGGCACACCGATCGCGACAAAACGCTGCCGATCGGCATTCCGGCGCTGATGATGGGCTTTACGGAGGATGGTCAGATGGACTCGCGACTGCTGGCGGACCGCGATCGTCGTTTTGACGTCGACAGCAAAAAAATCCGCGCCCAGCGTGCGGATATTGTGGCGCATCCTGCCGCGGCAGGTGCCAATGCCTGGCAACAGGGCCAGGTCATTCAGCTGAAGCGCACCGCCGGCGGCGGCGAACACAGCCACGGTCAGACCGGTTTTGGTCCGGCTGAGCAGCTAAAGCAGCCTTAATCCCGCCCTAAGCGTCGTGATGTCCGGGGATGCGGGCAGCGGCGTGTCTGCGGTTAACGGCTCAGCGGGCGCAGACACTTCTGCCCGCTAAGCCGTTAATGCAGCTTAGTCCCAGCGCTGAGCCGCCTGATGGTCGCTGTCGCGGGCATCCACCCAGCGATCGCCCTGCTCTGTCGCTTCGCGCTTCCAGAACGGCGCGCGGGTTTTCAGGTAATCCATGATGAACTCTGCAGCGGAAAAGGCGCTGCCACGATGGGCACTGGTCACGCCCACCAGCACGATTTCATCGCCGGGAAACAGTTCGCCCACGCGATGGATCACCGTGACGCGCTGCAGCGGCCAGCGTTCGCGCGCCGCATCAACAATCTCCTGTAGCGCTTTTTCGGTCATGCCGGGATAGTGCTCCAGCGTCAGTGCCGCGACGTCGTTGCCCAGATTGTGGTTACGGACTTTGCCGGTAAAGGTCACTACCGCACCATCTTCATCACAGGCCGCCAGCCAGCGATACGCTTCCGCCATATCAAAGGGCGCGGGACCGACGCGAATCTGCGTTTCCATCTTAGCCTCCGGTCACGGGCGGGAAAAAGGCCACTTCATCACCGGCGTGCAGCGGATGACTCATCGGCACCAGCGTCTGATTCACCGCCGCCAGCAGCTTGCCCGACTCGAGCGCCAGCGCCCAGCGGTCATCGCGATCTGCCAGCGCACTGCGCAGCGCGGCCACATCCGGATAATCAGCACCGACCTCAAGCGATGAGGTGCCGGTCAGCTCACGGACCTGGGCGAAAAACAGCACCTTAATCATGCGCGACCGCCTGGAAATCGCCGCTTTTGCCACCGCTCTTGCTGATTAACCGCAGCTGATCGATGACGATATCTTTCTGCACCGCTTTGCACATGTCGTAGATGGTGAGCGCGGCAACCGATGCGGCCGTCAGCGCTTCCATCTCCACGCCGGTTTTGCCGGTCAGGCGACAGAGCGTGGTGATGCGGACCCGGTTATGGTCCGGTTCCGCCTCCAGGTTCACTTCCACTTTACTCAGCATCAGCGGATGACAGAGCGGAATCAGTTCCCAGGTGCGTTTCGCCGCCTGAATGCCGGCGATGCGCGCGGTGGCAAAGACATCCCCTTTGTGGTGGCTGCCTTCGATAACCATCTGCAGCGTTTCTGGCTGCATCAGCACCAGCACTTCTGCCCGCGCTTCGCGCACGGTTTCCGCCTTGGCGGAGACATCCACCATGTGCGCTTCGCCCGCGGCGTTAATGTGTGTGAGTTGAGACATACTTACCGTTTCTTGAGATGTGAGACAAAATTACAGGGCACGGTGCGCGCATCAAGCTGGTCAGCGATAATGCGTTCCCAGGCGGTGCGGCAGGCACTGGTGGAACCCGGCACGGCCAGGATCAGCGTCTGATTAGCCAGACCGGCAATCGCGCGAGACTGCAATGTCGAACCGCCAATCTCTTCATAGGAGATCATCCGGAACAGTTCGCCAAATCCATCAATCTCGCGGTCGAACAGCGGCAGCAGCGCTTCCGGCGTGCTGTTTTTCAGGTTAAAGCCGGTTCCGCCATTAATAATCACGACCTGAACATCTTCACTGGCGATCCAGCGCGACACGGTGGCGCGAATACGATAGAGATTATCCGGCACGATGGCGTGATCGATCACCTCATGCCCCGCTTCGGCTGCGGCTTCGCGCAGATAGTCGCCGGAGGTATCGTCACTGGCATCGCGACGATCTGACACTGTCATCACCGCAATCTGCACTGCCTGAAATTCGCTGGCTGGTTTACCCATACTGCCTCCTGAAATTAGCCGCCAATGTAAGAGAGATTCTGTGTGATGCCGGTGTTGCCCTGATGCAGAAAGTGCGTCTGCTTTTTCTGCCCCAGACTGCTGGCAATACGCGCCTGCAGTTCGGCCTGCTGGTCGTCTGTCGCCAGCAGATCGCGCAGCGGCACACCGCCGTCACCAAACAGGCATAGATGCAAATTACCGTGCGCCGAAACGCGCAGACGGTTGCAGCTGGCACAGAAATCTTTGGCATAAGGCATGATCAGACCAATCTCGCCGACATAATCGGGATGGTAAAAGACCTGCGCCGGGCCGTCGCTGCGTCCGCTCTCCCGATGCTGCCAACCCTGGGCGATCAGCTGATCGCGGATGACCATGCCGGAAACGTGCTGATCGCGGAACAGCGTGCCGCCGTCACCGGTCTCCATCAGTTCGATAAAGCGCAGCTGAATCGGACGGGTGCGGATCCAGTCGAGGAACGTAGCCAGATTACGGCTGTTGAGATCGCGCATCAGCACGCTGTTGACTTTGACCTGGCGAAAACCGGCGTCGAGGGCAGCATCAATACCGCTCATCACCTGATGGAATTTATCCTGACCGGTAATGGCGTGAAACTGACGGGCATCCAGGCTGTCGACGCTGACGTTGAGTGCGGTTAACCCCGCGTCACGCCACTGTTTCACGTCACGCGCCAGCCGGTAGCCATTGGTGGTTACCGCGATCTGGCGAATGGAGGCGTTTTCGCGCACCGCCGCAATGATGTCGGTGAAATCACGGCGCAGCGACGGCTCACCGCCGGTCAGCCGCACTTTTTCCGTTCCGGCAGCGGCAAAGGCCCGCGTGACGCGGCGGATTTCATCCAGCGAGAGAAAGCTTTTGTTACGAATTCCCTGCGGTTTGTAGCCGTCAGGAAGACAGTAGGTACAGCGGAAATTACAGACATCCGTGACCGACAGGCGCAGGTAATAGAACTTACGCGCGTATGCATCAGTAAATTGTGACACCAGAACACCTTTCCAGATTGGGAGATGCAGTCATTTCTTCCTGCACCCTGGCAGCTCGATGGCTACGGCCTGAACCCCCTATCCGCAGACGTAGGCATTCAGGCTTGAGTGTACGCTGACCCGTTGATCAGCGCGGTAAGCATGATGGTAGCGTGATTTTCGTCACTCTTCCATTTGCTGTTTTCGCTATATATTCTTATACATATCGAATTTTCACCGCATTTTCGCGACAGGATACGTTAAAATGCGATCCAGATTTTGACGTAAGTCATCCGCGCGGGCTTAGCGATTAGAGCCACGCCACGCGAACGGATATTAAGGAGAAGTATGAATCGCACTCTGGCCGATCTTGATCGCGTTGTGGCACTGGGAGGCGGACACGGTTTAGGCCGCGTCATGTCTGCCCTTTCCCCGCTGGGCTCGCGTCTCACCGGCATCGTCACCACCACCGACAACGGCGGATCGACCGGCCGTATTCGTCGCTCAGAAGGCGGCATCGCCTGGGGCGATATGCGTAACTGCCTTAACCAGCTGATTGCAGAACCCAGCGTCGCCTCGGCGATGTTTGAGTACCGTTTTGCCGGTAACGGCGAACTGGCCGGACATAACCTGGGTAATCTGATGCTGCGGGCGCTGGATCATCTCAGCGTTCGTCCGCTGGAAGCGATCAACATCATCCGTAACCTGCTTAAGGTCGACGCCTTTTTAATCCCGATGTCAGAGCAGCCGGTGGATCTGGTGGCGATGGATGTTGAAGGCAACATGGTTTATGGCGAAACCGCAATTGACGAGATGAAGCAGCCGCCGCAGGAGCTGATGCTGCATCCCAACGTCCAGCCAACGCGGGAAGCGCTGCAGGCGATTGGTGAAGCGGATCTGATCCTGATTGGACCCGGCAGCTTTTACACCAGCCTGATGCCGATTCTGCTGATGGAAGAGATGGCGCAGGCCTTGCGTCGCACGCCTGCCACTATGGTGTTTATCGGCAATCTGGGCCGCGAGCTGAGTCCTGCCGCCGCCAGTCTCTCAGTGGCTGACAAGCTGCAGATGATGGAGCGTTATATCGGCAAGCGGGTGATTGATGCGCTGGTCGTCAGCCCGGCGGTGGACACCCGTGGCATTGAAAACCGGCTGATTGTCCGTGAACCGCTGGAGGCCGCCGATATCCAATATCGTCACGACCGCCAGCTGTTACGGGTGGCGCTGGAACATGCCATTCAGGGCTTTAACGGCGCTACGAGGCCGCAATAAACAGCGTTCGCAGTTCATGCAGCTGATCGCGCACGTTGGCCGCCTGTTCAAACTCCAGGTTCTGCGCATGCTGCTGCATCTGCCCTTCCAGCTCGTGGATTTTCTTCTGCAGAGCCTGCGGCGTTAACAGCTGGAAATCGGCCAGCGCCTGGGCTTCGCCAGGACGGGCGGGTTTCGCTTTGCCGCGGGTTTTCACCACGTTTTTGCCCAGTTCCAGAATATCGGTGATCTTCTTATTCAGGCCCTGCGGCACGATGCCATTCTCTTCGTTGTGCAACTGCTGTTTCTCACGGCGGCGCTCGGTCTCTTCAATGGCGCGCGCCATCGACGGCGTGATTTTATCGCCGTAGAGAATTGCCTTACCGTTGATGTTACGCGCCGCACGGCCAATGGTCTGAATCAGCGAGCGTTCGGAGCGCAGGAAGCCCTCTTTATCCGCATCGAGAATCGCCACCAGTGACACTTCCGGCATATCCAGCCCCTCACGCAGTAAGTTAATGCCCACCAGCACATCAAACTCGCCCAGACGTAAGTCGCGTATAATCTCCATACGCTCTACCGTGTCGATATCGGAGTGCAGATAACGCACCTTCTCACCATGCTCAGACAGATATTCGGTGAGATCTTCCGCCATGCGTTTGGTCAGCACCGTCACCAGTACACGTTCGTTGATCGCCACGCGCTGACGGATTTCTGACAGCAGATCGTCAACCTGGGTACCGACCGGACGCACTTCGATGATCGGATCCAGCAGACCGGTAGGACGCACCACCTGATCGATCACTTCGTCGCCCGATTTTTCCAGCTCATATTTGCCCGGCGTCGCCGAAACATAGATGGTCTGCGGGGCCAGCGCCTCAAACTCTTCAAACTTCATCGGACGGTTATCCAGCGCCGACGGCAGGCGGAAGCCATACTCCACCAGCGTCTCTTTACGCGCCCGGTCGCCTTTGTACATGCCGCCAATCTGCGGAATGGTCACGTGCGACTCATCCACCACCAGCAGGCCATCGGCGGGCAGATAGTCAAACAGCGTCGGTGGCGCTTCGCCTGGTCCGCGTGCGGAGAGGTAGCGTGAGTAGTTCTCGATGCCGGAGCAGTAGCCCAGCTCGCTCATCATCTCCAGGTCAAACTGGGTACGCTGGGTAATGCGCTGCTCTTCCAGCAGCTTATTGTTCTCCAGCAGCACCCGGCGGCGGTCCGCCAGCTCGACTTTGATATCTTCCATCGCCTGCAGAATACGCTCACGCGGCGTGACGTAGTGCGTCTTGGGGTAGATGGTAAAGCGCGGCACGACCGAATCGATCTGGCCGGTCAGCGGGTCAAACAGCGACAGACGCTCAACCTCTTCGTCAAACAGCTCGACGCGCAGCGCAATATCGTCCGACTCCGCCGGGAAGATATCGATCACTTCGCCGCGCACCCGGAAGGTGCCGCGCTGGAACGCCTGGTCGTTGCGGGTGTACTGCAGCTCTGACAGACGGCGCAGAATACTGCGCTGATCGATAATCATGCCGCGGGTCAGGTGCAGCATCATTTTCAGATAGAGATCGGGATCGCCCAGACCGTAGATAGCCGAAACCGATGCCACCACAATGACATCGCGCCGTTCCAGCAGCGCCTTGGTGGCCGACAGACGCATCTGTTCGATATGTTCGTTCACCGACGCATCCTTTTCGATAAAGGTATCGGAGCTCGGCACATAGGCTTCAGGCTGGTAGTAGTCGTAGTAAGAGACGAAAAACTCGACGGCATTATCCGGGAAAAACTCTTTCATCTCGCCATAGAGCTGGGCGGCCAGCGTCTTGTTGGGTGCCAGCACCATGGTCGGACGGTTGAGGTCGGCAATCACGTTGGCGACGGTAAACGTTTTACCGGAGCCGGTTACGCCTAATAAGGTCTGATGGGCCAGTCCATCCTCCAGCCCCTCTTCCAGGCGACGTATCGCCTCAGGCTGGTCGCCCGAAGGTTTAAAGGCGGAGTTCAATTTAAAGGCTTTGCTCATGAATGCAGTTCCTGCTGGAGAAGTCGGCGGGCAGGCACTTATTTTACTCTGCTATGGTGATTTTGCCAGAAAATAATACTGGATATAAAAACAGTATTGATGCAATGTTAACGCCAGCAGGATGGCACCTGATGTCCCTGCAGGCTGGCAGCGTTATCGCTCAGCATGTTGCGCAATGTTATCCCCAGGCAGGGATCTGATTTAACATTTGTCAATAGAGTGTCACAAAATTACAGTACGGTTACCTGACAGATAATTCTCAGGCTTGTTTTTTGATAAACAACTGATTTTAATGATATAAGGCTATGAGGCCAGATTCTCGTCATTATGTTACCAGGCCGCGTATTTCCTCGCTTCCAACTGGTTTTCATTACCTAATGCACAAGGTTATCCACAGGAATGGTGGATAAGTGATGGCAGCCCCGACGCCATCAGCTGTGTATAATTTTTCCCTGCCTTCTCACTACCGTGAAAATAATTTTTTTTGCGTTAAATTTCGCGTCGCCTGCTGACGGATTATTCTGCAATTTTAATCTGTCACCGGGTGTCGTACGCAAATTTGCACGCCTCATACTAAGATTCTTAATCGGACTTCCTGCCACGTTACAGTACGTCTGCACCAGAAACAGCGCTCCAGGGCACTGCAAAAGTGCATGCGCGTGGTCACCGTGGGGAATTGATAAGTTTTTCTCACCTTTCATCCCTGACACGCGGCGCTGCAGCAGGAAACAGGGCCGTTTTTAGATCTGGCCTGGGAATTGCAGGAGTCAGTGGCGTCACCGCGCGGAACGCGCACTGTGCTGCAATGGCGAGGCTGCCGTTGCTGATGACTTGTTTGCCAGACGACAGAGCGCGGAAGCAATCAGGCTAACGATCGGGAAGGAGAGTGTCAGATGCTGAGTTTACGTTCGGTAAATCAATTTTACGGTCAAAACCATATTCTGTGGGATGTGGACCTGGATCTGTCGCCTGGCACCTGCACCGGCATTCTGGGCCGTCCTGGCATGGGTAAAACCACGCTGGTGAACTGCATCATGGGCAGATTGCCGATTAACAGCGGCTCTATCTCCTGGAAAGAGGATGGCTCGCCGCCGGAAGATCTGCTGCTGCAACCGGCTGAACAGCGGGCGCAGATGGGGATTGGCTATGTGCCGCAGGGCCGCCATATTTTTACCCAGATGAGCGTGGAAGATAATCTGCTGATTGCCCTGCTGGCGGGTGCCAGCCAGCGCGACCGCCATCGCGCCATTCCCGAAATGGTATTCGACCTCTTCCCGGCGCTCTACTCTCTGCGCCAGCAGCGCAGTGGCGATCTGCCGATCGATCAGCAGCAACAGCTGGCCCTGGCGCGCGCGCTGGTGCTGCAGCCCAAACTGCTGATTCTGGATGAGCCGACCGACGGGATGTCGCCGTGGCTGGAAGAGGAGATGGGCAATCTGATCCGTCGGCTTAACCTCGACTACGGGCTGACCATCCTGCTGCTGGAGCAGCGCCTGTCGCTGATCCGTCGCGTGGCGGACTATTTCCTGCTGCTGCACCGCGGCCGCAATGTGGCGCAGGGCAGCATGGAACAGCTTGATGACCACACCGTCGATAAATGGCTGACGGTGGCCTGACATTCAGCGCCTGCCCCACCGGGCGTAAGTGTTGCAGGCAGGCTGGAGACGGAGCGCGCGGAACCACCGGAGCGTGTGCACAGCGCGTGAGGATGGAGAGCACTGCCCGGATTCAGCACGACAAATAAAATAGCCAGGCCAGGCGGTTACTCCGGCAACGTCAGGTAGTGACCACAGGACGCCTGCTGCGCCGCATCGGTGAGAAAGGGGATGGTGCCCAGACAGGGCGCAGGCAGTCGATTTTTCAGGCTGGTGAGATACTCCTGATAGCGTTTACCCGGGGGTTCGACGGTGTTGGCGATCCAGCCCACCAGCGGCAGGCCGCTTGCCCGCACCGCGTCAGCGGTGAGCATGGCGTGATTGATGCAGCCGAGCTTAATCCCTACCACCAGAATCACGGGCAGCTTTTCGCTGACCACCCAGTCCGCATAAGTGTGCGTCTCCGACAACGGGGTATACCAGCCGCCCGCGCCCTCTACCAGAATCCAGTCTGCCAGCGGTTGCAGCGCCGCCAGACCTGCCGACAGCGCCAGATGGGTGATCGGCCTGCCCTCTTCGGCGCTGACGATGTGCGGCGAAGTCGGCTCAAGAAACGCCAGCGGATTGACCTGCTGATAGCTTAACGGCACGCTGCTGTAACGCTGCAGCGCCAGCGCATCGCTGTTACGGATGCCCTCTGGCGTCATCTCACAGCCTGAGGCAACCGGCTTATAGCCCGCACAGCGATAGCCCGCTGCGGCTGCCGCCTGCAGCAGCCCGCCGCTGGCCACGGTTTTACCGACCTCGGTGTCGGTGCCAGTGATAAACAGGCGTTTCATGATGCACTTACTCCATAGATTAAATGGTAACTCAGGCGATAGCCGTGCCGATCTCGCGGCCAGTGCGCCTCTAACTGGTTGAGCCGTTGTCGGGTTAATACCTGCCCGTCACGCCCCTGGTGCAGATGGGTCGCGCCAATCCCCTTCAGGGAGCGCATGGCGCTGAGCGCATCGGGAAAATGCAGGGTCACCACCTCTGAGGTACAGCGCAGCTGCTCTGCGTGGCAGGCCGCCGCAATCTGCGGCTCGCTGAGAAAGCGGTTGGCGTGAGGCAGCGCATCCAGATGGGACCAGGCTTCATGAACCTCCTGCAGAGACCCGTCGCCCAGAGTGGAAAATAGCAGCGTGCCATCGGGCCTCAGCACCCGCCGGAACTGGCTCAGCGCGCCGGGCAGATCCTCGCTCCACTGCACCGCCAGGTTGCTCCACACCAGATCAATCGTGTTATCCGCCAGCGGCAGCGCGTCGATATCACCGGCCAGATAGTGCTGCGCCGCGTCATTGTCCCGCGCCTGTTGCAGCATCTGTGGAGAGAGATCCAGAGCCGTTACCTGTTTGCCACGTTCGCGCCACAGCCTGCTGTACCAGCCGGTGCCACAACCGGCATCCAGCAGCTGCAGACCGCTCTGTGCGGGCGCCTGTGCCAGCAGTGCATCGCCGCTGAGGCGTTGCAGCGCCGCATGGGCATCGTAATGGCTGGCCGCCCGGCCAAAGGCGCGTGCCACCGCCTGTTTGTCAACCCGCAGCGTCATGCAGCGCCTCCAGTAACCGGTCAATATCCTCGGGGCGATGAGCCGCGGTCAGAGTGATGCGCAGCCGGGCCGTCCCCGGCGGCACGGTCGGTGGCCGGATCGCGCTGACCCAGCAGCCCGCCTCAGCCAGCCGCTGGGAGAGCGCCATCGCATCGCCATTTTCGCCCACCAGCAGCGGCTGAATCGCGCTGCCGGAGTCCATCAGTTGCCACGGCAGCGAGGCCGCACCGCGCCGGAAATGGCCAATGTTCTGCTGCAGTTGCTGCCGCAGGGCATCGCCCTGCTGAACTTCACGCAGCGCCGCCTGCAGCGCGCTCGCCTGCGCCGCGGGCATCGCGGTGGAGTAGATCAGATGTCGGCTGAACTGCAGGAAATAGTCGGCGGTGGCCGCGTCGCACAGCAGCGCGGCACCGCTGACGCCAAAGGCTTTGCCAAAGGTGACCACCAGCAGTTCCGGTTTAACGTCCTGCTGCCAGCAGCTGCCGCGCCCCTGCTCACCCACCACGCCAATGCCGTGCGCATCATCCACCAGCAGCCAGCCCTCTGCCTGGCGCGTCTGTTGCGCCAGGGCGGCCAGCGGCGCACTGTCGCCATCCATGCTGAAAATACCTTCCGTCACCACCAGCGTTTCGCCCTCGCAGGGAGAGGCGAGCCGGGCGGCCAGGCTCTCCGGCGCGTTGTGATGGAAACGTCGCAGCTGTGCCGGACTATGGCTGGCGGCGTCGAGCAGCGAGGCGTGGCTGAGTTTATCGGCAAGGATGCGATCGTTTTTCTCGCCCAGCAGATGAATGACCGCCTGATTGGCCGCAAAGCCAGAGATAAACAGCAGCGCACGGTCGTAGCCGAGCCAGTCGGCCAGCTGCGCCTCAAGATCGGCGTGCTGACGGTGATAACCCGTGACATGCCCCGAGGCACCCGCACCTGCGCCCGCCTGCGCCGCGCCCTGTTGCCAGCCCGCAATCACCGCCGGATGCTGGGTTAAGCCGAGATAATCATTGCTGGAAAAGTGGAGATAGCTGCGGCCGCCGCTGTGCAGCGTGCGGGTCGATTGCTGATCGATCACCCGTCGCTGCCGCCAGCCATCGGCCGCCCGGCGCTGCGTCAGCGCCTGACGGATACGTTGCTGCCAGCCCATTACAGCGCCGCGTTGTAGAACTGTTCAGTGTCGGCATGGAATAGCTGCTCGCTGAGTTGCTGCTCCTGCTGCTGATCGCCGTGCTGAGTGTGAGTATGCTCCGGGTTAAGACCCAGTTTGCGGAACAGCACGCGGTCTTTGTCCTCTTCCGGATTCGGCGTGGTCAGCAGTTTGCAGCCGTAGAAAATCGAGTTCGCCCCGGCCATAAAGCACATCGCCTGAGTCTGCTCACTCATCTGCTCACGGCCCGCAGAGAGGCGCACATGCGAGGTCGGCATCATGATGCGCGCCACCGCGATGGTGCGGATAAAATCGAACGGTTCTACATCATCGTTATCTGCCAGCGGCGTACCTTTAACCTTCACCAGCATGTTGATCGGTACGCTCTCCGGTGGCGTTGGCAGGTTGGCTAACTGCACCAGCAGACCGGCGCGGTCGTTAACGGTTTCGCCCAGGCCGACAATGCCACCCGAACAGACTTTGATGCCGGCGTCGCGCACTTTGCCCAGCGTATCCAGACGTTCCTGATAGCTGCGGGTGGTGATGATGGAGCCGTAGAATTCCGGTGAGGTGTCGAGGTTATGGTTGTAGAAATCGAGACCTGCGCCCGCCAGTCGCTGCGCCTGGTCGTCGCTGAGCGTGCCCAGCGTCATGCAGGTTTCCATTCCCATCGCCTTCACGCCTTCTACCATCTTCTCCAGATAGGGCATATCGCGCTCGTGCGGATTTTTCCACGCGGCACCCATGCAGAAACGGGTTGAACCGGCGGCTTTGGCCTGACGCGCTGAGGTCAGCACCTCTTCCACTTCCATCAGCCGCTCCGACTCCAGGCCGGTCTTGTAGCGCGCGCTCTGCGGGCAGTATTTACAATCTTCCGGACAGGCACCGGTTTTAATCGACAGCAGGGTACTGACCTGCACCTGGCGCGGATCGAAGTGCTGCCGATGCACCTGCTGCGCGTTAAACATCAGTTCAAGAAAAGGTTGATCAAACAGCGCTTGCGCCTGTGCAATTGTCCAGCGTTGAGCCATTACTTACTCCAAAAAGGGTGTCATCCCGACGAAAAGCAGGGTTATACTTGTAAACTATATTTTTTTATTTTGGTTTACAACTCCGATGACTATCCCCGTTTTCTCCTCAGACGATGCCCGCTTTGACCGCCAGCATATCTGGCATCCCTACACCTCGATGCAGGACCCGCTGCCCTGCTACCCGGTGGTCGCCGCACAGGGTTTTCAGCTGCAGCTGGCCGATGGCCGTGAGCTGGTGGATGGGATGTCCTCGTGGTGGGCGGCGATCCACGGTTACAACCATCCGCGCCTGAACCGGGCGCTGACAGAGCAGGTCACACAGATGTCGCACGTGATGTTTGGCGGCATTACCCATCCGGCGGCGGTGGCGCTCTGCCGTCAGCTGGTGGCGATGACGCCTGAGGCGCTGGAGTGCGTCTTCCTGGCCGATTCAGGCTCGGTGGCGGTGGAAGTGTCGATGAAGATGGCGCTGCAGTACTGGCTGGGGCGTGGCGAGACGCGTCAGCAGTTCCTGACGCTGAAACGCGGCTATCACGGCGATACCTTTGCAGCGATGTCGGTGTGCGACCCCGAGAACTCGATGCACAGCCTGTGGCGCGGCTATCTGCCCGAGCATCACTTTGCGGCGGCCCCGGCCTGCGGCTTTGATGATGAATGGCACCAGCCTGATTTCGATGATTTCGCCAGGCTGATAGAACAGCATCACCGGCAACTGGCAGCCGTCATTCTGGAGCCGATTGTGCAGGGTGCGGGCGGCATGCGTTTCTACCATCCGCGCTATCTGCAGCAGGTACGGGAAGCCTGTGATCGCTATGGCGTGCTGTTGATTGCGGATGAGATCGCCACCGGCTTTGGCCGTACCGGCAAACTCTTTGCCTGCGAGCATGCGGGCATTACCCCGGATATTCTCTGCGTCGGCAAAGCGCTGACCAGTGGCATGATGACGCTGGCGGCGACCCTGACTACCCGCGAGGTCGCGGACACCATCAGCCGCAGCGCGGCGGGCTGCTTTATGCATGGCCCGACCTTTATGGGCAATCCGCTGGCCTGCGCGGTCGCGGCAGAGAGCCTGACCATGCTGGCGGAAGGTCACTGGCAGCGCCAGGTGGCGGCGATCGAACAGCAGTTACGGGCTGAGCTGCTGCCGCTGCGCAGTTCACCGCAGGTGGCCGATGTGCGCGTGCTGGGCGCGATTGGCGTAGTGGAAACCCATCAGACGGTTAATATGGCGGCGCTGCAGCAGTTCTTTGTTGAACAGGGCGTCTGGATCCGGCCTTTTGGCCGGCTAATCTACCTGATGCCACCCTACATCATCACGCCGCAGGCGCTGAGCAGGCTGGTGCAGGCGATTGGCGGCGCGCTGGAGCATTCTCAACATTTTGCCGCCTGAAGCGGGCTGACCGCTGGCACTGACGGCACTTTTGGTTATGATGACAGGCTATTCATCGACAATTAAGGAGATGTGATGCGCGTTTTTAGTCAGGATTTTAATGACGGCGAGAAGATGCCTGAAAAGCATGTTTTCAACGGCATGGGTTATCAGGGCGAGAATATCTCTCCCCACCTTGCCTGGGAAGCGGCACCAGAGGGTACCAAAAGTTTTGTGGTGACCTGCTACGATCCTGATGCCCCGACCGGTTCCGGCTGGTGGCACTGGGTGGTAGCGAATATTCCGGCCAGCTCGACGTCACTGCCGCAGGGTGCCGGTTCCGGCAAAGCATCACTGCCAGCAGGCGCAATCCAGACCCGTACCGATTTCGGTCAGGCGGGCTACGGTGGCGCGGCGCCGCCACAGGGCGAAACCCATCGCTACATTTTCACCGTGCATGCGCTGGATGTGGAGACGATTGAAGTAGATGAAGGCGCCAGTGGCGCAATGGTCGGCTTTAATGTGCATTTCCACGCACTGGCGAGCGCCTCGCTGACCGTGAATTATCAGTAATTCAGCACGCCAGACTACTGGCAAACCCAAGGCTGGGTGACCTGGCAGCAACGTATTAGCTCAAAACGCAGGGAACGGCGTCAGAAGAGGAAAGCGTCCCACGCCCAGGGACAAAAACGCCGGGAGCGTTTTTGAACAACGCAAAGCGTTGGCCCGGCTACGGGCGCACCTCAGGGATGAGGTGCGTAATCGCGGGGGCAGAGCGTGCCATGGATGGCGGTTTTTGCGTCTTTCCGATCTGACGCCGTTCCCTGTGTCTGCTCGATCTCACAGCTGGGCTGTGGCAGACTTCGTCAACTATCTCATACCTCTCCCTGACAGGAGAGGCGTTTTTCGTAGCGGGTTACGCCTGTAACTGATGAATCACAACCCACATCGGGCCCTGCCCCACCGCATAACGTCCCAGCGGCTTTAGCAGCCCTTTCGGTTCGGTAATCGCATAAACTTCGATGTGATGAGATTTCTGTCCCGCCGCTACCAGATAGCGTCCGCTGTGATCGATATTAAATCCGCGCGGCTGCGTTTCCGTCGGCTGGAACCCTTCCAGGGTCAGCTCATCGCCCAGGTCGCTGACGCTGAAGACTGCCAGCGTGCTGCTGGTGCGATCGCAGGCATAGAGGAAACGGCCATCCGGCGTCAGATGAATATCAGCTGCCCAGCGCGTACCGCTGAAGTCAGGCGGCATCATATCCAGCGTCTGAACGCTTTCTGCTTCGCCTTCGCCCGTATTTAATGCCCACACCTCAACCGTGCTGTCGAGCTCGTTCACGCAGTAAGCGTACTGGCCGCCCGGATGGAACTGCATATGACGCGGGCCAGCGCCTTCTACCGTCGTGACCTGCGTCTGTTTACGCGGCGTCAGCTGACCATCTTCGCCCAGCTTAAATAAACAGATACGGTCCTGCTTCAGAGCCGGCACGTAGAGCGTCTTGTTGTCATTATCGATGTTGGCCGAGTGACAGCCATCCAGTCCGCTGATCACCTGCAACGGGGCCTGCGGGATGCCGTCATCGCCAATCGGGCTGACGCTGACGCAGGCATCATTGTAGGAGCCGCAGAACAGGAATCTGCCCTGGCGATCGGTGGAAATGTGAGTCGGACTGCCGGGCAACGGCGCCTGACCCGCTTCGGTCAGCGTACCATCGGCGGCAATGCGAAACGCCAGCACGCGGAAATTGGGACGCACACCGACATAGAGAAAATCGCGGTTCGGACTCACCACCATCGGCTGAACCTGGCCGGCGACATCGGTCACCTGAAGCAACGTCAGCCCGCCCTCATCATTCATCTGCCAGACGTGGATCTGCTGGCTCTCGGGACTGGCGGTGTAGACAACTTGTTTCATGCATTCTCCTTTTTTGCTGCCTGATCATGATCTGTGAATCACTGTAGCCTGTTTTATTGCCCTGCGCTGGGATCATTTGTGCCCTGTTTTTTGTCTCCGGACCGTGGTGAGGTGTAGACTTCAGCCCCTGCAAACCAGGAAAAACGAGAGGATTAATGAACTACCGTGTAATTGCCCTCGACCTCGACGGCACGCTGCTGACCCCAGCCAAAACGATTCTGCCGCAGTCAATCGAAGCGCTAAATCAGGCACGCCAGGCGGGCGTTCATGTCGCTATCGTGACCGGACGCCATCACTGCGCTATCCACCCTTTTTATCAGGCGTTACAGCTGGATACACCCGCAATCTGCTGTAATGGCACCTATTTGTATGATTACCAGGCGAAAAAGGTGCTGGCGTCCGATCCCCTCGACCCGCAGCTGGCGTTGCAGGTGATTGAGATGCTGAATCAGCAGCAGATTCACGGGTTGCTCTACGTGGATGATGCGATGCTCTATCAGACCCCGACCGGCCACGTGATGCGCACCCTGAAGTGGGCCGAATCGCTGCCCGCCCACCAGCGTCCACTGTTCCGCCAGGTGCCCGACTTAGCCCAGGCGGCACGCGACGCCGGTTCGATCTGGAAGTTTGCCCTGTCGCACAACAACATTCCGGAACTGCAGCAGTTCGCCACCAGGGTGGAAGCGGAACTGGGACTGGCCTGCGAATGGTCGTGGCACGATCAGGTCGATATCGCCAAAGGCGGCAACAGCAAAGGCAAACGACTGGCGCAGTGGGTTGAATCACTGGGGCTGAGTATGTCCGATGTGATCGCGTTCGGTGATAACTATAACGATCTCAGCATGCTGGAAACGGCCGGACTGGGCGTGGCGATGGGTAATGCCGATGAGGCGATCAAAGCGCGGGCGAAAATGGTGATCGGCACCAACCTTGAAACCGGTATTGCCGATACCCTCTATCAGTACGTGTTGTAATCAGGGCGTCACCGAGACGCTTTTGATCTGGGCATAAAGCCACTGATCCGGCCGGATGCCCAGCTCATCCCGCGCCCACGGCGTGATGCGCGCCCAGAGTTCGCTGATGCCGATGCGCAGCTTCACCTCAACCTGGTCCCCGACCTCCAGCAATTCCACCACCTGTGCCGGTAAAATGTTGCGGATCGAGCTGTGTTGCGGCGGTTGCAGCGCCAGCGAGACATCGGCCGAGGCAATGCGAATACGCAGCGGGGTTTTAACCGGCTGATTCACCCGGCTGACCCAGATGTGCTGATCGCCCAGCGACAGCGCGGTCATCGGATAGTCGGGATGCTGCTCCAGCACCTGCACCCGCAGCACGCTGGTCAGTTCACTCACCGGCAGCCAGGGCCGCATCGCGCTGCTGCTCCAGACCCGCTCCAGCGGACCAAAGGCTTTGACCTTGCCCGCATCCAGCACCAGCACGTTATCAGCCAGCTGCAGGATCTCCTCCAGACTGTGCGAAACGTAGAGCATCGGTATCTCAACCTGCTTCGCCAGCTTTTGCAGATAGGGCATCAGTTCACGTTTGCGTGGCAGATCCAGTGACGCCAGCGGCTCATCCAGCAGCAGCATATCCGGTGCGGTCAGCAGCGCACGGCCAATCGCGACCCGCTGCTTTTCCCCGCCCGACAGCGACAGCGGAAAGCGCGGCAGCAGCGCCTCCAGACCCAGCAGAGAGACCAGACTGTCGAACTGCGCTTTCATCTTAGGTGCCATACCATATTGCAGGTTGCCACGGACCCGATAGTGCGGGAACAGTCGCGCATCCTGGAATACATAACCGATACGCCGTTTTTCCGGCGGCAGCGCAATCTTCTGCTCTGCATCAAACAGCAGACGATCGTGCAGCTGGATCCGTCCCCGCTGCGGCTGGGTCAGCCCGCTGATCGCGTTGATCAGGGAGGTTTTTCCGGCACCTGACACGCCGAAAATAGCGGTGATCCCTTTGGCCGGGATCTGCAGGTCGACCTCCAGCACGTGATCGCCCTGCTGCTGCATAATGTTGAGTGATAGCATCAGTTTCCCATCCGCTTACGGCCTGCACGTGCCAGCCATTCCGACGCCAGCAGTGACGCCAGGGCCAGCACGATCGCGATGACGCAGAGCCGTGCCGCCGCCCCTTCCGCACCCGGTGTCTCTATCAGGGTAAACATCGCCAGCGGCAGCGTGCGCGTCTCGCCGGGAATATTGGAAACAAAGGTGATGGTGGCGCCGAACTCGCCCAGCGATCGGGCAAACGCCAGCACCGTTCCGACGATCACGCCTGGCAACGTCAGCGGGAGCGTAATGGTGAAAAAGACCCGCCAGCGTCCGGCGCCCAGCGTGCGCGCCGCCTGCTCCAGCCGGCAATCCACCGCCTCCAGCGCCAGCCGGATGGCGCGCACCATCAACGGAAAGGCGATCACGGCAGAGGCCAGTGCGGCACCGCGCCAGCTGAAAGCAAAGCTGAAGCCAAACCAGTCATAAAGCTTTTCGCCTATGATGCCGCGCCGCCCAAGGCTAATCAGCAGCAGATAACCCACCACCACCGGCGGCAGCACCAGCGGCAGGTGGATCAGGCTGTCGAGCAGCGCTTTACCAGGAAAACGGCAGCGCACCAGAATCCAGGCCATCAGGATGCCAAACGGCAGACTGCCAATCACGGCTATGCCAGAGACTTTAAGGCTAAGCAGTACCGCCTGCCATTCGGGATCGCTGAGTATCATTTCGTCGGTGTGAATCCGTAATGTTTAAAGATAGCCGCGGCCTGAGGCCCTTTCAGATAATCATAAAACGCTTTAACGGCAGCGTTGTCGTGATCGTTCACGATCGCCATCGGATATTCTACGGGTTTATGGCTGGTTGCCGGAAAATGCCCGACGACCTGCACTTTGTCGCTGGCGACCGCGTCGGACCCGTAGACAATGCCATAGGGCGTTTCATTACGCTCGACCAGCGCCAGCGCTGCCCGCACATTATTGGCTGGCGCTAACGAAGGCGCAACGCCTTCCCAGGCACCCAGCTTTTGCAGCGCCTCTTTGGCGTAGATGCCCGCAGGAACGTGGTCCGGATCGCCGACTGCCAGACGCTCACCGTGCAGCAAGGTTTTCCAGTCAGTCTGCGGGTCCAGCGTCACCGCTTTCGCGTCAGCACTGCGTGGCGCAATCAATACCAGATCGTTGCCCAGCAGGGTATAGCGGCTACTGGTAATCACACTTTTTTTCGCCACCGCATCATCCATCCACTGCTGATCGGCAGAGATAAAGAGATCGGCAGGAGCACCCTGCTCAATCTGGCGCGCCAGCGTTGAAGAAGAGGCAAACGAAGAGACCACCGTCACCCCCTTTTCCTGCTTGTAACGGCTGGCAATATCCTGCATCGCGTTGGTCAGTGAAGCCGCGGCAAACACAGTGATGCTGTCGGCGGCCACAGCCTGCCCGGCCAGCGAAACGGTGATCAGGGCCGCGACGCCCCAGCGATAGTGTTTAAATGACATGATTTTCTCCGGCTATTCGTTGTGTAGCGGATAATATAGCGCAATGTCAGTGAGGTTCAGTAAATTATCGGCAGGGGGAACAAAAGGTTAAATCAGGAGAGATAAAAACGACCACGCCCGCGCAGATGGCGGGCGTAGCAGCAATTAATTGTGCGAACGGGCTGAGGATTTTTCGCGATGACCAATTTTAGAGATGACGTTAAACACTTCACCCAGGCCATAAATCATGCCCAGCATCAGCGCCATCACGACAGGCACCATCAGTATGGCAACGGCGAGGCTTTTAAGTAGTTCCAGCATGGAGAGTCTCACTCTGCTAACAAAAAAGAGATTGTAACGGGTCAGCAAAATTTTGCGCAGCCCTTTTCGTGCTTTTACTTTGGTCACAAAACGCCGCTATCATCGGCCTTCGCCTTAACCCTTTGCCGGAGCTGTCATGGAAGCCGAACTGTCCCTTCATATCCGTTTACAACAGAAACTGTTTGCCGATCCGCGACGTATTGAGCTGCTGAAACGCGTACAGCAGACCGGGTCGATCAGTCAGGGGGCGAAGCTGGCCGGTATCAGCTACAAAAGTGCCTGGGATGCGATTAATGAGATGAACCAGATGGCGGATGAAACGCTGGTGGAGCGGGCCACCGGCGGTAAAGGCGGCGGTGGCGCAACGCTCACCCGCTACGGTGAACGCCTGATTCAGCTGTTCCAGCTGATGGAGCAGATCCAGCAGAAAGCCTTTGATGCGCTACAGCAGGATACGTTACCGCTCGACAGTCTGCTGGCGGCCATCGCCCGTTTCTCGCTGCAGACCAGCGCCCGTAACCAGCTGTTTGGCACCGTTGTCAGTAACGATGCGCAGCAGGTGGTCCAGCATCTGCTGATTCAACTGGCCGATGGCGTCACGCAGCTTAATGTGGCGCTGACCCAGCGCAGCGCCGATCGCCTGCAACTGGCCGCCGGTAAAGAGGTGCTGGTGCTGATCAAGGCGCCGTGGATCCGCATCAGTCGTGACGCCGCACAGCATGACAATCAGCTGGCAGCGACGGTCAGTGCCATCGAACCCGGCGAGCAGATGAGTGAAGTGCTGATGAAGCTCGCCAGCGGCGAAACCCTGTGCGCGACCCTGAGCAACGATCAGCTGCAGCAACTCAGGCTGCAGCCCGGCGACGCCGTGATCGCCAGTTTCAATGCGGAACACGCCATCGTCGCCACCCTGCTCTAGCCGTTGATTTGACTTCATTACGGGCAATGGTTACAACTCAGTGACACGATGCAAAAAATGGAACAGAACATGGCTTCATTGCACATTTCGCAAGGCACGTTTCGTCTTAGCGATACCCGGATACTGAGCCTGAATCAGGTGGAACTGCAGCGCGGCGAAAGCTGGGCGTTTGTCGGTGCCAACGGCAGCGGCAAATCATCACTGGCGCGCGCACTCTCTGGAGAACTGCCGCCGCTGGCCGGTTCAGTCAGCAGCGACTTCAGACGGCCGGTCCGGCTGTCGCTGGAGCAGCTACAAACACTGGTGGCGCAGGAGTGGCAGCGCAACAACACCGATATGCTCAGCGAAGGTGAAGAGGATACCGGGCTGACCGTGGCAGAGGTGATTCAGGCGGAGGTGCAGCAGCCCGAGCGCTGCGAGCAGCTGGCACAGCAGTTCGGCATCGAAGCGCTGCTTTCACGCCGCTTCAAATATCTCTCTACCGGCGAAACCCGCAAAACCCTGCTCTGTCAGGCATTGATGAACCAGCCAGATTTGCTGATTCTGGATGAGCCGTTTGACGGGCTGGATGTGGCGTCGCGCGCCAGCCTGACCGACACGCTGCGCGGCCTGCAGCAGCCGACATTTACCCTGGTGCTGGTGCTCAATCGCTTTGACGATATTCCCGACTTCATTCAGCAGGTTGGCGTGCTGGCGGAGTGCACCCTCACCCACAGCGGGCCACGCCAGGCCATTTTAACGGAAGCGCTGGTGGCACAGCTGGCACACAGTGAACAGCTGATGGGAATGGCGTTACCTGAGGCGGATGCGCCGGATCAGCTGCCATCGCTGGCGGATGATGCGCCGCGCGTTATCCTGCGCAACGGCACCGTCTCGTATAACGATAAGCCAGTAATTCAGGGGCTGAACTGGCAGGTCAACGCCGGCGAGCACTGGCAGATTACCGGCCCGAACGGCGCCGGAAAATCGACCCTGCTCAGCCTGGTGACCGGCGATCATCCTCAGGGCTACAGCAATGATTTAACCCTGTTTGGCCGCCGTCGCGGCAGTGGCGAAACCATCTGGGATATCAAGCAGCATATTGGCTATGTCAGCAGCAGCCTGCATCTCGATTACCGCGTCAGCACCAATGTGCGCACGGTGATCCTGTCGGGCTTCTTCGACTCTATTGGTCTCTATCAGGCGGCTTCTGACCGGCAAAAAGCGCTGGCGCAGCAGTGGCTGGCACTGATGGGGATGGATAACGGACAGGCCGATGCGCCGTTCCACTCGCTCTCATGGGGACAGCAGCGGCTGGTGCTGATTGCCCGCGCGCTGGTTAAGCATCCGACGCTGCTGATACTGGATGAGCCACTACAGGGGCTCGACCCGATTAACCGCCAGCTCGTGCGGCGCTTTGTCGATGTGCTGATTGGCGAGGGACGGACTCAGCTGCTGTTTGTTTCGCATCACGCGGAAGATGCGCCCGCCTGCATTACACATCGCCTGAGCTTTATCGCCCATGACGGCGGCTATCACTTTCAGCAGGAAACCCTGCACTAGGGCTCATGTAACGCTTCACCCAACGCCGCTGCTGCGGCGTTTTAAAGCGCTCTTGTGTAAGCGCTACCATTCCACATCACCTTTCACGCCATATATCCGCGCACATTGCCACGAAATAAGAATATTCAGCTTGTGTAAACGATACCATTTATCCAGACTTGATCACGCTTTCGGGCGCGCTGATGTGCTACTTTTTACCGATGCCTCTTTGGCTTTTGACGCTTACCAGGATCTAACATGGAAAAATTCAACCCGGTCGATCACCCGCATCGCCGTTACAATCCACTGATTGATCAATGGATTTTAGTTTCACCTCATCGGGCCAAACGTCCGTGGCAAGGCGCGCAGGAAACCCCGGCGGTCAATACGTTACCGGCGCACGATCCGGACTGCTTCCTGTGTGCCGGAAACACCCGCATCACCGGCGACAAAAACCCGGACTATTCGGGCACCTACGTTTTTACCAATGACTTTGCTGCGCTGATGACCGACACGCCAGACGCGCCCGAGAGCGACGATATCCTGATGCGTTGTGAAAGCGCACGCGGCACCAGTCGGGTCATCTGCTTCTCGCCCGATCACAGCAAAACCCTGCCGGAGATGTCGCTGAACGCACTGGAAGAGGTGGTGCGTACCTGGCAGGCAGAGACCGCCGATCTGGGTCAGCACTATCCCTGGGTGCAGGTGTTTGAGAACAAAGGCGCGGCGATGGGCTGCTCCAACCCGCATCCGCATGGTCAGATCTGGGCCAACAGCTTCCTGCCGAATGAAGCGCAGCGTGAAGATGATCATCAGCGCGACTATTTCGCTAAACATGGCTCGCCGATGCTGGTCGATTATCTGGCACGTGAACAGCAGGATGGCAGCCGCACCGTGGTGGAAACCGATCACTGGCTGGCGGTGGTGCCGTGGTGGGCCGCCTGGCCGTTTGAAACCCTGCTGCTGCCGAAAGCGCACGTCAAACGAATTACCGACCTCAATGAGGCGCAGCGTACTGACCTGGCGCTGGCGCTTAAGCTGCTGACCAGCCGCTACGACAACCTGTTCCAGTGCTCATTCCCCTACTCCATGGGCTGGCACGGCGCGCCGTTTAACGACGAAGCCAACGATCACTGGCAGTTGCATGCTCACTTCTATCCGCCGCTGCTGCGCTCAGCAACGGTGCGTAAATTTATGGTTGGCTATGAAATGCTGGCCGAAACCCAACGCGATTTAACGGCGGAACAGGCGGCGGAACGTCTGCGTTCTGTCAGCGACGTTCACTTCCGTGAGGCACAACAATGAGCTTAAAAACCATCACGCAGCAGCTTTTCTCTGACACCTTCGGTTACGCCGCTACGCATACCATTCAGGCACCGGGCCGCGTTAACCTGATTGGCGAGCATACCGACTATAACGACGGCTTCGTGCTGCCGTGCGCCATCGATTACCAGACGGTGATTGCCTGTGCCCGCCGTGACGATCGCCAGATTCGGGTGGTCGCTGCAGATTATGAGAATGCGCAGGACACATTCTCGCTGGATGAAGAGATCGTCAGCCTGCAGGAACCGATGTGGGCCAACTATGTGCGCGGCGTGGTGAAGCATCTGCAGCAGCGTCATGCCGATTTCGGCGGTATCGATATGGTGATCAGCGGCAACGTGCCTCAGGGCGCGGGCCTCAGCTCATCTGCGTCGCTGGAAGTGGCGGTCGGCACCGTGGTGCAGCAGCTCTATAATCTGCCGCTGGATGGCGCCGCCATTGCCGTGAATGGTCAGGAAGCGGAAAACCAGTTCGTCGGCTGTAACTGCGGCATCATGGACCAGTTGATCTCCGCGCTGGGCCGGAAAGATCACGCCATGCTGCTCGACTGCCGCACGCTGGGCACGCGTCCGGTGTCGATGCCGGAAGATATCGCGGTGGTGATCATCAACTCCAACTTCCGTCGTACCCTGGTTGGCAGCGAATACAACACGCGTCGTGAGCAGTGTGAAGCGGGCGCGCGTTTCTTCAATAAGAAGGCACTGCGTGACGTTGAACTGGTCGAGTTTGAAGCGGCACAGGCGCAGCTCGACCCGCAGGTGGCAAAACGCGTGCGTCACGTTCTGACCGAGAACGCCCGCACCCTGGAAGCAGCCGATGCGCTGACGCAGGGCGACCTGACCCGTATGGGCCAGCTGATGGCCGAATCTCACGCCTCGATGCGTGACGACTTCGAGATCACCGTGCCACCGATCGATACCCTGGTAGAGATCGTGAAAGCGCAGATCGGTGAGCGCGGCGGCGTGCGTATGACCGGCGGCGGCTTTGGTGGTTGTATCGTCGCGCTGATGCCACTGGATCTGGTCGATCAGGTCAAAGCCGCCGTAGCGGAGCAGTATGAAGCAGCAACCGGCATCAAAGAGACCTTCTACGTCTGCAAAGCCTCTGAAGGAGCTGGCCAATGCTGAACGACGTCAACTCCCACGCGCCCGACGGTCAGCCGTGGCGCATAACGGTGCTGCGCAATGCCAACGGCATGCTGGCCACCTTTATGGACTGGGGCGCAACCTGGCTCTCCGCCCGCGTGCCGATGCAGGATGGCACGGTGCGTGAAGCGCTGCTCGGCTGCGCAACGCCCTCTGACTATCTCCATCAGGATGCCTATCTGGGCGCGACGGTCGGCCGCTACGCTAACCGCATCGCCGGGGCAAAACTGAATAAACTGAACCGCCAGCTGGTGCCGAACCAGGGTGCACATCAGCTGCATGGCGGACCGGAAGGCTTTGATAAGCGCCGCTGGCAGATTGTCAGCCAGTCTGACAGCGAGGTGCACTACCGCATTGATTCGCCCGATGGCGATCAGGGCTATCCCGGCAATCTGATTGCCGATCTGCGCTATCAGCTGGATGACCAGAACTGCCTGAGCATTAGCTATGAAGCGCGCTGCGATCAGCCCTGCCCGGTCAATCTGACTAACCACGCCTACTTTAACCTTGATGCGCATCATGGCGACGCCCGCCAGCATCGCTTACAACTGCACGCCGACCATTATCTGCCGGTCGACAGCGAAGGCATCCCGAATGCGCCGCTGAAAGAGGTTGTCGGAACCAGTTTTGATTTCCGCGAGGCCAAAGTCGTGGCACAGGAGTTTCTGGCAGACGACGACCAGCGAGCGGTGAAGGGCTATGACCATGCGTTTCTGCTCAGCAGCGCAGGCGACGACACTCAGCCTGCGGCAGAACTCTGGTCGGAAGATGGCAGACTGCAGCTCAGCGTGACCACTTCGGCACCGGCGTTGCAGTTCTACTCCGGCAACTACCTGGCAGGCACCCGTGCCCGTGAACAGGCGAGCTATACTGCATTTCAGGGTATTGCGCTGGAGAGCGAATTTTTACCGGATTCGCCTAATCATGATGAATGGCCTCAGCCTGATTGCTGGCTGCAGCCGGGAGATCGCTGGGAATCCGTGACGCGTTATCGCTTCACGCCACGCTGAGCCTCCGGCTGAAAAACGCGCAGTGCGTCACACACAGGCTTACGCGCTGCCCGCTTTTCCGTTATGGTATGGCGCAATCAGCTCGCGTGTCAGGCGGGCAGCAGCAGGTTTCCAATCTCACAGAAACATCACAGTATTAAGGAGTTAAGCTATGGCTGTAACTAAGCTGGTTCTGGTGCGACACGGCGAAAGCCAGTGGAACAACGAAAACCGCTTTACCGGTTGGTATGATGTTGACCTTTCTGAGAAAGGTCGTGGCGAAGCCAAATCAGCAGGTCAGCTGCTGAAAAAAGAGGGCTTTGTTTTCGATTTCGCTTACACCTCAGTACTGAAGCGTGCCATTCACACGCTGTGGAATGTGCTGGATGAGCTGGATCAGGCCTGGCTGCCGGTTGAGAAAACCTGGCGTCTGAACGAGCGTCACTACGGTGCGCTGCAGGGTCTGGATAAAGCGGAAACCGCTGCCAAATATGGTGATGAGCAGGTTAAGCAGTGGCGTCGCGGCTTTGCCGTTACTCCGCCAGAGCTGGATCGTTCAGATGAGCGCTTCCCGGGCCATGATCCGCGTTACGCGAAACTGACCCCAGAGCAGCTGCCAACCACCGAAAGCCTGGCGCTGACTATTGACCGCGTTATCCCTTACTGGAACGAAACCATTCTGCCGCGCATCAAAAGCGGTGAGAAAGTGATCATTGCCGCACACGGCAACTCACTGCGTGCGCTGGTGAAATATCTGGATAACCTGAGCGAAGATGAAATCCTCGAACTGAACATCCCTACCGGCGTACCGCTGGTTTATGAGTTCGATGAAAACTTCAAACCGTTGAAACGCTACTACCTGGGCGACCAGGACGAGATTGCCGCGAAAGCCGCAGCTGTTGCGAATCAGGGTAAAGCGAAGTAATTTCTCGCTGAAATGCAAAAAGGCCAGACGAAAGTCTGGCCTTTTTTATTGGGCTGCGCGCACGAACGCTGCGCACTGTGTTCGTTGTCAGAATAAAGAGATCAATGAGCCAGGCAACAACTGATTGGCTCAAAGCGCAGGGAATACGGTCAGAGGCACAATCCTCAACGCGAACCGGGTCAGACCTTGTCAGTTATCCCACTCAGCCGCGGCGCTGTTTAACCGCTGCCGCCAGCTGACGCAGCACCTTGTCGGTATCTTCCCAGCCGATACAGGCGTCGGTGACGCTTTTGCCATAGACCAGCGGCTCGCCGCTCTCCAGACTCTGGTTGCCTTCCACCAGATGACTCTCGATCATCACACCGACAATCGCCTGCTCACCATTAATCAGCTGCTGTGAGACATCGTCTGCCACAACCATCTGACGCTGGAACTGCTTGCTGCTGTTGGCGTGGCTGAAATCGATCATCACCTGCTGTGGCAGACCCGCTTTTGCCAGGCCCTCTTTGACCTCTGCAACATGCTGCGCACTATAGTTCGGCTCTTTGCCGCCGCGCAGAATGATATGGCAGTCACCGTTGCCGCTGGTTTCCACAATGGCGGAGTGACCATACTTCGTCACAGACAGGAAACAGTGCGGCGATCCCGCCGCGTTGATGGCATCGATCGCCACCTTAATGGTGCCATCGGTGCCGTTTTTGAAGCCGACCGGACAGGAGAGACCGGACGCCAGCTCACGGTGTACCTGGGATTCCGTGGTGCGCGCGCCAATCGCGCCCCAGCTCATCAGGTCAGCCACATATTGCGGGGTAATCATATCCAGAAACTCGCCCGCCGCCGGTAAGCCGCTGTCGTTAATATCCAGCAGCAGTTTACGCGCCAGACGCAGACCGTCGTTGAGCTGGTAGCTGTTATCCATGTAGGGATCGTTGATCAGCCCTTTCCAGCCCACCGTGGTGCGCGGCTTTTCAAAATAGACCCGCATCACCACTTCCAGCTCGCCTTTCAGCTCATCACGCAGCGCCAGCAGGCGGTCGGCATACTCTTTTGCCGCTTCAGTGTCATGAATTGAGCAGGGGCCGATCACCACCAGCAGGCGATCGTCCTTGCCCTGCAGGATCTGATGAATCGCCTGACGGGCCTGTGAAACGGTCTGTGCAGCACGATCGGTCGCCGGGAATTTTTCGAGCAGCGCAACCGGAGGTAACAGCTCTTTAATCTCTTTGATGCGTAAGTCATCGTTCTGGTAATTCATACTGATTCCATATTATTTCTGGCCCGGCGCCCGCCGGACACAACCTGCCCAATGTAGCCCGAAGCGCCTGGGGTGTAAATTCCCGCTGCGGGTTAAATGTGCGGGTGATATTTGCATTAATCAGGTTAGCGACTAGACTTTTTAATGGTAAGCACTGAGGAACGTCCCGCTTACCAAATTAAATCACCCTGTTTAAGCCAACCGGCGAATTATATTTCGTCAGGGATTTTCTTACCCGAAATTGCACCTCTGGGCTTAAAGCATCTTCATTTATTAACGGGAGCATAATGATGAAAAAGTTTGCCTTACTCTTTTTGACAGCAGCAATGACACTGAGCAGCGGTGCGGTACTGGCTGCAGACAGCAGCAGCAATAACGGTACATCGAATCAGGCAGCCAGTGCAGGTGCAGCAGCGGGCGGAGCGAAAGAGAATCTGCCGCCAAATAATGTCGATAACAGCAAAATTAATAACACTGGCAACGATACCAATCCTGCAACGTCCGGCAGCACCACCAGCCATGGTAATATGTCTGCTAACGAAATGGACCAGAACGCCCAGTGTAAAGATGGTAAATGTCCGAACATCAATAAAAAAGTTCAGACTAAAGTGGGCGGCGGTGACGTAGATACCAAAACCGACGGCACCACCCAGTAATTCTGTTTAGCCAGGAGAGCTGACGCTCTCCTGGTTTTTCTCCCCTCTGTCCCACTCTTCCGCTATGCTAATCCTGTGAATTTTACAGGAAATCCTTCATGGCCGTTTTGCTTCTGATTGACGATCATCCGCTGGTTGAAGTGGCACTTGAAGCCGCTCTGAGCCAGTCGCCTATTCCGGTTCAGCTCCTCTCTGCCAGCAGTGAAAAAGCCGCCCGTCCCCTGCTTCAGCAGCCACTGGACATCATCGTGCTGGATATTGGCCTGCCGGACAGCGATGGGCTGGAGTTCCTGCGTCGCCTGAAGATCCATCGGCCCGACTGTCCGGTATTGATCTACTCTGCTCAGCAGACCCGCCACTATGTGCGTCGCGCCCAGGCGCTGGGTGCCGCCGGTTATGTGGTGAAGAGCCAGCGCATGGCGCAGCTGCTTAGCGCTATCCTGGCGGTGCTGGGCGGTCAGACGGCGTTTCCGGTGATGGATGATGAGCCGGAACTCCCGCTGACCCAGAAAGAGCGTCAGATTCTGGCGCTGCTGGCCAGCGGCCTGTCCAATCTGCAAATCGCCGCCCAGTTGCACATCAGTAACAAAACGGTCAGCACCCATAAAAAGAACATTCTGGAAAAAACCGGCGCTCGTTCGGTGGTGGAACTGGCTGACCTGTGGAAGGCGCAGCAGTGAGAACTCTCCTGCTGATGCTGCTGTTGCTGTGCGGCTCCGTTGTGGCTGAGGTGCGTCCGGTGAGCAGCATCAATCTGCCGATGATGCTGCCGGTGACACACGCGGAAACCATGCAGGGCAAAATCCTGCGAGTTGGCCTGCTGGAAGAGAACCACGCCCCCTGGGCGATGCGCATCGGCAACGACCTGTATGGCATCAATGCTGACTATCTTTCCGCACTGCGCCAGCTGACTGGCGCGCAGTTCAGCCTCAACCTCTACAGCGATCAGCCGCATCTGATGCAGGCGCTGAACAGCGGCCAGATCGATTTTGCGCTTGGCATGTGGATTTCTCCCCTGCCAGCCGGCGCCCTGAGCAGCGATAACTGGTACAGCAGCCCGCTGCGGGTCTACCGCAATCAGCAAAACCAGCGTGCCGTGATGTTTAACAGCCAGAATGCCCAACTGGCGATCAGCGAAAGCACGCTGGCACAACTGCCGCCTGCGCTGGCCGCCCGCCACAGCTGGCGACGCTACAGCAGTGATCTGCAGGCGCTCTATACCCTGCTGAATCAGCAGAATGATTATGTGGTGGCGGATGAAACCAGCGCCGGATTTCTGCTGAGCCAGCTGCAACAGGGCCAGATTTATCAGATCGCCTCACACATCGAGGCCGGACAGCTCAACCTGCGCGCGGTCTCCCGCGATCCAGAGCTTATCAGCTGGATTAATCAGAGCCTGCGTCAGTTGCCAGCAGAACTGATGAACACGCTGCAGGCGCGCTGGAGCAGTACCCTGCCGCGCTATCAGGATACGCAGACCCTGATGCTCAGCCCCACTGAACGCGCCTGGATTGCCGATCATCCGCGTATTACTTACACCGCCGAACCGGACAACTATCCCTGGAGTTATCGCGATGCCAGCGGGACCGCCAGAGGCTATGGCGTGGATTTGCTGAAAGCGATAGCTCAGAGCACCGGCCTGCAGTTTGAACCGGTGTGGGTCAGCAATCCGCGTCAGGCGAACACGCTGATCGGTCAGCAGCAGGCGATGCTGCAGCTGATGCAGCCGCTGAACGGCGATGCGATGCAGAGCACCTCGCTGCCGGTGTGGCGCGCGCTATGGGGCATCTACAGCCTGCAGCCCGATACGCTGGCGCACTGGCGCGACCTGCGCGGCAAGCGGGTCGGCGTGTTACAGGATGACCTGGCGCTGCGTCTGCTGCCTGCGGATCTGCAGCCGCAGCAGTTTGCCGATCGTAATAGCCTCTATGACGCGCTGGCAAAAGGGCAGATCGATGCGCTGGTCGATAACGTGCTCTCCGCCCGCTGGCGTATCGCCAGCCGCGATGATGCGCGCATCCACCTCGCCTTTGCCGCCAGCGACATCGCCTGGCCGATCGCGCTGGGCGTGACGGCTGACCAGCCGGTGCTGCGCACCCTGCTGGATCGCGCGCTGCAGCAGATCCCGGCTGACACGCAGAGTCAGATGCGCGACAGCTGGTCAACCCCGCCACAGCCCGGCAGCGTGATGGTGATGCGTTCGCTGCCGATGATGGTGCTGGCGGTGGCAGGTGCGGCCATTGCGCTGCTGCTGTTGCTGCTGGCGCGCCGCTACTGGCAACAGCGCCGGGAGCGTCAGCAGCGTGAACAGGCTGAGCACGCCAATGCGATGAAGAGCCAGTTCCTGGCGACCGTCAGCCATGAGCTGCGCACGCCGATGCAGGCGATCCTCGGCCTGCTGGAGCTGGAGAAGCAGCAGCACAGCAGCCAGAACCTGACGCTGCTGCACAGCAGTGCGCAATCGCTGCTGACGTTGCTGAATGATCTGCAGGATCATGCGCGCATCGAGAGCAACAGTTTTACCCTGGCGCCCCGTCCGCTGGCGCTGGCGCAGTGGCTAAATCAGCAGCAGCACTTTTATCATCCGTTAATGCGCGAAGACGGCCCGCATCTGATCGTCGATGCGCTGACGCCGCTGCCTGATGCCGTGATGATCGATGCTGATCGCCTGCAGCAGGTGGTCAACAACCTGATGACCAATGCGCTGAAATTTACCCGCCACGGCGCGATTCGCCTGACGCTGGCCGCACAGCAACAACAGCTGATTCTGACGGTGAGCGACAGCGGCAGCGGCATTCCGCCAGAGGAGCAGCAGAAGCTGTTCGATCCCTGGTATCAGGCGCCGTCCGGTAAATCGGTTTCGGTGCAGGGCAGCGGCCTGGGGCTGTTTATCTGCCGGGAAATGGTGCAGCGGATGGGCGGCGACATCCGGCTCGCCTCTGAACCCGGTCACGGCACCCAGGTCACCGTGACGCTGCCACTGGAGGTCTGCGCACCAGCAAACCACGTGGATGAAACCGCCCTTCCCGACCTTCCACCGCTGCGGGTGGCGATTGTCGATGACCATCCGACCAATCTGCTGGTGATGCAGCAGCAGCTGTCGCGTTTTGCGATTCAGGCTGACATCTTTGAGCAGGGACGCGCACTACTGCAGGCCGATGCGCAGCAGCCTTATGACCTGCTGTTTATCGACCAGATGATGCCGCGGCCTGACGGCACGCTGCTGCTGCGGATATTGCGGCGGCGTGACCGTCAGCGGAAGCGTCAGGCGATGCGGGTGCTCTGCTCCGCTGATGCCCAGCTGCTGTCACGACCGCTGGAGGCCCGGGAGCGGGTAATGATAAAACCGGTGCAGTTAGCCGATCTCAGCGCGCTGCTGGCAGAGTGGCAGGAAGATCCGCTGGCGGCGCTGGATGATAATCTGTGGCAACTGGCGCAGCAGAATGAGAAATTCCTCCGCCGTCTGAGCCAGACGCTGCACAACACGGTGACGCAGGATCTGGCCGTGATGCGCGAAGCACGCGAGCGCGAGGCGTGGATGCCGTTCGCCGAAGCGGCGCACCGGATGAAAGGAAGCTGGTTACTGGTGGGGCTGGAGCATGGCGCACAGCTCAGCCAGCAACTGGCGGAGCAGGCAAAACAGCATCAGGACACGTCTGAGACGTGGCAATTACTGATATTATTAGCAAACAGGTTACTGAAAAAACTGGAATCTTATGGCACATACCCACACTCATAGCGGGCAGGATAGTAATCGCACGCGTCTGGCGGCCGCCTTCGGGGTGACCGTTGTCTTTATGGTGGCTGAAGTGATTGGCGGCTGGCTCTCGGGTTCACTGGCGTTGCTGGCCGACGCCGGGCATATGCTGACCGATGCCGCCGCGCTGCTGATGGCGCTGCTGGCGGTGCAGTTCTCGCGCCGTAAACCCAATGCACGCCACACCTTTGGCCTGCTGCGTCTGACCACGCTGGCCGCATTTGTTAACGCCATTGCGCTGCTGGGCATTACCGCACTGATCGTCTGGGAGGCGGTGCGCCGCTTTGCCGACCCGCAACCGGTGACCGGCGGCCTGATGCTGGGGATTGCTATTGGCGGCCTGCTGGCCAATATTCTGTCGTTCTGGCTGCTGCATCACGGCAGCGAAGAGAAGAATCTCAACGTGCGGGCCGCGGCGCTGCATGTGATGGGCGACCTGCTTGGCTCGGTGGGTGCGATTGTCGCGGCGGTGATTATTATGCTGACCGGCTGGACCCCAATCGATCCGATTCTGTCGTTGCTGGTGTCACTGCTGGTGCTGCGCAGCGCCTGGGCGCTGCTGCGTGAGAGTCTGCAGGAGTTACTGGAAGGGGCGCCGCGTTCGCTGGATGTGAACCGGCTGATACGGGATCTCACCCTGAACATCGCAGAGGTGCGCAATGTTCACCATGTGCATCTGTGGCAGGTGGGCGAAAAGCCGATGCTGACGCTGCATGCGCAGGTGATCCCGCCTTACGATCACGATGCGCTGCTGCATCGTATCCACGACTATCTGCGCCAGCACTATCAGATTGCGCATGCGACCGTGCAGATGGAGTATCAGCCCTGTGCCGGTGCCGAGTGTGAACTCGGCTTAAGCGGCGCTGCCGCCACCGGCCATGATCACAGCCATTCACACGACCATGAGCATGCTCACGCTAAAGGCGAAGTGCACACTCACTGAGCCGACAGCGCGCGGGAACCCTGTTGCCGCGCGCTGCGGATCCACATGCGTGAGCCGTTCAGCGCAATCAGCGTCAGAATCACATACTCCAGCGACATCGCATAGACGCCCTGACGGGCAAAAATCATCACGCTAATCACGTTGATGATGACCCACAACAGCCAGTTCTCAACATATTTGCGCGTCATCAGTACCATCGCCGCAATCGACAACACCATCATGCAGGAGTCCCAGAACGGGAACGCATCCGGCTGCAGCGCGGGCATCGCCACCGACAGGCCAACGCCGTTCATCAGCGTGACGGCCGCTCGGGTTAACAGCGCAAACACCGGATCGATATAGAGGGTCATCAGCGCAATCGCAATCACACAGCCCGCCGTCCAGGCCAGCGCCTTAGGCAGTGGCAGCCAGCGGATTTTCAGCGCCGCCTGATGATCGGAGGTTTGCCGACTCCAGGCGTACCAGCCGTAGATATTGGCGGCAAAAAAGAAGAGCTGCAGCAGCAGGCTGGCGTAGAGCTGGATCTGAAAGAAAATCACCGCAAATAGCGTGACGTTAATCAGGCCAAAGGGATAGTTGATGATTTTTTCCAGGCTGGCAAACCAGATGCAGAGTAAGCCCGCCAGCGTGCCGATAGCCTCAATCCATGAGAGATCGTAGCCTCCGGCACCCAGAGGAATGTGAACCAGAATATTATGTGTGCTGAAGAAGTCCATGCTGAGCACCTGTCCGGAAAACGCTTACGCGTTTCCGTTCACGTTGAGTTTAAGTTCCGCTGCAAAGGATAGCATGCGATTAAGCGGCAGTAACGCCGCCTCACGCAGCGTCTCATCCACCTGAATCTCATGTTCCACCCCACCCGACTCCAGCGCCTCTGCGATGGCTTTAAGGCCGTTCATCGCCATCCAGGGACAGTGAGCACAGCTGCGGCAGGTGGCACCTTCACCGGCAGTCGGCGCTTCAAGCAGCTCTTTATCCGGCACCGCCTGCTGCATTTTGTAGAAGATGCCGCGATCGGTCGCCACAATCATCTGCGGATGCGGCAGGGATTTGGCGGCCTGAATCAGCTGGCTGGTCGAGCCGACCGCATCGGCCAGATCGACAATCGCCTGCGGTGACTCAGGATGCACCAGCACTGCCGCGTCGGGATAGAGCGCTTTCATACGCTGCAGCGCCTGGGTTTTGAACTCGTCGTGCACAATGCAGGCACCCTGCCAGCAGAGCACGTCCGCGCCCGATTTTTGGGTGACGTAGCGGCCAAGATGGCGATCCGGCGCCCAGATAATTTTTTCGCCCAGACTGTCGAGGTGCTCAATCAGCTCGACCGCAATGCTTGAAGTCACCACCCAGTCGGCCCGCGCTTTTACCGCCGCCGAAGTATTGGCGTAGACCACCACGGTGCGATCGGGATGGGCGTCGCAAAAGGCGTTAAACTCTTCAATCGGGCAGCCGAGATCCAGTGAGCACTCCGCCTGCAGCGTCGGCATCAGTACGGTTTTCTCCGGGCTGAGGATTTTGGCGGTTTCCCCCATAAAGCGCACGCCGGCCACCAGCAGTGTCGTCGCCGAATGGTTGCTGCCAAAGCGTGCCATCTCCAGAGAGTCGGAAACGCAGCCGCCCGTCTCTTCTGCCAGCGCCTGAATTTCCGGATCGGTGTAGTAGTGCGCCACCATCACCGCGTTTCGCGCCTTCAGCAGCGCTTTAATTTTCTCACGGTAGAACGCCTTCTCGTCGTCACTCAGGCGAGCGGGTTTGGGCGGAAAGGGATAAACGGCGCTTTCTGGATCGAACATCACACTCATGACACAGCTCTCGTTTTGTCTAATTAACGAAAATCGCCTGTTCCGGCGACTTATGGCGTAGAATCCGCCATCGTGTTTTATATGCTAAACACGATAGCGGAAAAGCCTGGCTGTGTCGTGCGATATTTATTCTGTCTGCATCACAGCGCCGACCCTGCCGGGCTGCGTTTCATCTGCCAGTACCAGCGGTTTTTGCGGCGCTTCCAGTGCCAGCAGAAAGGCTTTGATATCCAGTCCGCCCGCAAAGCCGGTCAGCTTGCCGTTGGCTCCAATCACGCGGTGGCACGGTGCGACAATTGAGAGCGGATTACGCCCATTGGCGGCCCCGACGGCACGCACCGCCAACGGATGGCCGATCTCCCGCGCAATCTGGCTGTAGCTGCGCGTCTCACCAAACGGGATAGCCACCAGCGCCTGCCAGACTTTTTTCTGAAACTCAGTGCCGACAAAATCGAGCGGCAGCTCAAAGCAGCGACGAGCACCGGTGAAGTATTCGCTGAGCTGACGCTCAGTTTCGATCAGAATGGGATGATCGTCATCGCGCGTTTGCGGCAAAAACCGGGTGCGTTTTGGATCGTCGTTTTCCCACAAAATACCCGCCAGGCCGCTATCGCTGGCGACCAGTTTCAGTTCACCCACCGGGGTGACTATCGGTTTGAAGTAGTACATGGTGATTCTCCCGTCACGGTTCTGTCGCCTATTATCGCACTTTTCATCAGCCTGACTGGCTGTTTTCGGTCATGGCGATAAACTGTTGTGCTGTCCGAAAACAGCCAGTCTGCCGGGATTCACCGGTGTAGGCTGCGCTTATTTACCGGAGAACTGCCATGCTCGATCCCGACATTGCCTATCAGGCGCTGACCTCTCGTGATACCCGCTTTGACGGCGTTTTCTTTGTTGGCGTGACCTCAACCGGTATCTATTGTCGTCCGGTCTGCCCGGTCAAAGCGCCGATGCAGAAGAACTGCCTTTTCTTCAGCAGCGCGGAAGCGGCGGAGAAAGCCCGCTTTCGCCCCTGCCTGCGCTGTCGGCCCGAACTGGCACCCGGTAATGCGCCGGTTGATCAGCCGCACCGTGTGGCAGAGCGGCTGGTTCAGCGTATCGAGGAAGGCATGCTGGAGGAACGTGAAGGACTGGAGGCGATTGCCGCTGAATTCGGTATCAGCCTGCGTCAGCTGCGCCGTATCGTGCAGCAGGAGCTGGGTGTCTCGCCGCTGGAGCTGAAGCAGACGCGGCGCATGCTGCTGGCTAAACAGCTGCTGACCGAAACCGGCCTGCCGATTATTGACGTTGCCTATGCCAGCGGCTTTGGCAGCCTGCGGCGCTTTAATGATGTCTTCCAGGCGCGTTACCGCATGACGCCAGGCGCGCTGCGCAGGGACGATACGGGCTCTCAGTGTGCGCAGCCCGGCGACCGCGTGACGCTGCGGCTGGCCTATCGCCCTCCCTATGACTGGGCGGCGATGCTCTGGTTTTTGCAGACGCATCTGATGAAAGAGGTTGAGGCGGTGGAAGATGGCTGCTGGCGACGCACCGTGGTGCTGGGCCGCTGCCGGGGCTGGGTCTCTGTTTCGCATCTGCCGCAAAAGAACGCGCTGCAGGTGACGCTCTCAACCTCGCTGACGCCGGTTCTGCCTCTGCTGCTGCGCCGTCTGCGCGATCTGTTCGATCTCGACGCACAGCCGCAGCGTATCGCCGCCTGTCTGGCGCAGGACCCACTGCTGGCACCCAGCCTGATCTCGCATCCGGGTCTGCGTGTGCCTGGCGCATTCGACGCCTTTGAGCTGGGCGTGCGCGCCATTATTGGCCAGCAGGTGACGGTCAAAGCGGCCACCACGGTCAGCAGCCGTTTTGCCGCCGCCTTTGGCGAACCCTGTGAGACGCCGTTCGCCGATCTGACCCGCTACACCGCCCATCCTGAACGCATTGCCGGACTGACGGTAGACGATGTCGCGCCGATGGGGATTGTCAGTGCCGCCCGCTCCCGCGCCATCATCGCCTTTGCAAATGCCTGCGCCAGCGGAGATTTGCGTCTCAGCGCCGCTCAGGCGCCAGACGAGGTCATCAAAAAACTGGTCAGCCTGCCGGGTATTGGTCCCTGGACCGCGCACTACATCGCGATGCGCGCCCTGCGCTGGCCGGATGCCTTTCCCAAAGAGGATATTGCCATCCGGAATAACCTGGGCGGCATGTCATCGAAAGAAGCGGAGGCGCGATCGCAGTCATGGCGTCCCTGGCGCAGCTATGCAGTGATGCATATCTGGGAGAGCCTAGCAGTAGCAAAGGCAAAGAAAAAGCCGTGACGGCGAGAGTGGGGGCAAATCTGCCAGCAATACAGAAGCTCAACGCGCAGGGAACAGGGTCAGAAGAGAATGGCGCGGGCCGACAGCCATCGCCAGAGGCTTTTCCAGACTGCTTACAAACTCGCACCCGACTGGATTTGGCCGCAACGAAAAAGCTCAACGCGCAGGGAACAGGGTCAGAAGAGGAAAGCGTCCCGCGCCAGGGACGGCGCGGGCCGAGCATGTCATGGATGACGGCTTTTGAGTCTTTCCGATCTGACCCTGTTCTCTACGCAGGCTCGATCTCACAGCGGAACGGGCCGGAGTTTGCTCACAACTTCAAAAACCAATCACGTTTTGCTTTGAAAAAGTAATCAGATACCGCAGAAACAAAAAAAGCGCCCTGAGGGCGCTTTTTTCTTAATTGGTGGGTCGTGCAGGATTCGAACCTGCGACCAATTGATTAAAAGTCAACTGCTCTACCAACTGAGCTAACGACCCGCTGGGGGCTTACAACCGTTCAACACGCCAGGCGGCTGAGATAAGATGGTGGGTCGTGCAGGATTCGAACCTGCGACCAATTGATTAAAAGTCAACTGCTCTACCAACTGAGCTAACGACCCATCTTAGGTTGTGAAGCAATGCTGAAGTGTTCTTCTTAAAACTGCGCGGTAAAAGCGCGTCTGAGGAAGATGGTGGGTCGTGCAGGATTCGAACCTGCGACCAATTGATTAAAAGTCAACTGCTCTACCAACTGAGCTAACGACCCATCTTCAGGCTTACCAGACACTTTGCAATGTGTCCCGGCAACGGCGGCATATATTACTGATTTAGCGGGGTAGCGCAACTCTTATTTCTGCTAAAGGCTTCAGTTGCTTACCTTTCATACGGCAAGACCAGAAATCACACGATATCTGGCCTGAACCGTACAGATTACAGACTTGTCAGACGTTTTTGCGCCTGCTTAGCAGATTCGGTGTCTGGATAAAGTTTGATCACCTGCTGGAAGACCGCTTTAGCTTTCGCTGTGTCTTTTTTCTCCTGCATGATGACGCCCACTTTCAACAACGCTTCTGCAGCTTTTGGCGACTTCGGATAGTTTTTCACTACCGTGGCGTAATAGTAAGCCGCGTCGTCCTTTTTGCCTTTGTTATAGTTCAGCTGTCCCAGCCAGTAATTGGCGTTCGGCTGATAGGTCGAATCCGGGTAACGTTTTACCCACGCCTGGAGCGCGCTGATCGCCTGATCATACTGTTTCTTCTCCAGAATCAGCGCCACAGCCGCATTGTAATCGCTGTTAGCGTCACCGGTCTGCGCAGGTGCGCTATCCGTTGATGCTGCCCCGCCTGCGGTTGCTGCTGCGCCGGTATCCGCTGCGGCACTGCTGCCGGCTGCCTGCTGACCGCCGCTGGTGCTGGCGCTGCTCAGGCTGTCAATCTGCTGGTAAAGCTGCTTCTGCCGCTCAACCACCTGATTCAACTGATACGTGTTTTGCTGGATTTGCCCACGCAGCGCGTCGATATCACGCTGGTTATCGCTCATCTGCTGCTGCAATTGCTGCATCAGCTGTGCCTGGGCATTAGAAATTCGTTCAAGAGTGGTGACACGGTCTTCGACCGAGCCGGAGCCAACGCTACTGATTGACGCTTGGGCATTAGCGGCCCAGGGGGCCGCTACGCCAATCAGTAACGACAGACTCAACAGGTGATGTCTGAAGTTACTAACCATGTGATTCTCTTAGTAGACCAGAACGGCACGACGGTTTTTAGAATACGCTGCTTCGTCATGACCCAGAACAGCTGGCTTCTCTTTACCGTAAGATACGATAGACATCTGATCAGCCGACACGCCTTTGCCCTGCAGGTACATTTTAACCGCGTTAGCACGACGTTCGCCCAGGGCGATGTTGTATTCCGGCGTACCGCGCTCATCCGCATGACCTTCGATGGTCACTTTGTATGACGGGTTGCTGCGCAGGAAGGTTGCATGCTGATCCAGCATCTGTGCGTAATCAGACTGAACGTCATACTTGTCCAGGCCGAAGTACACGATGTTGTTCTGCTGCAGCTGCTGCATCTGCAGACGAGCCTGCTCGTCAGAAGACATGTTGCCGCCGTTGCCGTTCATGCCAGAATTTGCACCGTAAGCGCCGCCATCAGCGCCCATGCCAGTCTGGTCATTGTTGTTGTTCTTGTGTGAGCTACAAGCCGCTACTGCCAGAACCGGCAGAGCCAGCATCAAACCCTTCAGCACTTTGTTCAGTTGCATTTCAAAATCCCATTATTGTTTATTGTTTGTGATGTCTGAACTGTCAGACATTACAGATACGGCGACCAGGCAGGAAATTTTACCTGTCCATCAGTTGCCGGAAGACGCGCTTTGAAACGGCCGTCGGTAGAAACCAACTGCAACACGGAACCCATACCCTGAGTAGAGCTGTAGATTACCATTGTGCCATTGGGTGCCAGGCTCGGCGTTTCATCCAGGAACGTGTCCGTTAACGTTTGAACGGCTCCCGTTTCCAGATCCTGTTTGGCGACGTGTTGAGCACCACCGTTGGTGCTAATCATCACCATTGACTTACCATCTGTTGCGACATCCGCATCCTGGTTCTGACCGCCTTCCCAGGTAATACGTTGTGGCGCGCCACCGTTAAGTCCGACTTTGTAGATTTGTGGAGCACCAGCCTGATCGGAGGTGTAAGCCAGCGTCTGGCTGTCCGGGAACCAGGTTGGTTCGGTGCTGTTATAGCGACCATCGGTAATCTGACGCGTCTGACCTGAGGCCAGATCCATCACATAGAGGTTCAGGCTGCCGGTTTTAGAGAGCGCAAACGCCAGTTTAGAGCCATCCGGCGAGAACGCTGGGGCACCGTTGTGACGTGGATAGGAGGCGATCTGACGGATAGCACCGTTCGACAGCGTCTGTACCACCAGCGCAGATTTGCCGCTTTCAAAGGTCACGTAAGCGACTTTGCTGCCATCCGGAGACCAGGCTGGCGACATCAGCGGCTGTGGTGAACGGTGCACGACAAACTGATTGTAACCATCGTAGTCAGCAACGCGCAGCTCATACGGGAACTGGCCGCCGTTAGTCTGCACCACATAGGCGATACGGGTACGGAAAGCGCCCTTGATGCCGGTCAGCTTCAGGAACGTTTCGTCACTGGCCGTGTGAGCGGCATAACGCAGCCACTGCTTCGTCACTTTATAACTGTTTTGTGCCAGCACGGTACCGGGAGCACCGCCGGTGTCGACCAGCTGGTACGAAACCTGATAGCTGCCATCCGGGTTAGACGCGACCTGACCGACGACCACGGCATCAATGCCGAGTGCACTCCACGCGGCAGGCTGAACTTCCTGCGCGCTGGCAGGCTGCTGTGGCAGACGCGAGCGATCCAGTGGATTAAATTTGCCACTGTTGCGCAGGTCAGCTGCAACGATGCCGCCGATATCTTCCGGCGCTGCGCCAGCACCGGCCCATTTAAACGGCACCACGCCAATCGGGCGCGCAGTGTTGACACCCTGGGTGATCTCAATTCGAACTTCTGCATGCAGCATGGCTGCCCACAGCAGGATAAAAAAGCCTAACGTAACGCGAAGAGCTTGCTTCATTTTATCTCCCTTATCTGAACCTCAGTCCACGATAATTGGCACTGTTCCTGGAAACCACGAGTACAACTTAAGTACGGCACGCTAAACATAGATCAACTTGCCGCCCGTTACTGCATTATTGCGGTTTAAAACGCATTGGGGCGTTTTTAAACACTTCGTAGACCGCCTGCGAAGGCGGCTTCGGAATACGTGCCTGTTTTGCGGCAGCAATCGCGGCCTGACAGAGCGCGGGATCGCCACCCTCTGACTTAACATCAATCAACAAGCCATCAGGCGCAAGTTTAATCCGCAAATCACAGGTTTTTCCGCGATACAGATCCGCATCATAGAATCGGCTCTGAATCGCACTCACAACCTGACCCATGTAGGAGTTGATTTCCGCGCCTGATGCACCCGCTTTCTTCTGGTTTCCCTGCCCTGCTGCGCCGCCAGAGGTGCCGCTTTTCGGTGCATTTTTACCGGAAGCGAGTCCACCCAGCAAATCATCGACATCGCTGTCGTTGGCAGCATCGGCGGCGGCTTTCGCTTTAGCATCCGCTTTGGCCTTAGCGGCAGCATCGGCTTTGGCTTTCGCCGCGGCATCGGCTTTCGCTTTCGCGGCAGCTTCTGCCTTCTCTTTGGCGGCCTCTTTAGCCGCTTCCGCTTTCTCTTTTGCTGCTTCTGCGGCTTTCTCTTTCGCCGCCTCTGCGGCTTTTTCTTTGGCTTCAGCAGCTTTTTGTTTAGCCTCTTCAGCCGCTTTGGCTTTGGCATCCGCCGCCGCTTTCACTTTGGCTTCAGCTGCGGCTTTCGCATCTGCTTCAGATTTCGCCTTCGCTTCCGCAACGGCTTTCTCTTTTGCAGCAGCGGCAGCGGCGGCTTTCGCCTGCTGATCAGCCTGCTTCTTTGCTTCGGCTGCGGCCTGTTTCGCCTGCTCAGCCGCGGCTTTTGCCTGCGCATCTGCCTGAGCTTTTGCATCCGCTTTGGCTTTGGCAGCCGCCGCTTCCGCCGTTTTTTGCTGCTCCTGCGCCTGCTTAGCAGCGTCTTCGGCAGCCTTCTGCTGCTCAGCCTGCTGTTTTGCCTCTTCTTTCGCGGTTTCCTGCGCGGCTAAACGCTCTTTTTCCAGCGCTTTCAGACGCTGCTGTTCAGCAGCCTGTTTCTGTTGCAGCTCTTCAGCCTGCTGCTGCGCCTGCTTTTTACGCTGCTGCTCAGCCCGCTGGCTGTCACTTTGCTGGTTCTGCTGACGATTGTATTGACTCACGACGGCACCGGGATCGACCATCACTGCATCAATATCACTGCCTCCGCCACCCGCACTGCTGGCGTCAATGTGCTCATTAAACGAGCTCCAAATCAGCAGCGCGATCAGCACGATATGCAGAATCACCGAAATGATTATCGCGCGCTTTAACTTCTCGTTTTGCTCGGTTGCCTTCGACACACTCGGTTCCCAAAAAACGGTTCGATTTTAAATCGGCTGCGTCATCAAACCGACAGATTTAACACCCGCCTGGTGCAGCAGGTTGAGCGCTTTAATAATTTCATCGTAAGGCACCTCTTTCGCGCCCCCGATCAAAAAGACCGTCTTAGGATTCGCTTCCAGTCGACGCTGCGCTTCGCTGATTACCTGCTCTGGCGGAAGTTGATCCATACGATCGTGATCCACGACCAGGCTGTACTGACCCACGCCCGCCACTTCGACAATCACCGGCGGATTATCATCGCTGGCAACGGTTTTCGAATCGGTCGCATCAGGCAGATCCACTTCCACGCTCTGGGTAATAATGGGCGCCGTTGCCATGAAGATCAGCAACAGCACCAACAGGACGTCCAGTAGCGGAACGATGTTGATTTCCGACTTCAGGTCGCGGCGTTTGCGACCACGTACTCTGGCCATCATTAACCTCTATTTACTTAGCGCTATCGCTGGAGAAAGCCTGGCGATGCAGAATGGCAGTGAACTCTTCCATGAAGTTGTCGTAGCCCTGCTCCAGTTTGTTCACGCGCTGGTTCAGACGGTTGTACGCCATCACCGCCGGAATCGCGGCAAACAGACCGATAGCGGTCGCAATCAACGCTTCAGCGATACCCGGTGCAACCATCTGCAGGGTTGCCTGCTTCACGGCACCCAGTGCGATAAAGGCGTGCATGATCCCCCAGACGGTGCCGAACAGTCCGATATAAGGGCTGATAGAACCGACGGTGCCGAGGAATGGAATGTGGTTTTCCAGCGCTTCCAGCTCACGGTTCATCGAGATGCGCATCGCACGGCTCGCACCATCAATGACCGCTTCCGGCGCATGGCTGTTGGCGCGATGCAGGCGGGCGAACTCTTTAAAGCCGGAATAGAAAATCTGCTCCGAACCACCCAGTTCTTCCCGCCGCTCCTGGCTCTCCTGATAGAGGCGCGAGAGTTCGATGCCGGACCAGAATTTGTCTTCAAACGCCTCCGCTTCTCTTCCCGCCGCATTCAGAATACGTGTGCGCTGAATAATGATGGCCCAGGAGGCAATAGAAAAGCCGATCAAAATCAACATGATAAGTTTGACCAGAAGGCTCGCCTTCAGGAACAAATCAAGAATGTTCATGTCAGTCACTGCTTGAACTCCGCGACAATAGACTTGGGAAGCGCAATCGGCTTCATTAGATGTGGGTTAATGCAGGCAATCAGGACTTCTGCCTCATTGAGCACTTTGCCTTCAGTATTCACGATACGCTGAGTGAACGTCATGGTAGCCCGTGTCATTGATGTGACCTCGCTCTGGATCTCCAGAAGGTCATCAAGACGCGCCGCCGCCAGATAGTCCACCGATATTCGCCGTACCACAAAAGCGATCTGCTGTTCTAACAGCGTCTGCTGATTGAAATGGTGCTGTCGCAACATTTCAGTACGTGCTCGTTCATAAAAAGCGATATAGCTGGCGTGATAAACCACACCACCGGCATCAGTATCTTCGTAGTAGACCCGAACCGGCCAGCGAAACAGCGTTGTACTCACTCTACATCCCGGCCTCGTTTTAAACGTTGTTACTATACGCAAGAGAATTGGGGTTGGGAATGGCTCGTCAGAGCCAGGCGAAAATAATTATCGCTCCGTAACAAACGGAACGATTTCAGGGAGATTAATTGACCAGACGCTGACAAAAATTCACTGACAGCGCCGATGAGGCGGGGTCTTAAAGATAAAAACGGTAAAGCGCAATAAATAGCACCAGCATGGCGGGTAACGGGGCAAACAGCGCCTGCCATCGGGTTTGCTTTGGCCGGAAGCCCACACCGTGGATCACCCCACTGCAGACCGCCCAGATCAGCACCAGCCCCTGCAGAGCCGGTAACTGGCCTGCCTGATTGGCAAAGCGTGTCGGATCCCACATCACGCCGCCTGCGGTCAGCAGCGCCAGCAGCAGTGAAAGGGCCCGTAACGGGCCCTTATCCATCAGATCATACAGCATCCGAATTAGCGTTCGCATCAGTGAGGCTCATCCTGCGCTTCAATGTGCTCAATCGCCAGCGCGGTCACGATACCAAAGGCACAGGCCAGCAACGTGCCGAGAATCCAGGCAAAATACCACATGCGACGTCTCCTTAATTAATAGAGTGAGTGACTGTTGCTTTCAATATGCTCTTTGGTGATACGACCAAACATCTTCCAGTAGCACCAGGTGGTGTAGGCCAGAATGATCGGCACAAAGATAGCGGCGGCAACGGTCATGGTTTGCAGCGTCAGCAGGCTGGACGTTGCGTCCCACATGGTCAGGCTCACACCCGGCACCGTGCTGGATGGCATGATGAACGGGAACATTGCAATACCGGCTGTCATGATGACGCAGGCCAGCGTCAGTGAGGAGAACAGGAACGCCCAGGCGCCCTTCTCAACCCGCGAGCAGAGTATGGTCAGCAGCGGCAGCACAGCGCCCAGCAGCGGGAACAGCCACAACACAGGGTGGTTCTGGAAGTTGACCATCCAGGCACCCGCTTCGCGCACCACGGTTTTGCCCAGTGGGTTAGAGGCGGCGAAGTGATCCATAGTGCTGGTCACCACATAACCATCGATACCATATTTCACCCAGACGCCCGCCAGGATAAAGCAGACCATCATCACCAGGGCGGCAAGTTGTGCTGCGGTGCGTGAACGCAGATGCAGTTCGCCGGTAGTGCGCATCTGCAGATAGGTTGCACCCTGCGCCAGAATCATCGCCACACTGACCACACCCGCCAGCAGCCCAAACGGATTCAGCAGCTGGAAGAAGTTACCGGTATAGAACAGGCGCAGATACTCATCGGCATGGAACGGCACGCCCTGTAACAGGTTGCCAAACGCTACGCCGATCACCAGCGGCGGCACGAAGCTGCCAATGAAAATCCCCCAGTCCCAGGCACCGCGCCAGCGATTGTCTTCAATCTTCGAACGGTAATCGAAGCCAACCGGACGGAAGAACAGCGACGCGAGCACCAGAATCATCGCCACGTAGAAGCCAGAGAAGGCTGCCGCGTAGACCATCGGCCAGGCGGCAAACAGCGCGCCACCTGCGGTGATCAGCCAGACCTGGTTACCGTCCCAGTGTGGAGCGATACTGTTAATCATGATGCGACGTTCAGTATCATTCCGGCCCAGAATGCGCGTCAGCATCCCGACACCCATATCAAAACCATCTGCGACGGCAAAGCCAATCAGCAGTACGCCAATCAACAGCCACCAGACAAAGCGCAGAACTTCATAATCAAACATGGTCGCTCTCCTTATCCCTGTACCGGCTGGGTGATTGCCGTGATCTGCTCATGATGATAACGCCCGGTTTTCAGGCTGCTCGGCCCAAGGCGGGCGAATTTGAACATCAGGTACATCTCAGCCACCAGGAACATTGTGTAGAGTCCGCAGATCAGGATCATGGAGAACAGCAGATCGCCAACGGTCAGGGAGGAGTTGGCTACCGCAGTCGGCAGCACTTCACCGATAGCCCAGGGCTGACGACCATACTCCGCCACAAACCAGCCTGATTCGATAGCGATCCACGGCAGCGGAATACCAAACAGCGCCGCTTTCAGTAACCAGCGATTTTTGCCGATGCGGTTACGCAGTACGCTCCAGAACGCCAGCGCGATAATGCCCAGCAGCAGTACGCCACACAGCACCATGATGCGGAAGGCAAAATAGAGCGGGGCGACACGCGGGATAGAGTCCTGCGTCGCCTGTTTAATCTGCGCTTCGGTTGCATCAGCCACGTTGTCGGTATAACGCTTCAGCAGCAGACCGTAGCCGAGATCCTGTTTGTGACTGTTGAACGCGTCACGCACCGCCGGATCCTGGCTGCCACCGCGCAGCTCATTCAGCAGGGCATAGGCTTTCATGCCGTTGCGGATGCGCACTTCATGCTGTGCCATCAGATCTTTCAGGCCGGTGACCGGCGTATCGGTAGATCGGGTGGCAATCAGGCCCAGCAGCCAGGGGATCTGTACTGCGTATCGGTTCTCCTGAGTGGCCTGATCGGGCAGGCCAAACAGGGTAAACGAGGCCGGTGCCGGCTGGGTTTCCCACTCCGCTTCGATAGCGGCCAGTTTGGTTTTCTGCACGTCACCCATTTCGTAACCTGACTCATCGCCCAGAACGATGACTGACAGCACCGCCGCCATGCCAAAGCTGGCCGCGATAGCGAACGAGCGTTTAGCAAAGGCGAAATCACGGCCTTTCAGCATGTACCAGGCGCTGATGCCCATAATAAACATTGCACCGGTGGTGTAACCGGCTGCCACGGTGTGCACGAATTTCACCTGCGCGACCGGGTTCAGCACCAGCTCTGAGAAGCTGACCATCTCCATGCGCATGGTTTCGAAGTTGAACTCAGAGGCGATCGGGTTCTGCATCCAGCCGTTAGCCACCAGAATCCACAGCGCCGACATGTTTGAGCCCAGCGCCACCAGCCAGGTGACGGCGAGGTGCTGCACTTTGCCCAGGCGATCCCAGCCAAAAAAGAACAGGCCAACAAAGGTGGATTCCAGGAAGAACGCCATCAGACCTTCGATGGCGAGCGGCGCGCCGAAGATATCGCCAACGTAGTGAGAGTAATATGACCAGTTAGTCCCGAACTGAAATTCCATGGTCAGGCCGGTGGCGACACCCAGCGCAAAGTTAATACCAAATAACTTGCCCCAGAACTTCGTCATATCTTTATAGATTTGTTTGCCGCTCAGGACATATACCGTTTCCATGATCGCCAGCAAAAACGCCATACCCAGCGTTAAAGGGACGAACAGAAAATGGTACATCGCCGTTAAGGCAAACTGTAACCGCGACAGCTCGACGATATCTAACATAAGGACTCCTTGCTCCTCGCTTTGTCTCCGTCACGCGCGCGAACAGATCGAACGCAATCAGAGTCAGCAACGACTGTTTATTGATTCCAGTTTTTTATTACCCGCAGAACAGGTCTGTGAGCTGCCCGAACAGGCGAGTAGCGAATGAAGCAGCTCAGAAAATTGTCAATCAGCGCTTTCGTTAACGCGTGCTTTAACAGGAGGAAAGCGGGTGTTATCCCGGGTTGAGCAGACGTTTGAAAATTAGTGTAAAAGGCTGGATTGATGCAGCGCAATTTACGCCCTTAGCGTTGCGCTTTGCCAGAGATATAGTTGGATATAAGTCGCGATTAATTGATCTGGATTAACGCAATAAGTTTCCAGATAGGGTCAGGTAGGTTTCTTGTTAATGAGATGTCAGTAATGAAATAAAGCGCGAAGAAATAATTTACCTTTGACACTTTTCCTTAACGTGATGAGCCGCAGACCGGTTATTTAACCGCGCACTCTTCTCTTTAGCTTCCTGCGTTATAGCTGTCATTTACAGGCATAAAAAAAGCCACCCGAAGGTGGCTTAGTCTCAGATGACGCTGACTTATTTAGCAGGTAATACGGCTTTAACTGCGTCACCGATATCCGCCAGGCTGCGGACGGTTTTCACGCCTGCCGCTTCCAGCGCAGCAAATTTCTCATCTGCTGTACCTTTACCACCGGCAATGATGGCGCCAGCATGGCCCATACGCTTGCCTTTCGGCGCGGTGACGCCAGCAATGTAGCCTACAACCGGCTTGGTCACGTGCTCTTTAATGAAGGCTGCAGCTTCTTCTTCTGCGCTACCGCCGATCTCACCGATCATCACGATAACTTCAGTCTGTGGATCATCCTGGAACATTTTCAGGATGTCGATGAAGTTAGAGCCTGGGATCGGGTCACCACCGATGCCAACGCAGGTTGACTGGCCGTAGCCGATATCCGTGGTCTGCTTAACCGCTTCATAGGTCAGGGTGCCTGAACGTGACACGATACCGACGCGGCCCGGCTGGTGAATGTGGCCCGGCATGATGCCGATTTTACATTCGCCTGGGGTGATAACGCCTGGGCAGTTTGGACCGATCATCCGCACGCCTGCTTCATCCAGCTTCACTTTCACGGTCAGCATATCCAGGGTCGGGATGCCTTCGGTGATGGTGATGATCAGTTTGATGCCCGCGTCGATCGCTTCCAGGATGCCATCTTTACAGAAAGGAGCCGGAACGTAGATCACGGTGGCGGTCGCGCCGGTTGCTTCTACCGCTTCGCGTACGGTGTTGAACACCGGCAGGCCTAGATGGGTCGTGCCACCTTTGCCTGGCGTCACGCCGCCAACCAGTTGGGTGCCGTATGCCAGCGCCTGCTCAGAATGGAAAGTCCCCTGGCCACCGGTGAAACCCTGGCAAATGACTTTGGTGTTTTTGTCGATCAGAATGGACATTATTTACCCTCCGCGGCAGCAACAACACGCTGTGCGGCGTCTGTCAGGCTGGTTGCTGCAATGATGTTCAGACCGCTGTCCGCCAGTTTCTGGGCGCCCAGCTCGGCGTTGTTACCTTCCAGACGTACCACAACTGGTACGTTCACACCCACTTCAGCGACTGCGCCGATGATGCCGTCGGCAATCAGGTCGCAGCGTACGATACCGCCGAAGATGTTAACGAATACGGCTTTAACCGCATCGTCAGACAGGATGATTTTGAAGGCTTCGGTCACGCGCTCTTTGGTTGCGCCGCCGCCGACATCAAGGAAGTTGGCCGGTTGACCGCCGTGGTGTTTAACGATGTCCATGGTGCCCATCGCCAGACCTGCGCCGTTAACCATACAACCGATGTTGCCTTCCAGCGCAACATAGTTCAGTTCCCACTGTGTCGCATGGGCTTCACGTGGATCTTCCTGGCTTGGATCGCGCATTTCGCGCAGCTCTGGCTGACGGAACAGGGCATTGCCATCGGCACCCAGTTTGCCATCCAGGCAGATCAGGTCGCCCTGTTTGGTGATCACCAGCGGGTTGATCTCAACCATCGCCAGATCGCGCTCCAGGAACAGTGTCGCCAGACCCATGAAGATCTTGGTGAACTGGCCAACCAGCTTGCCAGTCAGGCCAAGTTTGAACGCCAGCTCACGACCCTGATAAGGCTGCGGGCCGGTCAGTGGATCCAGCGCCATTTTGTGGATCAGGTGCGGGGTCTCTTCCGCCACTTTTTCAATTTCCACGCCGCCTTCAGTGGAGGCCATGAAAATTACGCGACGCGTTGCGCGATCGACCACAGCGCCCAGATAGAGCTCCTGATCGATATCGGTCGCCGCTTCAACCAGAATCTGGTTTACCGGCTGGCCGTTTGCGTCTGTCTGATAGGTAACCAGGCGTTTGCCCAGCCAGTTTTCAGCAAAAGCGCGAATCTCTTCTTTGCTGTTAACCACTTTCACACCGCCCGCTTTACCGCGGCCACCGGCATGAACCTGACATTTAACTACCCACGGGCCTGCGCCAATTTTAGAGGCTGCTTCTTCCGCTTCACGTGGTGTAGTACAGGCGTAACCCGTTGGTGCCGGCATGCCATACCGTGCAAACAGTTGTTTCGCCTGGTATTCGTGTAAGTTCATGATGTTCTATCCATTCAGGTCTGAAAAGAGTAATGAGGTTGGGCGCGCGGCAAGGCGCGCCCGGTGAAAATCAGACATCCAGCAGCAGGCGCGCCGGATCTTCCAGCATCTCTTTCACTGCAACCAGATAACCAACTGATTCACGGCCATCGATCAGACGGTGGTCGTAGGAGAGCGCCAGATACATCATCGGCAGCACCACAACCTGACCATTGACCGCCATCGGGCGATCTTTGATGGCGTGCATGCCCAGGATGGCGCTCTGCGGTGGGTTGATGATCGGGGTGGACATCAGTGAACCAAAGACGCCGCCGTTGGTAATGGTAAAGTTACCGCCGGTCAGATCCTCAACTGTCAGCTTGCCGTCACGGCCTTTCACTGCCAGCTCTTTGATTTTCTTCTCGATGTCCGCCATGCTCAGCGCATCCACGTCACGCAGGACGGGTGTAACCAGACCACGTGGCGTAGAGACCGCAATGCTGACGTCGAAGTAGTTGTGGTAAACCACATCTTCACCATCGATAGAAGCATTCACTTCCGGATAGCGTTTCAGCGCTTCAACAACCGCTTTGATGTAGAAGGACATAAAGCCCAGACGTACACCGTGACGCTTCTCGAAGGCCTCACCATACTGCTTACGCAGATCCATGATGGGCTTCATGTTGATTTCGTTGAAGGTGGTCAGCATCGCGGTGCTGTTCTTCGCTTCCAGCAGACGCTCGGCAACACGCTTACGCAGACGGGTCATCGGCACGCGTTTTTCGCTGCGGTTAGCCACTGGCTGCTGCGCGGCGGCCGCATCAGCAGCTGGCGCAGCGGCTTTGGCAGCCTGCGGTTTGTTAGCCAGATGTTTTTCAACATCTTCACGGGTCAGACGACCACCAACACCGCTGCCTTTGATCTGCGAGGCATCAAGATTGTGCTCTGCAATCAGACGGCGGATAGCCGGGCTGAGCGCATCGTTGCTCTCTTCTTCCAGTGACGCAGTCTGACGCTGAGCCGGGGTAGACTCTTTGCTTTCAGACTTCGCGCTGCTCTCTTTACCGGCGCTGTTGCCCTCTTTCAGACGACCCAGGATCTGGCGGGAAGTGACGGTGGCGCCCTCTTCTTCCAGAACGGCTTCCAGGATACCGTCCGCAGAGGCTGGCACTTCCAGTACAACTTTGTCAGTTTCGATTTCGACCAGCACTTCATCGCGAGTGACTGCATCGCCTGGTTTTTTATGCCAGGTTGCCACAGAGGCATCGGCAACCGATTCAGGCAGGTCGGGAACGAGAATATCTACGCTACTCATTATCTTTCCTTTTAATTAATTAACGTTCAGCGCGTCATTAACCAGGTCTTGCTGCTGTTGTTGGTGTACGGACATGTATCCCACGGCCGGTGAGGCGGATGCCGGGCGGCCTGCATAACGTAAGGTGGCACCAAACGGCACAACTTCACGGAAATGATGCTGACTGCAATACCAGGCGCCCTGATTCAGTGGCTCTTCCTGACACCAGACAAAATCCTGCACGTGAGCATACGCTTTTAATGCTTCCTGTACCGCGTGATGCGGGAACGGATAGAGCTGCTCGATGCGCACGATAGCCACATCGGTCTGCTCATTTTTACGACGCTGCTCCAGCAGGTCGTAATAGACTTTACCGGAGCACAGCACGACGCGTTTCACGCCCTGCGGATCCAGATCATCGACTTCGCCAATAGCAGGCTGGAAGCTGCCGTTAGCCAGTTCATCCAGCGTGGAGATCGCCAGTGGATGACGCAGCAGTGATTTCGGCGACATCACAATCAGCGGACGGCGCATACCGCGCAGCGCCTGACGACGCAGCATATGGTAAACCTGCGCAGGGGTAGACGGCACGCAGACCTGCATGTTCTGCTCAGCGCAGAGTTGCAGATAACGTTCCAGGCGCGCAGAGGAGTGCTCTGGCCCCTGACCTTCATAACCGTGTGGCAGCAGCATCACCAGGCCACACATCCGGCCCCATTTCTGCTCACCGGAGCTGATGAACTGGTCGATAACAACCTGTGCGCCGTTGGCGAAGTCACCAAACTGCGCTTCCCAGATGGTCAGGATGCGCGGCTCTGCGGTGGCATAACCATATTCAAAGGCCAGTACCGCCTCTTCTGACAGCACGGAGTCCCACACTTTGAACTGACCCTGACCGCTGTGCACGTGGTGCAGAGGGGTATAGGTTGAGCCGTTCGCCTGGTTATGGACTACCGCGTGACGATGGAAGAAGGTTCCGCGACCGGTATCTTCACCCGACAGACGCACCGGAATGCCTTCATCAACCAGCGTGGCATATGCCAGGTTTTCCGCGCCGCCCCAGTCAAAGGCTTTCTCGCCTTCAGCCATCAGGCGACGGTCGTTATAAATCTTGGCAACACGCGACTGCACTTCCACCTCTTCAGGCACCTGGCTGATACGCAGCGCCAGCTCCTTCAGACGTTTCATGTCGACCTGAGCCGGGTAAGGTTCATCCCACTCATGATTCAGGTAAGGTGACCAGGTAAAGGAGTGCAGGCTCATTGGACGCCATTCCGGCACCACACACTCACCCGCATCCAGCGCGTCACGGTAGAGATTGACCATTTCGGTCGCATCTTCCTGCGTGGCAATGGCTTCACCTTCCAGACGGTCGGCATAGATTTTACGCGGCGTCGGGTGTTTTTTGATTTTCTGGTACATCAGCGGCTGGGTCGCACTTGGCTCATCCGCCTCGTTGTGACCATGACGGCGATAGCAGACCAGATCGATAAACACATCACGCTTAAAGGTGTTGCGATAGTCGAGCGCCAGACGGGTTACAAACGCGACCGCTTCCGGATCGTCAGCATTGACGTGGAAAATCGGTGCCAGCACCATTTTGCCGATATCGGTGCAGTAAGGGGTCGAACGCGCATCTTTCGGGTTGGAGGTGGTGAAGCCAACCTGGTTGTTGATGACGATGCGAACGGTACCGCCCACTTCATAACCGCGCGCCTGTGACATGTTCAGAGTTTCCTGAACCACGCCCTGGCCAATCACGGCCGCATCACCATGAATGGTGATCGGTAAGACTTTATTGCTGGCTGGCTCATCCAGACGATCCAGACGGGCACGCACTGAACCCATGACCACCGGGCTGACGATCTCCAGATGCGACGGGTTAAACGCCAGCGCCAGGTGAACCAGGCCGCCTTCGGTTTCCACGTCAGACGAGAAGCCCATGTGGTACTTCACGTCACCGGTGCCCAGATGCTCTTTGTGCTTACCGGCGAACTCGTCGAACAGGTCCTGTGGCTTTTTACCCAGCACGTTGATCAGCACGTTGAGACGACCACGGTGCGCCATACCCAATACGACTTCACGGGTTCCGCTCTTACCGGCATGACGGATCATTTCGCGCAGCATCGGAACCAGTGCATCGCCGCCTTCCAGCGAGAAGCGTTTGGCACCCGGGAATTTCGCTCCGAGATATTTTTCCAGCCCTTCGGCCGCGGTCAGCTCTTTCAGGAAACCTTTTTTCTCTTCATTGCTGAAGGCTGCACGGCCCGCGACTGACTCAAGACGCTGCTGAATCCAGCGTTTCTCATCAGTGTTGTTGATGTGCATATATTCTGCACCGATCGAGCCGCAGTAAGTCTGAGTCAGCGCCTCGAACAGTTCGGCCAGCTTCATGGTCTCTTTGCCAATGGCAAAAGAGCCGACGTTAAAGCTTTCCTGAAAATCGGCCTCGGTCAGATCGTGAAAAGCGGGATCGAGATCGGCTACCCGGTCCTGTTTCCACAGACCAAGCGGGTCAAGATTGGCGTGCTGATGACCGCGGAAACGAAACGCGTTAATCAGCTGCAGCACTTTTACTTGCTTGGAGTTGGTTTCAGGATCGGAGACAGATGAGGTGTAACGAGATGCGTCTTTCGCCAGGCGACGGAAGTACTCACGTGTGGTGGAGTGAAACTGCTCAGGTTTCATTCCGGTGCCCGGTAACTGCTGGAACATCGAGCGCCACACTGCATCGACAGAGTCAGGATCGGTCAGGAAATCCTCATAGAGCTGCTCTATGTAAGACTGATTCGCGCCGGCCAGCCAGGAAGAGTCCAGCCAGGGCTTCATCGCGCTGTTCTGCATTGTGATCCCTTAAGCATTGCTATGCTTTTTTGAGGTTTCATTTGTTGCCGCTTTCGCGGTTTGCCGTAGTGAGTTCAGCGATACGAGCACTTTGCGCAGCGCGCGTGGCCCGTAAGGGAACCTTTGTAAACGTGGTAATCACCGCGCTTACAGAGGCTTCCGTAAAACACCGGGAACCTGAGGTTCCCGGCAGAAACTGCTTATGCGCCGCGCTGCAGCAGCATCGACTTGATATGGCCGATGGCGCGCGTCGGGTTCAGCCCTTTCGGACATACGCTCACACAGTTCATGATGCTATGGCAGCGGAATACGCTGAAAGCATCATTCAGATTGTCGAGACGCGCCTCGGTTTCGGTGTCGCGGCTGTCAATCAGGAAGCGGTACGCGGCCAGCAGGCCAGCAGGACCGATGAACTTCTCAGGATTCCACCAGAATGATGGGCATGAGGTTGAGCAGCAGGCACAGAGTATACATTCGTACAGGCCATCCAGGTGTTCACGCTCATCCGGCGACTGCAGATGTTCACGAGCTGGCGGATTTTCCCCATTATTCAACAGGAAAGGCTTAATTTTCTCATACTGTGCATAAAACTGGCTCATGTCTACAACCAGGTCACGCACCACCGGTAAACCTGGCAGCGGACGGATAACAATTTTCTGTTTGCCGTTGCCCAGCGCCGAGACGGGCGTAATGCAGGCCAGTCCGTTTTTACCGTTCATGTTCAGGCCATCGGAACCGCAGACGCCTTCACGACAGGAGCGACGAAACGCCAGGGTCGGATCTTTCTCTTTCAGGCGAATCAGTGCGTCCAGCAGCATCATGTCGCGACCATCTTCCGCTTCCAGGGTGTAATCCTGCATGCGCGGTTTGTCATCGACGTCCGGATTGTAGCGATAAATTGAAAACTCGAGTCTCATGATCGTCTCCGAAATTAGTAGGTACGCACTTTCGGCGGGAAGGCCGCGCGCAGTTTCGGCTGCATGTTCACCTCACGGCGCGTCATGCTTTCGGTTTCCGGGACATAAAGACTGTGGCACAGCCAGTTTTCATCATCACGATCCGGGAAGTCGAAGCGACTGTGCGCACCGCGGCTTTCGGTGCGATAGTTAGCCGCTACCGCCGTGGCAAAGGCCGTCTCCATCAGGTTATCCAGCTCCAGGCACTCAATACGCTGGGTGTTGAAATCCGGTGAGCGGTCATCCAGACGCGCTGACTTCAGGCGCTGGCGAATCTCTTTCAGCTCTTCCAGACCCTGTGCCATCGCTTCGCCTTCACGGAATACCGAGAAGTTATTCTGCATGCAGCGTTGCAGCGCTTTACGAATCTCAACCGGATCTTCACCCGTGGTGTTGTTTTCCCAGCGGTTGAAACGCGCCATCGCCCCGGCGATCTCATCTTCTGTGGCATCACGCAGGTCGCCCTGCTCCTGAATACTCGCCAGCAGATGCAGACCCGCTGCACGGCCAAAGACCACCAGGTCGAGCAGTGAGTTACCGCCCAGACGGTTGGCACCATGCACCGATACGCAGGCGATTTCACCGACGGCGAACAGGCCTGGAATCACTACATCTTCGCCCTGCTCATTGACGCGCAGTGCCTGGCCGGTCACTTTGGTCGGAATACCGCCCATCATGTAGTGGCAGGTCGGAATGACCGGAATCGGCTCTTTAATCGGATCGGCGTGCGCAAAGGTGCGTGACAGCTCAAGGATGCCAGGCAGACGTGACTCAAGCACCTCTTTACCCAGATGATCCAGTTTCAGTTTGAGATGTGGACCCCACGGGCCATCACAGCCGCGACCTTCACGGATTTCAATCATCATTGAGCGCGCAACCACGTCGCGGCCCGCCAGATCTTTGGCGTTCGGCGCATAACGCTCCATGAAGCGTTCGCCATGTTTGTTCAGCAGATAGCCGCCTTCACCACGGCAGCCTTCGGTGACCAGCACGCCCGCACCGGCGATACCGGTTGGGTGGAACTGCCACATCTCCATATCCTGCACCGGTACGCCCGCACGCAGTGCCATACCTACGCCGTCACCGGTGTTGATATGCGCATTGGTGGTGGACTGGTAGATACGGCCCGCGCCGCCAGTGGCCAGAATGGTCGCTTTCGCTTTGAAATAAACCGTTTCGCCGGTTTCGATGCAGATAGCGGTACAACCCACGACTGCGCCATCGGCGTTTTTCACCAGATCCAGTGCATACCACTCAGAGAAGATAGTGGTTTTGTTTTTCAGGTTCTGCTGATAAAGAGTGTGCAGCAATGCGTGACCGGTACGGTCAGCCGCAGCCGCCGTACGCGCCGCCTGCTCGCCACCGAAATTCTTTGACTGGCCACCAAACGGACGCTGGTAGACTCGACCATCTTCCAGACGCGAGAAAGGCAGACCCATGTGTTCCAGTTCCAGAATCGCTTCCGGGCCGGTTTTACACATATATTCAATCGCGTCCTGGTCGCCGATGTAGTCGGAACCTTTGACGGTGTCGTACATGTGCCATTCCCAGTTATCTTCATGGGTATTACCCAGCGCAACGGTAATACCGCCCTGCGCAGATACGGTGTGGGAACGGGTCGGGAAAACTTTAGATAACAGGGCACAGCTCTGGCCGCCCTGGGAGATTTGCAGTGCGGCTCGCATTCCTGCGCCACCTGCGCCGATTACCACGGCATCGAACTCTCTGATTGGCAAACTCATTTACACACCCCACACCACAACAAATCCATAAATCGCATACCACAACAGCGCCACGACAATCACAAACTGCAACAACAAGCGGGTTGGCAGTGATTTAACGTAGTCTGTTAACACCTGCCACATGCCAATCCAGCCGTGGATCAGAATGGAGAACAGCGTCAGCAGCGTGAACACTTTGGTGAATGCGGAAGCGAAGAAGCCACGCCACAGGTCATAAGTCAGCGTGTCTGTCATCACCACGAAACCGAGGATATAGACGATGTAGAGCGTAATGAGAATTGCAGTTGCCCGCAGCAGCAGCCAGTCCTGAATGCCGTTGCGACCCAATGCGGATGCATTGCTTACCATACGAGGACTCCCGCCAGAATTGCCAGCACGACAGTGATCACAAAAGTCATATGAGCGGAACGCTTACCAACCTGCAGCGTTTCGGCCAGATAACCAAAATCCATCAACATATGACGAATCCCGCTCACCGCGTGATAGGCCAGCGCCGTTAAGATGCCCCACATAATGAACTTCGCGAAGAAGCCATCCATGATGGACGCAGCGTGCTGGAAACCTTCAGGAGAGGAGAGAGAGAGACCGAGCAGCCACAGCAGGATGCCAATGGCAACCAATGTGATTACGCCGGAGACGCGGTGAAGAATGGACGATATTGCAGTAACGGGAAACCGGATCGTCGAGAGATCCAAGTTGACAGGTCTTTGTTTTTTCACGGTTTTGCCCACACAGCTCTTTTTTATTTTGCTTCCTCCGGACCTGAGGCGGAGTCTAATCACAACGCGTGGCAGACTTTAACCGTCACCAAAAAAGCAACATCCAGTGTTAATTGACGCGGTAGTAAACGCTGGGTGGCTCCTGGTGTCAGGGTGTTCCGGAGACCTGCCTGGAGTATAGGAGGATCACATTCTGATTACAATTCCCCTACAAACTCTTTGGTATATTTTAGGTGGAACAGTGATCCTACTCACGATTTTCACAATTGATACAATTTTAATTATCTGATTTGACAATAGTTCAACAATTCAGTTACAAACTAAGCCTGTAAATTCCTATGATGCGCAAAAGTTATGGGGATACACTTTCCCCTAAGCGCAAGTTATGTAACATTGCGATAATGAGCATTAAAAAGCATCAGGTTATTGGTTACCAAGAAGTTATGTCCTGACCGGATCTTTAACAACCGCGATATGCAGCATGTCCATGGCTCACCGGTTCCCGCTGGGAACGCGCCGCTCACTCTGTACCCTGCACCCGTTTTATCCCCGCAGAGTGATACTGTGTAGTTTTGCCAACCGCAACATGAACGCGTTTCAGGTGTCTAAAGATCCTTACCCACATAAGGCGCTATGGAGACGAAAATGACAGATAAAAAAGTAACGCTAACCCTGCAAGATGGAACATCTATTGAACTGGACGTGCTGAAAGGTACGCTGGGCCAGGATGTCGTTGATGTCCGCACTCTGGGTTCAAGTGGCCTGTTCACCTTCGATCCCGGTTTTACGTCTACCGCGTCCTGCGAATCTGCAATCACCTTTATCGATGGGGATGAAGGTATCCTGCTGCACCGTGGTTTCCCTATTTCTGAGCTGGCGACCCACTCTAACTATCTGGAAGTCTGCTACATCCTGCTGAACGGCGAAGCACCAAACCAGAAACAGTTTGATGAGTTCCGTACCACGGTTACCCGCCACACCATGATTCATGAGCAGATTACCCGCCTGTTCCACGGCTTCCGTCGCGATTCGCATCCGATGGCGGTAATGTGCGGTGTCACTGGTGCACTGGCTGCGTTTTACCACGATTCGCTGGATGTAAACATTGAGCGCCACCGCGAAATCGCAGCATTCCGTCTGCTTTCTAAAATGCCGACGATGGCAGCGATGTGTTACAAATATTCTATCGGCCAGCCGTTTGTCTATCCGCGCAACGATCTCTCCTATGCGGGTAACTTCCTGCACATGATGTTTGCCACGCCGTGCGAAGAGTACAAAGTGAATCCGGTGCTGGAACGCGCCATGGACCGCATCCTGATCCTGCATGCTGACCATGAGCAGAATGCCTCAACCTCTACCGTTCGTACCGCTGGTTCAAGCGGCGCGAATCCGTTTGCCTGTATCGCCGCCGGGATCGCCTCCCTGTGGGGACCGGCGCACGGCGGTGCCAACGAAGCAACCCTGCGTATGCTGGAAGAGATCAGCACCGTTGAGCATATTCCGGAATTTGTTAAACGCGCCAAAGACAAAAATGACTCCTTCCGTCTGATGGGCTTTGGTCACCGCGTTTACAAAAACTACGATCCACGCGCGACCGTGATGCGCGATACCTGCCATGAAGTCCTGAATGAGCTGGGTATGAAGGATGACCTGCTGGAAGTGGCGATGGAGCTGGAACACATTGCGCTGAACGACCCGTACTTCATCGAGCGTAAACTCTATCCAAACGTGGACTTCTACTCCGGTATCATTCTGAAAGCGATGGGTATTCCATCCTCCATGTTTACGGTGATCTTCGCGATGGCCCGTACCGTTGGCTGGATTGCACACTGGAAAGAGATGCACGACGAAGGCATGAAGATTGCCCGTCCGCGTCAGCTCTACACCGGATATACCGAGCGCGAATTCAGCTCACAGCTGAAAAAGTAAGGTTCAGTTAATAGCGGAGAGGGATCTCCGCCTGATGTTGCTTTAAAGCCGGGGGCGGTTGGCTGTGATACCGCGCCTGCGTAGAGAACATGGTCAGATCGGAAAGACGCAAAAGCCGTCATCCATGACACGCTCGGCCCGCGCCATCCCTGGCGCGGGACGCTTTCCTCTTCTGACCATGTTCTCTGCGCGTTAAGCTATTTTATTGCTGTAAGATTCACACGGGTTTGACTCTGTCAGCCGTAAGAGCATTTTACCCTTTTGACTTTACTGTCTATCTCTGACAACCCGGACACCAGTAAAAAGGCCGTGATGAGAGCGTGCCCTTCTCAATCACCGTGCCGCAGCGTCGGCATTTTTTGCCCTGCCGATGAAAAACCTCAAACTGAAACGCCGCTTCCTCATGATATTTCTTCATGGTTCCACGCATCCGATAGGCATGGCGCGGCACTGAAAGCAGCGCTTCGCTGAAAGCAGTCAGCTGATCGTTACTGAGATCCTGCGCCCGATGATTTGGCAGCAACTGTGCCAGCCAGAGAATTTCGGCACGCAGGTAGTTTCCCAGCCCGGCCAGAAAAGCCTGATCCAGCAACAGACCACTGAACTGCCGCCGCCGGAAACGGGGTGACAGCAGCCGCTCTTTCACCTCTTCCACTGTCAGCGCACTGTTCAGCACATCCGGCCCGATACGATTAAGAAAGGGATGCGCCGCCAGCGTATCCGCATTGAGCAGTTCAATATCTGAGGCGCTGTAGAGCAGAATCGCTTTGCCCGCCGTCGCCAGTCGCACCCGCAACTGACGGGTGGAATTCAGTTCGGTGTCAGGTTTTACAATGCGCCAGACACCATACAGCTGGTTATGACTGTAGAGCGTCAGGCCATTGCTGAAATGAGTCAGCAGCGCTTTTCCCCGCGTCTCAATCGCCTGAACCTGCTCACCAATCAATGCCGGTTCATAGGTCTTGAGCTGAGGAAACGCGAACCACGCTTCCGTTAAGGGCTGACCCACAATGGCGTCTTCAAGTTTATCCGCCACGCGACGAATTTCCGGTCCTTCAGGCATCGTTCATCCTCTTAATGGGTGGCGCCGCCAGCCTGTCTGATATCCTCGCCGGTCTCCAGCGTGACCTTTACCGCAATTTCCAGCGCCTGAATAATGGACGCCAGCGCCATGCTCGGTGCGCCCGGATGCTGCGCCGCCTGTTCTGGCAGATAAGGAATATGGATAAAACCTCCCCGCACCGGACTGTCATGCTGCTCAAGCCAGTGCAGCAGGCCGTACATTACGCGGTTACAGGTAAAGGTGCCCGCCGTTTGCGACACTGACGCGGGGATCCCCGCTTCCCGCACCGCCGCCACAATCGCTTTGATGGGCAGACGGGAAAAATAGGCTGCCGGGCCACCAGCTACGACGGGCTCATCCACCGGCTGATGACCGGCGTTGTCCGGGATACGGGCGTCATCGACATTAATACCAATACGTTCAACGGTAATGTCGCTTCGCCCGCCCGCCTGCCCCACCGACAGAATCGCATCCGGTTTCACCTCTTCCAGCGCCTGATTCAGCACCCTGAGTACGTCGCTGAATACCACCGGCAACTGGCGGATCACTATCGTCGCCCCGCTAATCTGTTTGCCTTCCAGCGCGCGCACCGCTTCCCATGAAGGGTTAATCGTTTCACCGCCAAAAGGTTCAAAGGCGGTCATCAGGACAGTTTTCATGCAACCTCACAGGAACATCAGGAAATAGAGCAGGAAAATATTAACGATTAACAGTAGCACACCGGTCGGAATCTGAGCCTTGATCACCGCGTTACGATCGGGCAGTTCCAGCAGCGCCGCCGGGACGATATTGAAGTTGGCCGCCATCGGCGTCATCAGCGTGCCGCAGTAGCCGGAGAACATGCCAATTGCCGCCATCACTGCCGGATTTCCGCCGTGCTGCAACACCAGAATCGGGATGCCGACGCCTGCGGTGATAATCGGAAACGCCGCAAAAGCATTACCCATGATCATGGTTAACAGCGCCATCCCGACGGCATAGACGGTAACCGCGACAAAGCGATTATCCACCGCCAGCCAGGTTTCTGTCAGATGCGAAATAGCACTGCCCACGCCCGCGCTGGTAAACAGCAGCCCCAGGGTGGCGAGGATCTGCGGCAGGATAAAGGCCCAGCCAATCGAATCCAGCAGGCGACGGGTCTCCTGCATCGACTGCACCGGTTTCTCGTGGGTCAGTTTTAACGCCACCAGCCAGCCAATCACACAGCCGACCATCATTGAAAACAGCGTCACCAGCGTAGCGTGGTTACCGGGGCCGAACAACGCATCCTGCAAACCGGGAATATGGTTAAACGCCAGCACACCGACCACGGTCACGACCGGAATCGCCAGTGCAGGCAGAAACAGTTTATTGCGCAGACGCAGCGCACTGGCCTGTTTCTCTTCATCGCTGCGCTGATGATAGCGACCCAGCCTGACACCGCCAAACCCGGCAATCAGCGCCATCACCACCACAATGACACCGATGCCGATGTGCAGCATACGGGTGCCCGCCGCATCTGACCCCATCCAGGCGCTCATCAGTTGCGTCGTCCAGTCACCGACCAGAAAAACCAGGCCATACAAAGCCCAGAACAGTCCGGTGGTAAAGCGACGTGGATTCGCGCTGTCACGCCAGGAAAGCACCGCCACTACCAGCAGGATAATGCCCGCCAGCCACATCAGATATTGTTGCTGGAACATTACTCACCTCCTTTGGCTTTCAGCGCCTGACGGTTCAGCTGCTGCAGCTCTCGCGCCAGTTGCCGATCCAGCCGTACCAGACGTGCCGAGTGGATCAGGAACGCGGCGACGGCAGTCGGAATGCCCCATAAGGCGATGTGCAGCGGTTCGGTCTGAATCCCGGCGGACTCCTGCATAAAGTTATGCATAAAGATAATTGCGCCAAACGCCACGAAGATATCCTCACCAAAGAAGAGGCCGACATTATCGGTCGCCGCTGACATCGCGCGCAGCCGATGGCGCAGCTCAGGTGAGATCTCGCCATAGCGGCTTTCAGTTGCGCCTTCCGCCATCGGTGCCAGCAACGGACGCACCATCTGCGGATGTCCGCCGAGACTGGTTAACCCCAGCGCGGCGGTGATTTCGCGCACAAACAGGTAGACGATCAGCAGCCGTCCGGCGGTTGCCGTTTTGATCTGTGCAATCCACGCCTGCGCCCGCTCTTTCAGTCCGTGACGCTCCAGCAGGCCAATGACCGCCAGCGGCAGCAGCAGGATCAGTGGCAGGTTGCGGGTGTTGAGAAAACCTGCCCCGAGCTTTTCCAGAATGTCCGCCAGCGGCATCATCGCGGCCAGACCGGTCACAAACCCGGCGACAATCACCACCAGCACCGGATTGAATCGTAACAGGAAGCCGACGACGATGGCGGCGATGCCCAGTAATGGCCAGAGATTTACTGCACTATCCATGGATTTCCCTCAGAGTTGAAAAACCCGGCATACGCCGGGCTAAGTGTGGTTATTCAGTTGCTGGTGACACGAATCTGCTGATCGGCAAACGCATCACGCAACCGCTGTGCAAATTGCAGGGCGTGCGCGCCGTCGCCATGTAAGCAGACAGTCTGTGCATTCACCGCAACCCATTCTCCGGTGATACTTTTTACTTTGCCCTGCTGCACCATCGTCAGCGTCTGACTGATAGCCTGCTGTTCATCTTCAATCAGCGCGCCCGGCTCGCTGCGCGGCACCAGCGCACCGCTACTGAGATAGCCACGGTCGGCGAACACCTCTTCCCGCGTGCGTAAGCCGTAGTGCGCCGCCGCACGAATCGATTCGCTGTTAGCCAGTCCCACCACAATCAGCTGGCTATCGACCGCCCTGATGGCACGGGCAATGGCGTCCGCCAGCACCGGATCGGCCGCAGCCTGGTTGTAGAGCATGCCGTGCGGTTTAACATGAAGCAGCCGCGCACCTTCGCTTTCCGCCAGACTTTTCAGCGCACCAATCTGGTAGATCATCTGGGCGTAGACCGTTTCCGGCGGCAGCTGCATGGCGCTGCGGCCAAAGTTTTCCCGATCGGGAAAAGCGGGATGTGCACCAATCGCGACGCCAGATGCCTGTGCCCAGCGCACCGACTGCAGCATGGTCTGCGCATCACCTGCGTGAAAGCCACAGGCGATGTTGGCGGAACTCACCAGTTGCAGCAGCGCCTGATCGCTGGCGCAGCCCTCGCCCAGGTCGGCGTTTAAATCAATTTTCATGGAGTCCCCACTTCATCTGGTCCAGTGCGCGTTGCTGATGCTGACGTGCCAGCATCGCTTCCGGCAGGGTGCAGTGAATAAAATGAATCGGCTCACCCAGCCGGATTTGTGCCAGGTGATAGAGATCGGCTTCGATAACCGAGGCGATGCGCGGATAGCCGCCGGTGGTCTGGGCATCCGCCATCAGCACGATAGGCTGTCCGTTCGGCGGCACCTGAATCACACCCGGCATCACGCCGTGTGACAGCAGCTCGCGCGGGCTCTCGCGCTCAAGCTTGCGTCCCTCAAGCCGGTATCCCATCCGGTTACTTTGCGGGCTGAGTTTCCATGCGGTACGCCAGAACGCCTGCTGCGCTTCGCGGCTGAACTCGTGATACTCCGGGCCAGGTAGTGCGCGGATGCGGTTGCCCCATAGCAGTTGCCGCACCCCGACTTTACGGTCAAACGTGCGGGTCGGTTTACCCAGCGGGAGCTGATCGCCATCCTGCAAGGTTCGCCCCTGAAAGCCGCCAAATTTTGCTTTTAGATCGGTGCTGGCAGAGCCGAGCATCGCAGGAATATCAAAACCGCCCTGCACTGCCAGATAGCTGCGCATACCGCGCTGCGGCATCGCCAGTGACAGGAGCTGCCCCCGTTTCACCGGCGTGCGCCAGCCCGTCCAGACCGGCTGGCCGTCAAGCTCCGCATGGCAGCCTGCGCCGGTCAGCGCAAACCAGCCATCGCGGGTGAACTCCGCTTTGAACTGGCCGAGCACCATCTCCAGCACCGCGCTGTCGGGATCATTGCCCACCAGCACATTGGCGGTGAACATCGCGGGATGATCCAGCACACCGCCAGGGCTGATGCCATACTGACGCCAGCCGTAACGGCCCGCATCCTGAATAGTGGCGGCCAGGCCGGCTCGCAGAATGTTTAACATACGCCCTCCTGTTGCGGCACAAAGCGAACCCTGTCACCGGGACGGAGCAGCGTGGGCGGTTGCTGCAGGGGATCAAACAGCGCGGTGCGCGTCTGGCCAATCAACTGCCAGCCGCCGGGCGAAGCCAGCGGATAGACGCCGGTCTGGCTGCCGCCGATGCCCACCGAGCCGGCGGGCACTGCAACCCTGGGCTCAGCACGCCGCGGGATGTGCAGGCGCTGATCCAGTCCGCCCAGATAGGGAAAACCGGGCTGAAAGCCGATAAAAAAGACCACATAGTCGCTGCTGCTGTGCAGCTCAACCACCTGACGGGGCGTCAGCGCGGCGTGTTCCGCCACCACCGTCAGATCGGGGCCAGACTCGCCGCCATAGATCACCGGGATCTCCACCTGACGCGACTCCGGCAACTGCGCTTCACTCTCTTCCCACCAGCGCTGAAGCCGCTCTATTGCGTCCAGCGCGCTCTGCTGGGGATCACGCAGGATCAGGGTGATGTTGTTCATGCCGGGGATCACCTCCAGCACGCTGGCATAGTCGTGCAGTCGCTGATTCAGTCCCCAGATTCGTTGCTGGCTCTCCAGTGAGACCGGCGGTTCCAGCTCCAGCACGACAGCGCGTTCACCCAATAAATAACACCGTGCTCGTTGCAACAGCTACCTCCCGCTCAGTTGAGATCGCGCCTGGCCGACCTGACCGGATGCCCGGTGCAGCCCATTGCTTATCTACGTAAAGCAAACAGTTATGCGAAAGTGACAGGGATGTGTCAACAGATTTAGGTCCTGCGCAGGCGCGCAGGACAAGGGAGAGTGTCAGGCAGGATTGGGGATATCGATGAAGGTCACATCAAGATCGTGGTGTTGCGCCAGCCAGTCGCCCAGCGCTTTTACGCCGCCGCGCTCGGTGGCGTGATGGCCTGCGGCAAAGAAATGCAGCCCCTGCTCACGCGCGCTGTGAATAGTCTGTTCAGAGACTTCACCGGTGATAAAGGCGTCGACGCCCGCCGCAGCCGCCTGGTCGATAAAGCCCTGCCCGCCCCCGCTGCACCAGGCAATGCGACGGATCAGCGCTGGCGCGTTGTCACCACAATGCAGCGGTTCACGTCCCAGCCGCTCACCAATTCGGCGGGCCAGCTGCTCGCCGGACAGGGGCTCAGCCAGCTCACCCCAGAACACCAGCGGCATCACTTCGCCGCGCACTTCGATATCCAGCAGTTTCGCCAGCTGGACGTTGTTGCCTAATTCAGGATGCGCGTCGAGCGGCAGATGCCAGCCATAGAGATTGATATCGTTGGCCAGCAGGGTCCGCAGACGACGGCGCTTCATACCTTTAATCGCGGCCGGTTCACTTTTCCAGAAATAGCCATGATGGACAATAATCGCATCGGCCTGACGCGCCACCGCCTCATCCAGCAGCGCCTGACAGGCAGTGACGCCGGTGATAATCGTTTTGATCTCGCTGCGTCCCTCAACCTGCAAACCGTTGGGGGCGTAATCGCTGAAGCTGTGGCTGTCGAGTTGCTGATTGATCAGCGTCTCTAATTCGTAATGGTTCATTCAGGCTCCTTCGAGGCCTCAGGCTGCGCTTTTGGCGCGCTCAAAGGCGTCTAATGTCTTTTTACGTGCCACCTTATGATCCACGATTGGTGCCGGATAATCGAGTTTCTTATGATGCTTCTCTGCCCAGACATGGGGCTGGTGAATATCGCTGTCAGGCACCCCGGCCAGTTCAGGCAGATAGTGGCGGATAAAATCCCCCTTCTCATCGAAGCGCTCGCCCTGCGTGGTCGGGTTAAAGATGCGGAAATAGGGCGCCGCGTCCGTGCCGGTCGATGCCGCCCACTGCCAGCCGCCGTTGTTCGCGGCCAGGTCACCATCAATCAGCTGCTGCATGAAATAGCGTTCGCCTTCACGCCAGTCGATCAGCAGATCTTTGACCAGGAAACTGGCGGTGATCATCCGTAAGCGGTTGTGCATCCAGCCCAGCGCCTTCATCTGACGCATTGCGGCATCGACAATCGGATAGCCGGTTTTACCCGCTTTCCACGCGTCGAAATGTGCGTCGTTACGCTGCCATTCAACGTTTCGCGTCCAGTCGATAAACGGCTTGTGTCGGCACAGCGCCGGCCAGGCAACCAGCAGATGACGGTAGAATTCACGCCAGATCAGCTCGTTCAGCCAGGTGAACGCGCGGCTGTTGTCCAGCGCATCGGGATGTTCATGCAGCACGCGATGCAGGCACTGACGTGGCGACAGTACGCCGGTCGCCAGATAAACCGACAGACGGCTGGTGGCGTCCAGCGCCGGAAGGTCGCGCTTAGCGGGATAGTCGATAACCGGTTGCGTGGCGAAATGGCGCAACCGCTTCAGCGCCGCCGCTTCGCCTGGCGGAAACAGATCCTGATCAAAGTCTTCGGTTGGATAGTCAAAGGCGGGAATCGGGGAGGGTTTCAGCGGTGCGCCTTCGCGCGCTTTCGGCGCAGGCACGCACTCAGGCAGCCCCTGCTGCAAGCGGCGGACAAAGGCTTTGCTGAACGGGGTAAACACCTTATACATCGAGCGATCGCCGCTCTGCACACTGCCGGGCGGTAGCAACAGGCTGTCATCAAAGCCCTGGCAAATCACGCCCGCGTCGTCGAGACGCTTTTCAGCCTCCGCATCGCGCTGGCGTTCATTAACTTCATACTGGTAATTGTAGAAGAGCTGATCGACCTGCTGCTTAGCGCAGAACTGCAGCAGCGCATCAATACTGTCGCTGAAGGCGTGACACGCCTGATAGTGCAGTTCAATGCCCCGCTCTGCCAGCGCACGCTGCACCTGCAACAGACTGGCGTGGATAAACGCCGCCTGCTTCGGTGACATGTCATGCTGCTGCCACTGTGCTGGCGTGGCAAGGTAGAGCGCAATCACTTTTGCATCGCTGTCGCGGCAGGCGGCGTGCAGCGCCAGATTGTCGTTGACGCGTAAATCGTTACGCAGCCAGACCAGATGGGTGGTCATACTCCTCCTGTATTACTGTCCGTAGCGTAAGCACAAGGCTTCGGGATAGGGATCGAAATAGCGTTGCTGGGCCAGCCACGGGTGCGGGTACTCCGCCATGTAGTGTTTGAGAATGGTAATCGGCACCAGCAGCGGTTGTGTGCCCTGACGATAGCGGTCAATCAGCGTTGCCAGTTCCTGGCGCTGCGGTGAACTCAGGTGCGTGCGGAAGTAGCCCTGCACATGCATCAGCACATTGGTGTGATTGCGACGTGAGGCGGGACGTGACATCAGTTCCATCATGCGATTGCGGTACTCAAAGGCAAAGGCGTCCAGCGACTCCCACTGGCTCATGGAGGCGACAAAGGGTCCCAGCTCGCGGTATTTCTCCTGCGAATGCGCCAGCATCATCAGCTTGTAACGGCTGTGGAAGGCGATCAGTCCCTGCCGGGTCAGGCCGTTTTCCCACATCTGATTAAATTCATGCAGCGCGCAGACACGACCGATAAAGTTCTCACGCAGGGCGGGATCGTGCAGACGACCATCTTCTTCCAGCGGCAGCCAGGGCATCTCGCGCTGCAGGAATTCAGTAAAAATACCGGTGCCTGCTTTGCGGTTATTGTTGTTATCGGGCTCATAGACCCGCACCCGCTCCATGCCACAACTGGGTGATTTGGCGCAGAGGATATAGCCACAGAGGTGATGCAGGGATTTTACCCGCTCAGCAGACCAGTCACGCATCTGCGTCGTAACCTCTTCTCCGCCATCTTTGCTGAAGCAGAGATGCAGCTCATCATCGCCCTGCTTCACCAGACGCAATGCCGGGCGCGGCGTTGGCAGACCAATCGCCATCTCAGGGCAGATGGGCTCAAAACGGACAAATGGGGTGAGATCGTCGGTCGCAAAAGTAAGACGCTTATGCCCACCATCAAATCTGACGCGGTCGCCGAGCAGGCATGCACTGATTCCAACGGGGATTTTTTTGCTCATACTTGTACAACCTCCGAAATCTTGTAGAGGTTTAAGTGTAGCGTAAAATGGTCAGGAATAAAGGGTTAAAACGGGATTCCGGATCGCTTATTCTCAGAAAAAACGCAAAAAAAAGCCCGGTCAGTTGACCAGGCCTGTTTTGCGGCAGGAGAAATCACCAGAACGCGCCACCACCCGCTTCAGCCTGCGCCAGCCAGACCGGCTTGGCGCTGGTCTTACACCAGACGCGGTGCAGATAGCTGTAGAAACGTGCCCGATCCTGTCGAAACAGCATAACAGGAAGCGCCAGTACGCCGAGAAGAACCACCAGCGTACGTCGCGCAATAATTTTATAACGTGGATAAGCCCGATACATGGTTTCTCCTCCCGGTAAGTGAAATAGTGTGAATGTGATCTGTGTTCAACTTTACGCCAGGTTGTGTAATTTTACTACTCATCTGACCACTTATTTGCCGCTATTTTTGCTGTTTAAGAATTAACCTGTAATTAAGTTACAAAAAGGTTACCGCCTGGTTGCGTTAGCGTTGAAAGGGCCGACAGATTATGGTCGCGGACGCCAGCATAAAATGTTGATAAAGTAGCGCTTCGGTCCCCACTCAAGGCAGGTATTGCGTGACCACGGTTTTGATCGTTGAAGATGAAAAAGAGATCCGGCGCTTTGTCCGGCTGGCGCTGGAAAATGAAGCCCTTAAGGTGTTTGATGCCGATACACTGCAACGCGGACTGATTGAAGCGGCGACCCGCAAGCCGGACTTAGTGATCCTGGATCTGGGTCTGCCGGATGGAGATGGCACCGATTTCATTCGTGACCTGCGACAGTGGAGTGCCATACCGGTGATTGTGCTGTCAGCGCGCAGCGATGAGCAGGATAAGATCGCCGCACTGGATGCGGGAGCAGATGACTATCTGACCAAACCCTTTGGCATTGGCGAACTGCTGGCGCGCGTCCGGGTTGCGCTGCGTCGTCATAGTGGCCAGCAGCCGGATGCCAGAGTGACGTTTGCCGACGTCAGCGTCGATTTCGCCGCACGACGGGTACAGCGCGGCAGCAGTGAGATTCACCTTACCCCGATTGAATTTCGTCTGTTGAGTATTCTGCTTAACAATGCCGGCAAGGTGCTGACGCAGCGGCAGTTGCTGAGCCAGGTCTGGGGACCCAATGCGGTGGAGCACAGCCACTATCTGCGCATCTATATGGGACATCTGCGCCAGAAGCTGGAAGCCAATCCGACACAACCGGCTCATCTGCTGACGGAAACCGGGATCGGCTATCGCTTTATGCCATAAAAAAAGGCGCCAGAGGCGCCTTTCATGACTGCAAACAAACTCAAATCTGAGCAAATACTGACCGCAACGGATAAACCCCGAGGCGCAGGGAACAGGGTCAGAGGAGGAAAGCGTCCCGCGCCATGGATGGCGCGGGCCGAGCTGTCATGGATGACATCTTTTGCGTCTTTCCGATCTGATCCTGTTTCCTGTGCTGGCACGATCCAACAGCTAGCCGGGTTGGACTTTACCAGCAACCTTAATGGTACCGAGCGTATCTTTCATCTGCCCGACTAATCAGGCGTTTTTCAGCACTTCGCTGACAATCTCAACGGCTTCTTTCTCAATCTGCGCGCGGTGTTCAGCGCCCAGGAAGCTTTCACAGTAGATTTTGTAAGCGTCTTCGGTGCCTGAAGGACGGGCAGCAAACCAGCCATTCTCCGTCATCACTTTCAGACCGCCGATAGATGCACCATTACCTGGCGCGGCAGTCAGACGAGCGGTGATAGGATCACCCGCCAGCGTATCAGCGCTGACCATCTCCGGTGACAGCTTCGACAGCGCGGCTTTCTGCGCTGAGGTGGCTGATGCCTGCAGACGGTTGTAGCTTGGTGCGCCAAAGCGCGTTGCCAGTTCGTCATAGTGCTGCTGCGGGTTTTTACCGGTCACTGCAGTAATTTCAGCGGCCAGCAGACACATGATGATGCCATCTTTGTCCGTAGACCACGGCGTACCGTCGAAACGCAGGAATGAAGCGCCTGCGCTCTCTTCGCCACCGAAACCGAGGCTGCCGTCATACAGACCATCAACAAACCATTTGAAACCAACCGGCACTTCCACCAGCTTGCGACCAATGTCGTTGACCACACGGTCAATCATGGCGCTGGAGACCAGGGTTTTACCCACGGCAACATTCTGACCCCATTGTGGACGGTGCTGGAACAGATAGTTGATCGCCACCGCCAGATAGTGGTTTGGATTCATCAGACCCGCCGGGGTCACAATGCCGTGACGGTCATAATCGGGATCGTTGCCGAACGCCAGATCGAACTTGTCACGGTAAGCCAGCAGGCCTGCCATTGCGCTTTCAGACGAGCAGTCCATGCGGACCACGCCATCTTTATCCAGATGCATAAAGCGGAAGGTCTGATCGACCGCGTCATTCACCAGCGTCAGATCCAGCTTGTAGTGCTCAGCAATACGCTGCCAGTAAGCAATACCGGAACCACCCAGTGGATCCACACCCAGCTTCAGGCCCGCTTTCTGAATCGCCGGGAAGTCGATAATCTCTGCCAGACCTTCAACATAAGGCTGGATCAGATCTTTTTCGACCACATGACCGCTGGCCATCGCCTGCTCCAGCGGCAGACGTTTCACCTCTTTCAGGCCATCTTTGATCAGCTGATTGGCACGATCTTCAACCACTTTGGTGACGTTGGTATCAGCAGGTCCGCCGTTAGGTGGGTTGTACTTGATGCCGCCATCTTCCGGTGGGTTATGCGACGGCGTAATCACGATGCCGTCAGCCAGCGCGCCACCCGCTTTGTTGTGCTCAAGAATCGCATTCGAGATCGCAGGGGTCGGCGTATAGCCATTATCCTGCTGCACGATCACATCAACGCCGTTTGCCGCCAGCACTTCCAGAACAGACAGGATGGCGGGTTCAGACAGCGCATGGGTGTCTTTACCGACGTAGCAAGGCCCGGTGATACCATTCTTTTTACGCTCTTCGGCAATCGCCTGAGCGATCGCCAGAATGTGCATCTCGTTGAAGCTTTGACGCCCTGCACTGCCGCGATGGCCTGAAGTGCCAAATTTCACCGCATGTTCCGGGTTCGCCACATCGGGCTGCAGGACATAATATTGTGACGTTAATTGTGCAACGTTAATCAAATCGCTCTGCTGGGCGGGTTGCCCGGCACGTGGGTGATTGGCCATTGGCGCTGCTCCCTGACGCTTAAGTTTTAAATGGTGCCGCAAACTTTCTCGGTCAGTTCCGCAGGGAACTGCATCGAGAGCATGATGTGTTCGATCATGCTGCATTTACGACCAGTATTGGTGTTGGTGATCACCCAGTACGGCGTGCCGGGCACATGCTTCGGCTTAGTATGGGTGCCATTCTGCAACAGCGTATGCTCATCACCTGCAAAATAGACGCGGGTGCGGCCCTGCAGAGATGCAGTAGCTTCAGCAAAGGCTGCGGTATCAAGACGATAGAGCGTTGACAAGATAAGCATAAAGCGATTCACCGCCCGCTTCTGCTCCGCATATTCATCGGAAAGCAGCAGCTCGCGCACCGCGCGGACACGATCCTGCGGGCGCGAACCCACAGACGCAGGCTGGGACTCTTTCGCTGCATCTTTTGAGGCTGGCTGTGCAGGCGAAGCGGGTGCAGTCTGACCGGCCGTGAACTTCAGCATACGACGCAGAATGTCGGATGCGCTTTCACCAATGTGTTGCGTGTGGCTGGCAATATAACGGTAGAGCTCTTCGTCAACTTCGATCGTTTTCATCTTATTCCGTACGGTTCTTTCTCATGACAGAACCACCTGTTTCCTGAAAAGCTCTGAGTATAGTCAGGCAATTCAAAGGGTGTGTGGGTTCTAACATCAGGATTATAAAGTTAAAGTCAGGCGGGTTGTTAGCAATCAAACGGTTTACGGGCAAAAGTCAGAATATGTCCTAATGCCGCCGGAACCGGCGCGCCTGAAAAGGTGAAACCATGATAACCTAAGCTCAGGTCTCAAACTTAAGAACTTTGCTATGATTTTGAACGCCCGTCTGCAAACTGAACAATCCCCTGCTGATTCTCTGCCCATCCTGCTTATTCACGGTCTGTTTGGCAGTCTCGATAACCTTGGCGTGCTGGCGCGCGGGCTGAAAGATGCCGGTCCGTTGCTGCAGGTAGATGTCCGCAACCACGGACTTTCACCACGATCTGACGAGATGAACTACGCTGTAATGGCGCAGGATATGGTCGAAACACTGGATGCACATGGCATTGATCGCGTTGCGGTGATCGGACACTCGATGGGCGGTAAAATCGCCATGACCATGAGCGCGCTGGTGCCGGAACGCATTGAGCGCCTGGTGATGATCGATATCGCCCCGGTGGATTACCAGACGCGCCGTCATGACCAGATATTTGCCGGCATTCGTGCCGTCACCGATGCGGGCGTCTCATCCCGCAGCGAGGCGGCGAAGGTCATGCGAACGCTGATCGAGGAAGAAGGGGTGATCCAGTTCCTGCTGAAATCCTTCCAGGAGGGGGAGTGGCGCTTCAATGTCCCGGTGCTGTGGGATAACTACACCACGATATCTGGCTGGCAGCCGGTTCCCGCCTGGAATCACCCGGCGCTGTTTATTCGCGGCGGCGACTCCAGCTACCTGGATAACAGCTATCGCGATGCGTTGCTGCAGCAGTTCCCGGCCGCTCAGGCGCATGTGATCGGTGGCGCAGGACACTGGGTTCATGCAGAGAAACCCGATGCCGTTTTGCGCAGCGTCCGTCGCTTTTTTGCGCTTTAAAAGCAAATAGATGGCGGTAAAGGTTTAGGATTGGCGTCAGGCGTAAGCGTGAAGTATGATGGCGCGCTAAAATTTTGCCGCGGGTCAGTTTTGCTGCGGCAATGGCCAATAATTTATAATCTGCGCGGTGAGTGTCTGGCGCCCGCCCCCATTCAGTTTTACTAAGCCATGGCAAAAGAACAGACTGACCGCACGACGCTCGATCTCTTTGCTGATGAGCGCCGCCCTGGTCGACCCAAAACCAGTCCGCTTTCGCGTGATGAACAGCTGCGCATTAACAAGCGCAATCAACTGAAACGTGACAAAGGACGCGGGCTTCGTCGTGTCGAACTGAAAATGAACAGTGACGCCGTCGATGCACTCAATACGCTGGCAGAACAGCGCAATCTCAGCCGTAGCGAACTGATTGAACAGATGCTACTGGCACAGCTCAAACTGGATTAATGCGGGCAAATCGCACGCAGGAGCAAATGTCGGGGCTTTAACCGTTCACCGGTTTTCTCTCGTCTGCTATTATTCGCTGAAATGTGCTGCGGCACACATCTCATCATCAGGATTTAAGAGGTTATTTTACTCATGGCACTCGTAGGCATCTTCTTCGGCAGCGATACCGGCAATACCGAAAACATTGCAAAAATGATCCAGAAACAGCTGGGTACAGATGTTGCAGAAGTCCATGACATCGCAAAAAGCACAAAAGAAGATCTGGAAGCGTTTGATATCCTGCTGCTGGGTATTCCGACCTGGTACTACGGCGAAGCGCAGTGCGACTGGGATGACTTTTTCCCGACGCTGGAAGAGATCGATTTTAACGGCAAGCTGGTTGCGCTGTTTGGCTGTGGCGACCAGGAAGATTACGCAGAGTATTTCTGTGATGCCATGGGCACGATTCGCGACATTATCGAACCGCACGGTGCCGTGATTGTCGGACACTGGCCAACTGAAGGCTACCACTTCGAAGCCTCGAAAGGCCTGGCCGATGACACCCACTTCCTGGGCCTGGCCATTGACGAAGATCGCCAGCCTGAGCTGACCAGCCAGCGTGTTGACCAATGGGTTAAGCAGATTTTTGATGAACTGCAGCTGAAAGAGATCATCGAAGCCTGATCCTGCCCGACTCAATGTGAGCGCCAGCTCACATTGAGGCAATGAAAATGCCTATAGAAATAATAGCCACATTTTTTTAACTTTCTCCGTTTAATCTGTAGAATACCCGCATCGATCTTCCGCTTATTTTCTCAGGCGGCAAGACTAAGTGATGTGCTAACAGACCTCTGTCAGAATCTTCCCCGGCCCGGTGACGAACCCCCAATAGCCCATGATGATTCTGACACGCCCTCTGGTTTTCATTTCATCGCTTCAGTTCTATAATGAGACGCAAATGAGAATGAGCACAGATCGACATTCAAGGCGATAAGCCACAAAAGTGAATATTAGTAACAGGACAAAATCCGCATGACTGACAACAACACCGCATTAAAGAAGGCTGGCCTGAAAGTAACGCTGCCCAGACTGAAAATTCTGGAAGTGCTTCAGGAACCTGAGTGCCATCACGTCAGTGCGGAAGATTTGTATAAACGCCTGATCGACATTGGCGAAGAGATTGGCCTGGCGACCGTTTACCGTGTTCTGAACCAGTTTGATGATGCCGGTATTGTGACTCGTCACAACTTTGAAGGCGGCAAGTCTGTCTTCGAACTGACGCAGCAGCATCACCACGATCACCTGATCTGCCTGGATTGCGGCAAGGTTATCGAGTTCAGCGACGAATCGATTGAAACGCGTCAGCGTGAAATCGCGACCCGCCATGGCATCAAGCTGACCAACCACAGCCTCTATCTCTATGGACACTGTACGCTGGGCGATTGCCGTGAAGACGAAACGCTGCACGACCAGTAACGCTGGCGCGGCCTGAAATAAAAAAACCGGTGAATTCACCGGTTTTTTTTCGTCTGTTTTCTGCCCTCACCTCACGCGACCAGCGTCTCCTGCAGATAGCGCCAGCGTGGAATGGAGCTGCTGCAATCCAGAATGGCCAGCGAAATGCGGCTCTGGTTATTGCCGTTCATCATCTGCATTTCGCGATACTGTACGACGATCTCTTTTTCATGATGAGAGAGAATGACATGTTCACAGGTGGCAATGCGCATCCCTTCCCGCTGCCCTTGTAACTGCTGGAAAAGATCCTCGACCTCGTTCAGATTGTACTCTTTGCCCTTTGGGGTCACCATGCGAAACTCAGGATGAAAATAGGACATCAGCAGCTGGAAACTGTCGTCAGATCCGGCTGGCTGATTAAAAATACGTTCAATGAGCTGATGTAAAACGACGACACTGTGTTTGGCTTCCTGGGCGAGAACTGTCATTTTTTTTCCTTCTGTAACCCGCTTTGCAACCTCTGAGAGCGGATAGCCTACCTGAAAGCTGACAATTCACATCCTGAAATTGATTAATTTTTTTAAACTCAGATTACTCCCACAAGTCGGTATTGAACCGGTTGTGGTTAGTGCAGAATAAACGTCGGCGATGGTAAAAATCAGGGCAATAAAAAAGGGCGATAAATCGCCCTTTTGTCATTTTATGAGGTCAGCTCCAAAAAATTTATTCGCCCGTTTTGGTCCAGGTATCACGAAGACCGACGGTGCGGTTAAACACCAGTTGCGTCGGTTTCGAGTAAACGCTGTCGGCGCAGAAATAACCTTCACGTTCAAACTGAAACGGTGTTGTCGGTTCCACATCGCGCAGGCTGGGTTCAACAAAGCCGTTTTTGATGGTCAGTGATTCAGGATTAATGACCGCCAGGAAATCCTCTGCAGCAGCCGGGTTTGGCACACTGAACAGACGATCATACAGACGGAACTCAGCTGGCTGCGCGTGATCCGCAGAAACCCAGTGAATCACGCCTTTGACTTTGCGGCCATCGGCTGGATCTTTGCTCAGCGTATCAACATCGCTGGTGCAGTAGATGCAGGTAATGTTGCCCGCTTCATCTTTGGCGACCCGCTCAGCACGAATCACATAGGCGTTACGCAGGCGGACTTCTTTACCCAGCACCAGACGCTTATATTGTTTGTTCGCCTCTTCACGGAAATCCGCGCGATCGATCCAGATCTCGCGGCTGAACGGCACTTCACGCGTGCCCATCTCCGGTTTACCCGGATGATTGGGCATGGTGACGATTTCGCTATGGCCTGCTGGCAGGTTTTCGATCACCACTTTAAGCGGATCTAAAACCGCCATGGCGCGGGGCGCATTCTCGTTGAGATCATCACGGATACAGGACTCCAGCGAGGCCATCTCCACGATGTTATCCTGCTTGGTCACGCCAATACGACGACAGAACTCACGGATAGAAGCGGCGGTGTAACCACGGCGACGCAGACCTGAAACGGTCAGCATGCGCGGATCGTCCCACCCTTCTACGTGCTTCTCGGTCACCAGCTGAGTGAGTTTACGTTTCGACATCACCGCATACTCCAGATTCAGGCGCGAGAATTCATACTGACGCGGATGAACCGGAATAGTGATGTTGTCCAGCACCCAGTCATAGAGACGGCGGTTGTCCTGAAACTCCAGCGTACAGAGCGAGTGGGTAATGCCTTCCAGCGCATCGGAGATGCAGTGGGTAAAGTCATACATCGGGTAGATGCACCACTTATTGCCGGTCTGGTGGTGTTCCGCGAACTTGATGCGGTAAAGCACCGGATCGCGCATCACGATGAAATTAGAGGCCATGTCGATTTTGGCGCGCAGACAGGCGGTGCCTTCGGCAAACTCACCGTTTCGCATCTTCTCAAACAACGCCAGATTCTCTTCCACGCTGCGATCGCGATAAGGGCTGTTTTTACCCGGCTCTTTCAGGGTGCCGCGATATTCACGAATCGCATCCGGACTCAGTTCATCAACATAGGCCAGTCCTTTGGAAATCAGCTCGATGGCATAGTTGTAGAGCTGATCGAAATAGTTTGATGAGTAACAGACCTCACCGCTCCACTCAAAACCCAGCCACTGAACGTCACGCTTGATGGATTCAACGAATTCCATATCCTCTTTAACCGGATTGGTATCGTCGAAACGCAGGTTGCATTGCCCCTGATAGTCCTGGGCGATGCCAAAATTCAGACAGATCGATTTCGCATGACCAATATGCAGATAGCCATTGGGCTCCGGCGGAAAACGGGTATGCACGCTGCTGTGCTTACCGCTCGCCAAATCTTCGTCAATGATCTGACGAATAAAGTTAGTTGGGCGGGCTTCAGCCTCACTCATCTCAAAAATCCTCAATACGAATAACGGGTGATTTGTACCACGAAGTAACGGAGTATGATCCACAAAGCGTCTGAGGGAAACAACCGTTTGTTAAGCCTTTAAAACAAAAAAGGCAGGAATCGCTTCCTGCCTGTGGGGTTCTGTTGCGGGGATTAGCCTTTCACTTCATACAGCGGGGTTTCCCCTGCTATTACCTGACCCTGTGCCAGTAAAGTCAGACCGGCGAAATCGTCGCTGTTGCTGACCACGACCGGACTCACCATTGAGCGGGCATTGGCGTTAAGGAATTCAAGGTCCATCTCCAGTACTCGCTGACCGGCGACCACGCTGGCCCCCTCTTCAACCAGACGAGTAAAGCCTTTACCTTCCAGCGCCACGGTATCCAGCCCCATGTGCACCACAATCTCCACGCCATTGTCGGTTTCCAGACAGAAGGCATGATTGGTGTTAAAGATTTTCACCAGCGTACCGGCAATCGGTGCCACTACCCATTTGTCGCTGGGCTTGATCGCCAGACCGTCGCCCACCGCTTTGCTGGCAAAGGCTTCATCCGGCACATCATCCAGCGCCACGACTTCACCGCTGACCGGCGCCAGCAGCGTGGCGATGACCTGCTTCTCACTGTTCAGCACCGCCTGCGGTTTAACGTCCGGCTCGGCCGGCGCACTGCTGGTAGCCGCTGCAGCGACCGGACCTTTGGTCAGCACTTTTTTCATGGCCGAGGCGATGCTTTCTGCCTGGGTACCTACGATGATCTGCACGCTCTGTTTGTTAAGACGGATCACGCCGGACGCGCCAAGGCGCTTAGCAACCGCCTCATTCACCTGCGCCGAGTCATTCACGTTAAGACGCAGACGGGTGATACAGGCATCGATACTGGTTAAGTTAGCTGAACCACCAATCGCCCCAATGTAGCGGCGCGCCAGTGACTCTGTGGCACTTTCACCGCTATCCGTTTTATCAACGTTAACGTCATAACCATCAGTTTCATCACCATCAACCGCCAGCTCGCGGCCCGGCGTCATCAGGTTGAATTTTTTGATGGTAAAGCGGAACACCACATAATAGATAACGAAGAAGACCAGACCCTGCGGGATCAGCATGTACCAGTGTGTCGCCAGCGGATTACGGGTCGACAGCACCATATCCACCAGCCCGGCGCTGAAACCAAATCCGGCAATCCAGTGCATGCTGGCAGCGATGAAGACAGAAATACCGGTCAGGACGGCGTGGATCAGATAAAGCACGGGTGCTACGAACATGAAGGAGAACTCCAGCGGTTCGGTAATACCCGTAAAGAAGGCAGCAAACGCCGCGGCCAGCATGATACTACCCACTTTGACGCGGTTCTCAGGACGCGCACAGTGGTAGATAGCCAGCGCAGCACCCGGCAGACCAAACATCATGATCGGGAAGAAGCCCGCCTGATAACGACCGGTGATGCCGACAGTTGCCGATCCGTCAGCCAGTGACTGTGCACCGCCAAGGAATTTAGGAATGTCATTAATGCCCGCAACATCGAACCAGAACACCGAGTTCAGGGCGTGATGCAGACCGACCGGAATCAGCAGGCGGTTAAAGAAGGCGTAGATACCGGCACCGGCAGAGCCGAGCTTCTGGATATGTTCACCAAAGCCCACCAGACCGTTAAAGATAACCGGCCAGATATACATCAGGATAAAGGCGACCAGGATCATCAGGAACGAGACCAGTATCGGCACCAGTCGCCGTCCGCTGAAGAAGGAGAGTGCTTTCGGCAGCTCGACGTGGCTGAAGCGGTTATAGACCTCCGCCGACAGGATACCGACCAGAATACCGACAAACTGGTTATTAATTTTGCCAAACGCCACAGGTACCTGGTCAACCGGCATCTTCTGTATCATCGCCACCGCGGCCGGTGAGCAGAGCGTGGTGACTACCAGAAATCCGACAAAGCCGGTCAGGGCTGCCGCACCATCTTTATCTTTCGACATGCCATACGCGACACCAATCGCAAACAGCACTGACATGTTTTCAATGATGGCAGCACCCGACTTGATCAGCAATGCCGCCAGCGCATTACCTGCGCCCCAGCTGTCTGGATCGATCCAGTAGCCCACGCCCATTAATATCGCTGCTGCTGGCAGGGTTGCTACCGGCACCATCAGTGCGCGCCCCACCTTTTGTAAGTAACCTAACATATCCCCTTCCCCCTATGAGCCTGACTTGTCGCTTTGCGCTGCTTAATGTTGTTATGTCAGCTGCAAAGATCGTTAATACACTTCATATCACGCAGCGAAGTGTAATGATAAATTAATTCGCCTCGCAAATTAAAAGCCTGGTAAATGTGATTTTTATCACTAAAAAACATCGTTTCATACGGCAACATCTGGCTATGACCGTAAACTTATTTTATGATCCGAAATATTGAATTATGCGCCGCCCGTGGCGACAATGAATCATCTGTTCAGATTGGTGACTCACGCAACGGCTTAGCCATCCCCTTTCTATTTTCAATTGAGGTGAAACATGAGACTGATTCCTTTAGCGACACCAACCCAGGTGGGAAAATGGGCCGCCCGACATATTGTTAATCGTATCAATGCGTTTAACCCGACGGCGGATAAACCTTTTGTCCTGGGGCTGCCAACCGGCGGTACGCCACTGGAAGCGTACAAACACCTGATTGATATGCACAAAGCGGGCCAGGTCAGTTTTAAAAACGTCGTGACATTCAATATGGATGAATATGTTGGCCTGCCAAAAGAGCATCCTGAGAGCTATCACAGCTTCATGTATCGCAATTTCTTCGATCACGTTGATATTCAACCGGAAAATATCAACCTGCTGAATGGTAATGCCCCCGATATTGACGCAGAATGTCGTCAGTACGAAGAGAAAATTCGCGCGCTGGGTAAAATTCACCTGTTCATGGGCGGCGTTGGCAACGACGGTCATATCGCCTTTAACGAACCGGCTTCCTCTCTCGCTTCCCGTACCCGCATTAAAACCCTGACCCATGACACCCGCGTGGCGAACTCCCGCTTCTTTAACGGTGACGTTGATCAGGTGCCTAAATATGCGCTGACGGTCGGCGTCGGTACGCTGCTGGATGCAGAGGAAGTGATGATTCTGGTTACCGGCCATGTTAAAGCGCAGGCATTACAGGCGGCGGTTGAAGGCAACGTTAATCATATGTGGACCATCAGCTGCCTGCAGCTGCACGCGAAATCGGTGGTAGTGTGCGATGAGCCGGCCACCATGGAACTGAAAGTGAAAACCGTGAAATATTTCCGCGAAATGGAAGCGGAAAATATGAAAGGCGTGTAACAGAACATTGTCATGCCCTGCTGTTACGCTGAGTGACAGCAGGCCAGGACGGGAGAAGAAAGATGTACGCATTAGTTAACGGTCGAATCTACAGTGGCCATGAGGTTCTGGATAATCACGCGGTGGTGGTTGCCGATGGGCGTATTGCGCGCGTCTGTCCGCGTGAAGCGCTCCCGGCGGATATGGAGCAGCGGGATATGGCAGGGGCAAATATTGCGCCAGGCTTTATCGATCTCCAGCTCAATGGCTGCGGTGGCGTGCAATTCAATGACAGCCTTGAGGCGCTCAGCATTGAAACGCTGGAAACGATGCAGCGCGCCAATGAAAAGTCTGGCTGCACCAGCTTTTTACCGACGCTGATAACCAGCAGCGACGCCCTGATGAAGCGGGCGATTGAAACCATGCGCGCCTACCTGCAGAAACATCAGAATCAGGCGCTGGGTCTGCATCTGGAAGGGCCCTGGCTGAGCAAAGCGAAAAAAGGCACCCACGATCCGGCGCAGATCCGCCTGCCGGATGCGGCAATGGTGCAGTACCTGTGTGACAACGCGGACGTCATCACCAAAGTCACGCTTGCCCCTGAAAATGCGGGTAGCGATGTGATTCGTCAATTGACTGATGCCGGGATTATTGTCTCAGCCGGTCACTCGAATGCGACCTATGAAGAGGCTAAAGCGGGCTTTTCTGCTGGTGTGAGTTTCGCGACGCACCTCTACAACGCCATGCCCACTTTTGCGGGACGTGAACCCGGGCTTATCGGTGCGCTGTTTGATTCGCCTGATGTATACTGCGGCATTATTGCGGACGGTTTACATGTACATTACGCTAACGTGCGCAATGCAAAACGCATCAAAGGCGACAAACTGGTGCTGGTCACGGATGCCACTGCACCGGCTGGCGCGGACATAAGCGAGTTTATTTTTGCAGGCAAAACAATCTATTATCGCGATGGGCTCTGTGTCGACGAAAACGGCACATTAAGTGGTTCTGCCCTGACGATGATTGAAGCGGTACAAAACAGCGTTGAGCATGCAGGGATCGCACTGGACGAAGCGTTGCGCATGGCAACACTCTACCCGGCACGGGCGATGGGCGTGGAAAGGCAGTCAGGCTCGATCGAAGCAGGAAAAATCGCGAACCTGACTGTGTTTACGCGCGACTTTAAAATCATAAAGACGTTTGTCAACGGAGACGACGTCCTGAGCGAGTAAGCACTGAATGACCACTGGCGGCCAGTCACAAATAGGAAATGTCGATCTTGTTAAGCAACTCAATAGCGCAGCGGTTTACCGGCTGATTGATCAACAGGGGCCGATATCGCGCATTCAGATTGCCGAACTTAGCCAGCTCGCGCCCGCCAGCGTCACCAAAATTACCCGTCAGTTGATTGAGCGCGGCCTGATCAAAGAGGTAGACCAGCAGGCGTCTACCGGTGGTCGCCGCGCCATCTCCATTATCACTGAAACCCGCCATTTCCATACCATCGGCGTCCGCCTCGGACGCAACGACGCCACCCTGACTCTGTTTGACCTCAGCGGTAAATCGCTGGCGCAGGAAGATTATGCGCTGCCGGAACGCACTCAGGAGACGCTGGAACATGCGCTGTTTAACGCCATCAGCAGCTTCATTGAGCAGCACCAGCGTAAAATTCGCGAGCTGATCGCGATTTCAGTGATCCTGCCTGGGCTGGTCGATCCGATTAACGGCGTGATCCGCTATATGCCACACATCTCTGTCAGCCGCTGGCCGCTGGTCGCCAGCCTGAAAAAACGTTTTAACGTTACCAGTTTTGTGGGTCATGATATTCGCAGCCTGGCGCTGGCCGAGCACTATTTCGGTGCAAGCCGCGACTGTGCTGACTCGATTCTGGTGCGTTTACACCGGGGCACGGGGGCCGGCATTATTGCCAACGGCCATATTTTTCTCGGCAGCAACGGCAATGTTGGCGAGATCGGCCACATTCAGGTCGACCCGCTTGGCGAGCGCTGTCACTGCGGCAACTTTGGCTGCCTTGAAACTATTGCCGCCAACGGCGCCATTGAAAATCGGGTACGCCATCTGCTGAATCAGGGCTATCCCAGCGTACTGACGCTGGAGGCGTGCCAGATATCCCACATCTGCAAAGCGGCCAATCAGGGTGATGCACTGGCCTGCGAAGTGGTGGAGCACGTTGGCCGTTATCTTGGCAAAGCTATCGCGATTGCGATCAACCTGTTTAATCCGCAAAAAGTGGTGCTGGCGGGTGAGATCACTGAAGCAGAAAAAGTGCTGCTGCCAGCGATTGAGGGCTGCATTAATACTCAGGCATTAGAGGCCTTCCGTAAAAATCTGCCGGTCGTGCGTTCCACCCTGGATCATCGTTCCGCTATTGGTGCCTTTGCGCTCGCTAAACGTGCCATGCTTAACGGCATTCTGCTGCAACATCTTCTGGAAGACTAAGCTAACCCGCTGCTGTGGCGGGCCACATCGGATCTGACTATGACCATTAAAAGCGTAATTTGTGATATCGATGGCGTGCTGATGCACGACAACACGGCCGTTCCCGGCGCACAGGAGTTTTTACAGCGCATTCTGGCCAAAGAGATGCCGCTGGTGGTGCTGACGAACTATCCCTCGCAAACCGAGCAGGATCTGGCCAACCGTTTTGCCTCGGCCGGTGTCGAGGTGCCCGATTCCGTTTTCTATACCTCCGCAATGGCAACCGCCGACTTCCTGCGCCGTCAGGAGGGCAAAAAGGCGTATGTGATTGGTGAGGGCGCACTGATTCATGAACTCTACAAAGCGGGCTTTACCATTACCGATGTGAATCCCGATTTTGTCATTGTCGGAGAGACGCGCTCGTTTAACTGGGACATGATGCATAAAGCGGCCTTCTTCGTGGCTAATGGCGCCCGCTTTATTGCCACCAACCCGGATACTCATGCGCGCGGTTTTATTCCTGCCTGTGGCGCACTCTGTGCGGGTATTGAGAAGATATCAGGCCGTCGCCCGTTTGTTGTCGGCAAGCCCAGCCCCTACATTATGCGCGCCGCGCTGAACAAAATGCAGGCCCACTCGGAAGAGACCGTGATTGTCGGTGACAATCTGCGAACCGATATTCTGGCCGGTTTTCAGGCGGGTCTGGAGACGGTGCTGGTGCTCTCCGGCGTCTCGACGCTGAGTGATATCGATGCCATGCCGTTCCGTCCGGACTGGATCTACCCTTCTGTGGCCGATATCGACCTGTTCTGATTCATTTCTCTTATGACGCATCCGGCTAATCTGTGATGCGTCCCCCCTTTTTGCGCTATATCTCCCACTTTTACTGTCTGATTTCTGCTCGAAAAAGCCATTTTATTGCTGATCCATCAACGAACCGGCTTTAAAATTATCGTTTATTCAATTTTATTGCCATGCAAGCAATCTTTTTATCAGTAAATCACGATTCCTCTTGCATTGAATGCACCAAATAGCGCATTTTCTTATGTATCACGCAGCATCAGGCTGCCGGACAAACGCAAAAGAAAACATCGCCGTAAGGTGAGCTCAGGAGTCAGTTATGTGTTCAATTTTTGGTGTGCTGGATCTGAAAACCGATCCTGTTGAGCTGCGCAAAAAAGCGCTGGAATGTTCACGCTTAATGCGTCATCGCGGCCCGGACTGGTCAGGCGTCTACGCCGATGACCATGCTATTCTGGCGCATGAACGTCTCTCAATTGTTGACGTTAACAATGGCGCACAGCCGCTGTACAACGCCGATCACACCCACGTACTGGCAGTTAACGGCGAAATTTATAACCATCAGGCACTGCGCGCTGAACTCAGCGATCGCTACGCGTTTCAGACCGGTTCTGACTGTGAAGTGATTCTGGCGCTCTATCAGGAGAAAGGTGTCGATTTCCTTGATGAGCTGGAAGGCATGTTCGCCTTTATCCTCTATGACACCGTTAAAAAAACGTACCTGATTGGTCGCGACCACATCGGCATCATCCCGCTCTATATGGGTAACGATGAGCATGGCAACCTGTTTGTTGCTTCAGAAATGAAAGCGCTGGTACCTGCCTGCCGTTCAATCAAAGAGTTCCCGCCGGGAAGCTACCTCTCCAGCACCGATGGCGAGATCCGCCGTTACTGGCAGCGCGACTGGATGGAATATAAAAACGTTGAGCACAACACCACCGACGCCGCTGGCCTGAAACATGCGCTGGAAGAGTCCGTGAAAAGCCACCTGATGTCAGATGTGCCTTACGGCGTGCTGCTGTCAGGCGGTCTGGACTCTTCCATCATTTCAGCCGTGACCAAGCGTTACGCGGCGAAGCGGGTTGAAGATCAGGATAAAAGTGATGCATGGTGGCCACAGCTGCACTCCTTCGCGGTAGGGCTGGAAGGTTCACCCGACTTAAAAGCGGCGAAATCGGTGGCGGAGCATCTGGGCACCGTACACCATGAAATTCATTTCACCGTGCAGGAAGGTCTGGATGCCATTCGCGATGTGATTTATCACATTGAAACCTATGACGTCACCACCATTCGTGCCTCTACGCCAATGTACTTAATGTCGCGTAAAATTAAAGCGATGGGCATTAAGATGGTGCTGTCGGGCGAAGGCGCAGATGAAGTCTTCGGCGGCTATCTCTATTTCCACAAGGCGCCAAACGCCAAAGAGTTCCACGAAGAAAACGTACGTAAACTGCAGGCGCTGCATATGTTCGACTGCGCCCGTGCCAACAAAGCGATGTCCGCCTGGGGCGTTGAAGCCCGCGTACCGTTCCTGGATAAAAAATTCCTGGATGTGGCGATGCGAATCAACCCGGCCGATAAAATGTGTGGCAGCAACGGTAAAATGGAGAAGCACATTCTGCGTGAATGTTTCTCCTCTTACCTGCCGGAGAGCGTGGCGTGGCGTCAGAAAGAGCAGTTCTCGGATGGCGTAGGTTACAGCTGGATCGACTCACTGAAAGAAGTGGCTGCGAAGCAAATCAGCGATCAGCAGCTGGCTACCGCTCACTTCCGCTTCCCGTTCAACACGCCGGGTTCGAAAGAAGCCTATCTCTATCGTGAGATCTTTGAAGAGCTGTTCCCGCTGGCGAGCGCGGCAGAGTGTGTGCCTGGCGGTCCATCGGTCGCCTGTTCTTCAGCCAAAGCGATTGAATGGGATGAAGCGTTTAAAAACATGGACGATCCCTCTGGTCGTGCCGTGGGTGTGCATCAGTCAGCCTATAAATAAGTCGGCAGAAAGCAACCAGAATGGGCCCGTTGTGGCCCATTTTTTTTACGATTAGCGTTGTATTCACTGAAAAATTGCCGAATAAACATCCAGGCTGGTTATAAGCCAGTCAAACAGCGATTATCTGGCAAAAAACGGTAAAAAAATTGTTGACGCTGTCTGGTCAACTCCGCATAATGCGCCCCGCAACGCCGATGAAGGTAACGCGAAAAAAAGATGGCTACGTAGCTCAGCTGGTTAGAGCACAGCACTCATAATGCTGGGGTCACAGGTTCGATTCCCGTCGTAGCCACCATCTTTTTTTGCGGGAGTGGCGAAATTGGTAGACGCACCAGATTTAGGTTCTGGCGCCGCAAGGTGTGCGAGTTCAAGTCTCGCCTCCCGCACCATTTCATTATTCGGCAGCGTGGATGGGATATCGCCAAGCGGTAAGGCACCGGTTTTTGATACCGGCATTCCCTGGTTCGAATCCAGGTATCCCAGCCAATTTCGATGATTCTCGAGGCTGAGAACGGACGAATGGGATATCGCCAAGCGGTAAGGCACCGGTTTTTGATACCGGCATTCCCTGGTTCGAATCCAGGTATCCCAGCCATCATTGAAATGCAGTACAATTTGGCTACGTAGCTCAGCTGGTTAGAGCACAGCACTCATAATGCTGGGGTCACAGGTTCGATTCCCGTCGTAGCCACCATATAATTGGGGTGTCGCCAAGCGGTAAGGCACTGGTTTCTGATACCAGCATTCCGGGGTTCGAATCCCTGCACCCCAGCCATACAAAAGACAATTTGAAAAACACCATTATTGGGGTGTCGCCAAGCGGTAAGGCACTGGTTTCTGATACCAGCATTCCGGGGTTCGAATCCCTGCACCCCAGCCAAATTGCACAACCTGGCCCGCTTTTGCGGGCTTTGTTGTTTTTGTCGTTCCCCTTCCTGATTTCCTGATTTCCTGATTGCAGGCCCGCCGTATGGCGAGCCAACATGCGCAATCTGCTATAACCCCAGCGCGTAGCGCAATACCTGCCGCTTCAGTACCCCGGAATGTTCGGCGGCAATCAATCCGAGATTACGTGCAAACCGCAGCGGTGCCAGCTGATTGCTGAAGGCAAAATAGAACAGATCCATGCCGCCTTGCATCAGCATATTGTCTTTACGACGTTGCCGGTGATAGCGCTGCAATACGCGCTCGGATGCCCAATCCTCCGCCGCACCGCGTGCGCTGACCAGCACATTAATCAACGCATCAATATCGCGATAGCCCAGATTCACGCCCTGCCCGGCCAGCGGATTAATGGTATGCGCGGCATCACCGACCAGCGCCAGTCCTGGCAGGACATACCGTGAAGCGTGACGCCGTACCAGCGGGAAGCCGCCAGCCGCATAGGCTTTAAAACGTCCCAGCCGCGCCGGGAAGTGGCTGGCTATCTCTTTTTCCAGCTGGGCCATCGGCATCGCCTGTAGCTGGCGGACTCTTGCAGGCGCGTCATACCAGACCAGCGAGGCCCGGTTGCCATACAGCGGTAAAAAGGCGCGCGGTCCCTGAGGCGTAAAGTGCTGCCAGGTCGCATCGCCTGCCGGATGTTCGCAGGTCACGCTGATCAGTAAACAGGATTGCGCATAGCTCCAGCCATGAATACCGATCCCGGCCATCTGTCGCACCTGAGAGTTCGCGCCATCAGCCCCAACCACCAGGCGGGTGTGTAAGGCAACGTCGTCGTTGAGGTCGATGCGCCAGCCGCCATTTTCTGGCTGCAGGTTCTCCAGTGTGGCCGGGCAATAGCAGGTCACGCCCAGCGACTGCATCTCCTCCCATAGCGCCCGCTGAAGCACGCTGTTCTCGACCATAAAGCCCAGCTCGGGCAGCCCCAGCGAGGCCGCATCAAAACTCACCTGCGCCGTCTGCCACTCCCAGGTTTCCAGCCTGCGATAGGGCGCGCTGCGCATCGCCTCTACCCGAGGCCAGACGTTGAGCTGCTTCAGCAACCCCACCGAGGATGAGCCAATCGCCGAAATTCGCAGATCGGGATCGCTGTCGGCATCAAAAGGAGCGGGTTCGGCACGCTCAATTACCGCAACGCGAAAATGTTGCTGCGTCAGTCCACATGCCAGCGCCGCACCGACCATGCCACCGCCAACAATCACTACATCAAACTGATTATCCTGCATTGCTTATGTCCCTCTCTTATTCCCGCCAGCCTGCGCAACACGGGTCTGAATAAAGCAAAGTGTACCGGAAAACCGGATTGCTGGCAGAAAAGCCCTGAGGCTGGTCACAACAGCATCAAAGCATTACAATACGCGCCCCGCACTTCACTGCACTGAATCAATGGTTAGCGCGATGACAAAAAAACTGCATATCAAAACCTGGGGATGTCAGATGAATGAGTATGATTCATCCAAGATGTCTGATCTGCTGAACAGTACGCACGGCTATACGCTGACCGAGGTTCCTGAAGAGGCGGATATTCTGCTGCTTAACACCTGTTCTATTCGTGAGAAAGCGCAGGAGAAAGTATTCCACCTGCTGGGACGCTGGAGAAAACTCAAAGAGCGCAATCCGGATGTGATTATCGGCGTGGGCGGCTGCGTGGCGTCGCAGGAAGGGGATCATATCCGCCAGCGTGCGCCCTGCGTGGATATCGTTTTTGGTCCGCAGACACTGCACCGCCTGCCGGAGATGATCAACACCGTGCGCGGCACCAAAAGCCCGGTGGTCGACATCAGCTTCCCGGAAATCGAGAAATTTGATCGCCTGCCGGAACCGCGCGCAGACGGCCCGACGGCCTTTGTCTCCATCATGGAAGGCTGCAACAAATATTGTACTTTCTGCGTGGTGCCTTACACCCGTGGCGAGGAAGTGAGCCGTCCCAGCGATGACATTCTGCTGGAGATCGCTCAGCTGGCGGCGCAGGGCGTGCGTGAAGTTAACCTGCTTGGCCAGAACGTTAACGCCTATCGTGGTGCCACCTTTGATGGTGAAATCTGTACCTTCGCTGAGCTGCTGCGCCTGGTCGCCGCCATCGACGGTATCGACCGCATTCGCTTCACCACCAGCCACCCGATTGAGTTCACCGATGACATCATCGAGGTCTACCGCGATACGCCGGAACTGGTGAGCTTCCTGCACCTGCCGGTTCAGAGTGGATCAGACCGTATTCTGACGCTGATGAAGCGTGCTCATACCGCGCTGGAGTATAAGTCGATTATCCGCAAGCTGCGCGCGGCGCGCCCGGATATTGAGATCAGCTCTGACTTCATCATTGGTTTCCCCGGCGAAACTCAGCAGGATTTCGAGCAGACCATGAAGCTTATCGCCGAGATCAATTTCGACGTCAGCTTCAGCTTTATCTACTCTGCCCGTCCCGGCACGCCCGCCGCTGACCTGCCGGATGATGTCAGCGAAGAGGAGAAAAAGCAGCGTCTGTGGATCCTGCAGGACCGCATTAACCAGCAGGCGCAGGCGATCAGTCGCCGCATGGTGGGCACAGTGCAGCGTATTCTGGTGGAAGGCATCTCCCGCAAGAACGTGATGGAAGTCTCTGGCCGCACCGAAAATAACCGCGTGGTGAATTTCGAAGGCTCGCCTGAAATGATCGGCCGCTTTGTGGATGTTGAAATTGTCGATGTCTACACCAACTCGCTGCGCGGCAAACTGGTGCGTACTGAAGAAGAGATGGGGCTGCGCATGTCGGAAAGCCCGGCGTCCGTGATCGCCCGTACCCGTAAAGAAAATGAAATCGGCGTGAGTCTGTTCCAGCCGTGATGCCTGCTTTACTGTGCGGCAGCGCGCATCGCGTTGCCGCCAATTTCACTTTGCACCACTTGCTTTCTGAAAGTGTCGCCCAAATATCTCTCCATAAGCTTGCGCCCAGGCGTTACGGCATAAATAATTTCGTTATGGTGCATCCGGTTAAGTTTAACGGTGCGTCAGACACATCCCATAACTGGCCCTGAGTGACCCAAAGGATTCGTTTGAATATCGAAACTCGTGAAATCGCCCTTGAACCGGCTGATAACCGTCGTCTGATGAGCCTGTGTGGGCCTTTCGACGATAATGTAAAACAGCTTGAACGTCGTCTGGGCATTGAGATCAATCGTCGCGACAACGTTTTTAAGCTGTCAGGACGTCCACTTTGCGTGAATGCCGCAGCAGATATTCTGAAAACCCTCTATGTCGATACCGCGCCTGTGCGTGGCGACATCCCGGATATCGAGCCTGATCAGATTCACCTGGCGATCAAAGAGAGCCGGGTACTGGAGCAAACCGCTGAGAGCGTGCCGGAGTATGGTAAAGCGGTCAATATCAAGACCAAACGCGGTGTGATCAAGCCGCGCACTCCAAACCAGGCCCAGTACATCGCTAATGTGCTCGACCACGATATCACCTTTGGTGTCGGCCCGGCTGGTACCGGTAAAACCTATCTGGCGGTAGCCGCGGCAGTGGATGCGCTGGAGCGTCAGGAGATTCGCCGCATCATGCTGACCCGCCCTGCCGTCGAAGCGGGTGAAAAGCTGGGCTTTCTGCCAGGCGATCTGAGCCAGAAAGTCGACCCTTATCTGCGTCCGCTCTACGATGCGCTGTTCGAAATGCTCGGCTTCGAGCGGGTGGAAAAGCTGATGGAGCGCAACGTCATTGAAGTCGCCCCGCTGGCCTACATGCGTGGTCGTACCCTGAACGATGCGTTTATCATTCTTGATGAGAGCCAGAACACCACCATCGAGCAGATGAAAATGTTCCTGACGCGTATCGGCTTTAACTCTAAAGCGGTGATTACCGGCGACGTTACCCAGATTGACCTGCCGCGTCACGTCAAGTCAGGCCTGCGTCATGCCATTGAGGTGCTGGCGGACGTTGAAGAGATCAGCTTCAACTTCTTCCACAGCGAAGATGTGGTGCGCCATCCGGTAGTTGCCCGCATTGTCACCGCCTATGAAGCCTGGGAAGCGGCCGATCAGACCCGTCGTGACCAGCAGGCCGAAGAGCGTAAACGTGAAGCACTGGCTGCACAGAGCGCCACGCAGGAGAGCAAATGAGCGAGGTGATTCTCGACCTGCAAGTCGCCTGTGACAACACCGCTGACCTGCCTGATGAAAGCCAGTTTCATCGCTGGCTGTCAGCGGCTGTCACCCCTTTTCAGCCGGAAAGCGAAGTTACGGTGCGTCTGGTTGATGAAGCGGAGAGTCATGAGCTTAATCTGACTTATCGCGGCAAAGACAAGCCGACCAACGTCCTCTCTTTCCCGTTTGAAGCACCGCCGGGCATTGAGCTGCCGCTGCTGGGCGATCTGATCATCTGCCGCCAGGTCGTTGAGCAGGAAGCCGCTGAACAGGGTAAAAGCGCTGAAGCCCACTGGGCACATATGGTGGTACACGGCACGCTGCATCTGCTGGGTTACGACCATATTGAAGACGACGAAGCGGACGAGATGGAAGGACTGGAGACCGAGATAATGCTTGCTCTTGGGTATCCTGATCCGTACATTTCGGAGAAAGAAGACGCCTGAATCCTGAATTCAGTCAATCCTGCTGTCAGTACAGGTTACTGACAGCACCCATTCCTCACCAGAGAGATCTTTAAAAACCGCCATGAGCGACGACCATTCTCAAAACAGCGATGCACCCAGTAGTAAAAAGGGATTTTTCTCCCTGTTGATCAACCAACTCTTTCACGGTGAACCAAAAAGCCGTGATGAGCTACTGGAGCTGATCCGCGACTCGAATAATAAAGAGCTGATTGACCAGGACACCCGCGACATGCTCGAAGGGGTACTGGATATTGCGGAGCAGCGCGTGCGTGACATCATGATCCCGCGCTCGCAAATGATCACCCTGAAACGTAATCAGAGCCTCGAAGAGTGTCTGGATGTCATCATCGAATCCGCCCATTCTCGTTTCCCGGTGATCAGCGAAGATAAAGATCATGTGGAAGGGATTCTGATGGCGAAAGATCTGCTGCCGTTTATGAGCAGCGAATCTGAGCCTTTCAGCATTGAGAAAGTGCTGCGTCCTGCGGTGGTTGTGCCTGAAAGTAAGCGTGTCGACCGGATGCTGAAAGAGTTCCGCTCCCAGCGTTACCATATGGCGATCGTCATTGATGAGTTTGGCGGTGTCTCCGGTCTGGTGACCATTGAAGACATCCTGGAGCTGATCGTCGGTGAAATTGAAGATGAGTATGACGACGAAGAAGATCGTGATATCCGTCAGCTCAACCGTCACACCTTTACCGTGCGTGCACTGACTGCCATTGAAGATTTCAACGAGGTGTTTGGCACCCAGTTCAGTGACGATGAAGTCGACACCATCGGTGGTCTGGTAATGCAGGGCTTCGGTCATCTGCCCGCTCGCGGTGAAAGCATCGAGATTGAGGGTTACCAGTTCAAGGTGGCGATGGCTGACAGCCGCCGCATCATCCAGGTTCACGTGACTATTCCGGAAAATTCGCCACAACCTCAACTGGAAGACGAATAAGTCTATGGCTTTAGCCTCACTCTACCCGCGTCAGCGGGTTCGCCTGCTGCTGGCTTTAATAACGGGTGCACTTGGCACCCTCGCCTTTTCTCCCTACGATTTCTGGCCCGCTGCACTGCTCTCGCTGTGCGGCTTACAGCTGCTGACTCTTAACCGCTCCAGCCCGCAGGCCAGCGCCATTGGGTTTGTCTGGGGTTTAGGTCTGTTCGGCAGTGGCATCAACTGGGTTTATGTCAGTGTCGCCACCTTTGGCGGCATGCCTGGCCCGGTCAATGTCTTTATCGTAGCGCTGCTGGCGGCTTATCTGGCGATCTACCCGGCGCTGTTTGCCGGCGTACTGAATCGCATCTGGCCGCGAACGACGCTGTGGCGCCTGGCGCTGGCGGCACCGGCATTGTGGCAGATCACCGAGTTCCTGCGCGGCTGGGTGCTGACCGGCTTTCCGTGGCTGCAGTTTGGTTACAGCCAGATCGATGGCCCGTTAAAAGGCCTGGCCCCACTGGCGGGCGTAGAGACGCTGACCTTCCTGCTGATGGTGGTGGCTGGCCTGCTGGCTTATGCCCTGCAACAGCGCAACGTCAGAAGTCTGGTAGCAGCGCTGCTGCTGCTGGCATTGCCATGGCCGTTGCGCTACATCCAGTGGGTTCAGCCGATGCCCGAGCGGGCCGTCGAGGTGGCGCTGGTGCAGGGAAACATCCCGCAATCGATGAAGTGGGATCCGCAGCAGCTGCTCACTACCCTGCGCATTTACAACGGTCTGAGTCAGCCGCTGATGGGCAAAGCGCCGATTATTATCTGGCCTGAATCGGCAATTACCGATCTGGAGAGTAATCAGCAGCCGTTCCTGCGTTCGCTGGATGACGAACTGCGTGAGCGCGGCAGTTCGCTGATCACCGGCATTGTGGACTCCCGGCTGGAGCAGAACCGATATCACGATTACAACACCGTAATCGTGCTGGGCGGTAAAGCGCCGTACAACTACTTCAGCGGCAATCGTTACCAGAAGAATCACCTGGTGCCGTTTGGCGAATTTGTGCCGCTGGCCGATCTGCTGCGTCCGCTGGCCCCGTTCTTCGATCTGCCGATGTCGGCATTCAGTCGTGGCAACTACCTCCAGCCGCAACTCAGCGTGGCGGGCTATAACCTGACCAGCGCCATCTGTTATGAGATCGTGCTGGGTGAACAGGTGCGGGCCAACTTCCATCCCGACACCAACTTCCTGTTGACCGTTTCGAACGATGCCTGGTTTGGTCACTCTATCGGCCCATGGCAGCACTTCCAGATGGCGAGGATGCGTGCGCTGGAACTGGGACGTCCGCTGTTGCGCAGCACCAATAATGGTGTGACGGCGGTGGTCAATGCCAGTGGTGATGTGGAAGCCATGCTGCCGCAGTTTACCCGCGATGTGCTGACCAGCAAGGTTACGCCAACACAGGGAGAAACCCCGTATGCGCGGGCTGGCATCTGGCCAGTGTGGTCACTGACGCTGCTGGCGGCGGTGATAGCACTCCTGCGCCGTCGTCGATAACCTCCCCTCCTGTGCTCACTGAAGGCGAAGCACGTGCTTCGCCTTTTTCATAGTGACTCTCCGGTTTTTTTCACTCCCCACGCCGCACACTCTGCTGTCTTTCTAACCCATAACCTCTTTCTGGCACGATGATTGCAAAATGTTTCACTGCTTTTCGCAAACAGGCTGATTGCAGGCGCTGATGCCGAGCGGATTGCACCAAAACAATTGACGCTGCTGCACCATTAACGCGCAGGGTGAAAAAATTGCCTTTTTTTGGTGCGTATCACCTCGCAAAAAAGAAACTTTTTTGTTTCATTGCGTTAACAATCCGCTATGTTAATGACTCTTCTGCGCCCGTTTAAACCGCAGAATGAGCAGAAACGCAGCAGAAAACAGACACAACATCATAATCAGCGCAGGTTATATCCTGTGCCTTTTTCATACGAAGGAGTTGGAACATGCAACTACGCAAAGTGGCATTATCTCTTCTGCTGATCAGCGCAGCGGCGGGAGCGGCCCAGGCGGAAGATCTCAGCGGCACCCTGAAGAAGATCAATGACAATGGCGTCATTGTGGTCGGGCATCGCGAATCATCAGTTCCCTTTTCTTATTATGACAACCAGCAAAAAGTCGTCGGCTACTCACAGGCTTACTCAAACGCCATCGTTGAAGCGATTAAAGCAAAGCTGAATAAACCTGATCTGCAGGTCAAAATGATCCCGATCACCTCACAAAACCGTATTCCGCTGCTGCAAAACGGCACCTACGATTATGAGTGTGGCTCGACCACTAATAACCTTGAGCGCCAGAAACAGGCCGCCTTCTCAGACACTATTTTTGTTATCGGCACCCGTCTGCTGGTTAAGAAAGATGGCCCGATCAAAGATTTCGCTGACCTGAAAGGCAAAACCGTAGTGGTGACCTCAGGTACCACCTCTGAAGTGCTGCTGCACAAACTCAACGACGAACAGAAACTGGATCTGCGCATCATCAGCGCAAAAGATCACGGTGACTCCTTCCGTACGCTGGAAACCGGTCGTGCCGTGGCCTTTATGATGGATGATGCCCTGCTGGCAGGCGAACGCGCCAAAGCCAAAAAGCCGGACAACTGGGAAATTCTGGGCACGCCACAGTCAAAAGAAGCCTATGGCTGCATGCTGCGTAAAGATGATCCGCAGTTCAAAGCGCTGGTGGATGAAACCATTGCCAAAGCCCAGACCTCTGGCCAGGCAGAAAAATGGTTCGACACCTGGTTCAAACAGCCGATTCCACCAAAGAACCTGAACATGAACTTTGAGCTCTCTGATGACATGAAAGCGCTGTTCAAAACGCCAAATGATAAAGCACTGAATTAACAACAAAATACCCAATGGATTTCAGATTGCATTGAGGCGGCAGAAAAATGACTCCCGATGAGCCTGCTCCGGTAAGTGATTCGGGTGAGTGAATGTAGCCAACAAAAATGCAGCCTGAAAGACGACGGGTATAACAAGGGCGGCCTGGCTGCCCTCTCGATTGCTGAAACCGCGGCATGGACAGACAGACTGACACGGGTCGTTCCCCTGAGTCAGGAAATAAAACGCCGTTCATCAATCTTCAGGGTAGCTTAGCTACCCTTTTTTTCCGGAGCTCGTTATGGGTATCGATTGGAACTGGGGCATATTCCTCGAACAGGCCCCGTTCGGTAACACGACCTACCTCGGCTGGCTGTGGTCCGGTTTTCAGGTGACAATTGCCGTCTCCTGCTGCGCCTGGATTATCGCCTTCTGCGTGGGTTCATTTTTCGGCATTCTGCGCACCGTGCCTAATCGCCTGCTGTCGACCATTGGCACCTGCTATGTCGAACTGTTTCGTAACATCCCACTGATCGTCCAGTTCTTCTTCTGGTATCTGGTGGCGCCCGAGCTGGTGGGCGAAAAGCTTGGCATGTGGTTTAAGTCTGAGCTGGATCCCAACATTCAGTTCTTCCTCTCCTCGATGATCTGTCTTGGCCTGTTTACCGCCGCCCGCGTCTGCGAGCAGGTGCGCGCAGCGATTCAGTCACTGCCGAGTGGACAGAAGAATGCCGGTCTGGCGATGGGCTTAACCCTGCCGCAGACCTATCGCTATGTGCTGCTGCCGAATGCGTATCGCGTAATTGTGCCGCCGATGACCTCGGAAATGCTGAACCTGGTGAAGAACTCCGCTATCGCCTCCACCATTGGTCTGGTCGATATGGCGGCGCAGGCGGGCAAACTGCTCGACTATTCTGCCCACGCCTATGAATCCTTTACCGCCATTACGCTGGCCTACGTTGCGATTAACCTGGTGATTATGTTGTTGATGAGTCTGGTCGAGCGCAAAGTCCGGCTGCCAGGCAATGCGGGAGGCAAGTAATGTACGAGTTTGACTGGAGTTCGATTACACCCAGCCTGCCCTATCTGCTTAATGGCTTAGTGATCACCTTTAAGATCACGATTACCGCCGTGGTCTTCGGCATCCTGTGGGGCACTCTGCTGGCGGTGATGCGCCTGTCGACGTTTAAGCCTATCAGCTGGTTCGCTAAAATTTACGTCAACCTGTTCCGCTCAGTGCCGCTGGTCATGGTGCTGCTGTGGTTCTATCTGGTCGTGCCGAGTTTTCTGCAGCAGGTGCTGGGCCTGTCGCCCAAAACGGATATCCGACTGATTTCAGCCATGGTCGCCTTTTCGCTGTTCGAAGCGGCGTACTACTCTGAAATTATTCGCGCCGGCATCATCAGTATCTCGCGTGGACAGGGCAGTGCGGCTCTGGCGCTGGGCATGACGCAGTGGCAGGCAATGCGACTGATCATCCTGCCACAGGCGTTTCGCGCCATGGTTCCGCTGTTACTGACGCAGGGTATCGTGCTGTTCCAGGATACCTCGCTGGTTTATGTCTTAAGCCTGGCGGACTTCTTCCGTACCGCGTCCACCATTGGTGAGCGTGATGGCACCCAGGTTGAAATGGTTCTGTTTGCAGGTCTGGTCTACTTCGTTATCAGCCTGAGCGCATCGCTGTTGGTCAGCTATCTAAAAAGAAAAAGGACGGTTTAAATGATTAGCCTGAAAAATGTTTCTAAGTGGTATGGTCACTTTCAGGTGCTGACCGACTGCTCAACCGACGTCAAAACCGGTGAAGTGGTGGTGGTGTGCGGCCCGTCCGGCTCCGGTAAATCAACGCTGATCAAAACGGTGAACGGCCTTGAGCCGATTCAGCAGGGCGTGATTGCGGTGAACGGCACCGAGGTGAATAACAAAAAGACTAATCTTGCGCAGCTTCGCAGCCAGGTCGGGATGGTGTTCCAGCACTTCGAGCTGTTTCCGCATCTGAGCATTATCAACAACCTGGTTCTGGCGCAGGTGAAAGTGCTGAAACGCGACAAAGCGGCAGCCCGCGATAAAGGGCTGAAGCTGCTGAAGCGTGTGGGTCTCTCCGCCCATGCTGAGAAGTTTCCTGGCCAGCTCTCAGGTGGTCAGCAGCAGCGTGTGGCCATTGCGCGAGCGCTCTGCATGGACCCTATCGCGATGCTGTTTGATGAACCCACCTCCGCGCTGGATCCGGAAATGATCAACGAAGTGCTGGATGTAATGGTTGAACTGGCACAGGAAGGGATGACGATGATGGTGGTGACCCATGAGATGGGCTTCGCCCGTAAGGTTGCCAATCGCGTGATCTTTATGGATGAAGGGAAAATTATCGAAGACACCAACAAAGATGACTTCTTTAATAACCCACAGTCTGAGCGCGCTAAAGATTTCCTCGCTAAAATTCTGCACTAAACCTGACGAACAGGCGGGTCACCCAGGGTGGCCCGCTTCATTTAGCTACACCACACTATCAGGGTTCAAACGGCTGACGCTGAAACTGGTCATTGCCGCATTCCGGACAACGTGACAGCGTTTCAGGCGTGTAGATTGCCCGGGTGAACTGGCATTTCTCACAGACCAGATTGCCCAGCCCCACCACTTCCCCACTCTGATAAACCCCGTGATGATGCAGATCCTGGAAGACCTCTCGCCACTCCAGCTGACTTTTATCGGTGATATCCGCCAGCTCTTTCCAGACGCTCTCACGGATGATGCGCATAAACAGTGAGTCCGCCAGCGGTTCTTCCACATCGGTGTAGCTGCGTGCAAACTCGCCCAGATCACGGCGCACTGAGCTGAGCGCCTGGTCAATCTCCTGTTCCGTCATATCATCGCGCACCAGCAACTGGCTTCGTCGCCCGGCAATCAGCTCATCAAGGTTACGATCGCCCTGACGAAGACGTTCAGTCAATACGGCTAACGACTCGCGATATTCCTGAGCCACTTTATTCATTTTGTTCTCCTTTATGCAGACCCTCGCTGAACTAAGTTTAGTCGTAATGTTGCTTTTGCCGTGTCGTCTGTACAGTGAATTACAAAAGGGTGAAGGCTCTGACGCTTTCGGCAGAAATCGTGCCGGCAAAAGTGGGAAGTGTTGTTGATACGCGGCCTTATGGGTATGCTATGCGGATCTTAGAGCCAGAAAAATGTTTTTCATAAAGGACCACAGGCAGCCATGCAAGAGCAATACCGCCCGGAAGAAATTGAATCCCGTGTGCAGCAGCACTGGGATGAAAACGAAACGTTTAAAGTGACTGAGCAGGAAGGTAAAGAGAAATACTATTGCCTCTCCATGTTGCCCTATCCTTCTGGCCGCCTGCACATGGGCCACGTTCGTAACTACACCATCGGCGACGTAATCGCGCGTTATCAGCGTATGCTCGGCAAAAACGTACTACAGCCGATTGGCTGGGATGCTTTCGGCCTGCCTGCGGAAGGCGCTGCGGTGAAAAACAACACCGCTCCGGCCCCGTGGACTTACGACAATATCGCCTACATGAAAAACCAGCTCAAACTGCTGGGCTTTGGCTATGACTGGAGTCGTGAACTGGCAACCTGCCAGCCAGAGTACTATCGCTGGGAACAGTGGTTCTTTACCAAACTGTATGAAAAAGGCCTGGTCTATAAAAAGACCTCTGCCGTGAACTGGTGCCCGAACGATCAGACGGTGCTGGCGAACGAGCAGGTGATCGACGGCTGCTGCTGGCGCTGCGACACCAAAGTTGAGCGTAAAGAGATCCCGCAGTGGTTTATCAAAATCACCGATTATGCGGAGGAGCTGCTGAACGATCTGGATACGCTGGAAGAGTGGCCTGAGCAGGTCAAAACCATGCAGCGTAACTGGATTGGCCGCTCTGAAGGTGTCGAAATCACCTTCGATGTGGCTGACAGCGAAGAGAAGGTCACTGTCTACACCACCCGCCCGGATACCTTTATCGGCGCAACCTATGTTGCCGTTGCCGCAGGCCATCCGCTGGCGACCCAGGCGTCGGTCAATAATCCGGCGCTGGCTGACTTTATCGCTGAATGTCGCAATACCAAAGTGGCTGAAGCCGATATGGCGACCATGGAGAAGAAAGGCATGGCGACCGGCCTGTCTGTTGTTCATCCGCTGACCGGCGAGCTTATCCCGGTCTGGGTTGCCAACTTCGTACTGATGGAATATGGCACCGGCGCTGTGATGGCGGTTCCGGCGCACGATCAGCGCGACTGGGAGTTTGCCACTAAATATGATCTGCCGATTAAGCCGGTCATCCTGAATCTGGATGGTTCCATTCCTGATGTCAGCATTGCGGCGATGACTGACAAAGGTGCGCTGTTCAACTCAGGTGAGTTTAACGGCATGGATCACGCCACCGGTTTTAACGCCATCGCGGATTCGCTGGCGGCAAAAGGCGTGGGCGTGCGTAAAGTGAACTACCGCCTGCGCGACTGGGGTGTCTCCCGTCAGCGCTACTGGGGTGCCCCTATCCCGATGGTGACGCTGGAAGATGGCACCGTTATGCCTGCACCAGAAGACCAGCTGCCGGTGATCCTGCCGGAAGATGTGGTGATGGATGGCATTACCAGCCCAATCAAAGCGGATCCGGAGTGGGCTAAAACCACGGTAAACGGCCAGCCAGCCCTGCGTGAAACCGACACCTTTGACACCTTCATGGAGTCTTCCTGGTACTACGCGCGTTATACCTGCGCCAGCTACAAGGAAGGCATGCTGGATCCGGCAGCGGCAAACTACTGGCTGCCGGTCGATCAGTATGTGGGCGGTATTGAACACGCCATCATGCACCTGATGTATTTCCGCTTCTTCCACAAGCTGCTGCGTGACGCGGGCCTGGTGAACTCCAATGAGCCAGCCAAACGTCTGCTGTGCCAGGGCATGGTGCTGGCTGACGCCTTCTACTCCCTTGGTGCCAACGGCGAGCGTAACTGGGTTTCACCGGTTGACGTTGAGGTTGAGCGGGATGAGAAAGGCCGCATTGTTAAAGCCACAGACACGCAGGGCCGCGAAGTGATCTACGCGGGCATGAGCAAAATGTCGAAGTCGAAAAACAACGGCATCGACCCACAGCTGATGGTTGAGCGTTACGGCGCGGATACCGTGCGTCTGTTTATGATGTTTGCTTCACCGGCGGATATGACGCTGGAGTGGCAGGAGTCGGGCGTTGAAGGGGCGAACCGCTTCCTGAAACGTGTCTGGAAGCTGGTCTTCGAGCATACACAGAAAGGTGCGACAGTGGCACTGGATGTGGAGAGCCTGAATGACGAGCAGAAATCGCTGCGTCGCGATCTGCACAAAACCATCGCCAAAGTGGCGGATGATATTGGCCGTCGTCAGACTTTCAACACCGCCATTGCGGCGATCATGGAGCTGATGAACAAACTGGCACGCGCCCCGCAGGAAAGCGAGCAGGATCGCGCCCTGATGCAGGAAGCGCTGCTGGCCATCGTCCGTCTGCTCTATCCGTTTACCCCGCACGCCTGCTATGTTCTGTGGCAGACGCTGGGTGGCGAAGGCACTATCGATGAAGCGAGCTGGCCGGTTGCGGATGAAGCCGCTATGGTTGAAGATTCGCTGCTGGTAGTGGTTCAGGTTAACGGTAAAGTGCGCGGTAAAATCACCGTGCCAGCCGATGCAACACAGGAACAGGTTCAGGCACGCGCTGCGCAGGAGCATCTGGTAGCGAAGTATCTGGACGGCGTGACTATCCGTAAAGTCATTTATGTACCGGGCAAACTGCTTAACCTGGTCGTAGGTTAAGTTCAGGAGGAACTGTGCGACATCCGATTATCAGGCTGTTTGTCATGCTGGCGGTGGTGATCACCGCTGGCTGTGGTTTTCATCCGCGCGGCACCACTCAGGTGCCCAGCGAACTGAAAACCCTGATTGTTTCAACCGGCGATCCTTATGGGCCGCTGGCGCGTACTGTGCGTCAGCAGCTGCGTATCAACGATGTCAAAATTGTTGAAGACAGCAAACAGAATCGCACCGATATTCCAACGCTGCGCCTGGGGCCTGAATCCTCGGGCCGTAACACGGCTTCGGTCTTTATCAGCGGCACCACTGCCGAGTATCAGCTGGTGATGACCCTCACCGCGCAGGTGCTGCTGCCGGGCAAAGGTATCTATCCTATCAGCACCACGGTTTATCGGTCGTTCTTCGATAACCCGAACGCTGCGCTGGCAAAAGATGCCGAGCAGGATCTGATTACGCAGGAGATGCGTCAGCGTGCTGCTGAACAGCTGGTACGTAAACTGCTGACGGTACACGCCGCGCAGATCAACAGCAAAGAGACCTTACCGGCGTCAGTGATTCCGGTGCCGGGTCAGGGTTCACAGGAAGCGCCCACTTCCTCTGCTACCAGCCTGCAATGATCAGGATTTATCCTGAGCAACTCAGCGCGCAGCTCCGTGAGGGGCTGCGCGCCTGTTATTTGTTAGCCGGTAACGAACCGCTGCTGCTGCAGGAAAGTTCAGATGCGATTCGCGTCGCCGCAACCGCGCAGGGATTCGAAGAACATTTTAGTTTTACGCTGGATGCACAGACTGACTGGGAGAGCCTGTTCGTCAGTTGCCAGTCACTGAGCCTGTTTGCTCAGCGTCAGACCATGACGCTGCAATTCCCCGATAATGGCCCCAACGCCGCGATGGCAGAGCAGCTGGTTAAGCTGTCGCAGTTGCTGCACGCCGATATTCTGCTGATTTGCCGGATGGCGAAGCTGACCAAAGCGCAGGAAAACAGCGCCTGGTTTAAAGCGTTGTCCGCCTCTGCGGTATTGGTGCCCTGTCAGACGCCTGAACAGGCGCAACTGCCACGCTGGGTCGTTAATCGCGCTAAGGCGCTGAAGTTATCGGTAGATGACGCGGCCGTGCAACTGTTGTGTTACTGCTATGAAGGCAATCTGCTGGCGCTGGCGCAGGCGCTGGAGCGGCTCTCGCTGCAGTGGCCCGACGGCAAGCTGACCCTGCCCCGGGTTGAAGAGGCGGTCAGTGATGCCGCGCACTTTACTCCTTTCCACTGGGTGGATGCCCTGCTGGCGGGAAAAAGCCGCCGCGCCCTGCATATTCTGCATCAGCTGGAGAAAGAAGAGAGCGAAGTGGTGATACTGCTGCGTACGCTGCAGCGTGATCTGCTGACGCTGCTGCATCTGCAACGCCACCAGACAGCGCAGCCGCTGCGTACGCTGATGGATCAGCAGCGCATCTGGCAGAATCGCCGTGCGCTGTTTACCGACGCGCTGCAACGAGTGGATGCCACGCGTCTGCAACGCGCCATTCATCTGCTGAGTCAGATTGAGATCACCCTGAAGCAGGATTATGGACAGCCGGTGTGGCCGCAGTTACAGACCCTGACGCTGCTGCTCAGCAGTCGTGCTTTTCCGACGAGCTTTGCCCATGTCTGAGTTACACGCACTGTTTGGCGGCACCTTTGATCCGATTCATTTTGGCCATCTGCGCCCGGTCGAAGCGCTGGCGCAACAGACCGGCCTGCAGCGTGTAACGCTGCTGCCCAACAATGTGCCGCCGCATCGTCCGCAACCGGAAGCCAGCGCTGCCCAGCGGGTTGCTATGCTGCGCTGCGCTATCCGCGACCTGCCGCTGTTTGAGATCGATACCCGCGAGCTGGAACGCGACACGCCGTCCTGGACCGTGACCACCCTGGAAGCCTGGCGCACCGAACGCGGTGCAGAGCAACCGCTGGGATTTATTATTGGTCAGGATTCATTGCTGAGCTTATCAAAATGGCATCGCTGGCAGGATCTGCTGTCACTCTGCCATCTGCTGGTGTGCCAGCGCCCCGGCTATCCGACCCGGTTCGACTCGCCTGACATGCAGCGCTGGCTTGAGCAACAACTCGCTCAGGATATCCGGCAGCTGCATCAGCAGCCCGCAGGCCATATCTGGCTGGCGGACACCCCTCTCTATGACATTTCGGCCACTGAAATTCGCCGCCGTCGCCACCAGAATCAGCCCTGCGACGATCTGTTGCCCGCTGCGGTTATCGATTATATCGACCGCGAAGGCTTATATCGCGACTGATCCGGGCATGCTATACTACGCCGCTTAATTTTTTGGCTGCACTCTCCGGGCTTACAGCCGGCTCGTTACCACCAGATTCCAAGGGGAACCTTTTGCAAGGTAAAGCACTCCAAGAGTTCGTTATTGATAAGATTGATGATCTCAAAGGCCAGGACATTGTCACCATCGACGTTCAGGGCAAATCCAGCATCACCGATTTCATGATCATCTGCACCGGCACCTCCACGCGTCATGTGACTTCGATCGCAGAACACGTAGAGCAGGAGTCGCGTTTAGCAGGCCTGATGCCATTAGGCATTGAAGGTAAAAGCGCGGCAGACTGGGTCGTGGTCGATCTGGGTGATGTCATCGTGCATGTGATGCAGGAAGAGAGTCGCCAGCTGTATGAGCTGGAAAAACTCTGGGGCTAATCGGTGAAACTGCAACTTGTTGCCGTCGGCACGAAAATGCCTGACTGGGTGCAGACCGGTTTTATGGAATATCTGCGCCGCTTCCCGAAAGATATGCCGCTTGAGCTGACCGAAGTGACCGCAGGTAAACGCGGTAAAAATGCTGATATCAAACGCATTCTTGAAAAAGAGGGTGAAGCGATGTTAGCGGCGGTCGGCAAAGGCAATCGCATCGTCACGCTGGATATTCCTGGTCATCCGTGGGAAACCCCGCAACTGGCACAGCAGATTGAACGCTGGAAGCTGGATGGTCGCGATGTCAGCCTGCTGATTGGCGGGCCTGAAGGCCTGGCCCCCGCCTGTAAAGCGGCGGCAGAGCAGAGCTGGTCACTGTCAGCATTGACGTTGCCCCATCCGCTGGTGCGCGTGCTGGTAGCCGAAAGTCTGTATCGGGCCTGGAGCATAACGACAAATCATCCTTATCATCGTGAATGACCGATCAGCCCACATCAGACATGACAAGTAGCGGATGAAATTACAAAGCAACGCCTTTCGCGATTACAGCGCCGAACAGAAACTCTTTGTCCGTCGGGCCTTTATCGCCTTCGTCGGTATCTTACTGCTCTCTTCAGTACTGGTGGTTAACCTTTACCACCTGCAGATCCTTCGCTTTGATGATTACAGCACCCGCTCCAACCAGAACCGTATCAAACTGGTGCCTGTGGCCCCCAGCCGCGGCATAATTTACGATCGTACCGGCACGCCGCTGGCGCTGAACCGCACTATTTATCAGGCAGAACTGGTTCCGGAAAAAGTTGATAATCTGCAACAGACCCTGGAAAACTTACGCCCGATTCTTGAGCTGACTGACGACGACCTCGAAAACTTCCAGAAAGAGCGTAAACGCTCGCGTCGGTTCACCTCTATCCCGGTTAAAACCGGTCTGAATGACGTGCAGGTCGCGCGCTTTGCGGTCAATCAGTACCGCTTCCCCGGCGTGGAAGTTAAAGGTTACCAGCGCCGCTACTACCCTTACGGTGCCACACTGACGCATGTGGTCGGCTACGTCTCAAAAATCAACGATCGTGACGTTGCACGCCTCGACAAAGAGGGCATATGGCCTAACTACGCCGCGACGCACGACATCGGTAAGCTGGGCATTGAAGCCTATTACGAAAATTTGCTGCACGGCAAAACCGGCTTTGAAGAGGTTGAGGTCAACAACCGTGGCCGGGTCATTCGCCAGCTGCATGAGGAGTCCCCTCAGGCAGGCCGTGATATCTATCTGACTATCGATCTCAAACTGCAGCAATATGTCGAGACCCTGCTGGCGGGCAGTCGCGCGGCCGTCGTGGTCAGCGACCCGCGCACCGGCGAAATTCTCGCCATGGTCTCAACGCCCAGCTATGACGCCAACATGTTTGTCGACGGTATTTCCAGTAAGGATTACCGCGGCCTGCTGGAAGATGAAAACCGCCCGCTCTATAACCGTGCGATTCAGGCTGCCTATCCACCGGCTTCGACGGTTAAACCTTATGTGGCGGTCTCTGCCCTGAGTGCTGGCGTGATTAACCGTAATACCAGCCTGTTTGATCCCGGCTGGTGGCAGCTTCCCGGTTCAGAAAAACGCTTCCGCGACTGGAAAAAATGGGGCCACGGACGTCTGAACGTCACCAAAGCGCTGGAAGAGTCTGCCGATACCTTCTTCTATCAGGTTGCCTATGACATGGGCATCGACCGTCTGTCGGAGTGGATGAATAAATTTGGTTACGGCAGCCGTACCGGCATCGATTTACCGCAGGAGAGCGCCGGTAACATGCCGACCCGCGACTGGAAACAGAGACGCTTTAAAAAGCCGTGGTATCAGGGCGATACTATTCCGGTGGGGATCGGACAGGGTTACTGGACCGCTACGCCGTTGCAGATGAACAAAGCGATGATGATTCTGATCAACGACGGCGTCGTCAAAGTGCCGCATATGCTGCGCGCCACCCGCGAAGGCCGTACCCTGGTGCCCTATCGCCAGCCGCCTGAAGCCCCGATTGGTGATATCCATTCCGGCTACTGGGAAATTGCCAAAGATGGCATGTATGGCGTGGCGAACCGGCCCAACGGCACCGCGCACAAAAGCTTCGCCGATGCGCCCTATAAAATCGCCGCCAAGTCCGGTACGGCTCAGGTCTTTGGCCTGAAAGAGAACGAAACCTATAACGCCCATAAAATTGCTGAACGATTACGCGACCATAAATTAATGACCGCGTTTGCCCCTTATGACAAACCTCGGGTCGCCGTGACCATTATCCTGGAAAACGGTGGCGCCGGTCCGGCTGTCGGCACCGTCATGCGCCAGATTCTGGATCACATTATGTTGGGTGATAACAATACAGTCCTGCCGGACGCCGCTCCTGTGCCGCCCGGTTATGAAGGTGAATAAACATGTCGATGCAAGATAGTCCGCAGAAACGTTCGATCTGGATGCGCATCCACATCGATCCGCTGTTTATGCTGATCATTCTCGGCCTGCTGACCTACAGCGCTGTGGTGATCTGGAGCGCCAGTGGTCAGGACCCCGGCATGATGGAGCGTAAACTCGGTCAGATCGCGATGGGGCTGGTCATCATGATTGTGCTGGCGCAGGTACCGCCGCGCGTCTATGAAGGCTGGGCGCCCTATCTCTATATTGTCTGTGTCATTCTGCTGGTGGCGGTGGATGCCTTTGGGCAGATCAGTAAAGGCGCTCAACGCTGGCTCGATCTCGGCTTTGTGCGTTTTCAGCCCTCTGAGATTGCCAAGATAGCGGTGCCTTTGATGGTGGCGCGCTTTATTAACCGCGATGTCTGTCCGCCAACGCTGAAAAATACCGGCATTGCGCTGATTCTGATCTTCCTGCCCACCCTGCTGGTGGCGGCACAGCCCGATCTCGGCACCTCGATTCTGATTGCCGCCTCCGGCTTGTTTGTGTTGTTCCTCTCGGGTATGAGCTGGAAACTGATTGGCGTAGCCGTGTTGCTGGTCGCCGCCTTTATCCCGATTTTGTGGTTTTTCCTGATGCACGATTATCAGCGTGACCGCGTGATGATGCTGCTCGACCCGGAAACGGACCCGCTGGGTGCGGGTTATCACATTATCCAGTCGAAAATTGCTATTGGCTCAGGAGGCCTGCGCGGTAAAGGCTGGCTGCAGGGCACCCAGTCTCAGCTGGAGTTTTTACCGGAACGTCATACCGACTTTATCTTTGCGGTTCTGGCCGAAGAGTTAGGCCTGGTTGGCGTGCTGCTGCTGCTGGCCCTTTATCTGCTGCTGATCATGCGGGGATTGGTGGTGGCAGCCCGGGCGCAGACCACCTTTGGCCGGGTAATGGCGGGCGGTTTAATGCTGATTTTATTCGTTTATGTTTTCGTTAACATTGGCATGGTTAGTGGTATCTTACCGGTAGTTGGCGTGCCGCTGCCGCTGGTCAGTTATGGCGGCTCCGCGCTTATCGTGCTTATGGCGGGATTTGGCATTGTGATGTCGATCCACACTCACCGAAAAATGTTATCTAAAAGTGTCTAAGAGGCTTCAGATGCGTAAGGAATGGCTTGGCGTTGCACTGGCATCACTGGTTCTGGCGGCCTGTACCACGCCGGAACCCCAAAATACGGCGCCGCCGCAACCGGCTTACAATGGACCGGTGGTGGAGATTCCAGGCGTTGAGCCACGTTATGAGCCGATCAATCCAGGCACCAGCCAGGATTACAGCGTGAAAGGCAAAAATTATCGCGTCATTAAAGATCCGTCGAACTACAGTGAAGTCGGCCTGGCCACCTGGTACGGCGAAGAGGCGCAGGGCAACCGCACCGCCACCGGCGAAGCCTACGATCCTGATGCACTGACCGCGGCCCACCCTACTCTGCCGCTGCCGAGCTATGTGCGCGTGACCAATATCGCGAATGGCCGTCAGATTGTGGTGCGCGTTAACGATCGCGGCCCTTACACGCCAGGACGCATTATCGACCTGTCGCGGGCTGCCGGTGACCGCCTGAATATCTCCAACAATTCGCGCGTGCGGGTTGATTACATCAAGGTCGCCCCAGACGGTTCGCTCTCTGGCCCCGGCACCATCGGGACCGTCGTGGCAAAACAGAGCTACTCTCTGCCTGCCCGTCCGGACCTGAGTGGTGGCGCGGTGATGAACGGCGGCAGCGCAGCCCCCTCAGAGCCGCCTGCGCAAAATGTTGAGGCCATCAGCAACATTACGCTGCAAAGCGGTGACAACATGGGCGCGCCGGTGCAGAGCAGCGGCTTTCTTGGTGCACCCCAGCCATTAGCAACCGGCGTACTGGAAGGTAATGAACCGCCAGCCGCCGCACCCGCCAGTTCCGCACCGGCAGTCAGCAATGCTGCTCCCGCAGCAGCCAGCGCCGCGCCTGCAGCCAGCAGTGGTGGTGCCGACGGATATGTGGTGCAGGTCGGTGCGCTGAATGACCCGGCGCGTGCCCAGCAGATGATGAAAAGCCTGAGCCAGCGTTATGGCGTGCCCGGTAAGGTAGAAGACGCGGGCAACAATGTGTATCGCGTTCAGCTCGGCGGTTACGCCTCCCGCGCCGAAGCGGCTGCGCTGCAACAGCGTCTGAGCAGTGAAGGCCAGGCCGCCTCATTTATTACTAACACGCGTCGCTGAACCGTTTATCAGATAGCTGCACGTTACGTCTGCTAACAACCCAATCATCACGCCCGGTGCCAGTTAATCTGGCATTGGGTATGATGAGTGACATTTTCAACCTCAAACTCACGGATGTTGTAGTCCTACACATGAACACGCTGAAATCATCTCGTTTGCTGAAACGCCTGACAGTGGGATCACTGATCGCTTTCTCTCTCAGCCATGCTGCTATTGCTGATGACGTCAATCTCAAGACCATGATTCCGGGCGTGCCGGACATTGATGCCGAAGCGTATGTCCTTATCGACTACAACTCAGGCAAAGTGCTGGCAGAGAAAAATGCCGATGCACGCCGCGATCCTGCCAGTCTGACCAAGATGATGACCAGCTATGTCATTGGTCAGGCCGTTAAAGCGGGTAAAATTCATCAGGACGATATGGTCACCGTCGGCCCGGATGCCTGGGCGACCGGCAACCCGGTGTTCAAAGGCTCCTCGCTGATGTTCCTGAAGCCAGGCGACCGCGTGCCGGTTTCTCAGCTGACCCGTGGGATTGTGCTGCAGTCCGGTAACGACGCCTGTGTTGCAATGGCTGACTATGTCGCTGGCAGCCAGGATGCGTTCGTTAATCTGATGAACAACTACGTCAAAGCGATTGGTCTGCAGAATACCCACTTCCAGACTGTTCATGGTCTGGACGCGGAAGGTCAGTACAGCTCCGCGCGCGATATGGCGTTGATCGGTCAGGCGCTGATCCGTGACGTGCCGGAAGAGTATGCTGTCTATAAAGAGAAAGAGTTCACCTTCAACAATATCCGTCAGATGAACCGTAACGGTCTGCTGTGGGATACCAACCTGAATGTGGACGGCATCAAAACCGGTCACACTAACTCAGCCGGCTATAACCTGGTAGCGTCTGCGACTGAAGGCCAGATGCGCCTGATCTCCGCAGTCATGGGCGGTCATACCTACAAAGGCCGTGAAACTGAGAGTAAGAAACTGCTCACCTGGGGCTTCCGTTTCTTTGAAACCGTGGCGCCACTGAAAGCGGGCAAAGAGTTCGCCTCTGAGCCAGTCTGGTTCGGCGATAACGACCGTGTGCAGCTGGGCGTGGAAAAAGATGCTTACCTGACCATCCCACGTGGCCGCATGAAAGATCTGAAAGCCAGCTATGTGCTGACCAACACGGAACTGCATGCACCACTGAAGAAAAATCAGGTGGTCGGCAGCATCAACTTCCAGCTGGATGGCAAGACTATCGAACAGCGTCCGCTGGTGGTGCTGAACGAGATCTCTGAAGGAGGTTTCTTTGGCCGTATCGTTGATTACATCAAGCTGATGTTCCATCACTGGTTCGGTTAAGCGTGGCGGGTGATTGAAAAATCACCCCTTCGCCCCCATTACACGATATTATGTTGCTCCCGCTCAGGCGGGAGCCTGTTTTTTATGCACCGGAGTTAATATGAAAACCAAACTGAATGAGCTGCTCGAATTTCCTACCCCATTTACCTACAAAGTAATGGGTCTGGCACAACCGGAGCTGGTTGATCAAGTGGTTGAAGTGGTGCAACGCCATGCGCCAGGCGACTACAGCCCTGAAGTTAAGCCGAGCAGCAAAGGCAACTATCACTCCGTCAACATCACTATCACCGCCACCCACATCGAGCAGGTAGAACGCCTGTACGAAGAGCTGGGCAACATCGAAATTGTGCGGATGGTACTGTAATTTACGGGTCGGCAAGGCGCCTCTGCCTGACGGTTTGCCGACGTTATCCTCAGCGTTATTTCCTTTAGCGGGCTATCGTTTTGTCAGTTGAAACTCTTCTTGTCCGCCAGTCAGGTCTGCGCGACTGGCAATCTGTCTCCGACGCCATGCATCACTATACCGACCAGCGCAACGACCAGAGTCGTGATGAAATCTGGCTGGTTGAACATCCTCCGGTCTTTACTCAGGGTCAGGCGGGCAAAGCAGAGCATCTGCTGATGCCAGGCGAGATCCCGGTGGTGCAGAGTGACCGTGGGGGTCAGGTCACCTATCACGGGCCAGGACAGCAGGTGATGTACGTCCTGATCGATGTAAAACGCCGTAAGCTCGGCGTACGCCAGCTGGTGACCATTCTGGAAGAGACGGTTATCGCCACCCTGGCAGAGTTTGGCGTCAGCGCCCGCGCCCGTGCTGATGCACCTGGCGTCTACGTCGGGGAAGAGAAGATCTGTTCACTGGGATTACGCATCCGTAAAGGCTGCTCGTTTCACGGTCTGGCGCTGAATGTTGCTATGGATTTGTCGCCCTTCCTGCGCATCAATCCCTGTGGTTACGCCGGCATGAGCATGACCCAGTTGAAAAATTTCCAGCCAGAGGTGACGACGGAGCAGGTACACTCTCCGCTGGTCAGCGCGTTTGCGCGGCTGTCAGGTTATGAAAATGTTGAATGGATTTCAGGGGATCTCCCTGTTAAACCTTAACGCAGAATGCGAATTTACAAATATGTAACTTATCCGCGCTGACTGTGGCTGCTTCGCAGGCGATGTGATGATATAATTTTTGCACTTTTTTCAAATAAAGTTGAAAGCAGCCTTCCCGGTTTGAGTGGGAACGCTTTCAAATCGCAATCCGACCGGAACCTGCTGATTTATGAGTAAACCAATTCAGATGGAACGCGGCGTCAAATATCGTGACGCAGACAAAATGGCGCTGATCCCGGTGAAAACCGTGGCTGTTGAACGGCAGGAGATGTTGCGTAAGCCGGAATGGATGAAAATCAAGCTGCCAGCTGACTCCAGTCGTATTCAGGGCATTAAAGCCGCGATGCGCAAAAACGGGCTGCACTCAGTCTGTGAAGAGGCATCCTGCCCTAACCTCGCCGAATGCTTCAACCACGGCACCGCCACCTTTATGATCCTTGGCGCAATCTGTACCCGTCGTTGTCCGTTCTGCGATGTGGCACATGGCCGCCCCAATGCCCCTGACGCTAACGAACCCGCTAAACTGGCGCAGACGATTGCCGATATGGGCCTGCGCTACGTGGTGATCACCTCGGTTGACCGCGATGATTTGCGTGATGGTGGCGCACAGCACTTTGCCGACTGCATCAGCGCGATTCGCGAAAAAAATCCGACGATCAAAATCGAAACGCTGGTGCCGGACTTCCGTGGCCGTATGGATCGCGCGCTGGAGATTCTCACCGCGACGCCACCGGATGTGTTTAACCACAATCTGGAAAACGTACCGCGCGTCTACCGCCAGGTGCGTCCGGGCGCGAACTATGAGTGGTCACTGAAGCTGCTTGAACGTTTCAAAGAGGCGCATCCTCACATCCCGACAAAATCGGGTCTGATGGTGGGCCTGGGCGAAACCAATGCCGAAATCGTTGAAGTGATGCGCGATCTGCGTCGCCATGGTGTCACCATGCTGACGCTGGGCCAGTATCTGCAGCCGAGCCGCCACCACCTGCCGGTTCAGCGTTACGTCAGCCCGGCTGAGTTCGATGAAATGAAAGAAGAAGCGATGGCGATGGGCTTTACCCATGCCGCGTGCGGTCCGTTTGTCCGTTCTTCCTATCATGCGGATATGCAGGCCAAAGGCGAAGAAGTGAAATAAGCACGCTTTTGCTTCAGGAAGCCCGAAAAACAAAAAACCAGACTGGAAACAGTCTGGTTTTTTTATCTGTGCCTGAAATAAAAAGTAACAGTTATTTGCAGCAAATAACCGATTAATCTTTATGAACGACGCGTTCTGCCGGCACGTCTTCAGCCGCAGTTCGGGTTGCGCTGGTATCTTCATCTTTCATGGCTTTTTTAAAGCCCTTGATTGCGGAGCCCAGATCGCCACCCAGTGAGCGCAACTTGTTGGTACCAAAAAGCAGTACGATAAGCGCACCGATAATCAGCAGCTTGGCAATACTGATACCTTCCATATTTAACCTTTCAACTTTATCGAATCACGGTGACTGATATTTACGCGCAGTTTGCCTGCGGCGACAACTGGAATCTGTAACAGAGTAAGATCTCAGATGAAACGACTCAGGAACGCCTGGGTGCGCGGATGCTGTGGATTCGCGATCACCTCTTCAGGCGTGCCCTGCTCCACCACCACCCCCCCATCCATAAAAACCACGCGATCGGCGGCTTCCCGCGCAAAGCTAATCTCATGAGTCACCACGATCATCGTTAATCCCTGGTCGGCCAGGGTACGCATGGTCGCCAGCACTTCGCCCACCAGTTCCGGATCGAGCGCGGAGGTCGGCTCATCAAACAGCATCAGCTGCGGCTTGATCGCCAGCGCCCGCGCAATCGCCACACGCTGTTGCTGTCCGCCCGAGAGGTGACGTGGCCAGGCGTCCGCTTTATCGCTTAATCCCACCGTCGCCAGCAGCGATCGGGCATGGGCCATCGCCTCCTGACGCGGGAATTTATGCACGCCGATGGGCGCTTCAGTGATGTTCTGCAGCACGGTCATATGGGGGTAGAGATTGAACTGCTGAAACACCATGCCAATTTTCTGGCGCTGACGGGCGATCTGGCGTGGCGACAACCGGTGCAGCACATGCCCTTTAAGTACATACCCGATCTGCTCATCACCGACCCGAATCGATCCGGCGTTCATCTCTTCAAGATGATTGATGCAGCGCAGAAACGTGGATTTACCGGAACCGGACGGCCCGAGGATCACCACTACCTCACCGGGCCAGACATCCAGATCGATCCCTTTCAGAACCTGATTGTCGCCGTAATTTTTCTGCACGTTGCGGGCGCAGACCAGGGGTTCACGCTGACTCATTGCTCCTCCTGCTGGGGTTGCGCGTTAGCGGCGACGGCGGCGCGTCTGGGGGCGCTGGCCACCCGACGAGTGCCACGCGCGTAGTAACGCTCGATGGCGGACTGGCCCAGATTGAGGATCGAGGTGATCAGCAGATACCAGATCACCGCCACCATCAGCATCGGGATGATCTCGAAGGTACGGTTGTAGATCGCCTGCACCGAATAGAGCAGATCGCCCATTGCGATCACGCTGACCAGCGACGTCGCCTTGATCATGCTGATCAGTTGGTTGCCGGTGGGCGGAATAATCGACCGCATCGCCTGAGGAATAATGATGCGCCGCAGCGCCCGTGAACGACTCATGCCAAAGGCCTGGGTGGTCTCTACCTGACCGTTATCCACCGACAGCAGACCGGCGCGAATAATTTCCGCCATATAGGCCGCTTCATTCAGCGCCAGCCCGGCAATAGCGGCTGTCAGTGGGGTGATCAGATCGTTGGTGTTCCAGCTGGCCAGCGTGATATCGGTCCACGGCAGCGTCAGCGACAGCGCCGGAAACAGCGTAGAAAGGTTGTACCAGAAGATCAGCTGTACCAGCAGCGGCGTGCCTCGAAAGAACCAGATATAGAGTCCGGCAATGCCGCGCAGCAACCGGTTCTCAGAGAGCCGCCAGACACCCAGCAGCAGACCGAGCAGCGTGCCGAGCACCATCGACACCACTGTCAGCCCCAGAGTGACCTGCAACCCTTTGAGCACGGATCCTTCAGTAAACCACTTGAGTACCACCTGCCATTCAAAATTAGGGTTGGTCGCCACCAGCCACAATAGATTGGTGCCGATCACCAGCACTAAAATCCAGCTGATCCAGCGTCCGTAAGTGGGGGCGCTGCGAGCGAACGCCACGTCGCGCAGCTGTGCCTCGCCTCTGTCACCGCTGTGCAGATGGCGCGGCGGGCTCATTTGCTGGCCTCTTTCGCCAGATTCAGTCCGGGTGCGGTGGTCATGTTGCCCTCAAGCTGCCACTTTTTCATGATGGCCGCATACGTCCCGTTCTGATACAGCTCTTTGTAGGCATCCAGCACCACCTGACCCAGCGGCGAGCCTTTCGGCACCACCGTGCCCTGGAAAATATCGCCAAAGCCGTTTTTCTGCCCTTTGCCCGCTAGCTCAAGCTGCCCTTTCGCCTGATTAACAAAGTAAGTCAGCGGCGCCTGTGATGAGAAGAACGCATCGGAGCGTTTAGAGCGTACCGCCAGAATTGATGAAGGCTGATCGGTAAAGGCCTGCACCGTCACGGCCGGTTTCCCGTCGGCCACACACCGGTCTGACTGCTTACGGATAACCTGTTCCGCAGAGCCAGCGGCCATAACGGCAATGCGCTTGCCGCAGGTGTCGTCCAGCTGATTGATTCTGGCCGGATTGCCCTTCTGCACGCCGAACACCACGAACTCCTGCACAAAATCGATGAAATCCACTTTCTGCTGACGGTCCGGATAATCACCAATCGGCCCAATCGCCAGCTGATAACGACCCGCATTGATGCCGGTGAGTACGCCTGATAAACCACTCACCGTTGCATGCTCGATCTTCACACCCAGCAGTTGTGCCAGTGCAGTCGTTAATTCGGCCGACGCGCCCTCCATTGAGTGCGGGCCATTCACAATTTCATAGGGCGGAAATGAACCGTTATTAACTGAAATCATTTTGCCCGATTTTTTGATCTCATCCGGCAGCCTGTCATGCAGGGCCTGGTCAACTTTTTGCACCGGAATAGCGTCGGCAGCCTGCGCCAGGGATGCAGTCAGCCCCAGCGCCACGATTAAGGCGGTTGCTCTCTTCGTCATAATGGATTCCTGGTTCAGCGGATCAGTTGAGTTCGGGACGGGCAAAGCGCCGGTTTTCCAGTACCGGCAGAACCCGGCGGGCATAGGCGACGCGCTCAGGATCGAGATCGGCAAACAGCAGCGCCGGCGATTCCGCCGCATTCGCCACCGCTACGCCCAGCGGATCGACCACCAGGCTGTTGCCGATATTGCGCGGGCCGCACTCCCCCACCGCCACCATATAGCAGGTGTTCTCCAGCGCGCGGGCACGGGTAAGCAGTTCCCAGTGCATCTCTTTCAGCGGACCTTTAACCCAGGCGGCAGGCAGCACCAGCACCTCTGCACCATCCAGCACCAGCCGACGCGCCAGCTCCGGGAAGCGCACGTCATAGCAGGTCATTAATCCGACTTTCATACCCGCGACCTCAATCAGCGGCGGAATGACGTGGCCGGGATTGACCCGCTGCGACTCCTGCATCGCAAAGGCATCGTACAGATGCAGCTTTTCATAGGCGGCGATGATCTCACCGTTGCGGATCGCTACCAGCACGTTGAGCGCTTTTTGCTCCCCGGTGGGAACGTGAATGCTCATCATGGTGGTCAGTGCATTCTGCTTTCTGGCGACCAGCAGCTGGCTCAGAAAAGGGCCATCCAGCGGCTGCGCCGCCTTCAGCACTAAATCGGGGTCGGCTATATCACGTGCCAGCACCCCTTCCGGCAGTACCAGCAGATCGGCGCCACCTTCTGCCGCCCGCTGCATTAAGTCCAGACAGATACTGGCGTTCTCCTGCCATTCGCGGCTCACCGCAAATTGTCCCAGTGCTACTTTCATCATTTCTCTTCTCCCGCAGCGGCCGGAAACATTGCTTCCGGCGTCAGTACCTGGTGAGTCAGCCCTTGCTCATAGAGCTCACGGCCAAAGTCCGCAATCATCTTTCTGTTAACGCTAAAACCATTCTGATTCCAGTCAGCGGGCAATTCCTGCGCAGTGCGTCGCAAATCGTCCAGCAGCCACGGCGTGGTGTCGGCATATTTCTCTCTTTTCTGCATCCACAGCCGGTAAGAGCGATCGATGACCTCACTTAACGCCGCAGGCAGCCACGGATGCGCCGCCGCCAGTGCCGGTTTCAGCGCCAGAATGTGGATGCCCGGCACATAGCCGACACGATTAAAGTAGTCCCGCTCCGCCTGATAAAAATCGGTCTGCAGCTGACGTAATCCCGAACCCGGCAGGAAAAAGCCCTCCGGCATAAATGGCGTGAAGATGGCATCCAGCTCACCCGCCTGCAGCATCTCTATCAGCGGTCGTTCGTCAGGCGCGGGTTCAATGCGGCCCGGGCGGCCAAATCCCGCCAGCCGATCGACAATCGGATGATCGGCAGTAAGACGACCGGCATACCAGAACACATCATCGATTTCGACGCCTGCTTCACGCAGCACCGTGCGTGTCCAGGTATTGCCCGAATCCTGCCAGCCGGTGACGCCGATTCTCTTACCTTTCAGCTGCGCAGGCGTGGTGATGGGGCTGCTGCTGCTGGTGATAATGCAGCGCTGGCGGAAGCCGCGCATCAGGAAGTGTGGCAGGCCAAGCAGTGTTTCGTCTCCTCTGGCCCGGCCCTGAGCATAGCGGCTGAAGGAGACTTCGCCCGCGTCATAGTCGGGGCTGGTCGCCAGATCATTCACAAGTGTGCCGACGCGGTCGATCTGCAGTTCAAAACCTTCTGGTCTGATATCGCCCAGCGCCAGCGGGGTGAAGTAGTCCCAGTCGCGTACCGCCAGTCTGATGAGTAGCCTTGCCATGATCTCTCCGTTTACGCTGCACCGTCGGGACGGGGCATAAAATAGTGCTTGAATTTGATACTAGATCCGGAATACTTACCTGAACAATCATTAATTTGTTACTGAACAAAGTATTTTCTTATGACAGAGAGCGTCGACCTCAACTGGTTTTGCAGCCAGATAAAATCGCCTTCAGTGAAAGGCATTGCACAGGCAGCCTCCGCGCTGATTCGTGACGGACAGATCGCGACAGGTATGCAGATGCCTGCGGTGCGGGAGATAGCGGAGCAGCTGGGTGTCAGCCCGGCAACCGTTTCTGCTGCCTGGGCGCAACTAAGAAAGCAGAAAGTGCTGGCGGGCAAGGGGCGCAGTGGTGTCTGGGTCAGTAGTAATACGGTGATGCCGCGTCCGATTCGCTTTGAGAAGATCGGCAACTACGGTGATAACATCCGCGCCGATCTGACCCTCGCCGCGCCCGACCCCGCCCTGCTGCCTGACCTGCAGCGTGCGCTGCAGGCGGCCCTGCACTCACCGCAGCTCAACAGTTACACCCGTGAGGCGATTTCCGCGCCGCTGCTTCAGGCGATCGCGCCGCGCTGGCCCTATGCTGCAGAGGCGTTTCTGGCGACAGATGGCGGTTTTGACGCGATGAATCTGCTGGTGCAAACCCTGGTCTCGCCGGGAGACCGCGTGATTATTGAAGATCCGACCGCGACCCGGCTGCTCGATATACTGGATAACGTCGGCGCAGAGATTCTGCCGCTGGCGTGTGATGATCAAGGCCCGCTGCCAGAGGTTCTTTCTCTTCTGCTGGAGCAGGCACCGGTAATGTTGATCTATCAGCCCCGCACCCACTCGGCCACCGGGAACAGCATCAGCCCGGCGCGACGTCAGGCAATGGCGCAGGTTCTGCAACAGAGCAACACACTGATCGTTGAGGATGATGGTATTGGCGATCTCTCCGCGGAGGCGAGCTGGAGCCTGGGTTCAATCTTTCCTGAACGCACGCTGCACGTCCGTTCGTTTTCCAAAGCCTATGGACCGGACCTGCGGCTGGCAGTGCTCTCTGCCACCTCGGAGATGGTCAGGCGCATTCAGTCATGGCGAAATTTTGGCGTCAGCTGGACCAGCCGCATTCTGCAGGATGCGGTGGCGTGGCTGCTGGAGGATGAGGAAACGCAACGGCAGATCGCCACCGCACGCGCGACCTACCGGCAACGGCGTGAAGCGTTGCTCGCGGCGCTGGCACAGCGTGGGCTTGATCTGCCGCTTCGCGACGGATTAAGCCTCTATATTCCGGTGACTTCAGAGCAGTTTGCCATGATCACGCTGGCTGCCCGCGGTATTGCGGTCGTGCCAGGCGAGCGCTGTCGGCTCGGCCCAACCCAATTTATTCGCGTCAGTATCGCCAGCCTCAGGGATGAACAGCGGGAGATGATTGCCGGGGCGCTGGTCATCGCCAGCGGACGGGAATTTAACTCGCTTGCAGATCTTTGATGAGATAACAGGGGGATTCAACATAGCCTTCACGGGCGTAGAACTGGTTCGCCTTGAGACGTGACTGATGGCAATGGACTTCCATGCGATCGCAGCCACGACGAGCCGCCAGCATTTCAGCATGCTGAATCAGCTGCTGGCCGACGCCTTTACTGCGCTCACCTTCTGCAATGCAGAAATAGCTGATGCGGGCGAAATCACCGGCCAGCGCCAGCTGAGGAATAAAATGTAAGGAGAGAAACCCCAGCACCTGACTGCCATGTTCAGCCACCAACAGCGCTTCACTGGGATCGCTGCATAACTGCGCCAGGCGCTGTTCAATAAAGCTTTCAGTGCCGCCGTAGCCTAACTCGCTCAGTAATGCACTCAACGCAAAACTGTCTTTCAACTCTGCCTGACGTATGTTCATCCTGCCTCCTCACTCACCGGGTTCTGTCGCACAGTTATATAGCGTCGCAAGCCAAAAAGCTGCATATCGGGTTGTTATAAATATGTTACGGTTATTTAGTGTGAACCGCCGCGCAGTTTGTGCGGCAACACGCCGAGAGTGAGAGTACGACAGGGGGGATGAAGCGCAGATTACAGCCATAAAAAAACCCGCCATAAGGCGGGTTTTTAGAATTCTGACTGTTAACTTACAGACTGATAACGTTAGCAGCAGATGGGCCTTTAGCGCCGTCGGTGATTTCAAACTCTACGCGCTGACCTTCAGCCAGAGTTTTGAAGCCGTTGCTCTGGATTGCAGAGAAATGTACGAATACATCTTTGCTGCCATCTTCAGGAGTAATGAAACCGAATCCTTTAGATTCATTAAACCACTTAACGTTACCTTTGATCTTAGACATCTATATTACCTTTACATGAAAAATGGACACTAAACTGTGTCGGGGTCTAGTACAGCAATTGCTGAGGGATTTGTCCAGCATGATTTGATGAAAAAGTGATAAATATCGACATTCTGTACATCCATCACACTTTCCTGCTTTTCGACTTGCGAAACATCGCTCAACGCGTATCAGGCGCAGAGCGGGTATCGGTCGCTAACCTGCTGGAAACGAAACCCTTTTTAATTTTAAGCGGTTACGTTACTGACGTTAAAAAGAAAAATCTGATTAAGATATATTCCTGTTCTTAATGACGTTTACGCCGCTAAAAGGTCAATTTTTTTCTATCATCCGGACGGTAAGTCCCATGACCTTAAACCCGTTTTTCTGCTTTTTCAGGCCTGCGTCCTGCCAGTGGCTATTTATTGTACGATAAATCTTAAATTCACTGGCGCAGATCCCGCTCCCTCGCCAAAAAAAATGAGTCGGCTGTGCCATTATCATCAGTCATGGCAGGCTATTCGCGGATATTTTAGCCAACAACTAATAAACACTGATCTGGATCAATGAAATGCTTTTTAGTGACCGAATGCGCATTTGGCAACAAACAATCAAAAGCATAAGAAACTACTTTTCTTATCGCAGTGCGAAATAATATTGCCGCGCAATAGATAAAGTCCGCTTAACCTGTCAGGCACAGGCATCCGTTAATGCTGAGTAAAAGGAGGGTGAGACACAGGATGGTGATGAAGATACGTTGCGGTCAATGTGGAAGCGCCCGATTCGTTTTTACTGATTACCGCGAGGGCCAGCGAAACTTTCATGGTGCCTGCTGCGCATACTGTAAGAAACCTCTGGGCTCACAGGATCTGCTGCCCAATACGCCGATGAATCCCATTACAGACGCTCTGTTGGCCAGCCAGAAAACATTGCGGGCACCTGATTAGGTGCCCGCTGTTGCTGAAGCGTTAACAGATATCAGAAAATCAGTTTGAACACCCCTGTCAGGGTCAGTAAGCCAACGATAAAAATGATCGCAATAATCCACAGAATAATTTTCATTTCCTTTCCCCTCACCAATTAAACACTTTTCCTGTAAGCATTATAGACAGGAAAATGCGCCCTGCCGCTTCACTTAAGGCTCAACTGGTCATAAGTTCATCAACCCTGAGCTTTATTTAAATTCTGAGATAACGATCGCAACACCACTTTTTAACGGCTCTCTTTCTTCGTTTTACAGAACACTCCTGGCTAAAATTTAGGCGGCAAGGCAGGCCTCAAGAGTGATGAGATTGAAAATGAGTCGCGAGGAGATCTTATGAGCACGATTAATACCAGCATGGGCCGCTACAGCCTCAAGGCAAAAAACAGCGGTAACCACATCAAAGGGACTTTCGCCATCAACGATGAAGGCGGCACGCAGCTCTCTCTGCAGGAGTTTGACGAGCACTACCTTGATGATGTGGTGAATAACGTTATCTACCCCGTTACCGGTGGCAACCGTGACATTGCACACGCGCTGCGGGAACAGATGGTGAAAGCCGGTTTTGAACCGCCTCATTAACGTGGCAGATTCAGACTGAATCTTCTCTGTCAGGCCGCACCTTGCGGCCTTTTTTATGCTGTCTGTCCCGCACATCCCGGTTTAACCGGCAACAGGGGCAGCAAGCGCGACGGGATGTTCAAAGCTCAAAGAGGCAGCGGGAGAGACGCGAAAGCAGAGAGCCGCTGGCAGGCTTGCCAGCGGCCAGAGGTTAAATCGCCCAGGAGAGCAGCAGGCAACCCACCAGACCACAGACCGAAATAATGGTTTCCAGCGCCGACCAGGAGCGGATGGTTTCGCCAATCGTCAGGTTGAAATACTCTTTGAACAGCCAGAAGCCCGGGTCATTAACGTGCGAGAAGATCACGCTACCGGACCCTACGGCGATGACCATCAGTTCCGGGCTGGCGCCGCTGGTAACAATCAGCGGTGCCACAATTCCCCCGGCGGTAATGGCCGCTACCGTGGCAGAACCCAGAGCAATACGCAGCACCGCGGCAATCGACCAGGCCATAAAGATTGGCGACAGCTGAGTAGAATGCATCATGCTGGCAATGTATTTATCCACGCCGCTATCCACCAGCACCTGTTTGAAGGCACCACCACCGCCGATGATCAACAACATCATGGCGATGATTTTGATCGAGTCGGTCAGGGTATCCATGACCTGTTCCATCGTGCGGCCGCGATTCAGTCCAAAGGTGAAGATTGCAATCAGCACCGCAATCAGTGTCGCCATCACCGGGTCGCCAAAGAACTCCGCATAGGGCAGCAGCACATGGCCTTTAGGCAGCAGCATCTCTGCCACCGCACGCAGCGCCATCAGCACCACAGGTACCAGTGCCGTCCAGACGCTGACGCCAAACCCCGGCATTTCCGCCTCGGTAAAGGTTTTCGGGTTATAGAGACCCTCAGGAATCGGTTTGTCGATGCCTTTCAGGAAGCGGGCGTAGACCGGACCCGCCAGAATCACCGTAGGAATACCCAACAGCGTACCAAACAGCAGCGTTTTACCCATGTCAGCGTTAAACAGCGTCGCGATTGCGGTCGGGCCAGGATGCGGCGGAAGAAAGCCGTGCGTCACGGACAGGGCAGCCGCCATCGGCACCCCGACATAGAGCAGCGGCACACGTGCCGATGCCGCAACGCTGAACACCAGCGGCAGCATCAGTACAAAGCCGACTTCATAGAACAGCGCAAATCCGACGATAAAACCGGTCAGCACCAGCGCCCACTGAATATGCTTAGTGCCGAATTTTTCAATCAGGGTGGTGGCAATACGCTGCGCACCGCCGCAGTCGGCCAGCAATTTACCGAGCATGGCACCAAAGCCCATGATCAGCGCCAGGCTGCCCAGCGTGCCGCCCACGCCCGCTTTGATTGAGGTAATCACTTTATTAACCGGCATGCCCTGCATCACACCGACCGCCAGCGCCACCAGGATCAGCGCGATAAATCCATTAAGCTTAAAGCGAATCATCAGCAGCAGCAGTAACGCGACGCCAATCGCCACATAGAGTAATGGCATAGCTTTTCTCCACCTTGTGCACTGAACATCATTCAGTGTCGGTTTATTATCATGATCCCCTGAGGGCTACAAAACAGTGCGCTGTAAGATGTTTACACATCCCGACAAACGCTGTTACCGATAACATGTTAAGGGTAACATCAGCAGGAAAGCACCACCCCGCCGGGGGTGAATTTCTGTTTTGCGAAGGTGATCAACTTTTTGCCAATGCGTTATCAGAAAGTTTGCCAGTCCCGGCGCCTTGCTTTTCGTTACACTCAGATTTTAGCGAAATGTAAAAAGGATGCGCTGGTGAGTGAGAACCTGAGTGAGCTGTACAGTAATCAACGAACCCTCTTTGGCCGGGGCAGCCTGGATAAACTGGTGCCGCTGCTGGCCGCCCGGTCACAGCCTACTCTGCTGTTTTGTGGACAATCTTTTCTGCAAGGCCCCGCATATGCCCGGCTAAAAGCCGGACTCAACGATCATATTATTGGCTATGAAATTGTCAGTCATGAAGCCTCACCCGCCGAGATTGATGGCTGGGTTGCGCGCTGGCGCGGTCATGTCGATCGGGTCGTCGCGATTGGCGGCGGGAGCGTACTGGATGCGGCGAAAGCATTTAGCGCGATGGTACAACACCCGTTGCCAACCGCCCGCTATCTGGAAAAGGTGGGTGACACCGCGGTTCAGCCCATCACGTTGCCGCTGATTGCTATCCCGACCACCGCCGGTACCGGCAGTGAAGTGACGCAAAATGCGGTGGTGACTGATCAGCGTGACATTCAGATAAAAGCGTCACTGCGCCACCCGGTCTTTGTACCGGAGGTGGCAATTCTCGATGCCGATCTGCTGAAAGGTGCGCCTGACCGGGTGCTGGCAACCTGCGGTATTGATGCGTTTACCCACCTGTTCGAAGCGTATCTCTCCGGCAAAGGCAACCTCTTTACCCGACAGCTGGCGCTGACCGGCCTGCGTCAGTTTGTTCATGCCTGGCCTGCACTTAATCGTGAGGATGCTGCTGGCGACGCGGCACGGGAAGCGATGATGATGGCGTCGTGGCTGGGCGGTGTCAGTCTCAGCAGTGCGGGTCTGGGGGTGATCCACGGTATTGCAGGGGAACTGGGCGCAATTAAGCCGTTCCATCACGGTGAAGTGTGCGGACGTCTGCTGTTTCCGTTCCTGGATCTGTTGTCCGACAGCGAACAGCCACTGCAGCGTAAGCTGATGGCGGAACTGCACCCGCAGCTCTTCAGCGAAACTACGGACTCACCGGCGCAGTTTCTGAAACAGTGGCTGCAGCAGCAGGCGATCACCCCATTCTGGCAGGATGGCCCTTCACTGAGCCGCGCCGAGGTGGAGTGGATTCTGGCGCGAGCCAACAGCAAAAATTCGCTGGTGAATTACAGCCGCGAACAGATGCAGATGATGATCGCGCAGGCCTGGCCAATCACGGCGTGATCAGGAGCCGCGTTGCCCGCATTCGCTGATCAGGCACAACCCGGGCCTGCCAGCCTCGCCCGGCTTTGCTGCTCCTCAGCGCTATCCTCTTGCACCCGCTCTCTGAGCCAGGCGGCTGGCTGAATCACGGCGCTAACCGCCCTGGCTTAATCGCAGCGCCAGACGGCTAAGCCTGCATGGCGCTAAAAGGCCCCTCACCTGCCAGCATCTGCTCAATCACCTGCAGCACGCCCTGCTCGTTGTTAGAAGGCGCGGCATAGCGTGCCGCCTGTTTCACCCGCTGTGGCGCGTTGTCCATGGCAAAACTGAAGCCAGACTGTCTGAGCATCTCCAGATCGTTCCCGCCATCACCAAAGGCCAGCACCTGGTCATGCGCGATCCCCCAGCGTTGTGCCAGCAGATCCAGACCGTGCGCTTTATGATTCCCCGGCACGATCAAATCCACCGAGCCGTGACCGCTTGAGGTCGCTGCCACACGCCCCTGATGCAGACGTTCAATATCCGCCATCAGTGGCTCGATATAGTCATCAGAGAGATTCAGCGCGAACTTAAACAGCCGGTCATGCTGCACCTCATCCAGATGATGAATCGGCTTCAGCCGGTGACAGTAATGGCGCATCTTCTTCAGCCAGTTCTCTTCCATGCCGTCGAAGTACCAGGCGCTCTCCCGGCCACACAGCAGGTAACGCAGACCCGGATAGTCGCCGTTTTGCAGGGTATCGATCACCGCGTCAACATCGCGGCGTTCAAAGGCACCGCAAAACAGTTCCTCATCACGATCGATAATCCATGCGCCGTTTTCGGCTACAAAGGCGATATCGCTGGCGATCTCCGGGAAGAATGATTTGAGCTGGTAATACTGATTGCCGCTGGCCACCACAAATTTGATGTCACGGGCGGTGAGTTGCTGATAGCAGTCGAGAAAGCGGGATCGATTGTACTGCTTGTTATCGTCCAGAAAGGTGCCATCCATATCTACCGCAACCATCTTAACCGTCGTCATCATGACTCCTTACACAGGGAATATTCAGCGTGGAGTGTCAGGATAGCCGCTGGCGCAGCAAAACGGAAAGAAAGAGGGATGGCCGCAGCCATCCCCTGGGGATCAGTTCAGGGCGCTGTTCAGCACCAGCGCGGTAATTACTCCGGTTGCGGCAGCAATCAGCACATAGTTGCCGTCGATGTTTGCCCAGTGATAACCGCGCGGCGGTTCACGCAGACCGCGTTCATGCCAGTCGGCTACGCGGTAATGGTCGCCGCGGTACGCCTGCGGGACAGGATGCCCGCGACGGAAGTCGTGCCCCTGCCAGGCGAAATGGTCGCGATCATTACGTGCCTCTCTGCCCCGACCGTTGTTGTCCTGATCCGGGCGATGATTGACGCTGTCATGACGGTTGTTGCCACGCTCCTGATTCTGGTCAGAACCGCGATTGTCAGCACGATGGTCACCGTTCTGATGCGGCACAGGCTTGCGGTGCGCGTCATCACGATCGTCTGCCCGTGAGGCCTGAGAAAAGAGTGTGCTGCATGTCAAAAGTGAAGCGATAAGCGTTAATGTTGTTTTTTTCATGATACTGCCTCCGAAAATAACGGCTGTTCAGGCACCGTTGATCGGCATCATGGCAATAATTGTGGCGGGAGACATCTGTAAAAGTCTTAAAATCCGGTAACTTACACACTATTACGCTTGCTTATCGCTTTCTTAACACAGGACATGCGATGACAACGTTGCTGACGCAATCCAGAGGTTAACCGGGCAACCTGCGCTGTCTGATAATCACGCTCTGGTTGACGGATGATGGCCGATGAAAAGTCAGGAGGCTGAAACGCACCCTGACATTTTTGCGGTTATGGCGTGCTGAGGATCACTGGCGCATCCGGTAACCCGGTAAAGTGCGTCACGATGTGGTGGTAATCAGCCGTCGGGTCCAGATCGCGGAACACTTCCGGATAGAGATCTTTTGCCAGAATTTCCATGCCGATAATGTTGTAAGGGTGATTATAAAAATGGTGATAAACGCCATAGACCCGTTTCTGTTTCACCGGTTCGATCTGCTCCAGACCGGTGCGGCTCTGCAGGCGGTTAAAGGTGGCGGTCACGTCGGTCTGACTGGCACCGTAACCAAACGGCAGCACGTTACTGTTCGGGCGTTTGGAGCCGGTCATGATATAGACGTCCGGCTTCATGGCGATAATCTTCTCCAGCGACACAAATCCTGAGCTGCCGGGCAGCAGTGCAGAACCGATATTCTTGCCACCGACCGCTTCCACCAGCGCGCCCCAGCCGTTATGACCGTGGGTAAAGCAGCAGTTGTCGCTGTTACCGGCAATCGGTTCAATAAACACGGTTGGCTTGTGCGGCACCTGCGCAATCTTCTGCTGAAGCATCTGCCAGCGCTGCTGGTAAAAATCGGCGTAATCTTTCGCCTCGGCTTCGCGATTCAGAACGGTGCCCAGCACTTTCACGCTCTTCAGGGTGTTCTCTTTCGGATGAAGTTCAACATCAAGGAACAGCACCGGGATATGGAGATTTTTCAGGGTGGCGAGCACGCCTGACTGCGTCAGGGCCGGTTTGGCGCGCAGTTGCGCAATCATCAGATCGGGCTGCTTCGCCAGCACGCTCTCCAGATTGACCTGCCCCTGATCGTTAAAGCCCATATCAACAACCGATGCCGCCTGCGGCCAGCGCTGCTTCAGCAGGTCCCAGGTCTGGGTATCCTGCTTTTTCGGCAGGTTGTTCCAGGCAACGACACGCTGAAACGGGTTCTGGCGATCCAGTAATGCCAGCGCCATCACGTCACGCCCATCCTGTAAAATCACATGCTGCGGCTCTTTTTGCAGCGTAATTTTCTGACCATCCATATCGGTCACCGTGACCGGATAGGTGGTAGCCGCACAGGCGGTTGACAGTAAAAGTGTGGTGGCAGCAACTATCCCGATTTTCATTTTTCTCCTGTCCTTTTAAGGAATAATAATTATTCGCGTTAACTCTACCATGCTGATAAGTACCAAATGTAACTATTGCTAACCAGATGCGTCTGAGAGGCGGCATTAACAACGCGGCAGCGGGCTTAAATCAGGGAGCGATATCGCTGAATACGTGGAGGTGCATAGAGAGAATGGCGAAGGGCGGGCAGAATGGCAGGCGCATCCCAGGAGGATTGAGATGCGCCTGTTGCGCTAAGTGTTACTTCACCAGCGAATAGAAGATTGCGGAGATGGCAATCAGTCCGATCAGCACGACAAACAGATTGCTGATATGACCGCTGTACTTCCGCATCGCGGGTACCTTCTGGATAGCGTACATCGGCATCAGGAACAGAATCATCGCAATGACCGGCCCGCCAAGCGTCTCAATCATGCCGAGAATATTGGGGTCCAGCGTTGCCACCAGCCAGGTCGTCAGCAGCATAAAGAGTCCGGTCAGGCGATTCAGTCTGGCGGGCGCGATGGTTTTGCCGCGACTGCGCAGCGCCTTATTAACCATGCCGTTAAATCCTTCGCGCGCGCCAAGATAGTGACCGAGAAACGATTTCGTGATCGCCACAATGGCAATCAGCGGTCCCAGCCAGGCGATCATCGGCACCTTAAAATGGTTCGCCAGATAGGAAAGAATGGTGATGTTCTGCGCCTTGGCGGCGTGTAAATCTTCAGGCGACAGGCTCAGCACGCAGCTGAAGACAAAGAACATCACCGTCACCACCATCATCAGGTGCGAGCAGGCCAGAATGCGCGAACACTTTTTCTCTGCGGCATCGCCATACTCTTCCCGCTTTGCCAGCGCGAATGAGGAGATAATCGGCGAGTGATTAAAGGAGAAGACCATCACCGGAATCGCCAGCCACAGCGTCATCCACAGGCTGCTGCCCGCGGGCTGAACGTTCAGGGTCGAAAGCACAGCGCCGTGCCAGTGCGGGATCAGATAGCAGGCCATCAGCATCAGCACCGCCACAAAGGGATAAACCAGCACGCTCATCGCTTTGACAATCATCTTCTCGCCGAAACGCACAATGGTCATCAGTCCGACAATCAGCAGCAGCGACAGCAGTACACGCGGTGGCGGCACCAGGCCGAGCTGATTCACCATCAGGCTCTCAACCGTGTTGGTGATCGCTACGCTGTACATCAGCAGAATCGGGTAGATAGCGAAGAAATAGAGCAGCGTAATCAGCTTGCCCGCACCAACGCCAAAATGCTCCTCGACCACCTCGGTGATATCCCCGGCCGGATTTTTACCGGAGAGAACGAATCGGGTCAGGGCGCGGTGCGCAAAAAAGGTCAGCGGAAACGCCAGTATCGCCATGATGATCAGCGGGATCAGCCCGCCGACGCCAGCATTGATAGGCAGGAACAGCACACCCGCCCCAATCGCCGTGCCGTATAAACCCAGCATCCACATGGTGTCGGTTTTACGCCATCCCGTATCGACGTCACTCTCAAGCGCGCCCAGCGTGCCAGTTTGCGTGGTTTTCATCAGATCTTCCGTTTTAAAAGCCGCCAGTAACCTGAGCCGTCAGGCAGGCAAATGTCCGCCCCACTCTGCGCCTCAGCTGCAACCGGATCAGTCAACGTGATGCTGACTCGCCCGTGCATAGGTAATCGATTGCGTGCGCCACTTTTTACACTACCTGACGATAAAAGTTCAAGCCGTGCAGATAAACACGCATGGATTGATGAAAAAACCGTCAGGTTGTGCAAAGTGACTGCGCAGCGATCATGCCATCTTTGTGGCGGTTTTACCGCCCCTAAAAAGGTGATCCCTGTAACGGTTCAGCGCAACGGGCTACGCTTAAACAGATTCTGTCGCGATTACGCCGACAGGCGCACAGGAGAAGAGAATGAAAATTGCCTGCCTCGGATGGGGATCGTTAATCTGGAAAGCTGGCGCACTGCCGGTGGCCAGTCAGTGGCATCATGATGGTCCTGAGCTACCGATTGAGTTTGTGCGCATCGCTGACGGCGGCGAGCTGTCGACCGCGATCTGCCTTAACGCCAGCCCGGTGCCGGTGTACTGGGCCTGGCTGAATACCGCCTCACTTGAGAGCGCCTGCCGCGCATTGCGCCTCCGTGAAGCCATTCCGGACAGTCGCATCGATGGCATCGGGATGATGACGGTGACGGCGACCTCAGCGGGACCACTGGCAGAGTGGGCTAAGACCAAAGGCATAGAAGGTCTGATCTGGACCGGTCTGCCTGCCCGCATGGCGGGTGTTGAAGGCCAGATCCCGACGCTGGACGACGCGCGGCACTATCTGCAGCAGCTCACCGGTGAAACGCGTGAGCATGCCTGGCACTACATCGAACAGGTTCCGGCACAAATCGACACGGTTTATCGTCGTGCTTTTGCCGACCTCGCTCTCTGGCAACCCGACACCCGAGCCGTAACGGTCGCCACAACGCAGGTTCAGCCGCCCTGTCAGCCCGGCTGAAACTGACCAGCCTGCTGCACCGCTCTGCTTACTCCTTAAAGGATTACTACACTTCAGGCAGGTTTCGATTTCAGGTTTCCTGAGTCTTTCCCGTGCGTGGCCACGCCTTCTGGCCTGGCCGCCGTCCCCTAATCATCAGGAGATGAACAGATGAAAGCATTAACTTATCACGGCCCCCATAAAGTCAGCGTCGATAACGTTCCCGATCCCGGTCTGGAAGCCGCAGATGACATTATTCTGCGTGTGACCGCCACCGCTATTTGCGGTTCAGACCTGCACCTTTACCGCGGCAAAATCCCCGGTACCGGGCACGGAGATATCTTTGGTCATGAGTTTATGGGCGAAGTGGTTGAAGCAGGCAGCGCAGTGACCGCCGTGGCCAAAGGCGATCGGGTGGTGATCCCGTTTGTTATCGCCTGTGGCGACTGTTTTTTCTGCCTGATGAGCCAGTATGCTGCCTGTGAAAATACCAACAGCGGACGGGGTGCCATCCTGAACCGGAAAAACATCACGCCCCCCGCAGCCCTGTTTGGTTTCAGCAAACTCTATGGCGGTGTGCCTGGTGGACAGGCGGAATATGTCCGGGTGCCGAAAGCCAATACCGGCCCGTTTAAAGTGCCGTCGGTACTGTCGGATGAGAAAGTGCTGTTCCTGTCAGACATTCTGCCCACCGCGTGGCAGGCGGTGAAAAACGCCGAGGTGAAACCGGGCTCCAGCCTGGCGATTTTCGGTGCCGGGCCGGTTGGCCTGCTCAGTGCCGCCTGCGCCCGACAGCAGGGTGCCGAACAGATCTACATGATCGACCACAACAACTACCGCTTAAACTTTGCCCGTGAGCGCTACGGTGTTATCCCGATTAACTTCGATGAGATCGATGACCCGGCCGGCTGGATTATCGAACACAGCACCGGCAATCGCGGTGTGGATGCGGTAATTGATGCAGTAGGATTCGAGGCAAAAGGCAGCATGACCGAAACCGTGCTCACCAATCTCAAACTGGAAGGCAGCAGCGGTAAAGCGTTGCGTCAGTGTATTGCCGCAGTAAGGCGTGGCGGTATCGTCAGCGTGCCGGGCGTCTATGCCGGATTCATTCACGGCTTCCTGTTTGGTGACGCCTTTGACAAAGGGCTGACCTTTAAGATGGGACAGACCCACGTACACGCTTATCTGCCCGACCTGCTGAAGCTGATCGAACAGGGTCATCTGACGCCAGAAGAGATTGTGACCCACCATCTGCCGCTGGAAGATGCTGCGCGTGGCTACGATATTTTCGCCAAACGCGAAGAGGAGTGCCGCAAGGTGATTCTGGTGCCTGGCATGGCAGCGACACAGGCCACAATATAATTTCACAACGGGTCTGAAACGCTTAACCCCTGGCTCCCCGGCTGTTTTCCGCCGGGGATCTCATCTCAGAACGGCTTGCGTTGCAGGCTGCTTCGCCACTCCCGCCTCTCCAGCAGATGTTCATCCGGCGAATCCGCCGTATCAACCTGACTGCCCTGCTCCAGCCATCGCGCACTGCGTGAATGGGGATGACTTTCGCTGATCACCTGTTGTGAAAACGCGCCAAACGATAACAGCAAAAACAGTAATGCACTGGCCAGCCTCACTTTCATACGCACACCTCTTTGGTAACGGTGCCGCTATGCTGCCCGAAGGGTTTTCATTTTCTGTCAGTAACAGGCAAAGTTATGTGGTAAGCGGGAACAAGCTGCGACGGGTTTAACCGCGGTTCAGGATAGTCCGTCAGCCCGGCATCATAAGTTTCCCGGCTAACCGTCCGTTTTCTTTCAGGAGAATGCTATTGAACCTCAATCAGTTTGATCAGCCGGTCGGTGAGGCTCTGCCCGACTGGCAACCGGTCACCAGACCACCCTGTATGCCACTCACGGGTCAGCACTGCCTTCTCCTGCCGCTAAGCATCGATCATGCAGAACCGCTATTGCAGGCATTTATGCTGGCACCGGATGATCGCGACTGGACCTGGCTGAGCGCAGAGCGGCCCGCCTCTCTGCCGCAGATGCAGCACTGGATTGCGGATAAAGTGGCGGATGCGGCCCTGGTGTCCTTCACGGTCTGCTCGCCAAATCAGCAGCCCTGCGGCGTGGTCTGCTTCGCCAGCATTGAGCCGGGACACGGCACTGTTGAAATCGGTCACGTCACCTGGTCGCCGCTGATGCAGCGCAGTGTCATCGGCAGCGAGGCGATTTATCTGCTGCTGCAACAGGCTTTCTCGCTCGGCTATCGGCGAGTGGCGTGGCGCTGTGATTCAACCAATATCGCATCACGACGCGCAGCAGAACGGCTGGGGTTCCGCTTTGAGGGCCGTTTTCGTCAGGTTATGACGCGTAAACAGCGTAATCGCGATACCGACTGGCTATCAGTTATTGACCGTGAATGGCCAGATGTTCAGCGCGCCCTGAGTGCCTGGCTAAGTGCGGATAATTTCGCTGCCGGGGGACAGCAAAAGCGCCCGCTCAGCGCCTGCTTCGCCGACGTTAACCCGGCTGATGCAAACGCGACAAGTCCTGAACGCGGAGCGGATGCTGGCGATTAATGCAGCCGACGCACGGTCAGTGCCGCGGACCAGCGCTGTCGCTGACAGCGCGGGCAGACAGCCTGCTGCTCAGCCTCAATGATCTGCGTCTGGCCGCAATGGGTGCAGGCATAGAGCGCGCTGACCGGCACAGTGCTGTAATCCTGCCGGTGCTCAGGGGGCAGTACGCTTAACCCGGCGCGCATCTCATCGTCATCGTAGAAATAGAGGCTGAGCTGACCATCGACCTCCACCAGCGCCAGCCGGATCTGCCCCAGATGCTCCACACCACTCTGCCGTAACTCCATATAAAACTCATCTTCGGAAATATTCAGACGATCCAGACTCTCCAGCACATACAATCCCTCTTTAATCAGGGTAATCACGTCGCCCTGAATAAGCCGTGAAAAGCGCGGGCTGTGCGCCGTCAGCCAGGTCGTGAAGCGGTAGAGCGCCAGCAGGACTACAAACACCATAATGACCGGCAGCACCGGCACATCATCGTAAAATGTCACATCACCGGACGCGGAACCCAGCGTCAGGATCACCACCAGCTCGAACAGCGACAGCTGGCGCACGCCGCGTCGTCCTGAGACTTTCAGAAAGGTGAACACCACCAGATAAGCGATCATGACCCGTACCACCACCTCAAACAAAAAGGTGGCCGGTTGATCGTTAAGTAAGAAACGGTGCCAGTCGAATGAGAACATAGTCTGTAAAACATCCTGTTTTAGGGGGCGCGCATCGTCGCATCACCCGTTGATGACCCGCAGATTCAGGCCAGTGATAAGTAAATCTTGTCGCCAGCCCGCCAAAAGGCAAGCGAAGCTGTAACGCGAAAGTGGGCGAGTCTGACCTCTCTGCATGTTGAGGAAAAGGTTAACAAAGCTGAAAATGGCGCTGACACTATTCACGCTGCGCTTATCGGGCCGTTCGCAAAACCGCATGCTAAAACTTCCTGTTTCTGGCTGGATAATTTTTACCGCTGCGCTTTTTTCTTTTACTTCAATAAATTGCGAACCAAACCTTACTACCTATACTTTCCAGTAAGGCTTCCGCAAAACCTTTCAACATCCAGAGAAGCCAGCCTTTTTCTGCCGATAGCGTCACTGGCCTATACCTGCTATCTCACTCGTCCACACCGCGACAGGCCCTGATGCCTGCAACTCAGTGTCTGTGGCTTATGGCATGGATCGCCCGTCCGTTCAGAGTGGTCAGATCGATCAGTCTGCAATGCATACCCTGACGCCCTGACCCGTTTCACGACGGCTCGTCAGCGGGGAGCGTGTTGCTTTTTTTCGGGAGATGCCATGACGCCCTTTTCCAGTTTCTGGCAGGCCGGCTACGAAGGTGCCGATCATATCAATCCTGCCGGCCTTGCGCTGTCGATGAACGATCTTAACCAGCATCAGGCGCGTGCAGCAGAAGATTATGCCGCGCTGGCCCCCTTTTCCATTCGCACAGTGCGCGAAAGCGTCGGCTGGCGGTTATGTGAGCACGATGGCCGCTATGACTTCTCGACGGTCGCGGCCCGGATGCAGGCCGCAGAGCAGCAGGGCATTCAGCTGAGCTGGACAATCTGCCACTACGGCTGGCCCGCTGGCGTCAGCCTGTTTGACCACGACTTTGTCAGCCGTTTCGCCGCCTTCTGTGGCGCACTGGCCCGCTTCCTGGCCCCCTGGTATCAGCAGGCGCCAGTCTACTCTCCGATGAATGAGATCTCCTTTGTCAGCTGGGGTATCTCGGTAGGGCTGTTCACCTGTGAGGCGATCGCTGAAGCGGATCGGGCGGATGCCGCCAAGCAGCAGCTGGTGCGCGCTACGCTGGCAGCCTGTGATGCCATCTGGCTGGCCGATCCGCGAGCGCGTCTGCTGCACTGTGATCCACTGATCCATATCGTGCCCGATCCCGCCGATCCGGCCAGCGACGTGCTGGCACGTGAGATGTGTGACACCCAGTATCAGGCGTGGGACATGCTGAGCGGCAGGCGCAACCCGGAACTGGGCGGCGCCCCACGCTATCTCGATCTGATTGGCGTGAATTACTACCACGACAATCAGTGGGAGCAGGGATCAAACCGGCGGCTTTACTGGCATCTGGGCGACAGCCGACGCCTGCCGCTGCATCGGATGCTGCAGCAGGTCTGGCAGCGTTATCAGCGGCCACTGCTGCTGGCGGAAACCAGCCACGTCGGCAGCGGACGCGGAAGCTGGATCCTTGAGATCGCCGCGCAGGTTGCGCAGGCGCTACTGGCAGGCGTTGAGCTGCACGGCATCTGCCTCTATCCGATCCTCGATCGTCCCTTATGGGAGGAGACGACTTTCTGGACCCGCAGCGGTTTGTGGGATCTCGATCTGCTGGGGGCCGCTCCCTATGCCCGCCAGCTACAGCAGCCTTATGCCGACGCATTGCGTCAGGCGCAGCGCTTTTTGCAGCACATCCACTCCTCAAAACACCCCTGTCAGGAGCACACTATGAAACCACCTGTTCTCATCGTTTTCAGCCATTTACGCTGGGGATTTGTTTTTCAGCGTCCGCAGCAGCTACTGACACGACTGGCACAGCACTATCGCGTGCTGTTTGTCGAAGAGCCGGTCTGGCAGGCGGGGCCACAGGGCCTGCATCAGAGCTCGCCTGCCGCTAACATCACGGTGATCCAGCCGCATACCGACAGCGACGCGCCTGGTTTCCACGACAGCCAGATCGCCCCGCTGCTGCTGTTGCTGACGCCGCTGCTGGAGGAAGATGAACAGCCGCTGATCTGGTTCTATACGCCGATGGCGCTGCCGTTGCTGACCCCTTTTAATCCGTCACTGGTGATTTACGACTGCATGGATGAGCTTTCCGCTTTTCAGAATGCACCGCGCCAGCTGCAGCAGCGCGAATCCGCGCTGATGACCCGCGCCGATCTGGTCTTTACCGGCGGCACCAGCCTCTATGAAGCGAAGCGTGACAAACATGCTCAGGTTTACTGCTTTCCCAGCAGCGTCGATGCTATTCATTTTGAGCAGGCGCGCGATCGCAGCAATCGACATCCGATGCAGGATGCGATTCCGGCACAGCGTCTTGGCTATTACGGCGTGCTGGATGAGCGCATAGACCTGCCGCTGATTGCGGCGCTGGCGGACAGCCACCCCGAATGGCAGATCATTATGGTCGGGCCGGTGGTAAAAATTGATCCCGCCAGCCTGCCGCAGCGCGACAATATTCACTGGCTCGGACAGCAGCCCTATCAGGCGCTGCCACAGTTTCTGGCGGGCTGGGATGTCTGTCTGATGCCGTTTGCCATCAATGCCTCGACGCGCTACATCTCACCGACCAAGGTGCTGGAGTATATGGCGGCGCAGCTGCCGATTGTCAGTACCGCGATTATTGACGTAGCGCGGCATTACGCAGAGGAAGTGGCGGTGGCAGAGAGCCACGCGGAATTTATTGCCGCCTGTGAACAGGCAATGGCGATTGGTGCCGCAGAACGGCTGGCGCTGGCGGGACGGATGCAGGCAAAGGTCGATGCCACCTCATGGGATCGCACCGCTGAACAGATTCATGGACTGATCCAGCAGGCGCTGACGCAGCGTCAGCCCGCAATAAGGTCGGCTAGCCAGGGCAGCGCGCAGGCGAATATCACGCCGTTAACCCCATTGATGCTGGAGAGTGAAGCCGTTCCCTGCCTGATTATCGGAGCCGGGCCAACCGGGCTGAGCGCCGGTTATCACTATGGCGAAGGCGCAGTGTTGCTGGAGAAAAATGCCACGCCTGGCGGCTGGTGCCGCTCGATTGACGATCAGGGTTTTACCTTCGACTATGCCGGTCACATTATGTTCTCGCAGGACCCGTACGTCTTGCAGCTGTATGAGATGTTGCTGGGCGACAACCTGCACTGGCAGGCGCGTGAAGCCTGGGTCTACAGCGACGGCGTTTATACCCGCTATCCCTTCCAGTCCGCGCTGCACGGCTTGCCGGTCGAGGTGGTAAAAGAGTGCGTGCTGGGCGCTATCGAGGCGCGTTATGGCGAAACGGCCGCCGCCGCGGTGCCACTGGATCGGGCGCGGGCACGGCGGGACTGCTGCGCAGATGGCGCGATCCCCGATGAGGGCAGCAGCACAGGCGTGGTGGAAGGCGAAGAGGATTTCCAGCACTTCATTATGCGCACCTGGGGCAAAGGCATCGCGCGTCACTTTGCCCTGCCCTACAACCAGAAACTGTGGAAGGTGCCGCTGACCGACATGGAAACTTCATGGCTGGGCGGACGCGTACCGCTGCCCGATCTGGCGCAGATCATTGATGGCGCGCTGCAACCGCTGGCGAAACCGGTTGGCCCCAACGCCCGTTTCGGCTATCCGCTGCGCGGTGGCTTCCAGGCGCTGATGTCCGGCTTTTTGCCGCACCTGAAATGTACGCTGGAAACGGATGCCACCCTGACCCGCCTCTACCCGCAGGCGCACGTCGCGCTGCTGGCGGATGGCCGCCACTACCTTTATGAACAATTGATCAGCACCATGCCGCTGCCGGAGCTGATTAAACTGATGGGCGATGAAGTGCCGGATAGTGTGCAACGGGCGGCGCAGCAGCTGAAGTTTGTCTCGGTGCGCTGCGTTAATCTGGGAATTGGCCGCGCCGACCTGACCGAAAAGCACTGGATTTACTATCCTGGCGATACGCTGTTTCACCGCATCTTTGTGCAGGGCAATGCGAGTCCGCACTGCAACCCGCCGGGCGGTTTCGGCTTAACCTGCGAAATCACCTATAACGCGGCCAATCCGCTGCCGCTGGCGGGAGATGCGCTGATTGAGCGCTGCCGTCAGGATTGCATCAGAGTTGGCATGATCACCGCGGACGATCCGCTGCTCTGCGCCTCAGAGGTCGATATGCCCTACGCCTACGTGGTCTATGACCATGCGCGCAGCGCTAACGTGGCGCTGATCCGCCAGTGGCTGCTGACCCAGGACATTCATCTGTCAGGCCGCTACAGCGAGTGGGAATATTACAACTCGGATCACGCCTTCCTTGCCGGTAAACGCGCCGCCGAAAATGTCCGGCTGCAGCATGTCAGCGAACGGACGCTCGGCTGACCCGGCGCAGTCGCTACGAAAGCCGCTGGCTGCACTTCGCGGCTTTCAGCGACTGTAACTGCGTCAGTCGCCGCTCCGCCTTCTGGCTGGCATTGTATTTCGCAATGCCATTGCCCAGCCCGAAATCCCCGACAAAGCCCAGCACGGTCAGTGCATCGAACTGGCCGGTCTGCTCAATATCACTCTGCACGCTGTGCGCTTTCACCAGCTCCTGATCCAGCGCGCTGCAATTCAGCATCGCCGTCTCTTCCGGGGTGACCGCGGATGCCTGCGGATACTGCTTGGTGGCGCAGCCGGTTAATACCAGCGTCAGCAGCACGATTAAGACGCTCTGTTTACTCATTTTTCATTGCCTGTTTTTTATCCAGTTAATACTGTTATCGGCAGCATCCCCCGGGATCATGAGTCTCTGACCTACCAATAATGGTCGAAACCGCTACGCTAATGTAGGATTCAGCGCGCTGCTGTCAGTTGCAGCGTGTTACCTATAGGAAGTCACGCAGCGAACGCACATTGCCCGTTCATCACTTCTGCCAGACATTTCAAAGAGTTAGCCAGCATGATGCTGTCATCAGCAGCGTTTAAAAAGCAAAGCCTGACCGATAATCAGTGACGAGGCAGCCGCATAAGCAAAGCCATACACAGAAAATTCGCGCGTCGGGTTTATCAGAGTTGTTCGAGATGAGGTTTTTCCATGCGTTTTAAAGGATTGAACATCGGGTTTTTCATTTTGATTCTGGCTATTGCCACCCTCGGTTTTTTCGAGGTGCTTTCGCCCTATTTCTCGCCGATTTTATGGGCGGCGATTCTGGCGGTGATTTTCCATCCGCTGAAAACGTATCTGCGGGTCCGAATGGGCGAACGCAATGGCCTGGCCGCGTTGATTACCCTGCTCTGTATCTGTCTGATTGTGTTCACGCCGCTGGCCATTATCGCCTCATCGCTGGTGGTCGAAACCAACGCGGTCTATCACAAACTGCAGACCAATTCGGCGCAGTTCCCGGCGGTCTTCGCCGATCTGTTGCAGCATCTGCCGCGCTGGGCAAAACATTATCTGGCTGAAAATAACCTGGATAACGCCGAACAGATTCAGCAGAAGCTCTCCTCGTTTGCCCTCAAGGGCGGTCAGTATGTGGCAGGCAGCGCCTTTATCATCGGTAAAGGGACGTTCAGCTTCACCGTCGGCTTTGGCGTGATGCTTTACCTGCTGTTCTTCCTGCTGAAAGATGGCTCCTATCTGGTGCATCTGATCCTGGAAGCGCTGCCGCTCTCAACCTACGTGAAGCATCACCTGATGGTGAAGTTTGCGGCCGTGGCGCGCGCGACGGTGAAAGGCACGGTGGTGGTCGGTATTGTTCAGGGTATTCTCGGTGGGCTGGCATTCTGGTTTACCGGTATAGACGGCAGCCTGCTGTGGGGCGCGCTGATGGCCTTCCTCTCCCTTATTCCGGCAGTCGGTTCCGCCATTATCTGGGTGCCTGCGGCGATCTTCTTCTTCGCCACCGGTGCACTTTGGAAAGGGCTGTTCCTGGTGGGCTTCTTCGTGGTGATTGTCGGACTGGTTGATAACATCCTGCGTCCGCTGCTGGTCGGCAAAGACACCAAAATGCCTGACTATCTGATTCTGATCGCCACGCTGGGCGGCATGGAAATCTACGGCATCAACGGTTTTGTTATCGGTCCGGTGATTGCCGCCCTGTTTATCGCCTGCTGGAACCTGCTCTCCGGACGCGATAACCGCGAAAACATCGAAGCCATCGACGAAGAGTTTATCGAAGAAGGCAAGAAACAGTCTGATACCGCGGCAGAGGCTGCGGCTGAAGCGGCGGCGGCCTCCGCCGATGCGGCTGCAGAGACGGAAAGGAAAGTCGCGGCGTTAGCCGCCTCGGAGAAAGAAACAGCGGAAAAGAAAGCGTAATCTGAGTCAACCATAAAAAACCTACTTTTCAGTGGGTTACAGACAGCTTACCTGGTTGAATCAGTTTTACTCTGACAGCAATGAATAAGCTCACAACGCGCAGGGTTCTGGGTCAGAAGAGGAAAGCGTCCCGCGCCAGGACGGCGCGGGCCGAGCATGTCATGGACGACGGCCTTTGCGTCTTTCCGATCTGACCCAGTACCCTGAGCAGGCTCGATCCAGCAGCAATCCAAAGCCAGAATTTCCCAACCATAAAAAAACCCACCTTTCGGTGGGTTTTTTTTAACCTCAAAACAGCCGCGAATTAATTAGTCGCTTTGTTTTTCAGATCTTCAGCACCCTGCTTGGTTTTATCCCAGCCTTTCTCAGTGCCTTCTTTGGTTTTGTGCCAGCCTTTCTGCGTACCTTCGGTGATTTTACTGCCGGTGGTATCGCTTTTGCCTTCAGCGGCGTGCTCAGACTTCAGCTTCAGCTCTTTGCCTTCGTTCTGGGTCTGATGCAGTTTTTCCTTCGCGGTATCGGCGCCTTTATGCGCTTCCGCAACGGTGTTGTCTGTGGTGGTAGCAGCAAATACCGGCGAGGCCAGCAAAATAGCAGACAGTGCAATAATTGATTTCTTCATAATTCCCTCTGTATGAATCGTTGCCGTGTAGGTTTTAATCCTGGCATAGTGTTCCCAGGAAAGATTTAAGAATAAACCAGGAATGAAAAAGGGCCAGTTTTCACCAGAAAAAGCCGCCGGTTGTAGCTTTTTCGTCCATTACCAAAGTGCGAGTTGCGGATCGTTGTCCGGTTTCGGCTGGCTTCGGCTGACGCGAGCAGGCGGTGCAGGCTGCTGCATCTGATGAGTGATCCACTGCAGCAACACCGTCACTATATAGGTCTGCTGCTCCGCGCTCAGCGGCTGGTGCTGTCCGATGTTGTGCCACTTACTCAGACAGCCACGACAGCAGGTTGCGGTGGCGTGCTGAGCGATAAACACCGGGTGGCCGCGCATCGGCGTCTGCTTGCCATCATTTTCAGGCTGCGCAGGCGCCAGCCGCTGTGCCACAAACTCAGCGGCGTGCTGGCGCAATACCGGCTCGCCTTTGCTGCTCGCATAATCATATTCCGCGCGTCCCAGACGAAAGCGCTGACGGAACGGCGAGCGTGACAGCCGGGTAAAAAGATCGTCAGAAACCTTCATGCTGATTGCCAGTCACTCATATTTACGTCCCGCCAGATAGCGTACGCCCTGCGACCCGAACGCCTCACGATGGAGTTCATTGGGCTGCAGATGAAATGTCTCACCGGGATGATAGGTGGTATCGCCTTGTTCGGTACTGATGGTGATGTCACCACTCAGAATCAGTGCCAGTGCTTCAAAGGGATGTACGTGATTATCAAGCTGGGCGGCGGCTGCACGCTCAATCAACAAAGGCTCGTCAAAACCCTGTTCGGCTAACAATTTTCTGAATTCGTGTTCTGTCATCGCAACTCCTCAGTGTGGATCTGACCCTTAGCAGTGTAGACGATCTTTATCGCCGCTTATGGCACTCAACAGGTTACGTAAAGTAGCGCAAGCAGGGTTGTTCACCGGTCAGGCCAGTGCTGTACTTGCCGTCTCGTTACAGCCATTTTGACATCGGGATAACGCAAAAGTATGTCTCAACAGGAGAAAACTGCCCTGCTGCTGATTAATCAGCGCTCGCGCAAAGGACGCGCCGAGGCCAGCCGCGCACAGTCGCTGCTGGCTCAGGCCGGGTTCACCCTGCTGCAACCGGCCGGAGATGATACCCGCAGCTACAGCGAATTAATCGCGGCGTATGCCCATCGCGTTGATGCGGTGATCGTCGGCGGTGGCGACGGCACGCTTAATGCGGCCGCGCCAGGACTGATGCAGACCGGCCTGCCGCTGGGCATTTTACCGCTGGGCACCGCCAACGATTTTGCCCGCACGCTGGGCATTCCTGCCAGCCTGGAGTCCGCGATAAAGATTATCGCTGACGGGCAGCTGCGCGCAGTGGACCTGGGTGAGGTGAATCAGCACCTGTTTCTGAACGTCTCCAGCATCGGCTTTTCGGTGGAACTGGCGCGCAACCTCACGGCGGAATCGAAAAAACGCTGGGGAGTGGGCGGTTATGCCCTGGCGGCTTTGCGGGTGCTGCGGCAGAGCCGTCCCTTCAGCGCTACGCTGGTGCATCAGGGCCATCGGACGCCGATCAAAACGGTTCAGGTGTCGGTGGGCAATGGACGGTTTTATGGGGGCGGCATGACAGTGGAACAGCGTGCCGCTCCGGACGATGGGTTACTGGATGTCTACAGTCTGGAGCTGCAGCATAGCTGGCAGCTCATTGCGCTGCTGCCCTTTCTGCGGCGCGGCACTCACGGTCGCTGGCGTAACGTGCGGGCATTCAGCGCCACGGAGCTGACGATTGAGACGCGCCGTCCCCATTACATCAATGCAGATGGTGAGATTATCGGTCAGACACCCGCACATTTTCGCCTGATAGCCAGTGCACTGCGGGTTTATGCACCGGGCGACAGCGCAGCAAAATAGCCCGACGGTGGGCGTGGTAACCGATCGCGGTGAGAAACTAGTGCTGGGTGCTCTTTTTTTCAGCGTAGTCGATGTGTTCGGAAAGATTGGCGACCAGCTTTTTCGCCATTTCGAGGGTCAGACCCAGAAACAGGGTCTCCTGCGGGCCCTTTTCACGCGGGGCATTGGGATCGATATAACCGAATTTCACTACCAGTGCCTGATGGGTATTCAGGGGACCAATATGCCAGCCGGTAACCGGGTAGAAGGTAAATCGCGTAAATTCATTCATTTAATCCTGACTGTAAAAGCATAACGCTGATTGATAGTCAGGCCAGCTCTGATGATAAAGCATGAGTGGAATACTCAGTCTGAACGAAATCGACAGGATTACAAGGGAAGCGGCATAACAAGCGCAGCGTGACGCAATGAGGATCTGTAATGCATTCAGGGCCTGCTGCAGCAAGGGGATGAGGATATCTCAGGCGTGTGTAACCTGCGCGACTCCGGCACGGGCGCTCTCCTGTCAGGCCAGGGCGAACGCCCCTCAGGACTCTTTATCGGCTCGGGGAATAATCGAGATATGCCCGTTAACCTCCAGCACCGCATATTTAATCTGATCAAATCGCTCCAGACCCTGCCCGGAGCGCGCCGCTTCCAGCACATCATCAGGACTGATGCCGGTCATCTTCATGCGGTCAGTCAGCAGATTACCATTCTCGACCAGGATCACCGGGCCACCATCGATCACCTGTTCCACCACCGGAAAGCGGCTTTTCAGTTTGCCCAGCACGATATCAATCGTGACCAGCGTGATAATGGTTAGCGCCGCGCCGGTCACCGAAAAATCGTCGCCCAGCAGCGCCTGCTGAGTTGCTTCACTGATGATCAACAGCAGAATCAGATCGAAAGAGGTCATCTGCAACAGAGTGCGTCTGCCGGCAATTTTGAACACGACCATCAGCACCAGGTAGATCGCTAAGGCACGTAATACCGTTTCCATAAAGCGCCTCTGTCAGGGATAGATCCATTGGGTAAAACGGGCCGGAGCATGGCCGTCACCATGAATAGTGACGTGAATGCGGCCCGCATTGCGCGGCTGCAGGCCAAGCCAGATCGCGTGATCCGGTCCGGTGTTGCGGGCCGAAAAGGTCAGCCGCAGATCACTGCCAATCGTCACCGCCTCCAGCGGTTGAGGCTGCAGCGTCTGGATTTGCAGGTTATCCAGGGCGCCACCGCCAATCGTAACGGTAAAGCGATCGGTTACCGGTGCGTTGTAGCGAATGCGCATATCCATATTGCTCTCAACCCGGCCAAACCGTTCATACTCCACCTGGATGGTCCCGTCCGGCGAGCGGGCGCTGCCGTTACTCAGCACGCCTTTGGAAAAGAGTCCGCATGCCCCCAGAATCACCAGCGCAATCAGGACGTATTCACCGATACGCTGAATCAGCCATTCGCGGCGTACCCAGCGGAGGTTTTCCTGAATCGGTACCGCCTGGCCGCTGCTATCCTCTTTTTTCACCGTGACCTCACACACTGTTGGCTCAGGAACAAAAACTGCACGCTGCGTTAAGCATAGCCAGACAATATCGGTTCACTATCTGGCGGGTCGTGACCTTTTCACCGGGACAATCTGGCACCGCATCCTGCCGTTTACAGCCAGCCGGAGCGACGCAGTTTGGCCCACAGCCCGCCGCAGGCCAGCAGGGTCAGCCCCACCGCCAGCGGATAGCCATACAGCGACTTCAGCTCCGGCATATGCTCGAAGTTCATGCCATACATACTGAAGACCACGGTCGGGATCACCAGGATCGCACCCCAGCCTGCCAGCTTTTTAACCACTTCATTCTGCTGCACCGTCACCAGCGCCAGATTGACCTGCATGGCACTGGTCAGCATCTCACGCATATCTTCCGCGTCGGTGACGACATGGCGGGCGTGATCCTGCACGTCGCGGATGTAGGCGCGCAGCGGACGCGGGATCAGATCTTCATGCAGGTGGATCAGCTGATTGCAGATCTCCTCCACGGGCAGCGCCGCATTGCGCAGTTTCAGCAGATGACGCCGCACGGTGTAGACCGACTGCACCGACTTGCGATCAAATTCACTGGTGAAGAGATCGTTCTCCATCTGTCCGACCCGTTCATTCAGCGAGGTAGAGAGCTCGGCATAGCGATCAACAATAAAATCGAGCAGGCAGTAGAGCGGATAAGCGGGACCAAACTTCAGCAGCGCCGGGTTTTCAGCCGCCCGCTGCCGCACCGGGGTGTAGCTTTCAGAGGCGCCGTGACGGATGCTGATCAGGAAGTTTTTTCCGACAAAAAGATGCGTTTCGCCCAGTTCGCAGCTGTCATCCTTAGCGCACACCGTTTTCACCACGATAAACAGCGATTCGCCATAATGTTCGATTTTAGGTCGCTGATGGGCATTAAGTGCATCCTCAACCGCCAGTTCATGAAGGCCGAACTCCTCTTTAATCTTCGCCATAAACTCAGCGTCTGGCTGCCACAACCCGAGCCAGATAAACGCCTCCGGCTCTTTAATCACTTCACTGATATCATCGACTTCGACCTCTTCGCCCGCGCATCCCGGACGATACACCCTGCTGCTTACGATCATCTTCTGCTTTCCCGTTGTGACAATACATGCAGCTTAGCCAATCCCGCGCCTGTAACCGGATAAAAACCGTAAGGATTTGCTGCGGCGCTGTTCGATCAGCGGCTTACCACTTCAGCCCCAATCCGGTGGAGAAAATGCCTTCGTTCAGGGTGTCGGGTATGCCGCTGACCAGATTACGGTGATAGCCAACGTGCAGCGTTGACCACGAAGTCAGGCTGTAGCGCAGGCCGACTTCGGCATCCAGCATAAATACGCCGTCATCATCCAGCGAATGGCCAACATCGCCATTGCTGTAAAGCGTGACCGATTTGCCCAGCAGATAGCGCTGATAGTTCCAGCGCAGCGAGCCGCCAAAGTGCCGCTCTTCCCGGTCATCGCTGTAGCCATACTCAAAGGCACCACCCAGCACCGAGAGTGAGAACGCGCTGAGTTCGGTGTCCCACAACTGATAACCAGGCCCGGTGCCGATCAGCGCCTGACGTGACAGATTCTCCACCCAGTCGCGCTTGTAGGTGGCGCGGGTCTGCCAGAAGAACTGCTCCCTGACCAGATAGTCAAAGGCGTAGCGCAGGCTGTAGTTATCGGTATTGATGTTCTCGTTTTCCTGCTCGCGATTGTAGGTCGCGCCGATATCGTGACGCCATTTTCCCTGGTTCAGTTTGGTGTTGAGCGCGAAGCTGTAGTCGTCAGTTTTGGTCGAGGCTTTTTTGACCTTTACGCCCGCATCGATGTTGCCGGTCCAGGCGAGCTGATCGCTGCGGACTTTGGCTTTCATAAACTCATCAATGCGTCGCAGCGAAACCTGCTGCTCCTGCTCGTTGCGTTCCACCCAGACATAGCCGGGATCGGATGAGGAGAGCCGCACCTGATAATGTTCGCCGGTCTTTTTGTTTTCGACATTCACCGGATTCTCGCTGGCAAGCGTACTGACCGCACTCCAGTCCAGCGTGACGGTACCGGCGTAGTGTGTCTCTATCCCCAGCTTGCCGTCGCTGAGATAACGAATCGTGCCGGTCAGCCGATCGCCATTATTCAGCCAGACGGTATCGGCAGTGGCCTGCTGTGCCCATCCGGCGCAGCAACTGATGACCAGCAGCGGGATAAACGAGGTGGCGCAACGCATAGCTTTCCCTGTAAAGGCGTCGTCTTGCACGGGCGACGCGTCACCGCAAATTCTGACCTGACAATTAAGCCGATTCTGCGACGATATGCAATGCGCCGCCTGGCTCAGGAGAGATCGTGCAGTGCTTTGCCGAGCGGTGGAGTAATAGCGAAGTCCGTAAAACTCATCGCCAGCCCTTCACGTTCCGGTGAACAGCCCATCACTCCGACAAACCGCCGCCCCTGACCGGGCCACGGGCAGAGCCGTAACAACGGCCAGCTCACGCCGTCGGTAGAGTACTGAATTCTTAAGGCCGCATTTTCCAGCGTGGCGCGCAGCCAGAACTGGCTCGCATCGCCGGGAAACACACCGGTAGACCAGTCGGAAAACTCGCGCGTCACCACGCTGCCAATTGCGGGCTGGTCATCGTTAAACTCAATGCCCGCCTTAACCCAGTGCGTTTCGTTATCCTGAATAAACAGCCCGGCCTGATCGTAGAGCTGACTGAAATCCGCCCTCACCTGCACCTGAACGGTAAAGTCGTTTTCCACCCAGAAGCCAAAAGCGTGGCCGCTGTGCCGTTCGAAGCCATACCAGGTGCGCTGCCAGAAATCGCTGCTCAGCGCGGTTTCGAACCTCAGCGTATCACCATCCAGACTGTGTACCGGCGGCTGATTAATCCAGACGCCACCTTCAGTGGTAATGGAACTGACTGCTGTCATAGGCACTCCTTTGGGTAAGTTAAACCACCCGCGTGCTGGTCGATCTGCGGCGTGGCGACTGACCTGATTATCATAGCGTTGATTGGTGAACGGGCGGCAGACGATTGCGGCAAATCTGAGGATGTCGATGTGGCAGGCAGTGAGGTCAGCAGACCCGTGGCTGCAGAGACTCCGGCTCTGTTTGCGGTTTCGCTTATATGCCCTTTATTCTCCTGCCGGAAATAAATAACTGCGACCAGGTCCAGTTCACTGAACTATTTCATTTTGTTAATCCCCTGGCGAAAACAGCATTTAACAACCAGGCTTGTTTTGTCTGAGGGCAACTGAACTCATTAAATATAAGGATTAAGCCACCATGGTAGATAAATCAGAAATTTTAGATCACGCGCAGGTTGTTGATGTGAATGGCGAACATGTCGGGATTGTCGACCACTTCGAAGGCGACGACAAAATTAAGCTGGCGAAAAGCGATCCTGAAGCGGGTGGCAAACACCACATTATTCCATTCAGCTGGGTGAAAGAAGTTGATGATAATAAAGTCATCCTTTCTAAAGCCAAAGCGGATGTTGAAAGTGAGTGGCAGTCTGCATAAAACATTAGCCGTGGCGCCCGCCACGGCTTATTTCATTTATTCTGTTAAATAACTCCTGCGTCCTTCCCTGCCCATTGTTCATCTATTACTGCTTAATATTTCACACCGCCTGAAACGTCTTCAGCAATATCTGTCAGATTTTTACTTTCCATGACACGGTGCTCCCTGTTTTTATGTCCGGTGGCGGGTTGTCGTAAGTGGAGGGTTTGGAGCGGTCATCATGGCATTGCGGCGGGAGGGGAAAAACCACCAGAATGGCGCAGCACTTTGCCGGATCTCTGTCGGTATCCGGCGGTCATAAGAAACGGCGGGTGAAGTAAAACCTGAGATCCTCACCCGCTGCGGGTTATTCCTGTTTTGCTGCGCGATCCCGCAGCACTTCCCCCACCACCGGAACCGCTGAAAAGGCATTTGGCCAGCCAGCATAGAACGCGGCCTGAGTGATAATCTCGCCCGCTTCTTCAGCCGTCAATCCGTTGTCCATCGCCCGGTTGAGATGGTAGCTAATTTGCGCACTTTGTCCCGAAGCAATCAGTGCGCTGACCGTCACCAGACTTCTGTCACGAGGTTGTAGCGCTGGCCGCTGCCACAGATTGAGAAACAGCGGATCGGCGGTGAATCTGACCAGCCCGGGCGAGATCGGCCCCACATTTTTCTCTACCGTTGCAGAACGCTGCTGTTCGGCTGCCTGATTTAGTGGCAGCAGTGCCGGAGAGGCTTCGGCCAGTTGATCGGCACCAATACCTCGCGCCTGAAACACATTTTTGGTCACCGCAATTGCGGACATCGCATTGGGCCAGCCGGAATAGAACGCCAGGTGAGTGATTATTTCGGAGACTTCAGCAGGCGTCACGCCACTGTCGAGCGCCACACCGGCGTAATGTTGTAACTCAGCAGGCTGGTTGCGGGCGATGAGAATGGCAAGCGTGACGATACTGCGGTCACGGATCGAAAGTGCATCGCGTTTCCAGAGATCGTCGGTTATCGCTTCACGTCCGAAACGAGCCAGTGCGGGAGAGACGGACTCAATGTCGGCAACCGAAAGGCTGGATGGATTGACGTTCAACATAGTTTCACCTCTTTTGGGTTCAGCAGCGGCCAGGTCGGCCAGCATCATGGAGATCGCGGCGGCGGCAATCACTTTTTTCATCCTCTGATCAGCTCCCTGGTAAAGGTCAGTTAACAAAAGAGTTAAGAGCGCCGCGGTTTTTCAGCAGAGCAGGCACCACGGGGATCGCCTCTTTGCGGTCGGTCATCTCAGCTGTCAGCCGGATATAGTCGCGAAAATGGGGCGTTTCGCGGTGTTGCTGATAGGCGGCGTCACTGGCGTAGATTTCATAGAAGAACCAGCGATATCTGTTTTTCGTATCGGTCGCGGCATACATCGCCAGTACGCCCGGTTCCACCTTCAGTGATTCCGCCATTTCAGGCAGCACAATATCGCGGAATGCCTGCTGATCGGCCGGTTTCACGTCAACAATCACCAGGTTATTGATGGTTTCTTTATTCTGTACGAAGGGTTTATCACCCAAAAACTGCGGCTCCAGCACAGTGCTCTTTTTCTGGCCGATAAGATCAGGTGCGCGTGTAATAAAAGACCGGTACGGCTCTGAACTGAGATGTTGCTGGTATGCCTCTTCACTCGCATAAATTTCAATCATATAAGCCTGATGAGCATTTTCTTTATGTTTCAGTGAATACATCGCCAGCGTACCTGGTTGCTCTGCCAGCGAACGGGTAATATTATCTCTGGCAACTTCATCGTACTGTCCGTTTTTCCCGGCCTTAATTTCCATTTCATTCAGATTAATGACACGGTTTGTGGGGTCTGTTAAAGCGGCTGCCGATGCCGGGCCGGCCATCAGCAGAGTCAGAGTCAGAGCGGTAATATTGTTCACGGTCTGCCTTAATTATCGGATGAGGTGATTTGCGATTCATTCGGTGCATTAACCGGCGCGATTTCTGTTTCATCTGGCTATTAAGCCGTTGTGAGTTCCGCATTGAGCTGAGCAATGAGTCGCGACGCGTGTTGCTTTGCTGCAGCAATTTGCTGCGTGATAATAGTTTCATTACGACTGGCATAGCTTATCCCGCAGGTATAAACCGGTTTCTGCATCTCCAGATTGCAGAGTCGGGCGGTGGTTTCAAACTGAATCAGATAATCCTCCAGCTGATGACCAAAGACGCCATCTGCCGCGTATAACGCCTGCGGTGCGCCAGTGGTGAAGGAGAGGATCAGTTTTTTACCGCCGAGTCTGGCCGTTGATCCGTGCGCAAACCCATGAACAAATACGTCATCCAGCCATAACTTCATGAGCCCTGGCAGCGAATACCAGGAGAAGGGAAATTGCCAGACGATAATATCTGCCTTCAGCAGTGCATCCTGTTCGGCGCTGACATTGATGGTGTTGTCCGGATAAAGTGCATCCAGACGACGGATTTCAGCATCAGGCAGCGCAGAAGCGACTTCATTAAGAATGGTAGCATTACCGACCGAATGGCTCAGGTCAGGATGACCGGAAATAATTAATATATTTTTCATTTTCAGTTTTTAATCATCTATTTTTTAACAGATAGCCAGGCGTTGGCGATGCCATCACGCGCTGGTTACTTTTTGCCGCCCGGCACCGTTTAATCAAATCCACTCGCTACGGCTTCCGCCTTTCCTGCCGTTAGCGCTTCACGCGGCGTTTTTACTGCGCCGCCTCCCTGACACCTGTCGGATGACAACACACGGTAGCGGTTTGCGACTGATCATTGGGTCGCGCCCTCTTGCTGAGGCTTATATTCTGCAGCGAACAGGCTTTCCCAGTTGGTGAATGCACCTAACGGGATGCAGTCAAAACTCAGCAGACCGGCTTTTGCCAGCGGAAAGTCAGCCAGCAGGCTTTGGGCCTGTTCCACCGAGTCGCATTCAAGGAAGATCGCAACGCCGGGTCGATCCTGTCGGTAGTAAATATCGCGTAGCGCACCGGATTTAAACAGACTCCAGGCATGGAAAGCTTCGGCAGCTAGATGAGGGTGATACTTTTCCAGCGTGACATCGGGGGCGGGTTTATCCAGACACAAAATTCGCATAGCAATCTCCTGAGATTCACGGCCAGGGGGAACTGATAAGGAGTATATGCTCGCGATTTAGTGAAGATTAGGCCACTATTGACTCAAAGATATTTAGCCTGCGGCTAATAATAAGCAACCCGATTGTGTCAGGATTATCCCGTGAACAACGCCATCTATAACCAGATACGCATCTTCCAGAGCATTGCCCGCGAAGGGAATATTTCATCGGCAGCGCGCAAACTGGAGATTACTCCCCCCTCTGTCAGTAAGGCGCTGAAGCTGCTTGAAGCGCACATCGGTCATCCGCTATTTGTACGAACCACGCGCCGGATTGAGCTGACCGATGCCGGACAGCAGCTGCTGGAACAAACCTCAGCAGCGGTAGCCTCGCTGGAAAAATCGCTGGAAAGCATCCGCGACCAGAATCAGGAACCGTCGGGACTGGTCAGAATCACCCTTTCGCGCTTTGCTTATCTGCTGGTGCTGAAACCTGCGATGGCCGCTTTCTGCCAGCAATATCCCGGTATTCAGCTGGAAATTTCGGTATACGATGGCACCGTGAACATCATTGATGAACGCTTTGATTTGGGGATCCGGTTTGGCGACATTCTGGAAGGTGGCGTGGTGGCGCGACCGCTGATGAAGCCGTTTCGCGAAGGTTTGTATGCCTCTTCTGCCTATCTGGCAGCGTTCGGTATTCCAGAGTCTCCGTCTGACCTGCATCAGCACCGGCTTATCGGTTACCGGTTTATCACCAATAATCGTATTCTGCCGCTGATTCTGGATCATCATGGCGAACAGCTGACCGTTGAGATGCCGGGTCAGTTGATGAGTAATGATATTGAGGTGATGGCTGATGGCATTCGCAACGGGCTGGGTATCGGGCGACTGTTTGAACCGGTTCATAATTTACAGCCGGATAAAGAGGCATTTATTCCGGTGATGGAGCGTTACTGGAAAACTTATCCGCCGGTTTATCTCTATTATCCTAAAAGCGCGGGTAAAACGAAAAGAGTAAAAACGTTAATCGACTTTCTGCTTAAGCACACTGCGGGTTAAGCGCATGTTACTAATTGCGGACTTAATGTATGCGGCTAATGACAGATATTTATGACGAGATATCGCCTGTGACTTTTCTTGTATTCCGAACAATGAATGCTTTCAGTTAATTGCATTTTTTTGAGATCGTTATCGTAAAACTCGCTGTTTATCAGATGATTAAAGTCACTGATTTACATCGATTTTCAGCTGGACTTTTCCTGCAATAGTTGATTATATGTACAGGTATTTAGCGCGATACAGAGGTGTTGGAGCACTCCTGTATCGCTAATCACAACCACTATTGAACGAGAATAGAGATCATGACTGAGTCAGAGTGTAATGCAGTTGGTTTAAATTCAGAAGCCCCTTCCGTTTCCCAACGCAAATTAACGGTGAGTTACGCCAGCCGGTATCCCAGTTACGCGCGTATTCCGTCGATTATCATGAAAGGCCAGTGGCTGGCTGCCGCCGGATTTACCACTGGCACCGAAGTAGAAGTAAAAGTCACGGCGGGCCGTATTGTGCTGACCGTGAAACCACCAGAGCCGGTCGATGAGCAGCTGGTTAACGCGTTAGCGCAGCTGAATAAGCTGCCTGCAAGGAAACAGAAGCAGGTTCTGGCTTTGTCGGGTGTGGTTGCGGGTTAGTGGCGTTGAGGTAAAAGGATGCCGCTTCTGGTTGGGGAGCGGCAGACTTAAGTTGGGTGGTTTAACGAATGATGATGAGGTCTGCAGGTTAATAATCCATTATCAAAACATTTTTCCCAGAAAATATCCTGAATTTCATCCAGTATCAACACACCTTACAGTTAATATATATTTTCAGGTGAATATCAGCTTTTAGAAAAGTGTGTTTGAGGGATTAACCAGATTATTAACAGGGCGCACCTAAACTTATTAAAATAAATATTATGAAGAACCATCACCCTATAAAAAACAGAAGCCTATGATAAACTACCAAACGTAATTACTGGGATTATAACTTTCAAACACCCCCCAGACCAAATAAATCTGCCTCACCGAAATTTCTAAAAACACCCTTCGATATGCAAGGCGTTTTGATCTTCTCGTCAATGAAACGGATTTAAACCCATTACGACTACCTATGGAAATGGAATATGCAAATGGCATAACTCGCGCCCCAAAACCTTATGATTCTGGCACCCTGCCATCCTGCATTTTTCTGAACCAAATCCACCATGTGCAAGTATGCAAAGATACTGTTTGGCCGCCTGAAGCTCGTTCTCTGAAGGTGGCCGCACTAATCCATTTAGCTTTAAGGCAAACTCTGGATACGGTGTCTGTTCCGGGGAACATTCGATGTACCATTCCTGACCGCATTCCATGCAGCGATACATGGATTGAGAGTAATCAAGCCGCGGTTCGAAATGTTCACTTTCCGGTGTTTCGAAATAGTAATTGTGAATAAAGCCCCCTGAGAACTCAAAGCCCCGCTCCAGGGATTCAATTTCAGCCACACAAGCTGGCAACTGTCTGCAATTACACATAGGCCTACCTTTCATTTAACCGCATAACTGGGGTTACTATTTTAAGCCGGGAACGCTAATACGGGCAAGGTTATTAGCGTCGATCTGAATGATACAGAGTGAAAAGAGCTTAAGAGGCAGATACGAAAAAATTCACGCTAAGTGTTCGCACACATTAGGACGAAGCGGTGTGGTTTTGCAGGTCGATTTTAAGGGGCTCTGCAAATCTGAACAGGGGTGTTCAACATTAACACCGACATCAGCATGAATGATTAAGTTATGTTTTAGCCATAATTTAAAAGTGGTTCGAAGAAGCAGATGTCTGGCTTATAAATGATGTGTACAGGGTGGCTGGTCCGGCTTCTGCAATCATCCTAAGTGGAAACGATGCATATATAAATCCACACTTACATAATGGATTGAGTCCAGATTATGATCTGATTACAATAACTACTCCGGATCACATTAAGCGTTTAATTAAACAGAAAAACCAGCGCGAGATGAAGCAGCGTGGATATAACGATTAACCCTCATCAATCTCTTCAGATAAGGTTAAAAATGAAAACAATTACAATCGCAGCGACCATTTTATTACTCACAGCCTGTGTACCCCATAATGACAGACAACACGCTGTGGGCATGGCTAACCCAGCCTCTGTGTATTGTGAAAAGATGGGCGGCAAGCTGGACATAGTGAAGGGCGCGGATGGTGAATCAGGTTACTGTACTCTGCCAGGCGGAGAGCGCATCGAGGAGTGGGCGCTGTACAGAAGGGATAACCAATAGACTCGTTGGTCGGAAGGGATATCAGGGCAGCTATCAAGGAGCCGTAAGAATGGGACGTGGCTTTATGAAAGGAGGATTACCAGCATACGGCCGCATTGATGTTCCTGATTTCACAAAGTGTGTAGTGCGATGAAAATACTGATATTTATTATAATCTTCTCCGCAACTTGGTTTCTCAAACCTGAAAGCATCATCAGATCCCTGGTAGAAGGCCACATTAGCGGTGATGGTGAAGGCGCTATGGATAGTTTCGAATTCACAGTGATTGCACTTAAGGCGGTGCTTTCTGCTCTGCTGGCCTTTATCGGTGTCTGGCTATATCGCAAAGCTAACCAACGATAACGAAGCGACATTCAAGAAGCTGTTCATCGACGGTATCCACAAGTACCTCAAGGGGCTGAACCCGCGGTGGCCTATGGTGCCGGTTAGAGGGGAGCAGATCAGAACGGGATTGCACACCAGATGAGTGTGACTTTCAATAGATGCTAATAGACATCCGAATAAATTAACCTGGCTGAACGCCTTGATATTCAAGGTTCATCACTGCATGATTATGTGGGCGTAAATGACTCTGAACATAGTAAATATTAATAAAATTCTTAATTTACCTCACAAATAGAAAATGTATAATACTTAATCATTTGACTGAAAGGGATTGATTTTGAATGAAAGGAATCGACAAAAAACTTATAATCTTCACTACAAAAAAAAGATTCAATGACAGAAATGCTGATGACATGCAAAGTGGCGACATGGATGCTGATATACTGAAAAAGCATTATCATCTCGGGCAAGTATCAACTTTCATCGACTGGACTACTTTTGGTCCCTCCTATCAGCATCCTGCTACTAATTCTATACAGCCAGTTAGTAGAGAAAAAGCCATTGCGTTGTTATATGATGAGCTACGCTCTCAGTCCTATGCCTTTTCTTTCCGAGGACCATACCATGGCTTGATCATAAATCTTTTCAATCACATGCAACGTAGTAATGGAAATAATTTTCAGCATCCGTTTATGGATAATGCCTACAGAAATCTCATTTTGAGTGACAACTCTATCGATAGCACATTATCCATAATTAAAAACACTATCGAGCAATTTGATTTTAATAAGTCACAATTGACGAAAGAACATTTTTCAAATGTATTATCTAAAAGTCGTTTACCAAAATACACAAGATGGAAAGATTTTGTCAATGGCATGGGCATTACCGTCCATGACATAAACAGCACAGAAATTTCTATAGAAAGCCTGACCTTCCAGGGCAATAAATATACTGCGACTATCAAATACAGAGCACAAGACCATTTTGGCTTAGATAAAGAAGATATCTTAAAAGCTAAATTCAACTCAATTAGTTTCTTTAGAATATGGTTCGTTCTACAGAGGGCTAAGCATTTAGCTCAAAAGCCATTTTTCACAAATTTCGGAGCAACTATAACATTGACAGGAGAAACCAATGTTTAAATACAAAAGGATTGGAGCAGTTCTGATTTTGTTAATATCAGTATATTGCATATGGATTGCTGTAAGACCAGCAAAAATAGTCAGAGTTGATAATGGTGCAGTTTTTGTAGAACATTTACCGATGACTACAGAAGGAAAACTAAAATGGTGGTTAGAAAACAAAGATTCGCTTCAGAATAAATATCATATTATCAATACCCGAGATAACTTCACTGTTATCATCATGAACTTCGATGGTTATGAAAAGTTACCAACAGGAACCAGAGATGGTTCAATTGATGACTATACCTGCTTTGATGATACTAATGGCGGGCATAAGAAATGTGTATACAACAGCATAGCATTAGTTATAAGAGGGAGCCTTGATAGAAAAGCATTTATAAATATAGGCGATAAAACATATATACAGAGTTCTGATGGTAGGGTGACATTAAAATAAAAAAGATATTTTTTACTAAATCGCTTCAAAATTTAAATAGTCTGACCAGGTAAATCAGGCTATTTCAAAATCTTTTTGACTAAATTCTTTTTTAATAACCACATCATCTTCTTTAACAAAAACAGAATTTATTTTGCTTTTCTCTTCTTCAACCATTTTTGTTTGAATTATGCTTGTAATCTTATTAGTATCAACATCAGATGCTAAGACTGAAAAAACCACCAGTCAACACTATTGCATTCAACAATTTCGGTTAATTCAAAATATTCAACTATGCTCACGATTTTTAAGCAATCCTGAGAGGCGTAATACTCTCTAAACATAATATAAACAATATATTCAGCAGGATACATTCTATAGCTTTCAGTAATTTTATTTTTTTCTAATAAATCTACCAAATCATCATGCACTTTGTTAACAAACTCTTTTGCCTCAGTAAATGATATTTGTTCATCTTTCATTTTATCTTTACTCATAAAACCCCCCATTCTTATTTATAATTACTTTAACGCAGATTTATTTTTATCAATATAATTCACATAAAACCTAATGGAGATTTTTGGAAGAACTAATTGTCAGAGTGAATTATGTCTTCACTAATCGCCGTGTAAGCAAGTCCCAGCACATGGGAAAAGACACTCTTAACAGGGCCATAGCGAAGCTTTGCGGTATTGAGCCTGGCAGGAAGAAGCAACCGCCCAATGTTATGGGTGATATTGAATATTTTACTGTTCATGATCTGCTAAGAACGAGCCGGAGCTTACTATGCCACTACACCCGCTTCTCTTTACCAGCTATACGGTATTTGAGTCTCCAGCTTTTGGCTCCGTTTGGAAATATTTCAAGATACATACCGCCACTATCGGCAAGTTTGTATGACTTTTCTTTTGGCTTAGCAGAGTCAATTTGTCGGGCTGTCAGCTTCATTTGGGGGCATCCAGTTGATTGAACCTGGCAATGCCCCCTATCCTGCCCTCAATCGAAACAAGAACGCAATAGGTGACCCTGGACCAAACTGGACCACAGAGAATTGTTATATTCTGATTTTAAAGGAAAAAGTAGACCAGAAAGGATGTTAACAGAAGAAAATATGGTACGCCCTACAGGATTCGAACCTGTGACCTACGGCTTAGAAGGCCGGTGCTCTATCCAACTGAGCTAAGGGCGCATGGAGATGGCACGGATTATACGTCGGGAAGCGGGTACGTCAACGTTTTTGCCGTTTCTCCGCAGCGAAGTGCTGCGGTAATGACCAATTGACGTCAGTGGCGCCTGCGCCATTCGCTGAGCGACACGAGTTTACCGTTGTCGGTAAATTCTCCTTCCAGCTCAATCCCTTGTGATGTGAAACGCGCATTGTATTGCTCACGAAGTGCATGCAGCGCCTGGATGTCCGGTTCCAGCTGGCGCAGAAAGCCCAGCGCGAGCAGCAGCTGCTGGCGGCTAATAAGCGGTGGAAAACCGGCTCGACTGAGAATCGCATGCCAGCGCTGGCTATTCTCCTCACTGCCGTCAACAATGAACACCTGCCAGATCAGCAGTACCGCTGCGCCATTATGCAGATGCGTTTCATTATCGTTGCTGAGATAGTCGGTAAACTCTTTCGCCGCCTCTTTCCCCATCATAGAGATCATTGATTCCACCTGTACCGGTGGCAGCTGCAGCCGTTTGCTGAGCCGCTGAGCGGCGTGGCGTGAGCCAGCGGTGAGCAGCTGAAATCCAGCGACAAACACCACCGCCAGAGTAGCAAGTATTATCCAAATCATTACATCGTCCCCGGATTGTCCTGCAGATATCATACGCATGCAGGCTGGCACTCGTCGCGACGAAAAAGCCGGAAAGCGCATACACGGCTGAAACTGTAACTGACAGCGCGCCGCGCTTCTGACAAAATAGCCCCCTTCCCCGATTCAACACAACACAGTGGATTTCCTCTCTGATGGCAGCAAAAATTATTGACGGTAAAACGATTGCGCAGCAGGTGCGCGTTGAGGTTGCGGAAAAAGTGAAGCAGCGTCTGGCCGCCGGAAAACGCGCGCCGGGTCTGGCAGTGGTTCTGGTGGGTGAAAACCCGGCATCGCAGATCTACGTGGCCAGCAAACGCCGCGCCTGTGAAGAGGTCGGTTTCCACTCCCGCTCTTACGATCTGCCTGCCACGACCCGCGAAGCTGAGCTGCTGGAGCTGATTGATGCGCTCAATCAGGACGACGAAATCGATGGCATCCTGGTGCAGCTGCCACTGCCAGCCGGCATTGATAATGTCAAAGTGCTGGAGCGCATCACGCCTGATAAAGATGTCGATGGATTCCACCCTTATAACGTTGGTCGCCTCTGTCAGCGCGCGCCAACCCTGCGTCCCTGCACGCCACGCGGTATCGTGACGCTGCTGGAGCGCTACAACATTGACACCTACGGCCTGAATGCCGTGGTGGTTGGCGCATCCAACATTGTTGGTCGTCCGATGAGCATGGAACTGCTGCTGGCGGGCTGCACCACGACCGTCACTCATCGCTTTACCAAAGATCTGCGCCATCACGTTGAGCATGCCGATCTGCTGGTCGTTGCAGTGGGTAAGCCAGGGTTTATTCCGGGTGACTGGATTAAACCGGGCGCCATCGTCATCGACGTGGGCATTAACCGGCTGGAGAGCGGCAAAGTGGTGGGCGATGTTGATTTTGATAGTGCATCCGAGCGCGCCTCCTACATCACCCCGGTGCCGGGCGGTGTGGGCCCAATGACAGTAGCTACACTGATTCAAAACACGCTTCAGGCGTGCGAAGAGTTTCATGATAAAGAGGTGGTTTAAATGACAAGTTTTTCACTGGGTAAATTCCCGCACGTCGATCTGTGTGACCTGCTGAAACTGGAAGGCTGGGTTCAGAGCGGCGCACAGGCGAAAGTGGTGATTGCCGAGGGTGAAGTGAAGGTCAACGGTGCGGTAGAAACCCGCAAGCGCTGCAAAATCGTAGCCGGTCAGACCGTGGAATTCGCGGGTTTCCGCATTACTGTGGTCGAGTAATTTCCGGGCGTCCCTGCGGGGACGCTGTTACACCCGCTCATCCCCCTTTACGCATGTCTCCCCTTCCCGCTGTTCCAGTGCAATATGATTCACCGCCGTATGCTGCGCTATCAACGTCGCGAGCCGGGGTGAATGGCTGGTGATCCAGAGCTGACTGAACTCGCTGGCTTCGGCGATTAAGCGCGCCAGCGCAGGCAACAGATCTTCATGCAGGCTGTTTTCCGGCTCATTCAGTGCCATAAAGGCAGGCGGACGCGGGCTGAGCAGTGCGACAACCAGACAGAGAAACCGCAGCGTGCCATCAGAAAACTCGGCGCTCTCCAGCGGACGCAGAATGCCCTGGCGCGACATCAGCATCTGGAAACGGCCATTCTGCACATCGACATCAAACTGGCTGTCGGGAAACGCCTGTTCCATCACCTCAGACAGGAGTTCGGAATGACCACGCTCAACAATGGTCGCCCAGGCCGCCGCCAGATTGCTGCCATCATGGCTCAGCACCGGCGCACGCACGCCAATCTGCGGTGCCCGTATCGGTGAGCCAGGCCAGACCGCAAACTCATGGTAAAAGCGCCACTGCTGCAGACGTTCGCGCAACTGCGAAAGCTCCGGATAGCGATGCGGTTCGCCAAGCTGACCAAACAGCGACTCTTCGGGATGCAGCACCGCCGGATAGGCGACGCGCTCGCCCTCAACGTTGTGCAGAAAGGCAGTCTGATTTTCGCGCTGCATAATACAGGCGGAAGGACGGCGCTGCTGACCGCTCAGCCAGAGTCGCTCCTGCTTCACCAGCGGATCGAGATTAAACAGGCTGGTCACCAGCGGCTCGGGAAAGCCAATCTCCAGCTGGTAATCCATGTCATCCATCACCACGGCCAGCTCCAGGCGCTTTGGATCGTGTCGGCGATCGCCCCGGCGTAAGCCGCCCGCCCACATCGCTTTCTGAATACCGCCTTCTTCAGCCAGCGCCAGTGCCAGGCGACCGCTGGCCGCCTCATGCAGCAGCCGCACCGCTTTGTAGAGGTTGGATTTACCGCAGCCGTTAGGACCGCTCACCACATTCAGCTGCTGCAGCGACAGCGTCAGGTTACGTATCGAGCGGAAGCCGCGGATCTGAATCTGTTCAATCGCCATAATAAAAAAGGGCGATTGCTCGCCCTCTCCGGTTTATTTTCGACGCCAGCTGGAGCCCTGTGGCCCATCCTCGACGATGACACCCAGCGCGTTAAGCTTGTCGCGCGCGATGTCCGCTTCCGCCCAGGCTTTGGCGGCGCGCGCATCGGCACGGGCTTTCACCCAGTGCTCAATCTCGGCAACCTCTTCGTCATTGACCTGCGCGCCGCTTTGCAGGAACAGCTCAGGATCCTGCTGCAGAATGCCCAGCACGTTGGCCATCTCGCGCAGCTTCGACGCCAGCCCGTGCGCTGAAGCGCCATCTTCACTTTTCAGGCGGTTCACTTCACGCGCCATATCGAACAGCACCGAATAGGCTTCCGGGGTGTTGAAATCATCATCCATCGCGCTGCGGAACCGCGCTTCAAACGCTTCGCCGCCGTGGGCAGGCACGCTGCTGTCGGTGTGACGCAGTGCCGTATAGAGACGCTCCAGCGCCGCACGCGCCTGATTCAGGTTATCTTCGCCGTAGTTAAGCTGGCTGCGATAGTGACCGGACATCAGGAAGTAACGCACCGTTTCCGCATCATAATGTTGCAGCACGTCACGCACGGTGAAGAAGTTACCGAGCGATTTGGACATCTTCTCGCGGTCAACCATCACCATGCCGGAGTGCATCCAGTAGTTGACGTAAGGACCGTCATGGGCGCAGCTCGACTGAGCGATTTCGTTTTCATGGTGCGGGAACATCAAATCGGAGCCGCCGCCGTGGATATCGAAATGGGTGCCCAGCTGTTTGCAGTTCATTGCCGAGCACTCGATGTGCCAGCCGGGACGACCGTTGCCCCAAGGCGATGACCAGGCTGGCTCATCCGCTTTGGACATTTTCCACAGCACGAAGTCCATCGGATTGCGTTTCACGTCGGCGACTTCAACGCGCGCGCCCGCCTGCAACTGCTCCAGATCCTGACGCGACAGCGCGCCGTAATCGGTGTCGCTGAGCACATCGAACATCACGTCGCCGTTCTCCGCCACATAAGCGTGACCGCGAGCGATCAGCGTCTCCACCAGCTCGATAATCTCAGCGATGTGACGGGTAGCGCGCGGCTCCTCATCGGGCGGCAGAATCCCCAGCGCGGCGAAGTCGTTTTGCATCTCGCCAATCATGCGGTTAGTCAGGGTTTCGATACTCTCGCCGTTTTCGTTGGCGCGCCTGATGATTTTGTCATCAATGTCGGTAATGTTACGTACATAATTAAGCTGATAACCGAGGTAACGCAGGTAGCGCGCCACCACGTCAAACGCCACGAACGTCCGCCCATGACCAATGTGACAGAGGTCATACACCGTGATGCCGCAAACATACATCCCGATTTTACCGGCATGAATGGGTTTGAATTCCTCTTTCTGTCGACTCAGGGTGTTATAAATCTTAAGCATTGAACGGTTCCGTTTTCGCGTGTGGTTGGCACTTTTAAGTATCCAGACATTGTGCCGTATTTTTATCGCTCGCGCGACGCAAAGCAAGCCAACTGCGCCGCGCTGCTGACGCGTCATTGGAAATTATGATATAAGAACGGTCGACAAAAAGGGGGACGCCCATCGACAGAGCGACCTCAGCAACTGATGACAACCTTTACAGGACGACAAAAATGGTAACTTTCCAGACGAACCATGGCGATATCGTAATCAAAACTTTCGATGATAAAGCGCCGGCAACCGTACAGAACTTCCTGGATTACTGCCGTGAAGGTTTTTACGACAACACCATTTTTCACCGCGTAATCAACGGCTTTATGATTCAGGGCGGCGGCTTCGAGCCGGGCATGAAGCAGAAAGAAACCAAAGCCGAAATTCAGAACGAAGCCAGCAATGGCCTGAAAAACACCAAAGGTACGCTGGCAATGGCACGTACCTCTGCGCCGCACTCTGCGACCGCACAGTTTTTCATCAACGTAGCTGACAACGACTTCCTGAACTTCCGTGACGAAAGCGTTCAGGGCTGGGGCTACTGCGTATTCGCTGAAGTGGTTGAAGGTATGGATGTGGTCGAGAAGATCAAAGCGGTCTCTACCGGCCGCAGCGGCATGCACCAGGATGTGCCAAAAGACGACGTCGTTATCCAGAAAGTGACCGTCAGCGAGTAATGTCGCGCACGCTGTTTATCGCAGATCTCCATCTGTGTCAGGAAGAACCGGCGATTACCGCCGGTTTTCTGCATTTTTTACAGCGCGAAGCGCCCCACTGCGACGCGCTCTATATTCTCGGCGATCTGTTTGAAGCCTGGATTGGCGACGACGATCCCAATCCGCTGCATCAGCAGGTTGCCCGCGCCCTGCGCGCCCTGCCGGTTCCGGTTTACTTTATCCATGGCAATCGCGACTTCCTGATTGGCCGACGCTTCGCGCAGGCCTGCGGCATGACGCTGCTGCCGGAAGAGCAGGTGCTGACGCTCTACGGCCATCGGTTGCTGATCATGCACGGCGATACGCTCTGTACCGACGATGCGGGTTACCTGCGTTTTCGGGCCAAAGTGCATAATCCCTGGATCCAGCGGCTGTTTCTCGCGTTGCCGTTGTGGATACGTAAACGTATTGCCGCCCGGATGCGCGCCGACAGTAAACAGGCCAACCAGCATAAATCCCAGACCATCATGGATGTGAATCAGGAAGCGGTCGTCGCCACTATGCTGCGCCAGCAGGTGCCGCTGTTAATCCACGGTCACACTCATCGCCCGGCGATTCATACGCTGAGCCTCCAGGGTGAAACGGCGCAACGCGCAGTGCTGGGTGCCTGGCACAGCCGGGGTTCCATGATCCAGCTCGACGCCAGTGGCATTCAGCTTATCCATTTCGACTTTTAATCTGCGGTTAAATCCACGACCTTAAGCCCGACGCAACCGTTTTCCTTGCGTGCTTCTCATGCTATTCTCGGTGCCCTTCAAAACCTGTCCGCCCGGCCAGGTCTGTTTGTTCATTCACAGGAGTTGACCCCATGTCATCCAACGCCCCGGCCCGCATCGCCATTGTTATGGGTTCCAGAAGTGACTGGGCCACCATGCAGTTCGCCGCTGAAATCCTCTCCAGCCTGGACGTCCCTTTTGATGTTGAAGTGGTCTCTGCGCACCGCACCCCGGATAAACTGTTCAGCTTCGCCGAAACGGCAGCCGACAAGGGTCTTCAGGTGATTATTGCTGGCGCAGGTGGCGCGGCACATCTGCCGGGTATGCTGGCGGCAAAAACGCTGGTGCCAGTGCTGGGTGTGCCGGTGCAGAGCGCAGCACTGAGCGGCGTCGATAGCCTCTATTCGATTGTGCAGATGCCGCGCGGTATTCCGGTCGGTACGCTGGCGATTGGCAAGGCGGGCGCAGCCAATGCCGCGCTGCTGGCGGCGCAGATTCTGGCGCTGCATGACAGTGCGCTGGCGTTACGCCTGACCACCTGGCGTCAGAGCCAGACCGATGAGGTGCTGAACCATCCCGATCCGCGGGTGGATGCATGAAGCCGGTTTGCGTACTGGGCAACGGCCAGTTAGGTCGTATGCTGCGTCAGGCGGGTGAACCCCTGGGCATCGCGGTGTATCCGGTGGGCTTAGACGCCGATCCTACCGCGCTCCCTATCGCCGACAGCGTGATCACCGCCGAAATCGAACGCTGGCCGGAGACGGCGCTGACGCGTGAGCTGGCCAGCCATCCGGCCTTTGTTAACCGCGATATCTTTCCGCGTCTGGCGGATCGTCTGACGCAGAAACAGCTGCTGGATCAGCTGGGACTGGCCACCGCGCCGTGGCAGTTGCTGGCGGATAAAAGCGAATGGCCAGCGGTGTTCGACTCGCTGGGCGAGTTAGCGATTGTGAAAAGCCGCACCGGCGGTTACGACGGCCGGGGTCAGTGGCGTCTGCGTGCTGATGAGACTCACACCCTGCCGGAGGCGTGCTACGGCGAATGCATCGTTGAGCAGGGCATCAACTTTTCCGGTGAAGTCTCACTGGTGGGGGCGCGCGGTCACGATGGCCAGGTGGTGTTCTATCCGCTGACGCATAACCTGCATCAGGATGGCATTCTGCGCACCAGCGTTGCGCTGCCGCAGGCGGATCAGGCACAGCAGCAGCAGGCCGAAGCGATGCTGAGTGCGATCATGCAGGAACTGAATTACGTCGGCGTAATGGCGATGGAGTGTTTCGTTACGCCAGCTGGATTGCTGATCAATGAGCTGGCGCCGCGCGTCCATAACAGCGGGCACTGGACGCAGAACGGTGCGTCGATCAGCCAGTTTGAGCTGCATCTGCGCGCCATTCTTGGTCTGGCATTACCGCAGCCGGTGGTGTTTGCGCCGTCGGCGATGGTCAATCTGATTGGCACTGACGTGAATCTGAGCTGGCTGCACCAGCCGCTGGTGCATCTGCACTGGTATGACAAAGAGGTGCGTCCGGGTCGTAAAGTGGGCCATCTGAATCTGACCGACAGCGATACAGAACGGCTCAGTGCTGCCCTTAACGCGCTGGTGCCGCAGCTACCGGAAGCGTACGCCAGCGGCATCGCCTGGGCGGTTGAAAAACTGTAATCCCTGCACCTGAGTCTGATGATGGCTTTACCAGGCAGCTCAGAAGGTTAATGTGATGGACGTATACGCCGGTAAGTCAGATTCAGACGCCGGTAACGGGTGCGATCGGGATCAAGGTCAAAGGCGGCCTGGTGCCGCCTTATTCCAGCACTCCCTTACGTCGCATCAAACTTCCTGAACAACGCTTTCCCTTTGAGTAATCGGATCCCCAGCCAGCCACCGCACAGCGATAACAGCAGCGCGCCACACAACGGCAGCGCCAGCCACAGGGTCCAGTCAGGCTGCCACGGGAAGTCGAAAATCTTAGTCTGTAATCCCCACAGCGCCGCTTCTGCCCCCATCGCCGCCGCCACGCCGGAGACCACGCCGAGCAGGGCAAACTCACACCACAGCGTCGTACGCAGCAGGCGTTTACCGGCACCCAGCGTGCGATAGACCACCAGCTCCTGACGCCGCTGGCGCATACCGACCTGAATCTGCGCCAATAGTAGTAACACACCACAGGCGGTCACCAGCACCACCATGATCTCCAGCGCCTGGCTGACCTGCGCCAGCACCTGGCCGATCTGCCGCATTATGCTGCCGATATCCAGCAGACTCAGCGCCGGAAAAGCACGGTTAAGCTGCGCCAGCAGAACAGGATTCGCCTCCATGCGGAAGCTGGTGAGCCAGGTCTGCGGCTGGCTGTCGAGCGCGCCCGGCGGGAAGATAAAGAAGAAGTTCGGCTTCAGGCTTTCCCAGTCCACTTTACGCAAACTGGTAATGCGCGCGCTGAAGGTCTGCGTATCGCCATCGAACGTCAGGGTATCGCCGAGCTTCAGCCCCAGCCGATCGGCCAGCTCCACTTCCATCGACACTTCACCCGCTTTAGGTGGCCAGTTGCCTGCCACCAGCGGATTGTGATCCGGGCGATCGGCCAGTTCCGTCAGGTTGAGCTCACGGTTCAGGGCGTTATCCAGCTTCGGATCGGCCGGTTTGCCGTTGAGTTCACTGAGCCGCACCCGCGCAATCGGGTAAAAGGTGCCGGGCGTGATCTGATGCGACTGCAGGAAATCACGCACCTGCGGCACCTGATCTGCCGTCATGTTCAGCAGGAAGAAGTTCGGGCTATCCGCCGGTAACTGCTGCTGCCAGCGATCCAGCAGATCGCCACGCATTACCAGCAGTAGCGCCAGCAGCATGAACGACAGCGAAAAGGCCGCAAGCTGGCTCAGCGTCATGCCGGGCTGGCGCAGCAGCCGGTTAATCGCCAGTCGTAACGCCAGGTTGCGCACTACCAGCCGACGCAGCAGCAGCAGGGTTCCCCAGCCGAGTAGGGCCAGCAATCCCGCCAGCACCACCACACCCGCCAGCAGCGCCCAGAGCATTTTACTGCCGCCAACCAGCAGCGCTAACAGCGTCACCACAACAGCAATCATCACCGGAATATAGATCTTCAGCGGCCAGAGATTCGCCACCGCATCGCGCCGCAACACCCGCAGCGGCTGTGTCGCCAGCAGCAGACGATAGGGACGCAGACCCACCAGCAGCGAAATCACAAACAACGATCCCACCGCCCAGATCCACGGCCAGACGCTCGCCGCCGGTAAGCTGGCAGGCAGCACGGGTTTCAGCATCGCCATCAGGATCGCTTCCACGCCCTGACCCACCAGGCCACCGGCAATCGCCGCCAGCAGCAGCACCGCCAGCCACTGACCGATGATCAGCCGCTGCAACGCGCCGTGCGTCGCACCCAGGGTTTTCAGCACCGCCACCAGATCGTAGCGGCTGCGGCAATAGTGGCTCATGGCAACCGCCACGGCCGCAATCGCCAGCATCAGCGTCAGCAAGGCCGAGAGCAGCAGGAACTGCTGCGCGCGCTGCATCGAACGGCCCAGTGCATCTTCCGAGTTCTCCACGCTAATCCAGCGCTGGTCCGCCTTCAGCTGCGGTTCAATCCAGCGGTCATAGCTGTCCAGCTGATCGGGATTACCGGAAAACTTATAGCGCCAGGTGATGCGGCTGCCTGGCTGAATCGCACCGGTTTTGGCGGCATCCGCCAGATTGATCAGCAGACGCGGCGCCATCTCAAACGGGTTAAAGCCGCCATCCGGCTCCTGGATCACCTCGCCGCTGATGCGCAGCTGGGTGTCACCCACTTCCAGCGTGTCGCCCACTTTCAGGTTCAGCAGCGCCATCAGGCGCGGTGCCGCCAGCGCGGTACCCGCCTGCGGCCTCAGCCCTGGCGGCTGCGTCTGCAGCGTGCCAAACATCGGGTAGCGATCGTCCACCGCTTTTACTGAGGCAAGCTGCGGTGACTGATCGGCAAAGGTCATGGTCATAAAGGTCAGCTGACGGCTGACCGTCAGACCGCTTTCAGCTGCTTTTGCCAGCCAGGCTTCTGGCGCTGCATCACTGCTGCGCAGCGTACGGTCGCCGGCCATAAAATCACGGCTCTGCTGATTCAGCCCTTTTTCCATGCGATCGCTGATCGACCCCAGCGCCAGCACGCAGGCCACCGCCAGCGTCAGCGCAAGCCAGACAATCAGCAGCGAGGGCGAACGCCACTCGCGCCAGAACCAGCGCCAGATCATTGCTCCTCCCACAATTTACCGTCGCGCAGCCGCAGGCGACGATCGCAGCGCGCCGCCAGTTGCTCGTCATGCGTCACCAGAATCAGCGTGGTGGCGAAATCGCGGTTAAGGGAAAACAGCAGATCGGCAATGCGGTCACCGGTTTTACGATCGAGATTGCCGGTCGGCTCATCGGCAAACAGCAGACCAGGACGGCCACTGAAGGCGCGGGCCAGCGCCACCCGCTGCTGCTCGCCGCCTGAAAGCTGGGCGGGCAGATGATGCAGACGTTCACCCAGTCCGAGCAGCGTCAGAAGCTCTCTCGCCTGTTCACGGCTCTGGCGATCGCTGTCGCCGCGCAGCAGCGATGGCAGCTGCACATTCTCCTGGGCATTCAGGGTTGGCACCAGCATAAATGACTGGAATACAAAGCCGACCTGCCGGGCACGCAGGGCCGCACGCTGCTCTTCGTTCATCTGGTGCAGTGGCTGCCCCAGCAGATGGACTTCGCCGCTGCTGCCATCGTCCAGCCCGGCCAGAATTCCGAGCAGGGTTGACTTGCCGGAACCGGATTCGCCAATTAGCGCAATGGTCTCAGCTGGTTTGACAACCAACTCAACTCCGGTAAGGATGGTTAACTGATGCTCTCCCTGACCGACGGACTTAGTAAGATGATGAACTTCAACAATGTTTTCCGCTGGCATTATCCCTTCCTGTTATTGATTCTTCTGCTGGTGTCGCGTCTTGCTGCTGCAGATACGCTGATGGTACTGGGCGACAGCCTGAGTGCGGGCTATCGCATGTCTGCCACTGCGGCCTGGCCCAGCCTGCTCGATAAGCAGTGGCAGCAAAAACCTAAAGTGATCAACGCCAGTATCAGCGGTGATACGGCTGCACAGGGGCTGGCGCGCCTGCCCGCACTATTAAAACAGCATCAGCCGCAATGGGTGTTAATCGAATTGGGCGGTAACGATGGTTTGCGCGGTTTCCCGCCCGACGCTATCGCGCAGAATCTGAGTAAAGTTATCGACGATGTTAAAGCCGCCAATGCGAAGCCGCTGCTGATGCAGATTCGTCTGCCTGCCAACTATGGCCGCCGCTACACCGAAGCGTTCAGCGGCATCTATCCCGGATTAGCGCAGCAGCATAACATTCCTCTGGTGCCCTTTTTCATGGAGCAGGTTTATCTGAAACCCGAGTGGATGCAGCAGGATGGCATTCATCCTAATCCTGATGCCCAGCCTTTTATCGCCCAGTTAATGGCAAAAGACCTGGCCCCCTTAGTTAAGCAGCCGTAGCGCGCCGGGATGCGCCAAAAGGGTAAAGAAATGCAAAAGCACTAAATAACGGCAAGGTGGCGACTGAGATTTTCGACCGCTTTGCCATTCCTGAGTGTCCAGGCTTCCTCTCTAAACAATATCAATGCGAAAAGATAATTCCGCCCCAATATGGGAACAGTTAGACCCCAAAATTCGAGATGTCGTAACCGATATTTTCTATCAGGGTGTTCACAATGCCAGAGCACTGTTTCAGGCCGCAATTGAAGGTAAGCCCGCATTAATAGCCCATATTAAAAGTAGTCCTACATACATGACCTACGAAAACCACAGAAACAGAATAAGGTTTCTACAGTGAAAAAAGTCTTAATTCTAATGGTCGCTCTTATTGCACCTGCTATGGCGCAGGCTGAATTATCATCAGGGCCAGAACGTGACGCCTGCTTCAAACAGAATGAAGACATACCAACTGCATATAACTGTCTGTCTGCCAAAAGAGACAACAGCAATAAAGCGCTGGATGCGCTAATAGCGGATACATTTAAGAGAATCAAAGCCAACAATGTCGGCCCTTTTAATGGAAAAGAGTCCAGCAAAGAAACGTCCGGAGACGTTTACTCTCGGCGCTTTCTGGATGCGCAAAAAAAATGGAAGGATTACCGGACTCAACTTTGCCTGTCTGTAGCTACAGAGCTTAACGAGGACGCATACGACTACCAGTCATATATCGACCAGTGCCAAATTAATCTGAACAAAAACCATTCTGCTGAAATCACACAAATGGGACTGCCACCCGTCAATTAAGCACACTGGTCTCACTGCTCAGACGTAAAATCTGAAATCGGGCATTTTTTGCGGGGCTGTATAGCCCCGTTTACCGCCCGTTCTGTCAGCCGGTGCGGGCGACAAACTGTCAATCCACAACATAAAATCATTAAAGAACATAACTCAACTTAACTTATTGATTATTAAATCTTATTAAAGGGCGTGAATTTGTGCAAAAAACCATTCTGATTACAGGTTGTTCCAGCGGTATTGGCCTGGTTGCCGCTCACGATTTACTGGCGCGGGGCTACCGGGTGATCGCCGCCTGCCGTAAAGCAGAGGATGTCGCCCGCATGGAAACACTGGGCTTTACCGGGCTGCAGCTGGATCTCGACGATCCGCAAAGTGTGGATCGGGCTGCCGATACTGTGCTCGCGCTCTGCGATAACCGTCTGACGGCGCTGTTTAACAATGCCGGATTTGGTCTCTATGGCCCGCTGCACACCCTCTCCCGCCAGCAGCTGGAACAGCAGTTTTCCAGCAACTTTTTCGGCGTTCATCAGCTGACACTGCGTCTGTTACCGGCGTTGCAGGCCAGCGGCGATGGCCGCATTATTAATACCAGCTCGGTGCTGGGGCTGATCTCCACGCCAGGCCGGGGCGCCTATGCCGCCAGTAAATATGCGCTGGAAGCCTGGAGCGATGCGCTGCGGCTTGAAGTGCGCAGCCGCGGCATCCGGGTCAGCCTGATTGAACCGGGTCCGATTCAGACCCGCTTTACCGACAATGTGACGCAGGGCGAACAGCATAACCCGGTGCGCAACCCTGGCATCGCGGCACGTTTTACCCTACCACCGGAAGCCATTCTGCCTAAACTTCGTCATGCACTCGAGAGTAAACATCCGCGTTTACGCTATCCGGTGACACTGGTCGCACACATAATGAGCCTGCTGAAACGGTTACTCCCCGGCTGGATGCTGGATCGCATTTTGCGCAGCCATTAATCAGCCATGCGCAATAGCGCTTGAAGCCGGGCCAGTTGGCCCCATATTCTTAGAACACTTTTTGCAAAGAGACTTATCCATGTCACCACAAGCTTCGATCATCGACATCAACGAATCTAACCTGCAGCAGACCCTTGAGCAGTCGATGCAGCTGCCGGTGCTGTTCTACTTCTGGTCTGAGCGCAGCCAGCACTGTCAGGATCTGACGCCTGTGCTGGAGCGCCTTGCGCAGGAGTACGCGGGTCAGTTTATTCTCGCAAAACTGGATTGCGACAAAGAGCAAAGGGTGGCGTCGCAGTTTGGTCTGCGTTCAATCCCGACCGTCTATCTGTTTCAGGATGGTCAGCCGGTTGATGGCTTCCAGGGTCCACAGCCGGAAGAAGCGATCCGCGCCCTGCTGGAAAAAGTCCTGCCGCGCGAAGAAGAGCTGAAAGCGCAGCAGGCGATGGCGCTGATGCAGGAAGGTAAACCGCTGGAGGCGCTGCCGTTATTAAAAGATGCGTGGCAGCTGAGCAACCAGTCCAGCGAGATCGGTTTCCTGCTGGCTGACGTACTGATTACCCTGAACCGCAGCGATGAAGCGGAAGCGGTGCTGAAAGTGGTGCCATTGCAGGATCAGGACACCCGCTATCAGAGCCTGATGGCGCAGATCGATCTGCTGAAACAGGCAGCGGATACGCCGGAGATTCAGCAGTTGCAATCCCAGCTGGAGGCTGACCCGACTAACGCCGGGCTGGCTGCTAAACTCTCGTTACAGCTCCATCAGGTGGGTCGTAATGAAGAAGCGCTGGAACTGCTGTTCAGCTTCCTGAAATCCGATCTTAATGCCGCTGATGGCCAGGCGCGTAAAATGCTGCAGGAGATTCTGGCGGCGCTGGGTACCGGCGATGCACTTGCCGCGCGTTATCGCCGTCAGCTCTATTCCCTGCTCTACTAAGCGGCAGCACCCCGGGCCGAAGCGACTCGGCCCGTTAATCTGACAACGCGGAGGTTGTATGATAACTGTAATTCCTGCCCTGATTATTCTGGCGCTGGTGGCGGTCTGGGCCACCGTCAAGATCGTGCCACAAGGTTTTCAATGGACGGTTGAGCGCTTTGGCCGTTATACCCGCACCCTGCAGCCAGGATTAAGCCTGGTAGTGCCGTTCATGGATCGTGTCGGTCGTAAGATCAACATGATGGAACAGGTACTCGATATTCCCTCGCAGGAGATCATCTCCAAAGACAATGCCAACGTCACCATCGATGCAGTCTGCTTTATTCAGGTCGTTGACCCGGCGCGTGCCGCGTATGAAGTCAGCAATCTTGAGCAGGCGATTCTTAACCTCACCATGACCAATATGCGTACCGTGCTTGGCAGCATGGAGCTGGACGAAATGCTGTCACAGCGCGACAGCATCAACACCCGCCTGCTGCATATCGTGGATGAAGCGACCAATCCGTGGGGCGTCAAGATCACCCGCATCGAGATCCGCGATGTGCGTCCGCCGCAGGAGCTGATTGGCGCGATGAATGCGCAGATGAAAGCGGAGCGAACTAAACGCGCCGATATTCTGACAGCCGAAGGGGTGCGACAAGCGGCGATCCTGCGCGCTGAAGGGGATAAGCAGTCGCAAATCCTCAAAGCAGAAGGTGAACGGACCTCGGCGTTCCTGCAGGCAGAAGCGCGCGAACGTCAGGCTGAAGCGGAAGCTAACGCCACTAAGATGGTCTCGGAAGCGATCGCATCAGGTGATATTCAGGCCATTAACTACTTTGTTGCACAGAAATATACCGATGCGCTGCAAAAAATCGGTGAAGCTAATAACAGCAAAGTGGTGATGATGCCGCTGGAGGCGAGCAGTCTGCTGGGTTCGATTGCGGGCATCGGTGAACTGCTGAAGGAATCACGCACTGAGTCGAAACGCTGATGCTGGTCGATATTATCGCGCATCCGCACTGGTTCTGGCTGACGCTGGGTGGGTTACTGCTGGCGGCTGAGATGCTGGGCACCAGCGGTTACCTGCTCTGGAGCGGGCTGGCGGCGGTCATCGTCGGCCTCATTGAGTGGTTTGTGCCGGTAAGCTGGACGGCGCAGGGCTCTCTGTTTGCCGTGCTGACGCTGATCTGCGTCTTTTTATGGTATCGCTGGATGCGCCACCGTGAAGCGCGTCAGAAACCCAATGCCCTGAACCAGCGCGGCAGTCAGATGATCGGGTTGCAGCTGACGCTGGATACCGCGCTGCATAACCGCACCGGCCATGTGCGGATCGGGGACAGCAGCTGGCGGGTCGAGGCGGAGCAGGATCTGCCTGCGGGCACAGCAGTGGTCGTAACCGGCATTGAGGGGATTACGCTGCGTATTCAGCCACGCTGACCGCAGCATCCAGCCAGATTGTTGATAATCGGACATTCGGCGCCGTCATCGCCGGGACAGGCCTCTGCCAGCGCCAGCAGGCGAGCGCGCATGACGTGCAGCTCTTCAATATGCGCCGCAATTTCCTCCGCTTTCTGCAGAGTACGGGCTTTTACATCGGCACTGTGGCGCGACGGATTGTTAAACAGCGCCACCAGCTCACGACACTCATCCAGCGTGAAGCCAACCTGTCGTGCCTGACGTAACAGGTTCAGCTCCTCAAGATGGTGTCCGTTGTAGCTGCGGTAGCCATTTTCACTGCGCAACGGCGGCGTCACCACCCCCTTCTCTTCGTAAAAACGTATCGCCTTGCTGGTCAGTCCGGTCTTTTTTGCCACATCGCTGATGTTCATTTTCGTCCCCTTGACCTTCCCCTTGATGGAAGGTTTATGCTTAAGCATGAATCGAAAATGACCAATCGGTCAAATGGGATTACAGAAGGAGTTGATTATGTCACACACTATTTCTCTGGCACTGGACGGCTTGTCCTGCGGCCACTGTGTCAAACGTGTCAAAGAGGCACTGGAACAACGCGATGATGTTGACCAGGCCGACGTGACCCAACAGGAAGCGCAGGTTTCCGGTCACGCAGATGCGGCCGCGCTGATCGCCACCGTGGAGCAGGCGGGTTATCACGCGACGCTGAAAACCGCGGACGCTTCCCCAAAGTCTGAACCGTTGACAGCATCAGAGCCGCCGCCGGAGGCGCTGACAACGGAGACTGCTTCCCGTCCGGCAGAAACAACCCTCCCCACCCATATGCTGCTGATTGAGGGCATGACCTGCGCCAGTTGCGTGAGCCGGGTGGAAAAAGCACTGCAGCAGGTCGCAGGCGTCAGCCAGGCGCGCGTCAATCTCGGCGAACGCAGTGCGCTGGTGCTGGGCGACGCTGATCCGCAGCAGCTGGTAGCGGCCGTCGATGCCGCGGGTTATGGCGCGCAGGTAGTGGATGACGAGCAGGAGCGACGGGAGAAGCAGCAGCTCAGCGCCCGCAGCGCGATGCGGCGTTTCAGCTGGCAGGCTGCAGTCGCCTTAGCGTTTGGCCTGCCGCTGATGATCTGGGGCATGGTGGGCGACAACATGATGCTCACCGACCACAACCACGGCGTCTGGCTGACGCTGGGCATCGTGACTCTGCTGATCATGATCGTCACCGGCAGCCATTTTTACCGCAGTGCCTGGCGCAGTTTACGCAATGGCAGCGCCACCATGGATACGCTGGTGGCACTCGGCACAGGCGCCGCCTGGATTTACTCCTTTAGCGTGGTGTTGTGGCCCGACTTTTTCCCGCCGCAGGCGCGCCATCTCTATTTCGAAGCCAGCGTCATGATCCTGGGCCTGATCAATCTGGGGCATGCCCTGGAGCAGCGGGCGCGTCAGCGATCTTCTAAAGCGCTGGAAAGATTGCTGGATCTGACGCCAGCCCAGGCGCGGCAGGTTGATCAACAGGGCGACAGGCTGATTCCGGTCAGCGAAGTGCAGCCCGGCATGACGCTGCGCCTGGTCACCGGTGATCGGGTACCGGTCGATGGCGAAATCGCTACCGGTGAAGCCTGGTTTGATGAAGCGATGCTGACCGGCGAGGCGGTGCCGCAAAGCAAGACCCCGGGCGCAGCCATCTTTGCCGGCACCCTGGTGCAGGATGGCTCGGTAGAATTTATCGCCCGGGCGACGGGTAATCACACCACCCTGTCGCGCATTATCCGGCTGGTGCGTCAGGCGCAGAGCAGTAAACCGGATGTGGGCCGTCTGGCGGATCGCATCTCCGCCGTTTTTGTCCCGGTGGTGGTGTTGATCGCACTGCTCAGCGGCGCAGTGTGGTATCTGTTCGGACCGCAGCCACAAATTGCCTACATGCTGGTGATCGCGACAACCGTGCTGATTATCGCCTGTCCTTGTGCGCTGGGCCTGGCGACGCCGATGTCGATTATTGCCGGTGTTGGCCGCGCCGCCGAGCTGGGGGTGCTGGTGCGCGACGCCGATGCCTTGCAGCGCGCCAGCCAAATCGACACCCTGGTGTTTGATAAAACCGGCACACTCACTGCCGGCAAGCCGCAGGTCAGTGACGTGCAGGTCTGGGGCGATGCCACCCGTGAATCAGTATTAGCGACCGCGGCTGCGCTGGAGTTCGCCTCGGGTCATCCGCTGGCGAAAGCGATTGTCGCCGAAGCGAAACTGACCCAGCCGCCTCTGTTAGCGCAATTTCGTACAATACGCGGCAAAGGGGTCAGCGGTAGTCTGGATGGCAGAACGCTGCTACTGGGTAATGCCGCGCTGATGCAGGATAACGGCGTCGATTACCAGGCGGCGGAAGCAGAGATTGCGCGGCTGACGCAACAGGGTGCAACGCCGGTGTTACTGGCTGAGCAGGGCCAGCTAACCGGGCTTATCGCGCTGCGCGATCAGCTTCGGCCGGAAAGCGGCGCAGCTCTGAAGCGACTGCATCAGCAGGGTTATCGCCTGATTATGCTGACCGGCGATCATGAAAATACCGCGCGCGCCATTGCTGCCGAGGTCGGTATTGATGAAGTGATTGCGGGCGTGATGCCGGAAGGCAAAGCGGCCGCAATTGAACACTTACAGCAGCAGGGCCGTCGCGTCGCGATGGTGGGTGATGGCATCAATGACGCGCCCGCACTGGCGCAGGCCGATGTGGGCATTGCCATGGGTGGCGGCAGCGATGTGGCGGTGGAAACCGCGGGCATTACGTTGATGCGTGCCGACCTGAACAGCGTGGCGGACGCGTTAGCGCTCTCTTCCGCGACGCTGCGCAATATCCGGCAGAATCTGTTTGGGGCATTTATCTATAACAGCATCGGCATTCCGGTGGCAGCGGGTGTGCTCTATCCGCTGACCGGTACCCTGCTCAGCCCGATTGTGGCGGGTGCAGCGATGGCGCTCTCCTCCATTACCGTGGTCAGCAATGCTAACCGCCTGCTGCGTTACCCGCCACCACGCGAGTGATCGCCGTTTCAGCGCTGTTTTTCACGCGCTGAAGTCGCTAGCATGGGGTTTTGAATCGCAAAGGACCGGGAATGACAGGCAACATCTGGCGCTCACTGCGCGGCTTTATCAGCCAACTTTTTCCCGCCAGTTACCGCTGGCCTGCGATGGATGTCCGGCTTGGCGATCGTCAGCTGCATCTGGTCGGCAGCATCCATATGGGAACGCGCGACATGCAGCCGTTGCCCGCCCGTCTGCTGCGTCAGTTGCAGCAGGCGGATGCACTGATTGTGGAAGCGGATATTACGCAGGGTGGTTCACCCTTTGATCACCACGGCGATCGTCCCGCGCTTTCCACCCGGCTGGATAGCCACGCGATGCAAACGCTCACTGCACTCTGTCAGGAGATGAGCCTCAATCTGAGCCTGTTTGATAATCTGCCCGCCTGGCAGGTGGCGCTGATGTTACAGGCGCAGCAGGCACAAAGGCTGGGATTGCGACCTGACTACGGCATCGATTATCAGCTGTTGCAGGCCGCGAAAGGTCTGAACAAACCGGTGATTGAACTGGAAGGCGCAGAGGCGCAGATCGCCCTGCTGACTGCGCTGCCGGATGACGGCATGGCGTTGTTGCAGGATACGCTGCTGCACTGGCACACCAATGCGCGCCTGCTGCAGATGATGGTGAGCTGGTGGCTCGATACGCCGCCACGCCAGCCGGAAATCACCCTGCCCGCCACCTTCAGCCAGGCGCTGAATGATACGTTGATCGGTCAGCGAAATGCGCAGTGGTGTGACCGGCTTCAGGGATTATCAGCAGGAAACTATGTGGTAGCGGTCGGTGCTCTGCATCTCTACGGCGAAGATAACCTGCCTGAGATGCTGAAGAAGCCCTGAAAAAAAGAGAGCCGATAATATTATCGGCCCGTCAAAGAGGAATTTGTTTATGATTTTGGTTATCGCTCAGCAATCAGATTGCTGGCGCGCGGCTAATTTTCACTCAAAGAACAAAGTTTCGCCACCTTTTTCCACGATTCTGCGTAATAAGATTATTCTTAGTAAGGAACCTGTATGACGCCCGCCGTAAAATTGCTGGAAAAACAAAAAGTCAGCTTCACCCTGCATCCCTATGAGCATGACAGCAGCGAAACCCATTTTGGTGACGAAGCGGTACGTAAACTCAATCTGGATGCGCGCCAGGTCTATAAGACGCTGCTGGTGGCGCTGAATGGCGAGGCGAAACAGCTGGCAGTGGCGATTACGCCGGTATCTACGCAACTGGATCTCAAGAAAGTGGCAAAAGCGCTGGGCGCGAAGAAAGCGGATATGGCCGACCCACAGCTGGCGCAGAGGGTCACGGGCTATCTGGTGGGCGGCATCAGTCCGCTGGGCCAGAAAAAACGGCTGCCTACGGTGATCGACCACTCAGCCAGCGCGTTTGACGCCATGTTTATCTCAGGCGGCAAGCGTGGACTGGATATCGAACTGGCTCCCCGGGATCTTTCACGACTGCTGGACGCTCCGTTTGCGGATATCGCCCGCCACGGCTAAACCCGAGGCTGGGCGCAGAGCTGATCGATCATCCAGCGACCCGCCGGACCGGGCGGCGTACGGCGTGACCAGACCACCTCAATGGCGATATGCTGCGGCCAGCCCGGCATCGACAACTCTTTCAGAACGCCATGACCAAACTGTTTCACCAGCCAGCGCGGCAGAATCGTCCAGCCAAATCCCTGCTCCGCCATCTCCAGCAGTAACAGATAGGTCGGTGCCGACCAGATGCGCCCCATTGGCGCGGGTTCAGATGCCTCAACCCAGGTATTTAATCGCAGGTGACGAACCCCTTCCAACTCGCTTTCGCTCAGGGTCTTAAGCTGAGCCAGCGGATGATCGCGATGTAAAAAGACCGCCATCTGTGCTTCAACCTGCAGTCGCGCCACCGCGATATCCACCGGCAGATTGGGCTGTGCCCGCACCACGCCCAGATGTACCCGCCCGGCCTGCAGCAGATCCAGCACATCACCATCCTCGGCAATCATGACCTCCAGTTCAATCTCCGGATAACGGGCATCAAATTGCCTGAGCAGATGCTCGTGATGATCGGTTTGCCAGAAGTCTGACATGGCAAAGCTGAGCCGGGGTTCAACGCCCTGCGACAGCCGTATCGCCAGCGCATCCAGCCGCTCGCTGGCTGCCAGGATCTGCTGAACCTGAGGTATAACGCGGCGTCCCTGCTCGGTGAGGACCGGCTGACGCCCTGCCCGTTCAAACAGCGCAAAGCCGAGATCGTCTTCAAGACTGGCTACTGCCGCGCTGATGGTGGACTGACTTTTACCCAGCGCGCGCGCAGCGGCAGAGAAAGAACCGCTCGCCACAGTCTGCATAAAAGCCTCAAGGGATTCCGGGGAGTAACGCATCTGAACCATCGCTTTTTTCGATAGGTGTTCATTTTATCTTAGCATTCCGACGTGTGAAAATGCGCCGCATTATTGAAGGAGAACTCACAATGCGTACCCGCTCACTTAAAGAACGTATTCTTCATGCTGTCTGCTTTGAAACACTGGCGATTCTCACCGTTTCGCCGCTGGCGGCATGGGCAATGAATAAACCGCTGTTTCAGATGGGATCGCTGGCGATTATGCTCTCTACGGTCGCGATGCTATGGAACATGATTTACAACAGCGGATTTGATCGCCTCTATGCGCCAGGCCAGAAACGTAGCCCGGGCGTGCGTGTATTACATGCGCTGGGATTTGAAGGCGGATTCATCCTGATTGGTCTGCCCATTGCCGCCTGGATGCTGGATATCTCTCTGGGTCAGGCTTTCCTGGTCGAAGTGGCCTTTTTCCTCTTCTTCCTGCCCTATACCATGGCCTACAACTGGGTGTGGGACAAACTGCGCGAGCGCTGGATCAGACGTCACGCCTGCCGGGCGTAAGAAAAACGGGAGGCGCAAGCGCCTCCCGGTCAGTTCAATGCGTGGCGGCTGTTTCATTCCCCCACGGCCAGATCCACGCCAGGATCATTTTTGGATAGTTACGCTTCCGCGCTTTTTCCGCAGCTTCATCCCGCGCCCGGATCTGCTCATCGGTCAGATGCACAATCTGCCCTTTCGGCTGATAGTCGCTGGCTTTGACCGGCGAGTGCGTCTTGATCCAGTCACGCAACACCTGCGCATCGACTGCCCCGCTGTTGAGATAACCCGCATGATTATCCAGACGCGGATAACCGTCGCCGCCAGCCGCATTGAAGCTGTTGGTTGCCATGCGATAATGCTGCGCATCCTGCAGCGGTTTACCGTTAATGCTGACGTCGCTGACATGTTTACCGTCTGCGGTCAGGCTGATACCGGCAAACTGGGCGTAGCCACCTGAGTCAGGCTGAATATTGGCGACCACATCCAGATATTTTTTGATCTCCGCCCCGGTCAGGCTGACCGAGACCACCTGATTGCCAAACGGCTGGACCTGCAGCAGGTCACGCCAGCTCAGCTTGCCCGATTTCAGCGAGGTGCGAATACCGCCACCGCTCATCACCGCAAAATCGGCTTTGGTGTGCGCCATCTGGGCGCGCAGAATCAGCTGGCCGAGATTCGTCTGCTCAAAGCGAACCTGCTCTTTTTCACCGCTGAAGCTGCCGTCGGCGCTGCCGACATTCACGGTTAACTTCGCCTCAGCCCGTTTCTGGAATGGCATCAGCAGTTTCATCATGGCGGTGTTTTTCGGGATCTCTTCCTGCCAGGTGAGCCAGGTTTCGCTGCCATCCGCGTTCTTTATCTGATGTTTAAGGTTGACCGGCACCAGCTGATAAGCCTCCAGCGTCACCTGCCCATTACGGAAGGTGAAGTCACCACGTCCGACATATTTGCCCCATTTATCCGCCTGCATAATCCAGATCCCGTTCTGCTGATCGGGTTTGCAGGGCTGACCCGGCTGATAATTTTTAACGCTGACGTTCTCTTTTTCCATGCAGACCGCATCATGCGAATGACCACCAACAATCAGATCGATGGTGCCGGCAGGCAGGCTGCGCGCCAGGGTGACGTCATCAATGCCATTGCTGCCATGCTTACCGTCGTCATAGTGACCAAGGTGGGTCAGCGCGACAATCACGTCCGGCTTCTCTGTGGCGCGCAGTTCGGCCACCGCCTTCTCCGCCTCCGCAATCGGATCGCGGAACTCGGTATCCGTCAGGCCCGCCGGATTGGCCAGTTTCGCCGTGTCCGGGGTGATCAGCCCGACCACCGCAATTTTCAGCCCGAGACGGTTGAATAACGCCCAGGGCTTAAACAGGCGCTGACCGGTACTTTTCTGATAAACGTTAGCGGCGAGCAGCGGGAATCGCGCCCACTTCTCCTGCTTGCGCAGGACCGCGATGGGCTTGTCGAACTCATGGTTGCCCAGCGCCATGGCATCATAGCCAATCAGGTTCATCGCGCGAAAATCGGGTTCAGCGTCCAGCTCATCGGACTCCGGTACGCCCGTGTTCACATCACCGGCAGAGAGAATCAATGCGCCGCCGCCTCTGGACTGCACATCGTAGCGCATCGTATCCATCAAGGTTTTCTGCGCCGCCAGACCATATTCACCCTGCTCAGTAAACCAGAAATGACCATGCTCATCGTTGGTGTGCAGCAGGCTGAAACGATAGGTGCGATCGGCCTGGGCGGCCTGTGAAAACAGCGGCATCAGGGCCACCAATAGTGCCACGCCCGCCCCTGTCCATTTAGATAACAACACTGTGATTCTCCTTAATTTGCCGTCTGGCCCGATTTTAATGCCGGTTTGCCCCACTGTGTCGCACATTCCCCCGGCGAACTCAAGGCCAACGCACATTCGCCTGTCTCTGTATGCCACTCTTTTTATCTCCGGACCGCTTTTGCTGAGCATGACAACAGCCGCAAGGCCGCGCCCGTGTCAGACTGGTTTGTTCCGGATAAGCCAGAACGGGTAGCCAGACCTGTTGTTAACCAGTTGTTTACCCCTGCAAAAGTGCCGCTGACGGGCTTTACCCTGTCTGTGCGCGCATTTAACCCTTATTTGTGTCATACCCACGGCATTTAAGGATGCTAATTTTTATTTACCCGGACCGCTTTAAACCGTCAAATCAGCCAATATTATGGATAATGAACAAAAACACCCTTTCGATTGTGCATTTGACTTTTTTTCCTGCTTTTTTAGGGTATTCCCGCAAATTGCTCAGCGAAAGAATAGATTTTGTTTTAAACTCATTTGTTACAAGCGGATACATTTGTATACAAGGAGACAGGCATGCATCACACCACACCGTTGATCACTACCATTGTCGGAGCACTGGTTCTGGCATTTCTCCTTGGGATGCTGGCGAACCGCCTGCGTATTTCGCCCCTGGTTGGCTACCTGATGGCTGGCGTGCTGGCTGGCCCTTTTACTCCCGGCTTTGTTGCCGATACCAATCTGGCTCCTGAACTGGCAGAACTCGGCGTGATTCTGCTGATGTTTGGTGTCGGCCTGCACTTCTCAATGAAAGATCTTATGTCGGTAAAGTCGATAGCCATTCCCGGTGCCATCGCACAGATCGCGGTCGCGACGTTACTGGGAATGGGCTTGTCGTGGACGCTGGGATGGTCGTGGATGACCGGCCTGGTGTTTGGTCTCTGCCTCTCTACCGCCAGTACCGTGGTGTTACTGCGCGCGCTTGAAGAGCGGCAACTGATCGATAGCCAGCGCGGGCAGATTGCGATTGGCTGGCTGATTGTTGAAGATCTGGTGATGGTGCTGACACTGGTGCTGCTGCCTGCGATTGCCGGCATGATGGAACAGGGCAATGCCAGCGCCGGACTGCTGGCCTGGGACCTGCTGTGGACCATCGGCAAAGTCGCCGCCTTTATGGTGCTGATGATGGTGGTGGGACGGCGTGCCGTCCCCTGGATCCTCGCCCGCAGCGCCGCCACCGGCTCGCGTGAGCTGTTTACTCTGGCGGTATTAGCGCTGGCGCTGGGCATCGCCTTTGGTGCTGTTGAATTCTTTGATGTTTCGTTTGCGCTGGGCGCTTTCTTTGCCGGTATGGTGCTGAACGAGTCGGAACTGAGCCACCGCGCCGCGCGCGATACGCTGCCGCTGCGTGATGCCTTTGCCGTGCTGTTCTTTGTCTCGGTCGGCATGCTGTTTGACCCGTCGATTCTGGTGACGCAGCCGCTGGCAGTGCTGGGCGCGCTGGTGATTATTGTGGTGGGTAAATCGGTCGCCGCCTGGCTGCTGGTATCACTGCTCGGCCATTCACGTCGTACAGCGTTGACCATTTCGGTCAGTCTGGCGCAGATTGGTGAATTCGCCTTTATTCTGGCCGGTCTGGGTATCTCGCTGGGCCTGCTGACTGACGAGGGCCGCAACCTGGTGCTGGCCGCCGCCATCCTGTCGATTATGCTTAATCCGATCCTGTTTACTCTGCTGGAGCGTTTCCTGGCGAAAACGGAGACGATGGAAGAGCAGACGCTGGAAGAGGCGATTGAAGAAGAGAAGCAGATCCCGGTGGATTTCTGCAATCACGCGGTGATTGTGGGTTACGGCCGGGTGGGCAGTCTGATTGGTCAGAAGCTGCTTGAAGCCAATGTTCCGCTGGTGGTAGTTGAAAACTCCCGCGCCCGTGTTGAAGCGCTGCGCGAGCGCGGTATTAAGGCGGTGCTGGGTAATGCAGCCCGCGCTGACACCATGGAACTGGCCCGACTCGACTGCGCCCGCTGGCTGTTACTGACTATTCCGAATGGCTATGAAGCGGGTGAAGTGGTCACCGCCGCGCGTGAAAAACATCAGAATATTGAGATTATCGCCCGCGCCCACTATGACGATGAAGTCGAGTACATCATGGAACGGGGTGCTACACGCGTGGTGATGGGCGAACGTGAGATCGCCAGCAGTATGCTTCAAATCCTGCAGGATGAGATGACCCAGGGCGAAGATTTACAGCCCTGCGATGTCGTGCGCTGATTCGTGTTAAGCAAAACCTGGCAGCCTACTGATCTATCAAAATCAGGGTGAATTTTACCGCAACGAATAAACTCAACACGCAGGGAACACGGGCAGAAGAGGAAAGCGTCCCGCCGCCCGGACAAAAACGCCGGGAGCGTTTTTGAACAACGCGAAGCGTTGGCCCGGCTACGGGCGCACCTCAGGGATGAGGTGCGTACTAAAAACGTCGGGAGCGTTTTTGAACAACGCAATGCGTTGGCCCGGCTACGGGCGCACCTCAGGGATGAGGTGCGTAGTCGTGCGGGACGAGCGGCCCGGGATGGCTTAAGCGACTTTCCGATCTGACCGTGTTCCCTGAGCAGGCTCGATCTCATCGCTAACCGAGCCAGACGTTGCCAGTCTTCTAAGGCCCTTCTCTTCAGAAGGGCTTTTTTATGCGCGGCAGCTGCCAGCTTTACCGATCCCAGTAAGACTCTTCCAGACTGTCTTCCCGCTCCGGCAGACCGCGGGTCAGACGCGGCGAATGCTGATTCAGCACCTGGTAGCTGACGCGGTTGGCATATTTACATACCTGCGCCAGCGATGAGTAGGTCAGGTAAGGACGCGCATGTTTGCTGGAGTTCGGCACATTCAGGCTGTGATAGTTGTTGGCGGTGATGTCATGCAGTAACGCCGCCAGCGCACCATCTCCGGCGCCGTTGGTGTTCATGATCTTTTCCGGTCCGCCCATATAAGGCGCGATGTGCGAGAAAATGCGCAGCGGCTGCTGGCAATCCTGCTGGCGCATCACCCGGCTGAACTCATACTGGTTGAATTCAGCAATCGCGCCAGGCAGCAGCGGATGGTTGGTTTTGCGTTTGAACTCTTCTTCGGTGTAACCCGCCATATAGAGCCCAATCGGGCCAGCAGTACACAGCACCAAATCGACCCAGTCCAGCGCCATATTGGCGGCGAGCAGCGGATCGCTTTCGCCGGTCAGCGCCAGCGCTTCCTCTTCATTCATCGCCACGATGCTGACATGCTCGCGCAGGAAATCGCGCCAGAACTGAGGATTGTCGCCAATCACATGTTTGGTGCCCAGCGTCAGCACCACCGGCACGTTGTGGCGTTTGGCATACTCAATCGCCCGCAACGTTGCCTGTGGCATCGGTTCACCTTCGGCACAGCGCACCAGATAGGAGGTCAGTACCAGCGCAGAGGCTCCGGCGATCACCTCTTCCGGTACGTTATCCGGATGCAGCTGGTTCATCTGGCCGGGGCTGATAGCAAAGGTTCGCTCGCCATGTTCGCCAATCAGCGTAAAGCAGCGTCCAATGGCGCCATCCACGCCCTGCAGATAGTTAAGATCGACCCGGCTTGAGGTGTTACAGAGATAGCGATAGGCGTAGCCGCCAATCTGGATGTTATTGCACATGACGCCCAGCAGCACGGAGCGGTCATCGGCCAGCACCGAGAAATTATGCAGCGTGTTACCGATGGTGCCACCAGCAAACTGGTGGGTGATCAGCGCTTCCTGCATCAGCTCGTTGTACAACGCTTCCGCGACGGCATTATCGATAACCAGCGAGTGCCCGGCACTCAGGCCATAACGTGCGAGAAAAGCGTCATCGACTTTGGCTTCGATATCCACCAGCGTCTGGTCGATACCCACCACCCAGCTGCCTGCATCAACGTCGTGTTGGGCGGGCTGTAACAGGGGATCGCGTGCGCTGACAGGAAAGTAGTGTTTGGATTTGCGTTTGCCGGGAAATTTCATCGGGAGGTGCCGTCTGGAAAAACAGGCAGAGAATGATATCACACTCTCCGCCTGCGCTTTAACGGCGTGCGTCGACCAGTTGCACCATCATGTCGATATGCGCCTCATCGGCGTTCAGCGCAGGGATATACTCAAACTTCTCACCCCCGGCATGCATGAAGATTTCGCAGTTTTCACCACTGATCTCTTCCAGCGTCTCCAGGCAGTCTGACGAGAAGCCCGGGCTCATCACCTGAACATGTTTGATCCCTTTAGCGGGCAGGCTTTCCATGGTTTTGTCGGTGTAGGGCATCAGCCACGGCTCACGACCAAAACGCGACTGGAAGGTCATCATATACTGATCGTCACGCAGGCCCAGCGCTTTGACCAGGGCCGCCGTGGTATCCGCACAGCGCTGCGGGTAGTCATCGCCTTCGTTAGCAAAACGCTGCGGAATGCCGTGGAAGGATAACACCAGCAGATCGGGCTGACCGTGCCGCTCAAAGGATCGCTCCACCGTCGCTTTCAGCGCGGCGATATAGGCCGGATGTTCGGCGTAGTCGCGGATAAACTGCACATCAGGCAGCGAGCGGTAATCTTTGAATACCGCGGTCAGGCCATCCCACACTGCCGCCACGGTGGAGCAGGAGAATTGCGGATAGAGCGGCAGCACAATCAGGCGGGTCACGCCCTGCGCCATTAGCTTATCAACCGCGCTTTTCAGGCTGGGATTACCGTAGCTCATGCCCACCTCGACGGGCATATCGACCCGTGCCGCCAGCGCATCGCGCTGACGCATGCTGTAAACCAGCAGCGGTGAACCGCCTTCCATCCAGACCGATGAGTAGAGCTTAGAGACGCGCGGCGAGCGAAACGGCAGAATAACGGCATTGAGAACCGGCCACCAGAGCCAGCGCGGCGCATCGACCACGCGCGGATCGCTTAAAAACTGTTTCAGATAGCGTTTAACTGCAGGTGTGGTGGGCGCGTCTGGCGTACCTAAATTAACCAATAACACGCCGGCCTTATCTTGCCTCATTTGAGTTCCTTGATAACAACGGGGATGCGTGAAAACGGGGAAATTGTAGCGGAATTAGTGGGAGGTAAAAGCGATTACTGCAAAAGGGGCCAGTAATACCGGCCCCTGTGAACTTAGCCCAGGATCTTAGCCAGCTCGGCACTGACTTCGGTCACCTTACGGGTGCCGTCGATTTTGTGATAGGCAGTGTTGCCCACTTCCGCTTCTTTGCTGTAGTAAGCAATCAGCGGCGCGGTCATCTGATGATATTCCACCAGGCGCTTACGCACGGTCTCTTCCTGATCGTCTTTACGCATGGTCAGCTCTTCGCCAGTCACATCATCTTTGCCTTCCACTTTCGGTGGATTAAAAGTGACGTGATAAACGCGGCCTGATGGCGTGTGAACGCGACGGCCCACGATACGCTCAACGATCAGTTCATCCGGTACGGCGAACTCCAGCACGTGATCAACGGTGATCCCGGCCTCTTTCATTGCATCTGCCTGAGGAATGGTGCGCGGGAAACCGTCCAGCAGGAAACCGTTTTTGCAGTCTTCCTGGGTGATACGCTCTTTGACCAGCGCAATCACCAGCTCATCGGTCACCAGTTTGCCAGCATCCATAATGGCTTTCGCCTGGTTGCCCAGCTCGCTGCCTGCTTTTACTGCTGCACGCAACATGTCGCCGGTGGAGATTTGCGGAATGCCATACTTCTCCATGATGAATTGGGCCTGAGTCCCCTTACCTGCGCCCGGAGCTCCGAGCAGAATAATACGCATTGCGTAAATCCCCTTGCGAATCGCATTGATCTATCTTAGAAGCGAAAGAACATACCATTATGACCCGCTCATCACAAGGAAGGGCGCGGATCGCGCAGGGCGACCTGAGCTGCTTTTTGGCCCTGCCCCCTACCCGCCTGGCCTGCCGGACGCTTTTTCAGATTTACCGCCTGAGCCGAGCAGGAATTGCAGTCGTCGGCTCAGATGATGGGTCATATTCACGCTTTTTTTACCGCTGCCGCGCACGTTAGCATTCAGCAGCAGCCGCGCCTGCTGCGGCCATTTCACCACATCTTCCGCATCTGACAGCGATGTGATCACGGAGGCCGGGACATTAAAGCTGGCAAACGGCAAACCGGGCTGATGGCAGGAGTTCAGCGGCAGCGGGCCTGACAGGGAGAGCGCATCGACGGTGGCGGCATTATAAGGTCGCCAGTGCGGATCGTCGAAGCGGCGCAGTGCCTCATGCGTGGCGGTCAGGGTCAGCCCCTGTTCGAAAAGCCGCAGTTCGCTGCGCACCAGCGTACTGAAGTCATGTGTCCGCAACGCCACCAGCACCAGATCGCTGCAGATCTCAGCGTGGCGATCCAGTCGGGTGACAAACAGATGGGCTTCGTCGATCAGTTTCTGATGCAGTACGCTGGCAAAACTCTCGCTCGCCTCCGTCACGCCCTGGTTCTGGCAATCCCGCAGCGGACGCACGCGGCCATTGGGCAATTCGATATGCGGTACCAGCATGATGCTGCCTGCGATCAGCGGAACTGCTGGCAGGATGTTGAGTTCGGTTACCGGAAAGTGCGAGGCGTAACGGTGCTGATTGCGCGCCTGCTCCTGCCGCAGAAAGAGCTGAGAAAGAAGGACCTGCGCCACATGCAGCGAGGGCGCGAAGAAGAGATCGAACTGCTCCAGCCGGTAAAAACGTGAGAGCGCCAGGCGTAACCGATGGCGCGCCTCTGCTGAAGTTTCAGAGGATAAAGAGCGGTGTGCCATGGTTGTCTCGCTTCGGGGAGTGTGCGGCGTGAACGCTGGTTAAGCGAGGCGGAATACCCTGAAAAATCACAGATATAAGGCTGAGTCAACCCGCCAGAATTTGCCCTACAGAGTAGGTCAATGCGGCTGGACTTTAAAATGATATAAATTGACAATCCCTGTTAGATTTTTGCACAGGGGAAGAGGATGAACGGACTGCCGCCACTGAGAGCGCTGCACTATTTTCACCAGGCAGCCTTACACAGCAGTTTTAGCGTGGCGGCTGAACATCTGCATGTTACGCACAGCGCCATCAGCCATCAGATTCGCCAGCTGGAGAGCTGGATGGGCAAACCACTTTTTGTCCGCAGCCATGGCCGCGTGAAACTGACCTCACACGGTGAACGTCTGCTGCTGAGCTGTCAGCAGGCGTTCAGTGAGTTGCGCAGCAGCTGCGAAAGCATTCGTACCGGGCTGCTTCAGCAGATTCGGGTCTCCTGCGCCCCCAGCTTTTTGTCGCAATGGCTGATCCCCCGTATCGCCAGCTTTTATCAACGCTATCCGGAGATTGAAGTTCACTTCCAGCCGCTGACGCAGATCTCGCAACTGCGCAGCGAACATGTGGATGTGCTGATCCTCAGTCACGGCGAGCCACCTGAATCTGACATAGACGCCACGCTGGTCAGCGAGGATGAGATTGGACCGCTCTGCGCACCTCACTTTGCCTCGCAGCTGCGGGGCGGCGAGGATCTGGCCGCGATGCCCCTGCTGCATGCGGATACCCGGCTGCACGCCTGGTCAGAGTGGGCGGACAAAGCTGGGGTCAGCGGCCGTTTTAACGGCGGTAAGCATTTTGAGAGTCTGACACTGGGGATTCAGGCCGCACGAAGTGGTCTTGGCGTCCTGATGGCACCGCGTTTGCTGGTACGCAAAGAGCTGGAGGATGGCACGCTGCTTGCGCCGCTTGGCTTTGTACGCGTCGAGCGGGCCACATGGATGATGACAAAACAGAGCCGTCGGCACGATACGGAGATCAGCCTGTTTCGCGACTGGCTGCAGGATGCCGCAAAACCATAAAAAAAGCCGGTGAGGGTCACCGGCTTGATGCTGTGGCTTTATCAGCCGTCTGAGGCCGGTGAAAACCACCGGCCTGTTACCATTATGCGGTCAGCAACTGGTTCATGCGGCGGATAAACTGGTTAGGATCGTCCAGCGTGCCGCGCTCGGCCAGCAAGGCCTGATCCAGCAGCAGCTCAATCCACTCACCGAAGCGTGCTTCATCCTGCGTATCCGCAACACGTTTCACCAGCGGATGATCCGGGTTGATTTCGAACAGGTACTTCACTTCCGGCACTTCCTGTCCGGCCGCGGCAAACAGCTTCGCCATCTGCGTGGTCATCTCGTTGGCGTCGGTGGTGACAATCGCCGGAGTATCGGTCAGGCGATGCGTCAGACGCACCTCTTTCACGCGTTCGCCCAGCAGAGTTTTCACCCGCTCAACAAAAGGCTCCAGCGCTTTTTCCGCCTCTTTCTGCTCTTCGGTCTCTTCATCCGCCAGCTTGCTCAGCGATTCATCCGCTTTGCTGACTGACTGGAAGGTTTTACCATCGAACTCAGTGAGGTAGCTCATCATCCATTCGTCGATGCGATCGGAGAGCAGCAGCACCTCAATGCCTTTTTTGCGGAACAGTTCCAGATGCGGGCTGCTCTTCGCGGCGGCATAGCTGTCAGCGGTGATGTAGTAAATCTTCTCCTGACCTTCCACCATGCGGCTGACGTAATCTTCCAGCGAAATGGTCTGTGCTGAACCTTCGCTCTGGGTAGTGGCGAAACGCAGCAGCTTAGCGATCGTCTCCTGGTTAGCGTGATCTTCCGCCGGGCCCTCTTTCAGCACCAGACCAAACTCATTCCAGAAGGTCTGGTATTTCTCGTTGTCATCTTTCGCCAGTTTTTCCAGCATCTGCAGGGTACGCTTCGTCAGCGCGGCGCGCAGACTCTGGGTCACGCGGCTATCCTGCAGGATCTCACGGGAGACGTTCAGCGGCAGATCGTTGGAGTCAATCAGGCCACGCACAAAGCGCAGATAGTTCGGCATAAACTGCTCAGCGTCATCCATGATAAAGACGCGCTGTACGTAGAGTTTCAGGCCATGTTTCTGATCGCGGTTCCACATATCAAATGGCGCACGCGCCGGAATGTAGAGCAGGCTGGTATATTCCTGCTTACCTTCCACCCGATTGTGGCTCCAGGCGACCGGATCGCTGTAATCGTGGGCGATATGCTTGTAGAACTCGTTGTACTCTTCGTCGCTGATCTCAGATTTGTTGCGGGTCCACAGCGCCTGGGCTTTGTTAATCTTCTCCCAGTGTGTCCCTTCGCCTTCTTCATCTTTGCTTTCGATCTCAACCGGCAGCGCGATGTGATCGGAATATTTGCTGATGATGTTGCGCACGCGCCATGCATCCAGGAACTCATCCTCGCCTTCGCGCAGATGCAGGGTGATCTCGGTACCGCGATCGGCTTTCTCAATTTCAGCCAGGGTATATTCGCCCTCGCCTGCGGATTCCCAGAACACGCCTTCTTCGGCTGACGCGCCCGCGGCACGGGTACGCACCGTGACTTTATCAGCCACGATGAATGCAGAATAGAAACCGACACCGAACTGACCGATCAGCTGGCTATCTTTCGCCTGATCGGAGCCCAGGGATTCAAGGAAAGATTTGGTGCCTGACTTGGCGATAGTCCCGAGGTTCTCAATGACCTCATCGCGACGCATACCGATACCGTTGTCGCTGAGCGTAATGGTACGGTTGTCCTTATCAACAGAGAGACGAACGTGCAGTTCGCCATCACCTTCATACAGGCTGGAATCTGACAGGGCACGGAAGCGCAGTTTGTCTGCCGCATCCGAGGCGTTGGAGATCAGCTCACGCAGGAAAATTTCTTTGTTTGAATAGAGAGAATGGATCATCAGGTGCAGAAGTTGTTTTACTTCCGACTGAAAGCCACGGGTCTCTTGTCCTTTCATGGTCATTGCTACCTCAACAAAACAGGTTGAACAAACGTTGAGGTTGATGTGGGGGTGACAGGGAGATTTTCAAGCCGGTGTCTGTCACAACACCGGCAAGTGATTAAAATTTAAACTTCTGGCGGCCCGCCAGTGAATGGGACAGCGTGGTGCCATCAACCATCTCCAGCTCACCGCCCACCGGTACGCCGTGCGCGATACGGCTGGCGTCGACGCCATACTGACCACAGAGTTCCGCGATGTAGTTCGCGGTCGCCTCGCCTTCCACCGTTGGGTTGGTGGCGAGGATCACTTCCTGCAGGGTTTCACTCTCCAGTCGCTGCTCCAGACGATCCAGGCCAATATCAGCCGGACCGATGCCGTCGAGCGGCGAGAGATGTCCCATCAGCACAAAGTAGCGACCGCCAAACTGGCCGGTTTGCTCAATGGCGTGAATATCCGCCGGGCTTTCCACCACGCAGATTTGACCATTCTGCTGACGCCGTGGATTGGCGCAGATGGTGCAAATTTCCTGCTCGGTGAATGTCCGGCAATCGGCGCAGTGTCCGATCTCCGACATCGCCCGGGTCAGCGCCTGCGCCAGCCGCATGCCACCGCTGCGATCGCGCTGCAGCAGCTGGAACGCCATGCGCTGCGCCGACTTCGGCCCAACGCCAGGCAGACAGCGCAGCGACTCCATCAAAGATTCAAGCAGTGGACTGGTTTGCATCAGAACGGCATCTTAAAGCCTGGTGGCAGCTGCATGCCTGAAGAGACAGAAGCCATCTTCTCTTTCTGGGTTTCATCAATGCGACGTGCCGCATCGTTGAACGCGGCTGCAATCAGATCTTCCAGCATATCTTTGTCATCTTCCAGCAGGCTGGGATCGACTTCCACGCGACGGCAGTTGTGCGCGCCGTTAATGGTGACTTTTACCAGGCCAGCACCAGACTCACCGGTCACTTCAATCGCGGCAATCTCTTCCTGAACCTTGGCCATTTTGTCCTGCATCTGCTGGGCCTGTTTCATCAGGTTGCCCAATCCGCCTTTACCACCAAACATAGTTTTCTCTCTCAGCTGAGGCTACAACGCTATCGTTAAGATAGCAGCAGCGTGTTCAAACAGGTCGGATACTCTCCTCATCCAGATCGGCATCAAAAAAGCGCTGCAGCGTCTGGATGTGGGTATCACAGGTGATCGACTGACGCGCCTGCGCCAGTTTCTCTTCGTAAATGGCCTGACGCCATTCAAGTGGCGTCAACACCGATGAATTATCGTCTTCAACTACCGAGAGTTCAACTCTCTGCCCGGCATGCTGACTCAGCGCATCGCTTAATACCTGCTGCGCCGACGGTGAATTAAGGTGACGCTGGCTGCTACGCAAATGCAGGCAGACCCCAGTTTCGGTGGTCTCTTTCCAGGCATTTAACGCCAGCTGCTGCACCAGTTTCGGCAGCGGCAGGATCGCAATCTCTGCGGCCCAGGGATCGCGCTGCTGCGCTTCTTCGGCCAGACGCGCCGCCAGCTCAGGGGTTTTCTCATGCTCCAGCGCAGAACGCAAGGCCTTTGGCGTCGCCACCGGCTCCGCCACTTCCACCGGCTGATTAACCGCTTTCCAGCGGTACGCTTCCTCTTTTACCGGGGCGGCAGGCTCGCGATCGCGGATACGCTGCTGACTGCGCTCGGTGACCGAGGCCAGCCGCTCCAGCGCGGAGTTGGCCGGCCGCGCACCTGGCGCTGCCGGCTCACGCTTTTTTGGCTTGTTCGCTCCCTGACGCAACAACTGAGTGCGCGCCTGCAGGAGCTGACTGGTGGAACTGGAGAGTGCGGTGTCAGGTGCAACGTCAGGCGACGGCGAATGCTGCGGTGCAGCAGCGGGCGCGGCCATCTGCGGCTGAGCGGCAACCTGCTGCTGCGTCTGCTCCGGCACCTGCTGTTGAGTCTGCTGCGCGACGGGCGACGCGGTGTGCGACGGCGGCGTAGCGGCAGCAGGTGACGGTGAAGCTGGCTGTGCTGCCGGTTGCCGTGCTAACGGCGATGGCCCGGATGCTGCCGGTAACGTCTGCGCAGGGGCGACAGGCGCCGTCTGCTGAGTTAATGCGGGACGCGCAATGGGTTCAGCTACGGCAGCTTTAGGATGAAACGCCAATGCACGCAGCAGCGTCATCTCCACACCCATGCGACGATCGGGCGCAATCGGCAGATCCTTGCGGCCCATCAACAGAGTCTGATAATAGAGTTGCAGATCGGCGGGCGGCACCACGCGCGCCAGTTCACGCAAGCGAAGGGCGTTACTCTCATCATCGTCATTAAGCGAGGTCGGCAGCAGTTGCACCATCGCAATCTGGTGCAGCAGGCGCAGCATTTCTACCAGCAGCGCTTCCCATTCCACACCCCGTGACGCGGCCTGGCTCAACAGATTCATCACCTGCTGACCGTCACCGTCGACCAGCGCTTCCAGCAGCCCCAGCGGCTGTTCATCATCCAGCGTGCCGAGCATGATGCTGACCGTACTGCTGGTCACCGCGCCCTGCCCCATGGCGATGGCCTGGTCGGTAAGGCTCAGCGCATCGCGCATACTGCCATCGGCAGCCCGCGCCAGCAGTTGCAGCGCCCGGGTTTCACTCTCAATCTGTTCCTGCTTCAGAACATGCTCAAGCTGCTGACGGATTTGATCCACATCCAGCGCTTTGAGGTGAAACTGCAGGCAGCGCGAGAGAATGGTCACCGGCAGTTTCTGCGGATCGGTGGTCGCCAGCAGGAATTTAACGTGTGAAGGGGGCTCTTCCAGCGTCTTTAACAGCGCATTGAAGCTGTGACGCGACAGCATATGCACTTCATCGATCAGATAGACTTTGAAGCGGCCACGCGCCGGGGCGTACTGCACGTTGTCGAGCAGATCGCGGGTATCTTCAACTTTGGTACGCGATGCGGCGTCAATCTCAATCAGATCGACAAAGCGGCCCTGCTCAATTTCACGGCAGTTATCACACTGACCACAGGGGGTGGCAGTGATACCGGTTTCGCAGTTAAGGCCTTTGGCCAGCAGACGCGCAATAGTGGTTTTCCCTACTCCGCGGGTGCCGGAGAAGAGATAAGCATGATGGATGCGTCCCAGAGACAATCCATTCGCCAGCGCCGTCAGAACATGTTCCTGACCGACAACATCAGCAAAAGCCTGGGGACGCCATTTTCGCGCAAGTACCTGATAGCTCATGTGGAGTTCGACGAAGTTGGATGGAAAGATGAGCGCAGACGCTCTGCAACCCCTGTATAAGATTGCAGTAGTCTATCAGCTACGCTTTTGGCTGGCACTCGTTATCTTGACGCCGAAGGCGTGACGGCCTTGCCGGATGGCAAGGCCGAAAGAGTGGCTTAGTGGCCGGGGAATTTAACCAGGCTGTAGCTCTCAACGCCCATGGCATTAAGACGCGTTTCTCCGGTCAGATCGAACAGATTAATAATGAAAGCCGCGTCTTTAACTTCACCGCCTGCACGACGAATCAGTTTAACGGTCGCTTCAATCGTCCCGCCGGTCGCCAGCAGGTCGTCAACCACCAGCACCAGATCGCCTGGCTGGATGGCATCTTTGTGCAATTCCAGCTTATCGGTGCCGTACTCCAGCTCATAGGATTCGCTGTAGACTTCACGGGGCAGTTTGCCGGGCTTACGCACCGGAACAAAACCGACGCCGAGGCCTAACGCCACCGGTGCACCAAACAGGAAACCACGCGCTTCCGTCCCCACCACCTTAGTGATGCCTTTATTACGGTAACGCTCAACCAGCAGCGCAATCGACGCGGCATAGGCTTTGGGATCTTCCAGCAGGCTGGTGACATCGCGGAACAGGATGCCTGGCTTAGGATAATCGGGAATGCTTTTAATGCTGTTTTTAATGAATTCAAGCTGCTGCGCAGTGTCGGTCATAATGATACGCCTGGTAAAAAATTCTGTTTCGCGCAGCTTCAAAAGCGCTAATACCTGATAACAGGCTCAGCGGAAGTCAATTCACAAAGGGAAGCCACGCACGAAGACGCCCAAATCTAAGCAAATGACCGGCTAAATGCAACTTTATCGCGGCGGCGGCGGTGCGTCCGCTGCTTCTGCCACCACCGGAATACGCCACATAAACAGCAGCAGCGCCGCCAGCATGATCAGCAGCATGATGCGTACCCAGAGCTGATGCACCAGGAAGAGTGAGAGACTAAAGGTGGCGACTATCAGGCAGATAGCGCGTACTTTAGCCCCTGGCGGCATCGCGCAATGCTGCTGCCAGTGGCGCAGATAGCGGCCAAATGGCGATTTCCACAGCAGCCAGTGATGAAAACGCGGCGATGAACGGGCAAAACACCAGGCAGCCAGCAGCATGAATGGCGTGGTAGGTAATAAAGGTAATACAATGCCCAGCGTCCCCAGCACAATCGCCAGCCAGCCGAGGGTTAATAACAGAATGCGTTGCATGAATGCCGCCCAACTCTTTCCTCATCAGCGTACGTTAGCACAATTGAGCGTGACGCGATGAGTGCGATCGCCATACAACAGCGTCTGCAACAGCTCCTTATCGCCCTGCGGCAGGAACTCGCCTGCCATTCAGATGGGGTTTGCCGTCTGCCACGTTTTGACACTCAGCTGTTTCGCACCAAAGGTACGCGGCTGGCTGATTACCTGCTGGAAGTGGAACAGAATTTTGCCCGCCTGTGCGACAGCAGCCACGATCTGGCCCGCAGTGCGTGGCTGGCTGAACGCCTGGTCGATCAGATTGCCGCCCTGCAACGTGAGGCGAGTACGCAACAGCTGCGTACCCGACGCGAACAGCCCGTCAGGAACCCACGCGCCGCAAAATATCAGGAGTACCGTGAATTTGAGCGGCGTTTGCTGGCAATGATCGATCAGCGTGAGCAGAGACTGGCGCTGGCCGAAACGCTGGCGGTACAGCATCAGCTGAAACAGGATCTGGAAACGTTAGAGCAGCGACTGGCACGCTGTCGGCAGGCGATTCGCTCTGTCGAATGGGCCTCGTCGTTGCGCGGCAGCGAATAAAGCGCAGCGTGACAAAAGCGCTCCTATACTGGGTGTGATTCGGCGCGGAGAAGAACCATGGCTTTACTTGTGTGGCTGTTAAGCGGTTTACTGCTGGGGTTGCTGAAGCGCCTGCTGATGCCGGGACCACCGGGCGGCCTGGTTGCTACCCTGACGCTGTCGATGATCGGGGCTCTGATTGGCGGCTATATCGCCACCTATTTTGACCTGGGTACCCTGGCAACGCTGCATATTGGCGCACTGGGCATGGCGATTCTCGGTGCATTAGTGATGCTGCTGGTCGCGGCCCGACTACGTATTTAGGAGAAGAGATGTCACTGGAAAATGCCCCTGACGACGTCAAACTGGCAGTTGATCTGATTCAGCTACTGGAAGAGCATCAACTGCCGGTAGAAACCGTGCTCTCAGCGCTGGCCATGGTGCAGCGCGATTTCGAAAACAAGCGTGATCGCCCATCGGCTTAGTGGTGGGCAGTCAGCGTCGGACTGAGGCGCAGCATATCGATAAAGGCATTGACCAGCGTCGGCGCGTCTCCGGCTAAATCAAAACTGTCCGGCGCAAACAGCCAGCTTTCCATCATACCGTTGACGTAACCGCGCAGGATAAGAGCGGCCTGACGCGTGCTGAGACTGCCCGGAAGTTGTCCGGCTTCGATACACTGGCGCAGCACATCTTCAATTTTGTCGTAGCATTCCAGCAGTAAGCTCTGCTGCATATTCTTCAGCGCCGACATTTCGCCCACAAATTCACATTTGTGGAAAATGATCTCCATCAAGGCGCGGCGCTGCGGATCCTTTGCTGTCGCGTCAAAGATATAGACCAGCATCGCTCGCAACACAGAGAGTGGATCGCCAGGGTATTTTGTCTGATACTCAAGTTCCACATCGTCCAGACCAGCATCACAACGAAGCCATATTTCATGTAATACATCGGCTTTATTTTTGAAGTGCCAGTAGATGGCCCCTCGCGTGACGCTGGCAGCGGTTGCAATATCCGCCAGAGAAGTGGCTGAAACGCCCTGCTGCGAAAACAGAACAATGGCGGCATCAAGAATTTGATGTCGCGTTTCAAGTGCTTGCGCTTTGGTTTTTCGTGCCATAAGGGGCTTTTTTTACAAACAGGTAAGTTTACATACATTTGCGAATGTATGTACCATAGCATGACCTGCGACTTGACACAGCAATGGGTTTTTCAGTTTGTGATCCATTGACCAATTGATATCGGACACTAGAGGTTTATTTATGAATAAAATCAGAGGATTATCGCCTCTGGCGGCCGTCCTGATGCTATCAGGCAGCTTTTTGTTAACAGGATGTGACAACAATAAATCCGAACAAGCCGCCCAGCAACCGCCAGCAGTGGGGGTTGTAACACTGAAAACTGAACCCCTGAAAATCTCGACTGAATTACCTGGCCGCACCTCGGCATATCGTGTCGCCGAAGTCCGTCCGCAGGTTTCCGGTATCATTCTGAAGCGTAACTTTGTTGAAGGCAGCGATGTCAAAGCGGGTCAGTCTCTTTATCAGATCGATCCTGCTACCTATCAGGCCGCCTATGACAGCGCCAAAGGTGACTTAACTCAGGCGCAGGCCAATGCTCGCATCGCTCAGCTGACCGTCAAACGTTATAAGCCTTTACTCGGCACCAAATATATCAGTCAGCAGGATTACGACACCGCCGTTGCCACGGCCGCGCAAAACGATGCTGCGGTTCAGGTAGCAAAAGCCAATGTAGAAACGGCCCGCATTAACCTGGCTTATACCAAAGTCACCTCGCCTATCAGTGGCCGCATCGGCAAATCGTCAGTAACGGAAGGTGCGCTGGTACAAAACGCACAAACCACCGCCCTGGCCACTGTGCAGCAACTTGACCCGATGTATGTCGACGTTACCCAGTCGAGCGAAGATTTCATGCGCTTACGTTCAGAACTGGAGTCGGGTCAGCTGAAGCAGAACGATGGCAAAGCCAACGTGACCCTGCTGATGCAGAACGGCAACAGCTATCCACAGACAGGTACGCTGGAGTTCTCTGACGTTACCGTTGATGAAACCACGGGTTCTATCACCCTGCGCGCCATTGTCCCGAACCCGAACCATGCGCTGTTACCGGGTATGTTTGTTCGCGCTCGTCTGGATGAAGGTACCAATCCTAATGCGTTGCTGGTTCCGCAACAGGCGGTAGCCCGTACCCCAACGGGTCAGGCAACGGTCATGGTGGTAGGTGCAGATAACAAAGTAGAAGCTCGTCAGGTCACCACCTCTCAGGCGATTGGCGACAAGTGGTTAGTCACCGACGGTGTTAAAGCGGGTGAACGTGTGATCAGCACGGGTCTGCAGCGAGCCAAGCCGGGCGCACAGGTTACCCCACAAGAAGTCTCAGACGATGCGAAAGCGGCACCCGATTCAAAGCCGCAGTCTGACAAGTCATCGTCATAACAGGAGCCGTTGATTCATGGCTAAGTTCTTTATCGATCGGCCCATCTTTGCGTGGGTGCTCGCCATCATCATTATGCTGGTCGGTGCGCTATCGATTCTCAAACTTCCGATTGAGCAATATCCCAATGTTGCACCGCCGGCGATTGAGATTCAGGCCACCTACCCTGGTGCAGATGCTAAAACGCTGCAGGACTCGGTGACCCAGGTCATCGAACAAAATATGAACGGCATTGATGGACTGATGTATATGTCCTCAAGCAGCGACTCATCCGGTACGCTGACCCTGACGATCTCCTTTGAGTCAGGAACAGATGCCGATATCGCGCAGGTTCAGGTGCAGAACAAACTGCAGCTGGCGACGCCGCTGTTACCGCAGGAAGTACAGCAACAGGGGATTCAGGTTAAGAAATCTTCCAGTAGCTTCCTGATGGTAGCGGGCTTCATCAGCGACGATGACAATATGACGCAGAATGATATTTCTGACTTTATTTCATCGTCCATCAAAGACCCGATCAGCCGAACCAAAGGCGTGGGTGATACCCAGGTATTTGGTGCGCAGTACGCGATGCGTATCTGGATGGATCCGCACAAGCTGAACAACTACAACCTGACGCCGGTTGATGTTATCAGCGCCCTGAATACGCAGAACACCCAGGTTGCTGCCGGTCAGTTGGGCGGTACGCCTCCGGTTCCGGGACAGCAGCTTAACGCCTCGATCATTGCGCAAACCCGTCTCACCTCTACCGATGAATTCGGCAAAATCCTGCTGAAAGTGAATGAAGATGGTTCTCAGGTTCGTCTGCGTGATGTGGCAAGGATTGAACTTGGCGCGGAAAACTACGAAATCGTTGCCCGTTATAACGGCAAGCCTGCGTCCGGTATCGGTATCAAGCTGGCCACCGGTGCGAATGCGCTGGATACCGCCAATGCGGTGAAAGAAGAACTGGCCAAATTGCAGCCGACGTTCCCGGCCGGTTTGAAAGTGGTCTATCCGTATGACACCACGCCTTTCGTTAAAATCTCGATTTTCGAAGTGGTGAAAACGCTGATCGAAGCGATCGTGCTGGTGTTCCTGGTCATGTATCTGTTTCTGCAGAACTTCCGCGCCACGCTCATTCCTACCATCGCGGTCCCTGTGGTATTGCTGGGTACGTTTGCCGTTATCAGCGCTTTTGGCTATTCGATAAACACCCTGACGATGTTCGGGATGGTGCTGGCCATCGGCTTGCTGGTGGATGACGCCATCGTGGTGGTCGAGAACGTTGAGCGCGTAATGGCGGAAGAGGGATTACCGCCAAAAGAAGCGACTAAGCGTTCTATGGAGCAGATCCAGGGCGCACTGGTCGGTATCGCGCTGGTGCTGGCTGCCGTATTTATTCCGATGGCGTTCTTTGGTGGTTCGACCGGTGTTATCTACCGTCAGTTCTCCATCACTATCGTTTCGGCAATGGCGCTGTCGGTGCTGGTCGCCTTTATTCTGACGCCGGCACTCTGTGCCACCATGCTGAAACCGATTAAAAAAGGCGAGCACGGTAAAACCACCGGTTTCTTCGGCTGGTTCAACCGCATGTTCGACAAAAGCACTAACCACTATGTGGATGGTGTGGGTCACATGGTTCGCAGTACGGGTCGCTATATGGTGATCTATCTGGTGATCGTGGTCGGTATGGCGTTTCTGTTTGTGCGCCTGCCCTCTTCATTCTTACCGGAAGAGGATCAGGGTCTGCTGCTGGCTCAGGCGCAGCTGCCTGCTGGTGCAACCCAGGAGCGTACGCAGAAAGTGCTGGATCAGGTGACGGATTACTTCCTGACCCAGGAGAAAGACACGGTTAAATCGGTGTTTACCGTTAACGGCTTCGGCTTTGCCGGTCGTGGACAGAATACCGGTATCGCCTTCGTCAGTCTCAAGCCGTGGGATGAGCGTACCGGCAGCGACATGAAAGTACCGGCGATTGCTGGCCGCGCCATGCAGGCGCTGGGGGCGATCAAAGATGCAATGGTCATTCCTTTCAACCTGCCAGCCATTATTGAACTGGGTAACGCGACCGGCTTCGACTTTGAGCTGATCGACCAGAATAACCTTGGCCACGATAAGCTGACGGAAGCGCGTAATCAGCTGTTCGGCATGATTGCGCAGCATCCTGATACGCTGGTTGGCGTCCGTCCTAACGGGATGGAAGATACCCCGCAGTACAAGCTGACGATCGATCAAGAGAAAGCACAGGCGCTGGGCGTATCACTGAGTGATATCAACACCACGCTGGCGGCTTCCTGGGGCGGTTCCTACGTCAATGACTTCATTGACCGCGGTCGCGTGAAGAAAGTTTACGTCATGGGTAAAGCGGACGCCCGCATGCTGCCGGACGACATTGGTAAATGGTACGTGCGCAACAGCAGCGGAACCATGGTGCCCTTCTCTGCCTTCTCGTCAGCGAAATGGCAATATGGTTCACCGCGCCTTGAGCGTTACAACGGTCTGCCTGCGATGGAAATCCTGGGACAGGCTGCGCCAGGCAAAAGCTCGGGTGCGGCAATGGACCTGATGGAAGAGCTGGCCGCGAAACTGCCTGCCGGTATCGGCTATGACTGGACCGGCATGTCCTATCAGGAACGCTTGTCAGGTAACCAGGCCCCTGCGCTCTATGCCATCTCGCTGATTGTGGTCTTCCTGTGTCTCGCCGCACTGTACGAGAGCTGGTCGATTCCATTCTCGGTTATGCTGGTTGTCCCGCTCGGGGTCATTGGTGCACTGATCTTTACCACCCTGCGTGGCCTGAGTAATGACGTCTACTTCGTAGTGGGGTTACTGACAACCATCGGCCTCTCCACCAAGAACGCCATCCTTATCGTCGAATTTGCTAAAGATTTGATGGATAAAGAGGGTAAAGGGCTGATTGAAGCTGCGCTGGAAGCGTGCCGTATGCGTCTGCGTCCTATCCTGATGACGTCACTGGCGTTTATTCTCGGGGTACTGCCGCTGGCGATCAGTACCGGGGCCGGTTCCGGTTCGCAAAACGCCGTAGGTACCGGTGTTATCGGTGGTATGGTCACCGCGACCATACTGGCGATCTTCTTCGTTCCTGTGTTCTTTGTGGTGGTACGCCGCCGCTTTGGCAAGAAAAAAGAAGAATCAGCGAACAGTCATCCGGTTGAGCATAACCAGACTCACTAAGCTGTAAATCATCTGAGGCCGCGCAAGCGGCCTTTTTTTATGCCTGCGATTCTGCCCTTCTCCTTTCCTGTCCCCTTGCTTTTCCTGTCTCACGGACAGTTGCAATCCTGGCCTGTGCATCGCATAATATTGTTATAGTATAACATTACATAGGTGTGCATTATGAAAGCGAATATTCATCCTCACTATCGTCACGTGGTTTTCCATGACACATCGGCTGATGTCTGGTTCAAAATCGGATCAACCATCAAAACCGATCGCACCGTGGAGTTCGAAGGCGAAACGCTGCCCTACGTCACCCTGGATGTGTCGTCTGCCTCACATGTGTTTTACACCGGCAAACAGAAAGATTTTGCCAAAGAGGGCAGCACCGCGCGCTTTAACCAGCGTTTCGGGCGCTTTCTTGGAAAGAAATAGAGGAGAGGATCATGCAGGTATTAAGCTCGCTGCGTTCAGCAAAAAATCGCCATCGGGATTGTAAAGTGGTCCGCCGCAAAGGCCGTATTTACGTGATCTGTAAATCGAAGCCGCGGTTTAAAGCAGTACAGGGAAGAAAGAAAAAACGCTAGTTTGTGTCGTGATGACTGGCCGGGCTTGCCCGGCCTTTTTTATGCTTAGTGCATGCTCTTCAGCATCGCATTCACGTTGTGTTTAAAAGCCGCCTGATAGGTGGCTGCGGGGCCAGAGGCCGTGGATAACGCTTCCGGGTAGAGCTCACCACCCGGCTCAGCCCCGGTGGCGCTGGCAATCTGTTTTACCAGACGCGGGTCGGTCTGGTTCTCGATGAAATAGCGGTTGATGTGCTGCTGCTTCAGCTGGGTGATTAAATTACCCACGTTGCTGGCACTCGCTTCCGCCTCAGTAGAGAACCCTACCGGCGCCAGGAAAGTCACGCCATATCGCTGTCCAAAGTAACCAAACGCATCGTGACTGGTCAGCACTTTACGCTTATCGGCTGGCACAGCGTCAAAGGCGGTTTTTGCCCAGCGATCCAGCGCCTGCAGTTGCTGAATGTAATTCTGTCCACGCTGACGAATGGCCGGAGCATCTTCAGGATCGGCTTTGACCAGCGCATTCATCACGTTGGTCGCGTAGATAACGCCGTTTTGCATGCTGTTCCAGGCGTGAGGATCGGTAACGGTTTTACCCTCCTCCTCCATGCTGCGAGTGGTGACACCGGTTGAGGCGACAACCGGCTGACCGCGATACCCTGAGGCGCTGACCAGCCGATCCATCCACCCTTCCAGTCCCAGTCCGCTGACAAACACCAGATCGGCCTTCGCCAGCGCCTGACTGTCCTGCGGTGTCGGTTCAAAAGTATGAGGATCGCCATTCGGCCCCACCAGGCTTTTAACCTTTACATGATCGCCGCCGACCTGCTTAACGATGTCAGCCAGCACGGTAAAGCTGGCCACGACATCCACCGTTTTGGCCATCGCCAGAGGCGTGGCAAACAGCGCAGCGAGCGCCAGGCTAACCGGTAATTTTTTCATAGATACCCCTTAAGATTAATGGCGGCGTAAAATTCCGCCGCACGGCCCTGTAAGAATGGAGAAAAAAAACAGCATGGCGGCGCTCAGCACTACAGCGGGACCCGCAGGCAATGAGAAGTGCCAGGAGAGCATCAGACCGGCCAGCGCCGAAATCATTGCCATGAAAATGGCGATAACCAGCATCGCGGCGAGATGGCGACTCCAGAAGCGGGCGCTGGCGGCGGGCAACATCATTAAACCCACCGACATCAGGGTGCCCAGCACCTGAAAACCCGCCACCAGATTCAGCACCACCAGCATTAAAAACAGACCATGCACCAGCGGCGCGCTCCATTTTCCCTGCGCACGCAGGAAGTCGCCGTCAAACGCATCGATGACCAGCGGACGATAGATCACCGCCAGCAGAATCAGCGTAAAGGCAGCGATGCCGCCCACCAGCAACAGCGCTGCGTTGTCTACCGCCAGCAGCGAGCCAAACAGAACGTGCAGCAGATCCACGCTTGAGCCGCGTAATGAAACCAGCGTGACGCCCAGCGCCAGTGAACCCAGATAGAAGCCGGCAAAACTGGCATCCTCTTTCAGCGGCGTGTAGCGACTGACCGCGCCAGAGAGCAGCGCCACGGCTAAACCAGCGATCAGGCCGCCAACACCCATCGCGACCAGTGACAATCCGGAGATCAGATAGCCAATGGCGGCACCGGGCAGCACCGCGTGTGATAAGGCATCGCCAATCAGGCTCATACGTCGCAGGGAGAGGAATACCCCGAGCGGCGTGGCGCTGACGGCCAGCGCCAGACAGGCCACCAGCGCGCGTCGCATAAAACCAAACTCAATAAAGGGTTGAATCAGGGTCACGGCGCACGACTCCCCAGAGAGGAAGCAGGCAGGCAGGTGCAGTTAACCTCACGTTCATCCATCGACATCACGTTACTGAAGTAGCGCGCCACCAGCGGACGATCGTGCAGCACCACCAGCAGGGTTGTTCCGGCCTGCTGTTGCTGCTCAAGGATCGACATCAGTAGCGTCACCGTCTGGCTGTCAATGCCGTTAAAAGGCTCATCCAGAAGCCAGAGCTGGCTGCGCTGCAGCATCAGCCGCGCAAACAATACCCGCTGCAGTTGTCCGCCGGATAACGTCGCGGGCTGCGCATCCGCATAATCACTCATCTGAACCGCTTCCAGCGACTGCCAGATCTCCCGACGCAGTATCCGGTTAATGCCGCCGAACCAGCCGCAGCGTGGCCAGCAGCCAATAGAGACCAGTTCAAATACCGTCAGGGGAAAGCGGGTCTCAAGTTCGGTGCGCTGCGGCAACCAGCCGATATCCCGGCGTGCAACCTGCAGCTCACAGCGCCCGGCTATCGGTGGCAGTAAGCCAGCAATGGTTTTTAACAGGGTTGATTTGCCGCTACCGTTCGCGCCGACCAGCGCGGTCATCGAGCCGGCTGCGAGCTGGCCGGTAATAGCCGGGGTCACAACCTGTCCCTGGTAGCCCGCGCGAAGCGCGTTAAACAGGATCATGCGCTGATCCCCCATTTTATAGCCACAGCAAGCAGCGTGATAAATAGCAGTGCTACTCCCAGCCGCCCGCTCAGTGACATAAGTAGTCCACTCTGACGCATTACTTCACCATAATGTTATAACATAACAGTAAAGATACCTGATGTTGCTCTCTGTTGAATGTGGGATTGTGTATCAAAAGATAAATACCACCTGCACGCACTGGCAGACCCGCGCTGGCGGTAAGGCCTGCGGCTGCGTCTGGCAAATCTCAGAAACTGAGAGTTTTGTGCTCAACTGACTTGCAAACCAGTTGCAGAAAACCAATGATAGGTTTATTAACGGTTATAAGTGGAACAGATATGCTGTCACTCATTGAATGTGATATTGCCGCGGGTGAATCGGACTGCGCAAAAATAGCAGAGATTGTTCAGCGGAATATTCTCAAAATAACCGATTTGCTGGTAGGGGATTTACGCTGGTACTCACAAAATGCCCGGTTAGTTCCAGGCAGTTTAAAAATCATTTCGGTTGAATACCAGGATCTGAATAGTTTTAAATTACTTTACGATTTTGACTGGAATTTATTTAGTCCCTGCCTGGATCTAAATGAAACCGTGACGCAGTCAGAACAGGTAAACTTTCACATTAAGCCCGGTGCACTTGAGTTTGATGTGATCGACAATGAGCAACCCTCCCCTGGCGATGAATTGTAATATTTAGTAATGGAGGTGAGCAGAACTAATGGTTTTACACTATCTTTAAGGTATCCCGTTTAATAACTGCCCGAATAATCGCTTCCTGGCCGCGTGATCTTCTCTCGCCGCCCTGCGGCAACTGTGCTAGCTATGGAGGGGAAAAAGATGGACGAATACTCACCGAAACGGCATGATATTGCCCAGCTTAAATACCTTTGTGAGAGTCTGTTTGACGACAGCATGGCAACATTAACCGACAGCCATCATGGCTGGGTTAATGATCCCACTTCTGAAAGCAATCTACAGCTTAACGATTTGATTGAGCATATCGCCTCTTTCACCATGAATTACAAAATTAAGCACGTTGAAGATGAAGCGCTGATTTCGCAAATCGATGAATATCTTGATGATACTTTTATGCTATTCAGCAATTATGGTGTCAATAGTCCGGATCTTCAGCGGTGGCAACGTTCAGCAAAACGCTTATTTAATCTGTTCACTGAAGAGTGCGCTTTTCTCCAGCAACCGAGCCATTCATTATAGTAAAGACATGAGAACGGTTTATTTATGAACAAAACCCTGACTAAAACCGATTATTTGATGCGACTGCGGCGCTGCCGCTCTCTTGATACCCTGGAAAGGGTGATTGAAAAAAATAAGTATGAATTACCGGAAGATGAATTAGCGGTATTTTACTCAGCAGCTGACCATCGCCTGGCGGAACTGACGATGAACAAGCTCTACGATAAAGTCCCGGGTTCAGTATGGAAATTTGTCCGTTAATCTGATCGCTTACGGCTCAGTTTTACCCCAATAAAGTACCGGATAATCCTGCCTGCCGGCAAAGGATCGGCCCAGGCGGGTTTTGCCTGTCTGCAGCTTAGGGGGAGAATATCGAAGGGAGAAAGTGGTGGGGGCCCTGCCAGCTACATCCCGGCACACGCGTCACCTGCTACGGCTGCTTCCTTCCGGATCTGACCGAGTTCACAAGCTAGCATTGCGGGAGAACCAACAGGGCCCCCATTGACAAGCCCTCTTTACGAGAGCGGGGGCATTATCTGGGAAGGAGGTGGCAATTGCAAGCGTAGTCGGGACAACCGTTGTTTTCTTGAACAACCACCGCTTTTACGCTTTCTCCGCCTTTTCCCCGTGCTAAAGTTAAAACCCTTTTCCCTGATGAAATAAGTACATGAATCAGCCAGACACTTTCCAGCAACGCATCTGGCAAATTGTTGCCGCTATTCCGGCTGGCCGCGTCACCACCTATGGCGATGTGGCGCTACTGGCCGGTTCTCCGCGCGCGGCGCGTCAGGTTGGTGGCGTGCTGAGCCGCTTACCCGAGGGTACTACCCTTCCCTGGCATCGCGTCGTAAACCGACACGGCACAATTTCTCTTCAGGGTGACCGTCTGTTGCGGCAGCGGGATGCACTGGAAGCGGAAGGCATAGAGGTGAGTGACGACGGACAGCTCGATCTCGAGACTTATCGCTGGCGAGTTTAGACAGGGAAAAAAGGGCGACTATGTCGCCCCGAAATGAGTTTACAGACGGGTTGGAGCAGGAACCGCAGCAGACGGCGTCACCTGAGTCGGTGAGGTCGAAGGAACGGTGGTCGCTGCGCCCGGCTGGGTTGGCATCGCCATAGACGGTACCGGTACCAGCAGCAGCTCTGCTTTGGTGCCACCCTGGTTAATCACTGGCTTCACGCCTTCAGTGATAAAGGCCAGCTTACCGTCGATTGAGATGGCTGCGCTTAACAGAATGCGTGCATCAGGCTTGATGTCGGCTGGGTTAAACGGCAGCACGAACTGGAACGGTGCCTGTTTGCCTTCGGTTCGCACCACGCGCTGCGACAGCACTTTTGAGGGTGCATCGGCGACGGACGCATCAGAGAGCGTCACGGTTAATACCGCATCCGGCGGCAGCGCAATGCGCTGGCGGATAAAGACTGAACCACTTACGTTAGGCTGCGCAATCGCCGCCGTCTGTCCTGCAACCGCAGAACCCAGAGTTGGCGTTGGCACGGGTTTACTCTTGTCGGCGCATCCTACAACAGCAACCGCCATAACTACTCCACTGAACACATGCCTGAGTTTCATTGATGTCGTCTCCATTTGATCAAAATGATTGTCGGCAGCGAATCCTGCTTACAGCGCTTCACTCGCCGTATGTCCTTAATGTTGGCACAAAAATGAAATTTTGCCTGGCACCGACAATGTAGAAAGTCTGATTGACGTCAACTGGTCCGATCTTTCACACTGAGCAGGTCACTATATTGAGGAACGCGCCATGACTCAGGCACTGCAAAATCTGCTGAATTTATTAAATCTGGAAAAACTGGAAGAGGGTTTATATCGCGGCCAGAGCGAAGATATTGGCCTTCGTCAGGTGTTTGGCGGTCAGGTGGTGGGTCAGGCGCTGTATGCCGCAAAGCAAACCGTGGCGGAAGATCGCATTATTCACTCTTTTCACAGCTATTTTTTGCGGCCCGGCGATAGTCAGAAAGCGATTATTTACGATGTTGAAACGCTGCGTGATGGCAAAAGTTTCAGCGCACGTAGGGTCAGTGCCATTCAGAATGGGCAGCCGATTTTTTATATGACCGCCTCGTTCCAGTCACCGGAAAGCGGCTTTGAACATCAGAATCCGATGCCACAGGTGGCGGGGCCAAAGAATCTGTTAACTGAACAGGCGATGGCGCAGAAAATGGCGCATCTGCTGCCAGAAAAGCTACGTGAAAAATTCATTGCTGAGCGTCCGCTGGAGATCCGCCCGGTACAGATTCACAATCCTCTCCGGGGACATGTGGATAAGCCGGAGCGCCAGGTCTGGATCCGCGCCACCGGCCCACTGCCCGACGACTTACGCATCCATCAGTATCTGCTCGGCTATGCTTCCGATCTCAATTTCCTGCCGGTCGCGCTCCAGCCGCACGGCAAAGGCTTTTTAGAGCCGGACATGCAGGTCGCCACTATCGACCACTCAATGTGGTTCCACCGCCCGTTCGACTTCAGTGAATGGCTGCTCTATAGCGTAGTCAGTACTTCGGCGTCAGGCGCACGGGGTTTTGTCCGGGGCGAGTTCTACAATCAGCAGGGTGTGCTGGTGGCCTCAACGGTTCAGGAAGGGGTGATGCGTCAGCGCAGCGAATAAAAAAAGGGGGCGATTACTCGCCCCCGGTTGATCTTTTCACTGCCCATCCATTACTGGTTGTAAGCATTCTCGCCGTGGCTGTTTACATCCAGACCTTCACGCTCATGCTCTTCCGGAACGCGCAGACCGACAATCAAATCAGCCAGCTTGAAGCCGATGAAGGCGACAACGCCCGACCAGACGATAGTCAGGCCCACGCTGAAGAGCTGTACCCAGACCTGATGGCCCATGGTGACACCCTCTGCATAGCCTACGCCGCCCAGTGAAGAGGAGGCAAACACGCCAGTCAGGATACAGCCGACAATGCCGCACACGCCATGCACGCCGAACACATCGCAGGGATCATCCACGCGCAGCCATTTTTTCAGAGTGGTCACGCCCCACAGTCCCGCCAGTCCGCCAACCAGGCCGATAATTAATGCACCGCCGACGCCGACATAACCACAGGCAGGCGTAATCGCTACCAGCCCGGCAATAAAGCCTGAACAGGCACCCAGCAGCGAAGGCTTACCACGTACCGCCCACTCGCCAAAGGTCCATGACAACACGGCGCCCGCTGTTGCGACAACGGTGTTCAGGAAGGCCAGCGCCGCGATTTCGTTTGCTGCAGAAGCAGAACCGGCGTTGAAACCGAACCAGCCGACATACAGAATGGCGGTGCCAGTGAATACCATTGGCAGGTTGTGTGGTTTGAAGGCCTCTTTACCAAAGCCGGCACGTTTGCCCACCAGATAAGCGCCCACCAGACCGGCGACAGCGGCGTTGATATGCACCACGGTGCCGCCAGCAAAGTCCAGCGCGCCATCCTGTGCCAGGAAACCGCCAGCCCACACCATGTGCGCGATAGGCAGGTAAGCCAGGGTCAGCCAGACGCCGACAAAAATCAGTACGGCAGAGAAACGGATGCGTTCTGCGATAGCACCGACAATCAGGCCCACCGTGATACAGGCAAACGAGGCCTGGAACGCGACATGAATATATTGATAGAAGCTGCCCATGACGGCGGTCAGCTGAATGTTTTTCAGCATCACCCAGTTAAAGCTGCCAAAGAATGCGTTGCCTTCACTGAACGCCAGTGAATAGCCGTAAACCATCCATAATACGCAGACCAGTGAGAAGGTGACGGCAACCTGAGTCAGCATCGACAGCACGTTTTTACCGCGAATCAAACCACCATAAAACAGCGCGATACCTGGAATTGACATAAACAGCACCAGCGCGGTGCAAATCATCATAAATGCGTTATCAGCCTTGTCCGCAACGGCAGGCGCAGCCATCGCGAGTGAGGGTAACAGTGCCAGGCTGGTGAGGCCCAACTTAGCGAAAATTTTATTCATTTTTATTCCATCCCATCACAGTACTGAGTCTTTATTACAGAGCGGCTTCGTCGGTCTCGCCGGTACGAATACGGATGACGCGCTGCAGTTCAGCCACGAAAATTTTACCGTCGCCAATTTTGCCGGTGTAAGCCGCTTTACTGATGACATCCACCACTTCGTCTAACTGATCGTCGGCAATAGCGATATCAATTTTGACCTTAGGCAGGAAGTTCACGCTGTACTCTGCGCCACGATAAAGCTCTGCATGGCCCTTCTGACGGCCAAAACCTTTCACTTCGGAGACGGTCAGTCCCTGAATGCCGATAGAGGATAAAGCTTCACGTACATCCTCCAGCTTGAATGGCTTAATTACGACGGTAACCAGCTTCATTGGATCCCCTCCAGCGAGTAAATAGGTAACGTTTACGGACACGCAGGGATATAAGCAAAGCCTGTGCCAGAGTGTGAAAATGACGGTAATACGTTGTTCAGGCGAGACGCGACAAGGGATGCTTTAAAGAGGATGGGAAACAGAGAGGCCGTACAGGGGAAATTGCAGCGGAGGGCTGCACTCCTTTGGTGCTTCAGGCGTCAAAGGAGTGCATTTATACAGATTAATCTGATAAAGGTGCGCAAAAAAGGTGCAACTCAGCCTTCAGTTGTTACAGCGACGCCCGATACCAGATCTTCACCTGCCTGCTGCAGCTGATACATCTGCCAGTAACGTCCCTGCATCGCCAGCAGTTGCTGATGCGTACCCTGCTCAACCACACGACCACGATGCAGCACCAGAATCTTGTCTGCTTCAATAATCGTTGAGAGGCGGTGAGCAATCACCACCAGCGTGCTGTGCTGGCGCAGCGTCTCAAGCGTCTGCTGAATGGCCTGCTCGGTGCCGGAATCAATATTGGCCGTCGCTTCGTCGAGGATCAGTATCTGCGGCAGATCAACCAGCACCCGGGCCAGTGCCAGCAGCTGCTTCTGCCCGACCGACAGATTATTGCCCTGCTCGCCCAGCCGGGTATGTATTCCCTCCGGCAACGCATGCGCCAGCGGAGCCAGCTGCACCTGTTCCAGCACCGTCCAGACGGCCTCTTCGCTGATGTCACGTCCCAGCCGCACATTCGCCAGCAGCGTATCGGCCAGCACCACCGGATCCTGCTGCACCATCGCGATACCGCGCCGCAGCACGGCATGGCTCAGGTCACTAATGGGTCGATCATCAATGCGGATCTCGCCACGCGTCACCGGATAGTAACCCATTAACAGGTTCGCCAGCGTGCTTTTACCGCTGCCGGTATGTCCCACCAGCGCCACAAACTCGCGTGGGGCAACCTCAAGATTGATATCACTGAGCACATCGCGGTTTTCACGGTAGGCAAAGCTCAGATTGTTCAGGGTGATACGACCTGAAGCCAGCGGTTGCTGATCGGCCCCATACTGCTGCTGTGCAGCATCCATCAGTTCGAAAATACGTTCACCTGAAACCACCGCCTGCTGCAGCATCGATTGCTGAGTGGTCAGCTCAATCAGCGGCTCATTCAGACGCCCCAGATAGGTAATAAAGGCATAGAGTACCCCCACTTCAAACACGCCAGGCATCGAGAAACTAAACAGGATCAGCAGCCCACACAACACCATCGCTGAAAACAGGCTCAACAGCGGACGCAGCAGAAAACCATCCAGACGCAGCGTTTCCATTCGCGCCAGATAGTGAGAGCGGCTCGCTTCGCCCATTCGCTCACCAAATCGCGCCTGCTGACGAAACTGCTGGATCACGCTCATACCGCTGATCACTTCGTTGAAGCCATTATTGATGTCTGCCAGATAGCTGCGAACCCGACGGGCAATGGGCGTGCTGTAACGCTGATAGATGAACATCACCACCAGTACCAGCGGGAATATCATCATCGCCACCAGCGCCATGCGCCAGTCAAGGCTGAACATCGCCACCATCATGGCGCCGACCAGTGCGGCACTGCGCAACACGGTTGAAACCACCGTGACGTAGAGATCGCGGATGACTTCGGTGTCGTTAGTCACGCGTGAAATAATCTGCCCGACCGGCTGGGTATCAAAGGCACTCAGCGGCTGACAGAGTGCGGCATTCATCACGTCACTGCGTAACTGCTGTACCACGCCGATAGCGGCTCGGTTAAACAACAGCGCCTGCCAGTAGTGCAGCCCGGCGGCCAGCAGCTGAAGCAGGATAAAACTGACCACCAGTCCTGCGACCACTCCCCAGGGCATCTGATGTTTCGCCACCAGGTTATCGATAAAGTAGCTGACCAGCACCGGTCCGGTCACTTCCGCCGCGGCAGCGATCCACAGCATCCCTACCGCCAGCGACAGGGATTTACGCCACGGCTTACCGTAGCTCAGCAGACGCTTCAGGGTAGGCCACAAGCGTGCAGACTTAGCCATGCGGCACTCCTTTCTCATTTTCATCATCATCCAGCGCCGCTTCCAGTTGCTGGTAACGGTACATGTCCCGATACCAGCCAGCCCTGCCGGTCAGCGCGTCGTGGTCGCCCCGCTGCGCCACCCTGCCCTGCTGCAGGACCAGGATTTCACTGGCTTCCGTCAGTGCCGATAAGCGGTGCGCGCTGATAATCAGCGTGCGTCCCTGCCCCCAGATGCGCAGGTTATGCAGGATTTCGTGTTCGGTACGGCCATCCACCGCGGAAAGCGCGTCGTCCAGAATCAGGATTTCCGCATTCAGCAGCAGCGCCCGGGCAATCGAAAGACGCTGCTTCTGTCCACCCGACAGCATCACACCGCGCTCCCCGACTTCCGTTTCATAGCCCTGCGGCAGACGCAGGATATCGTCATGAACGCAGGCCAGCGTGGCGGCATGCTCAATCTCCTGCTGGGTTGCGCCCGGTTTCCCCAGCGCAATATTGTTCGCCACGCTGTCTGAGAACAGGAACGGTGTCTGGCTGACCACGGCCAGACGGCTGCGCCAGCTATCCAGCCGCAACTGCGGCAGCGGGATCTGGTGATAACGGATGTCGCCCTGCTGAATATCAAAGTGGCGCTGAATCAGGCTAAGCAGCGTACTTTTGCCACTGCCGGTTGGCCCGCACAGCCCCAGCATCTCGCCGGGTTTCAGCTGGAAGCTGACATCGCTTAAGACCGGACCCACGCTGGCCGGATAGTTAAAGGCACGAATCGCGACCTGCAGCGTGCCCGGTTCAGATGGCAGTGACTTATCGCCATCTTCCACCGCTGGCGCTTCCGCCAGCAGCGCGCCGATGCGGCTCCAGGCGGCGCTGCCGCGTTCAACAATATTAAACATCCACGCCAGCGCCAGCATCGGCCAGATCATCAGGCCGAGATACATCACAAAGCTGGTGAGCTGCCCCAGCGTCATCTCTCCATGCCAGACCAGCCAGCTGCCGCCACCAATCGCCAGCAGGTTTGAGAAGCCGATAGCGATATAGATAGTGGGATCGAAACGGGCATCGACCCGCGCCACGCGCAGGTTTTTTTCACCGGTATCGCGGGCGATATCGGAAAATTGCTGCGACTGATGCTGTTCAAGGCCAAAGGATTTAATCATCCGGATGCTGGTCAGGCTCTCCTGCGTCTGATCGTTGAGACTGGAGAAGGCGGCCTGTGCCAGCTTAAAGCGATGGTGCAGTTGATTACCGTAGCGATGGATCACGATGGCCATAATGGGCATCGGCACCAGCGCAAGCAGCGTCAGCTGCCAGCTGATCTGCGTGCTCATTACCAGCAGCACCACGCAGCCCATGACCAGCGAGTCGACCAGCGTCAGTACTCCTTCCCCGGCAGCAAACACAACCCGATCCACGTCGTTGGTGGCGCGCGCAATCAGGTCGCCGGTGCGGTGACGCAGATAAAATGCCGGTTGCTGACGACTCAGCTGGCGATAGAAATCTTCGCGCAGCTCAACCGCCAGCTGGTAGGAGGCACCAAACAGCAGCACACGCCAGACATAGCGCAGCAGATAGACCACCACCGCCGTTGCCAGCATGATCCCAATCCACATCATGATGCGGCTGGTGCTCATGTTGTCACGCGTCACGCCATCGACAATCACCCCGACCACATGCGGTGGCAGCAGCTGCAGAATAGCAATAACAATCAGCAGGAGGACCGCGCCCAGATAGCGCCGCCACTCCCGCAGAAAATACCAACTTAATTGACTGAATAATCGCACAACGCTGCTCTCAATCTCAGGCCCTCAGGGGGCGACAGGTAAAGCCGTGGTGTATTTAATCTCTTCCATGGCGAAGCTGGATGTCACATCAATCAGGCCAGGCACCCCATTCACTACTCGCTTGTAGAAAGCATCATAGCTTTTCATGTCGGCCACCTGAATGCGCAGCAGATAATCATACTCGCCTGCCATACGGTAAAAGGCCATTACCTCCGGCATGCTGCTCACCACCGAGACAAATGCCTGATACCAGTCGCGACTGTGCTGCTGCGTTTTAACAAACATAAACGCCGTCAGTGACAGTCCGATTTTATCTCCATCCAGCAACGCCACCCGTGCGCGAATAATGCCATCATCTTCAAGCTTTTTCAGGCGCTTCCAGCAGGGTGTGGTGGTGAGGTTGACGGCATCCGCCAGCGCCTGCAGCGACAGCGTGCAGTCATGCTGCAGCAGTGAGAGCAATTTAAGGTCAGTTTTATCTAACATTCGCGGCTCCGGGAGAATCATTTTCTCCATTACCGCCATTTTAGCGGTAATTGTGCAATCTCTTTTTCCTGCACGTGCCATAAAATAGCCGCATCACTTTTTTACCGGACGCCTGAGATGCACACCTGCTGGATTCGCCACGCTATCAACGAAATTAACGCTGATTTTCAACGATCGGCTGAGACCCATTTGATCCGTTTCGATCTGGCGGACTTTCCCGGTATCTGGTTCTATCTGAAAGATGAAAGTACCCATCCCAGTGGCAGTCTTAAACACCGGCTGGCACGATCCCTGTTCCTCTACGGCCTCTCCAACGGCTGGATTAAACAGGATACGCCGATTATCGAAGCCTCGTCAGGCAGCACTGCCGTTTCTGAGGCGTACTTCGCAAGGCTGCTGGGTCTGCCCTTTATTGCGGTGATGCCGGCGAGCACAGCGAAGCGTAAAATTGAGCAGATCACTTTTTATGGCGGACAGTGCCATTTTGTTGAAGATCCCTGCCAGCTCTATGCTGAATCTGAACGGCTGGCGCGGGAGCTCAATGGCCATTTTATGGATCAGTTTACCTATGCTGAACGTGCCACCGACTGGCGCGGCAATAACAATATTGCAGAGAGCATTTTCCGTCAGATGGAGCATGAACCTTATCCGATTCCCCATACGATAATCATGAGTGCGGGCACCGGCGGCACCTCAGCCACGCTGGGCCGCTATATCCGTTATCAGGGACTGGAAACCAAACTGCTGGTGGTTGATCCGCAGCATTCGGTGTTTTTTGATTACTGGCAGCAGCGTGATGCCACCCTGACCAGCGCGCGCGGCAGCATGATCGAAGGAATTGGCCGTCCGCGAGTGGAGCCGTCGTTTATGCCTGACGTGATCGACGAAATGATCAAAGTGCCGGATAGTGCAACGCTGGCCGCCATGCTGAAACTGGAAAAGATTCTGGGACGCAAGCCAGGCGCCTCTACCGGCACCAATTTCTGGGGCATGATGCAGGTGGCAAAACGCTTACGGGCAGCGAATCAGCAGGGAGCACTGGTGACACTGCTGTGCGACAGCGGCGAACGTTATCCTGATAGCTACTATCAGCCTGAATGGGTGGCAAAGCATATTGGCGATATCACGCCGTGGCAGCGCGAGCTGGAATAAAAAACCGGACATCCTGTCCGGTTCACGGCAATCCTCAGCATTCGGGGGAATACGCGAGGTCGGGTGTTGCCAGCCAGTGATTTAAATAGTGAGACACCGCCTGTGTCTCGCAATGCCCTAATACCGGCAGATGCGGTAGCGCGGCTTTCAGCTGCGCCATCGCATTGCCCATGATAAAACCCTGTCCGGCCTGCGCCAGCATCTCGCGATCGTTCATCGCATCACCAAACGCCATACACTCCGCCATGGTCAGCGACAGATGGTCACATAACAGTGCCAGCGCGCTGCCTTTATTGCAGCTGGCGGGTAAGACCTCCAGACAATCCACGGCAGAGAAGCAGATGTTAGCCTGCTCGCCCAGTGCGGCATCCAGCTCTGTTTTTATCTGACAGAGGCGCTGATGCTGATCGATAAAGCAGATTTTTGTCACCTGATGCGCGGGCAATCTTTTAAGATCGCACAGCTGATAGCCAAATCCGCTGATCTGATGGGCCACCAGCAGATCAGGCTGTGGGTGATCGGTAAACCACCCCTGATCGTTGAAAACATGCAGGGTGGCGGGCGTATCCCAGCGGCGGTGGATCACCTCTTCGGCGACCGCAGAGGGCAGATCACGCGCAAAGATCAGATTGTCCTGCCTGTCGTGTACACGAGTGCCATTACCGGTAATCAGCCACGCGGGCAGTGTCATTTTTTCCCGTAAGATCTGCATCTCCAGCAGATGGCGGCCCGTCGCCAGCGCCAGATTAACGCCACGCAGATGCAACGCCTGCAGGCTATCCAGCGTCTGCTGACCTAGTTGATGATCCGGCAGCAATAATGTGCCATCCATATCGAACGCGGCTAAACGCACCATGATTTACCTCCTGCTGAAAGATGAACTCCACTATTGCCTGTTAATTGCGGAACTAATAGTGAATACTTTTAAAAAACTGTTCCGGGTTTAACATGCGCCAGCTTAACCGTCTTAATCAGTTCCAGCGTCTGTGGCAGCAGAGTCAGGGCGCCCCACAGCAAACCTGCGTGGCGGAGATGGCCCGCCACTGTATCTGCAGCGAGCGTCATCTGCGCACGTTGCTGTCACAGTGGCAGCATGCAGGCTGGCTCAGCTGGCGCGGCGAGCCTGGCCGTGGCAAACAGGGACAAATAGTGTTTCTGCGCTCACCTGAACAATTACGGCAGCAGTTGCTGCAACAACAGCTCGACGCCGGAGACGCCGCTGAGGCCTTGCAGCTGCTGGATCTGCCGCCGGAAAGGCTGATCAATATGCTGCGGCCATTAATGGGTGGACAGTGGCAGAACGATACGCCGGTGCTGCGCATCCCCTACTATCGTCCGATGGAGAGCACAGAGCCGCGTCAGATTACCGGTCGGGCCGAACAGCACCTGGCTCGCCAGATCTATTCCGGTCTGACTCGCTTTGAGCAGGATGAGCCGGTCGGCGATCTGGCGCATCACTGGCAATATGACGAGGCGTCATCTGGCTGGTTATTCTGGTTACGGCCTCAGCTGATGTGGCACAACGACGAGCCTCTGCAGGCCGCACAACTGGTGGCGCAATTCCGCCAGCTGTTGCGGGATAGGCGCGTCAGCATGTTACTGGCCGATGTGGTCAGCGTGGATGCGCCCCATCCGCTTGCGGTGCGTTTCGTACTGCGCCGCCCTGATTTCTGGCTGCCCCATCGGCTCGCCCACTTGTTGTGCCTGCTGCCCCATCCCATCGATCCCGCCACGGGCAGCGGGCCGTGGAAACTCAGGCACTTCAGCACCGAGCTGGTGAGGATTGAAAGTCACGCGCGCTGGCATCTGCAGCGTCCTCTGCTGCAGGCGGTGGAGTACTGGATTACCCCTCAGCTGTTTGATCCCGCTCTCGGCAGCAGCTGTCGTCATCCGGTGCAGATTGCGATAGGCGATGCCACAGAGCTCAGGACGCTGCAACCGGTCAGCAGCAGTATCAGCCTCGGCTTCTGTTATCTGGTCTGCCGGCCGCGAGCCGGATTTACCGCTGATCAGGCGCGCACGCTTTTCCAGCTGATCCAGCAAAGCGGCATTGTCAGCCGGTTGCCTCTGGATGAGGGACTCATCACTCCCAGTAAAGAGTTGTTACCTGGCTGGAGTGTGCCGCTGATTGATGCTGTCAGGGTTCCCTTACCGGCAACCCTGACGCTGCATTATCAGTTGCCGGTTGAGCTGCATCAGATGTCACAGGCGCTGGTTGCACTGTTAAAACAGCACGGCTGCACCCTGAAGGTAGTTTTTCATCCGGTAAAAAACTGGCACGGCATCGACCCGCTTGATGAGGCGGATATCGTGATGGGCGACAGACTGATTGGTGATGCGCCGGTCTTTACGCTGGCCAGCTGGTTACAGACTGACCCGCTATGGCGGCCGCTGTGGCCCACACTGCAGGGCGAAGAGATTCAGGCGCAACTGCTGGCTATCCAGCAAATTGCTGACGACGAAACCCGTGCCCGCTCGCTGCATCAGCTTTATCATCAGCTGATGACGGGCGGCATCCTGCTGCCACTGTTCAATTATCGCTATCAAATCTACGCGCCGCCGGGCGTTGAAGGGATTGAACTGAATACGCTGGGCTGGTTCGATTTCAGCCGCGCATGGATCCCGCCGCCCATTGATCTGCCATGCAGCTGTTCAGCGGCGGACTGAGGCATTACCATAAGCGCAAAATTAATTATCAGGAAAACACCATGAAACGCGCTGTTGTAGTTTTCAGCGGTGGACAAGACTCCACTACCTGCCTGATTCAGGCCTTAGAACAATATGATGACGTTCATTGCGTCACTTTCGACTATGGACAACGCCATCGGGAAGAGATCGATGTGGCCCGCGACCTGGCGATTAAACTCGGTGCACGTGCGCACAAAGTGCTGGATGTCACCATGCTGAACGAACTCGCCGTCAGCAGCCTGACGCGGGATAACATTCCGGTGCCGGCTTATAATCCCGAGGCCAGTGGATTACCCAGTACGTTTGTGCCGGGACGCAATATTCTCTTTCTGACGCTGGCCTCGGTTTACGCTTATCAGGTCGAAGCGGAAGCGGTGATCACTGGTGTCTGTGAGACCGATTTCTCCGGCTATCCCGATTGCCGCGATGAGTTTGTCAAAGCGCTGAACCATGCGGTGTCGCTGGGCATGGCGCGCGATGTTCGTTTTGAGACGCCGCTGATGTGGCTCAATAAAGCGGAAACCTGGGCGCTGGCGGATTACTGGCAGCAGCTTGCGCTGGTACGCGAGCAGACGCTGACCTGCTATAACGGCGTGAAAGGTGATGGATGTGGTGAGTGTGCAGCCTGTCATTTACGGGCCAATGGCCTGCAGGGTTATCTCAACGATCGTGCTGGCGTAATGGCGGCAATGAAAGCAAAAAGCGGTCTTAACTAAGAGTGTCTGACGTGGCGGCAGAGAATCCGGGTTGCCGCCTTTTTATCGACTCATGCCATCAGACGCATCAGTCGCTCGCGCAACTCCCCTTCCAGCGCAACCGCCTTCTGAGTCCGTAAATCAATACAGACAAAAGTGAGTGCGGCATCCGCCACCACGGTCTCCTGCCCTGCCAGCAAAACCCGCTGCGCAATAATGCCGCTTTTGCCATTCAACTGCGTGATCTCACTGTCGATAGTCAGTACGTCGCCCAGCACGGCCGGGCGACGGTAGTTGATGTTGATGTTTACCACCACAAAAGCCAGTTTCTGTTCCTGCAACCAGTGGAATGCTTCCACCTCTTCCAGCCATTCCCAGCGCGCCTCCTCCAGAAACTCAAGATAGCGCGCATTATTGACGTGCTGATAGACATCCAGATGATAGCCGCGCACTTTTATGGTGGTCTGCATGATCATGCTCTCCTGCTGCTGTGAATTAACTGGTTGGACCTGTTCACTTTAGCAGAGTCGCCTGTCTATCGTGGGTTAAGCATCACAGATGTGTACTGCTTCACAATTTCAGCCGGGCCGCATTTCGCTCTATCAACGCATTGCCGATGCCCGGCACTTCACTGAGTTGCTGAATTGCGCTAAACGGTCCGTACTGTTCGCGATAGCTCACAATTGCCTGCGCCTTTTTCAGCCCCACCCCATTCATAACGGCAGAGAGCTGTTCGGCTGTTGCTTCATTGATGCTGACCTGCTCCTGCTGTGGCTGCGCGGCGGCTTCCGGCTTCGACGCAGGATGTGAGCTCTGCGTGACGGCTGCGCTGACAGGTTCAGGTGCCGCAGAGACGCTGCTGTGACAGAGTGCGCCGCCCAGCGCGAGTGAAAGATAAAAGGCAACGAGTTTAGGTTTAGCCATGCTGTGTTTCTCCTTGTATGTAAACAGCAGCGACAGAGTGGCACTACTGCACATAAGGCTCAAAAGCGGGATTTCAGAAATGGAAAAGGCCGCGAATGCGGCCTTTGATTGTTACAGTCGTTGCGCAGTTTCTGCGAGGCTTACTGCATTTGTGCGGCAGCGCCGTACTTAATTTTGGCCTCTTTACGCAGGTTTTGCAGTAACGCTTCAAACGCCAGCTGCGCATTATTCTGCGTAACGCCTTTGACCATTTCGTCAATCTGCGCCTGCGGCATGCTGCCGGTTTTAACTTTATCAACCGCCACCAGTACCACATTGCCCTGCATATCTTCGCTGACACCCCAGGAAGGTTTATTTTCCGCAGGCTGAGGCAGGTTAAAGGCAGTCTGTGCCACCGGATCCTGCGCATTGCGATCAACGGTCTTGCTGGCGCTCAGCGTCAGACCCGCTGCAGTCAGCGCATCCTGCTTACCGGCTTTCAGATCGGTCAGCAGCTTATCGGCCTGAGCTTTTGCCTGCTGCGTCGCTTTATCATGCTTAAGCGTGTCAGTGATCTGCGCCTTAACCTGCTCAAGCGGTTTTACCGCTTCCGGTTTATGCTCACTGATACGCAGCACAAAGGCACGGTCGCCATCGACAGTAATGATATCGGAGTTGTTGCCCGGCGCGCCGTTTTGCCCGACCAGTCCGCCATTAAAGATCGCCTGCTTCACTGCATCAAAGTTAAGCTCATCTGGCAGCGTATCCTGACTGAACCAGCCAGTCTCTTTCGCTTTCAGACCAGAAGCCTGCTCTGCACCCGCCAGTGACTCATTGTCATTGCTGGCCGCTTCGCTGACTTTCTGTTGCACTTTGTAGAAGGCATCAACGCCCTTCTCCTGCTTCACTTTCGCTGCAATGGCGCTGCGCACTTCATCCAGTGGCTTAACCTGCTCTGGCTGAATATCGTCAAGACGAACCACCAGGAAGCCCACTGAAGATTTGATGACGCCTGACATCTGGCCTTTCTCAGTCAGACCGGCATTTTTCAGCTCATCCGGAGTCGTAGAGGGTTCCAGCCAGCCCATATCGCCGCCCTTACGCGCCGAGATCGGGTCAATGGATTTGGCTTTTGCCACGTCAGCGAAGCTGGCACCTGCTTTCAGCTGCGCCAGGACCGCATTGGCATCGGCTTCAGTTTTGGTCTGAATGACGCTGTAGCGCGTACGCTGTGGCTGCGAATAGTCCGCTTTATGCTGGTCGTACCAGGCCTGAATATCGGCCTCGCTGGCATCCTGCTGCATGCTGGCCGCATCCATCAGGAGGTAGCTGACACGGAACTGCTCTGGTGCCATAAAGCTGGTTTTATGCTGCTGATAATACTGACTGATTTCGTCGTCAGTAACGGCCTGCTTCGCCGCCAGTGCATTGACGTCCAGCGTCGCCTGACGAATCTCACGCTGCTGTGAAACCAGGTCCACCAGTTTGCTGGCTTCGCCTTTCAGCGTGAAGTCGGTGTTAGCCACGGCATTGATCAGCTGTTGATTAGAGAGCTGCTTACGCAACGCTTCGGCATACTGGTCGGCGCTGAAGCCCATATTGCTGATCAGACTCAGATATTTGGCATTGTCGAATTTACCGTTAGTCTGAAAAGCCTGCTGATTGAAGATAGCCTGCTTCACCTGATCGTCGCTGATGCTGAGGTGGAGATCTTTGATGTAGCTATCAAGCAGCGCCTGATCGATTAACTGCGACAGCGCCTGCTGGCGAATCTGCTGCATGTAGCCATCGTTGCTGGCCAGCTGTGAGAACTGATCGCCCAGCATCTGCTGCTGACGACTGCGCTCGCTGTTGAACGCCTGCTCCAGCTGTCCCCGGCTAATCTCCTGGCCGTTAACTTTGGCCGCATAGTCGTTATTGCCGCCAATCAGATAGTTGCCAACGCCCGTCAGCACAAAGGAGAGGATAATCAGCCCCAAAATAATCTTGAGCACGACATGGTTCGACGCCGCGCGTAAATTGTCCATCATGGTATGGCAACACTCCGCTGTAGTGTGAATGTAAAGCTCGGTCGCAATTCGCCATTGGCTGGCGACTCACGCAACTGCTGGCTTAGCTGGCAGTCTCAATCCGGTCCAGGTCCATCTTACGGCCCGATTCTCACCGGTTAAAACAAAAAAGGCACATCTGATTGATGTGCCCGTATGTTACATGAGAACGGGTTAATCGTCCTCTAATCCACTGAAGAAAATGCGTCAATGAATCTATTCGTTGTTATTAATTGACAGCGTCTTTCAATGCTTTACCAGCACGGAAGCCTGGTACTTTACCGGCCGGGATGGTGATCTCTTTACCGGTTTGCGGGTTGCGGCCGGTACGTGCAGCGCGGTCACGCACAGAGAATGTGCCGAAACCTACCAGAGCCACTTCATCACCGTCTTTCAGCGCATCTGAAACTGAGCCCATAAATGCATCTAAAACACGTCCCGCTGCAGCTTTAGAAATATCAGCATCGGCAGCAATTTTGTCGATCAATTGTGACTTATTCACTCTCTTCATCCCCTCTTTTATTATTTCACATCGTACCCTGCATCCGGCAGGGTGCGAACGCGCAGCAAGTTATATCAAGCCTGTGGAGCCGAAACAACGGAATTTCTCTGAGAACGTCGCGTCGGCAGCCACCTAAATTAACGGCACAAAAAAAAGCTGGCAAGCGCCAATTGCCTTGCCAGCTCCGCTTTTTAACGGTTTTTGCCGTTAATCACTATTTTGCTGTTACGACCTGCATACCGTATGGCGCATTTTCCAGTGCCAGATTCAGCACCTCTTCAATGCGTTTCACCGGATGAATCTCCAGATCGGCAATCACGTTCTGTGGAATCTCTTCCAGGTCGCGCTTGTTGTCGTCAGGGATAAGCACGGTTTTAATGCCACCACGGTGCGCTGCCAGCAGTTTCTCTTTCAGCCCGCCAATCGGCAGCACCTGACCACGCAGGGTGATCTCACCGGTCATCGCCACATCCGCCCGCACCGGGTTACCGGTCAGACAGGAGACCAGCGCAGTACACATGGCGATACCGGCACTTGGACCATCTTTCGGCGTAGCGCCTTCAGGTACGTGAACGTGAATATCACGTTTTTCGTAGAAGTCACCATTGATGCCCAGCTTCTCGGCACGGGCACGCACCACGGTCAGCGCAGCCTGAATCGACTCCTGCATCACTTCACCCAGAGAACCGGTGTAAGTCAGCTTGCCTTTACCTGGTACGCAGGCGGTTTCGATGGTCAGCAGATCGCCACCCACTTCCGTCCATGCCAGACCCGTTACCTGACCCACACGGTTTTCGCTGTCCGCACGACCGTAGTCGAAGCGCTGAACGCCCAGGAAATCCTTGAGGTTTTCGCCATTGATGGTGATGTGCTTTTTCGTCTTGTCCATCAGCAGCGATTTAACCGCTTTACGGCACAGTTTCGACAGCTCACGCTCAAGGCTACGCACACCGGCTTCACGGGTGTAGTAACGGATAATGCCCACAATCGCGCTGTCTTCAACCGTAATTTCATTGGCTTTCAGGGCGTTGCGCTCAATCTGCTTGGTCAGCAGATGCTGCTTAGCGATGTTCAGTTTTTCATCTTCGGTGTAACCCGACAGACGAATCACTTCCATACGGTCCAGTAGCGGTGCCGGGATGTTCATTGAGTTCGATGTAGCAACGAACATCACATCAGAAAGGTCATAGTCGACTTCCAGATAGTGGTCGTTGAACGCAATGTTCTGCTCAGGATCAAGCACTTCCAGCAGCGCTGAAGCCGGATCGCCACGCATGTCAGAGGACATTTTGTCGATTTCATCCAGCAGGAACAGTGGGTTTTTAACCCCGACTTTCGCCATTTTCTGGATTAATTTACCCGGCATAGAGCCGATGTAAGTACGACGGTGACCGCGGATTTCAGCTTCATCACGCACGCCACCCAGCGCCATACGCACATATTTGCGTCCGGTTGCTTTGGCGATCGACTGACCGAGAGAGGTTTTACCTACCCCTGGCGGTCCGACCAGGCACAAAATCGGCCCTTTGATTTTGCTGACGCGACTCTGAACCGCAAGATACTCAAGAATACGATCCTTCACGCGCTCCAGCCCGTAATGGTCGGTATCCAGCGTCTCCTGCGCTTTACGCAGATCTTTCTTCACTTTACTGCGCGCGTTCCACGGAACCTGCACCATCCAGTCGATATAGCCGCGAACCACGGTCGCTTCAGCGGACATCGGGGACATCATCTTCAGCTTCTGCAGCTCAGCTTCCGCTTTCTCGCGCGCTTCTTCCGGCATTTTTGCCGCATCGATTTTGCGTTTTAACGCTTCGTACTCGTCGGGCGCGTCGTCCATCTCGCCCAGCTCTTTCTGAATCGCCTTCATCTGCTCATTCAGATAGTACTCGCGCTGGCTCTTCTCCATCTGCTTCTTAACACGGTTGCGAATGCGCTTCTCAACCTGCAGCAGATCGATTTCAGATTCCATCATCGCCATCAGATATTCCAGACGTTCGTTGACGTCGGACATCTCCAGCACAGACTGTTTGTCTGCCAGCTTCAGTGGCATATGTGCTGCGACGGTGTCAGCAAGGCGGGCCGCATCGTCAATGTTGTTCAGCGAGGTTAAAACCTCGGGTGGGATCTTCTTGTTGAGTTTGATGTAGCCTTCAAACTGATTGATCGCCGTGCGCACCAGCACTTCCTGCTCGCGCTCTTCAATCTCTGGCGAAACCAGATATTCAGCTTGTGCCACAAAATGGTCACCGTTATCGGCCAGCGTCGTAATGTGGGCGCGCTGTAAACCTTCGACCAGGACTTTGACGGTGCCATCCGGCAGTTTCAGCATTTGTAATACTGATGCAACGGTCCCTACTGAGAAGAGATCGTTAATGCCAGGTTCATCCGTTGAAGCCTCTTTCTGTGCGACCAGCATGATTTTTTTATCATGATCCATTGCGGCTTCAAGGCACCGAATTGATTTTTCCCGGCCAACAAACAACGGAATTACCATGTGCGGATAAACCACCACGTCGCGCAGCGGCAACACGGGGATTTCAATGCGTTCAGAACGCTCAGGATTCATAGAGCTCTCTCTTTGTTTAATGTCCGCCAGGTGATGGGAACCGCATCAGGCAGGTATGCAGTTAAACCCACAGGTATCTGAGTATATGGGGATGATTGTCCGACATTCAACGTCACAGAGGCGAGAAAAGCAAAAGGGGAAACATTTTCCCCTTTTTTATTACGACAAGATGGACGATCTGTTTAATTATTCGCCAGATGCCTGGGCTTCATGCTTACCGTAGATCAACATGGGCTCAGACTGACCTTCAATAACTGATTCATCAATCACTACTTTTTCCACGTCGTCCATGGAAGGCAGGTCATACATCGTTTCCAGTAACGCGCCTTCTACAATTGAACGCAGACCACGTGCACCGGTTTTACGTGACATCGCTTTCTTAGCAATGGCGGTTAACGCCTCGTCACGGAACTCCAGCTCAACGCCTTCCAGGTTAAACAGCGCCTGGTACTGTTTGGTCAGGGCGTTCTTAGGCTCACGCAGAATCTGAATCAGCGCTTCTTCGCTCAGCTCGCTCAGGGTCGCAACAACAGGCAGACGACCGATGAACTCAGGGATCAGACCAAATTTGATCAAATCTTCTGGTTCACACTGCGCAAGCAGTTCGCCTTCGCTGGCTTTCTGCGATTTCCCTTTCACGGTCGCGCCGAAGCCGATACCGGATCCGGTTTCAACACGCTGGGCGATCACTTTGTCCAGGCCGGCAAATGCGCCGCCGCAGATAAACAGAATTTTAGAGGTATCAACCTGCAAAAATTCCTGCTGCGGATGCTTACGTCCACCCTGCGGGGGAACGGCAGCCACGGTGCCTTCAATCAGTTTAAGCAGTGCCTGCTGTACGCCTTCGCCTGACACGTCACGGGTAATCGACGGGTTATCAGACTTACGTGAGATTTTGTCGATTTCATCGATGTAAACGATGCCGCGCTGTGCTTTCTGTACGTCGTAGTCGCATTTCTGCAGCAGTTTCTGGATGATGTTTTCAACATCTTCACCCACGTAACCGGCTTCAGTCAGCGTGGTGGCATCAGCCATGGTAAACGGCACATCCAGCAGGCGTGCCAGCGTTTCTGCCAGCAGCGTTTTACCACTACCGGTCGGGCCAATCAGCAGAATGTTGCTTTTGCCCAGCTCGATACCATTGCTGGTATCGCCGTTGCGCAGACGCTTGTAGTGGTTGTAAACCGCAACCGCCAGCACTTTCTTCGCTCTTTCCTGACCGATGACATAATCATCGAGGTGATGGCGAATTTCATGTGGGGTTGGCAACGCACTACGTTCACGATGCGGGGCAACTTCCTTAATCTCTTCGCGAATGATGTCGTTGCACAGGTCAACACACTCATCGCAGATATACACTGACGGCCCGGCAATCAGCTTTCGCACTTCATGCTGGCTTTTGCCGCAAAAAGAGCAGTACAGCAACTTTCCTGAACCGTCTTTGCGCTTATCTGTCATCAGTTAACCTCTTCTTGTTCTCAGGCCATACCCGCGTACGGCTCAGGCCGTGCAGAGACGGCCGAAATTCATTCAACCCATAATAGTACCGTTGTCCTGTTAACTATAGACCAGGGACAACGGTAAGTCGGGTCTTATTGGCGATGCGTCAGAATTGAATCGACTAATCCATACTCTACCGCTTCATTTGCAGAGAGGAAACGGTCACGCTCAGTGTCACGCTCAATTTCTTCCAGCGTTTTACCGGTGTGCTCAGCCATCAGCTCATTCATACGCTGCTTAACTTTAAGGATTTCGCGCGCGTGGATCTCGATGTCTGACGCCTGACCCTGATAACCGCCCAGCGGCTGGTGGATCATCACACGTGAGTTCGGCAGACAGAAACGTTTGCCTTTGGTGCCCGCCGTCAGCAGGAAAGCGCCCATAGAACAGGCCTGACCCATACAGATAGTGCTGACATCCGGTTTGATAAATTTCATGGTGTCGTAGATCGACATACCGGCCGTGATCACACCGCCTGGCGAGTTAATGTAGAGATAGATATCTTTTTCCGGGTTTTCAGCTTCCAGAAACAGCATCTGCGCCACAATCAGATTAGCCATGTGGTCTTCGACCTGGCCGGTCAGGAAAATGACGCGCTCTTTAAGCAGACGGGAGTAGATGTCGTAAGAACGCTCACCACGCGAAGTTTGTTCAACCACCATTGGCACCAGCGCATTGTGCGGTGCTGTATATTCACGATCGCCACTGTATGACATTACCGTCTCCTGGATAAATTTCATTGGCAACATTCTGTACCGATTCTACGTAAGACGCGCGGGAAACTCCACGCCGCGCCTTTTTCCGACACCTTCAGGACGGTTAATCAGCCAGCCTCACTCTTATTTCTGCATACTCCCTGTATCTGGGGATGCTGCACGCATGTTTCAAGCATAACAATCTTTTCCCTGTTCGCTAACCCGGAAAAAGCGATGCGTGAATAATTCGCCTGTTTATTAAACAAATAGCGGCGAAGAGTGGCTATCCGGACGCAAAACACAAAAAAGCCCGCGACTTTTCAGTCACGGGCTTAGCACAGACGGTTAAATGCGTGATCAGGCCTGAGCGGTCTGATTCATCAGATCCTGGAAGTTGGTCTCTTTCTCGGTCACTTTAGCTTTCGCCAGGACCGCTTCAACCGCTTGCTCTTCCAGCGCAACGTTGCGCATATTGTTCATCAGCTCGTTATTCTTGCTGTAGAACTCGATCACTTCCTGCGGATCTTCATACGCAGAAGCCATCTCTTCGATCATGGTGCTTACGCGCGCTTCGTCAGCTTTCAGCTCGTGGGTACGAATCACTTCGCCCAGCAGAAGACCGACAACAACACGGCGTTTAGCCTGCTCTTCGAACAGTTCGCGTGGCAGTTCCAGCGCCTGCTGTTCGTTGCCACCGAAACGCTGTGCAGCCTGACGACGCAGAACGTCGATTTCGCTGTCAACCAGCGCAGCTGGCACGTCGATTTCGTTCGCTTCAACCAGACCGTCGATTGCCTGAGTTTTGATGCGATTACGGATAGCGCCTTTCAGCTCGCGATCCATGTTCTTACGCACTTCAGTACGCAGACCGGCAACTGAACCATCTTCAACGCCGAAACGTTTGATGAACTCTTCAGTCAGCTCTGGCAGTTCGCGCGTTTCAACTTTCTTCAGCACGATCTCGAACTTCGCATCTTTCCCTTTCAGGTTTTCTGCGTGGTAGTCGTCCGGGAATTTCACGTCGATAGTGAAAGTTTCGCCCGCTTTGTGACCCACAACGCCTTCTTCAAAGCCTGGGATCATGCGGCCCTGGCCCATGGCCAGAACGAAATCAGAGGCTTTGCCGCCTTCGAACTCTTCACCATCCACAGAACCGTTGAAATCGATAGTGGCACGATCTTCCGGACCTGCTGCAGCGTCGCTTTCGATCCAGTTGGCCTGCTGCTTGCGCAGAGTGTCCAGCATGGTATCAACGTCAGCATCAGTTACTTCAACGACAGGTTTTTCGACTTCGATGTTTTCCAGGCCTTTCAGCTCAACTTCCGGATAGACTTCGAATTCAACCGCGTAGGTGAAATCCTGACCTTCTTTGTATTCGCCTGGCACGTAGTTCGGTGCGCCAGCCGGATTAATTTTTTCTTTGATGATGGCGTCAACAAAGTTGCGCGTCATCAGCTCGCCCAGCACGTCCTGACGGACAGAAGCGCCGTAACGCTGTGCCACGATGTTCATCGGCACTTTGCCTTTACGGAAACCATCGATGCGAACTTTCCTGGCAACGTCAACCAGTTCTTTTTTTACAGCGCTTTCGATGCTGTCAGCAGCGACAGTAATCGTAATGCGACGGCCCAGGCCCTGAGTGGTTTCTACAGAAACTTGCATCTTGTTACCTCAAAAAATCACGTGCTCGGTCAACTTCAGACACCACACATAGTGAAATGCGCCGTATCCAACAACCGGGACGGCTTCCGTGAAGAGAACCTGATCCCTGTTACCAGAAGCGTCCCGAAGACATTCCGGAAAAATAGACGCAGCATTATAGCGGCATCGCTGGAATGAGTCGAGGATGCTAACTCACCACTTTTCAGCAGGTTTGCTGCTTTTTTGAGCCAGGGATCGCGTTTTTCGCTAAATAACAGAAAAAACGGCCCGCAGGCCGTTTCAGAGAAGGGAGATCAGGCGAGTGTTCCGGCACCACGACAGTTAGGCGAAGCCAGTACGGTATCCTGCAACCCTTCCCACTCTTTCAGGGTGTAAGTATGCAGGGCTAAGGCGTGTACGCTGCCCGCTAACTCAGCGGCCAGTTCGCCATAAATCAGGCGATGACGCGCCAGAAAACGCTGGCCTGCAAAGCAGTCGCTCACGATGACCACTTTGAAGTGACTTTCCGATCCGGCAGGAACATTGTGCCGGTAACTTTCGTCGTGCACTTCCAGATGAGCTGGCTGAAACGCCACACGCAGCTTTTCTTCTATTTGTTCGCGGATCATGGCTATTACTCCTCAATGGCGAGCGCAGTGCCCCATCTCATTCAATCTTAGTCGCTTTTAGTGCGCTTACCCGCAAGCGCACGCTAAATATTGCATTTTATGTCAGACCGCTTCCGGCACGCATAATAACGCAGCTGAAACGAACAGCAAACCGACCTGTCAGAGAAGGGGCTTAAAACGGTTTCAGACACAATTTCCCCGGCAACAGGGCTTTTTTCACTGCCGGGCAATGCTATGATGACCGCAGTTTTTGCAAACCAACCCCCTGACACCAACGAGAAAAAGTATGTTGAAAAAACTGTTATTCCCACTGTTGGCTGCGTTCATTTTAGCCGGCTGTGCAACCAGCAATAATACCCTGACTATCCAGCCTAAAATTCAGTTACCGCAGCAGGACCCAGGCCTGATGGGCGTGACTGTCAGCATCAACGGTGCCGACCAGCGTAAAGATCAGGCGCTGGCAAAAGTAAACCGTGATGGTCAGTTAGTGACCTTAACGTCATCGCGTGACCTGCGCTTCCTGCTGCAGGAAGTGCTGGAGAAGCAGATGACAGCACGCGGCTATATGATTGGTCCTAATGGCGCGGTCGATCTGCAGATTGTGGTGAACAACCTCTATGCCGACGTCACTCAGGGCAATGTGCGCTACAGCATCACCACCAAAGCGGACATCTCTATTATCGCAACAGCGAAAAACGGCAACAAACAGGTTAAAAACTACCGCCAGACTTACAGCGTAGAAGGCGCGTTCAACGCCAATAACCAGAAGATTACCAACGCGGTGAACGCCACTATGAGCGATGTGATCGCGGATATGGCTCAGGACACCAGCGTCAACGACTTCATCAAGCAGAACGCCCGTTAATTCAGTCTCTCCTCTGCCCTGCCTTGCGCAGGGCTTTTTGTTATCTGCAGGATCCGCATGAACCACTATCTTCGCCTCTTCAGCCAGAAAAACGCCGCCGTATTGCTGCTTCTTGGTTTTGCTTCCGGACTGCCGCTGGCCCTGACATCGGGCACGTTGCAGGCGTGGATGACGGTGGAAAATGTCGACCTGAAAACCATCGGCTTCTTTTCGCTGGTCGGCCAGGCCTATGTCTTTAAGTTTCTCTGGTCACCGATGATGGACCGCTATACGCCGCCGTTTCTGGGCCGGCGTCGCGGCTGGTTACTGGTCAGTCAGCTGGCGCTGGTTGGCGGGATAATCGCGATGGGATTTCTGCAACCGGGACGCGATCTTACCCTGATGGCCGCGCTGGCCGTGCTGATTGCCTTCTGCTCCGCCTCACAGGACATCGTTTTTGACGCATGGAAAACGGACATCCTGCCGCCTGAAGAGCGTGGCAGCGGCGCGGCGATTACCGTGCTGGGGTATCGACTGGCGATGCTGATTTCCGGCGGGCTGGCGTTGTGGCTGGCTGACCGCTACCTCGGCTGGCAGGCAACCTACTGGCTGATGGCGCTGATGATGGTGCCGGGCATTATCGCCACGCTGGTGGCGAGCGAGCCAGATACCCGTATCTCCACACCCCATTCACTGCGTCAGGCGGTGGTCGATCCACTAAAAGATTTCTTTCAGCGCAACAACGCCTGGCTGCTGATTACCCTGATTATTCTTTACAAGCTGGGCGATGCGTTTGCCGCCTCGCTGACTACCACTTTTTTGATTCGCGGCGTGGGCTTCAACGCCGGTGACGTCGGTCTGGTCAACAAGACGCTGGGTCTGCTGGCGACCATTATCGGCGCGCTCTATGGCGGCGTACTGATGCAGCGTCTGAGCCTGTTCCGGGCGCTAATGATTTTCGGTCTGCTGCAGGCTGTCTCGAACTTTGGTTACTGGCTGCTGGCGGTGACCGATAAACAGTTGTGGAGCATGGCCAGCGCGGTCTTTGTTGAAAATCTCTGTGGCGGCATGGGCACCGCGGCCTTTGTGGCGCTGTTAATGACGCTGTGCAATAAGTCGTTCTCCGCTACCCAGTTCGCCCTGTTGTCGGCGCTCTCAGCGGTGGGTCGGGTCTATGTCGGCCCGGCGGCGGGCTGGCTGGTGGAACTCTGGGGCTGGCCGACCTTTTATGCATTCACGGTGATGGCGGGTCTGCCGGGCCTGGTGCTGCTGGCTTTTTGCCGACAAACATTGAATCAGGTCGAGCAAAGTGGCAATTTTCTGACACGTAGCTACTATCCTCATGGCTATCGCTGGACTAATCGTCTGTTTGCAGCCGGATGTGGCGTGCTGGCACTCTGGCTGGTGGCTCTGGCACTGAATGCGTTGGGCGTGACGGCGCTGACACCGCTGCTTACCCGCCTGTTTGAGCTGGGTATGACACTCTCCCTGCTGGCGGTGCTTTCGGGGGTGTTGCTGGACTATCGGGCGCTGAAGAGAACCCCTGCGTTGCCTGCATCAGATGCTTAAGTGAAATCGATAGGTTTACGGGCTGCGGCTTATTTTATGACACGCCGATAAGTCGCCGCCATTTATCATCGCGTGTTATTTTTTAAAAATAACAATATGACCTGAGGAGGCGTAGCGGAAATACTAAAAACCGGTGAGCAATTACTTTAGTTAAATTTCATCGCGCAAATGATGCAGACTTGTTAAATATTTGGGAGTTAAAAGTAAGGGTTATTCCTTTCCCTGATTTTTTTACGGTTACTTCCATTGGTTTTTGTTATATTGATGCCAACTGCTTGTCTGCGTTAATTATTTGTCACCTGGCGCAACATCTGTGACACCCTTAGCAAAAGGTGTCAACACGTATCTGACACATCCTTAAGCTGGTTTACACTGCATAAACCTTCCCGTAAAATGCGCGCACACTTAAACGACAATAGAGCCCTTTGTCATTGAGGTCGTTAAATGAGACTCAGTAAATACAATAAAAGTTTGGGGATTTTGTCATTAATTGCAGGCACTTTATTAATGAGTGGCTGCGATAGTGCATTGTTAAATCCCAAAGGACAGATTGCACTGGAGCAACGTTCGCTGATACTGACTGCCTTTGGCCTGATGTTGATCGTCGTCATCCCCGCAGTCCTGATGGCCGTGGTGTTTGCCTGGAAATATCGGGCGTCCAACACGAATGCGAAGTACAGCCCTAACTGGTCACACTCTAACAAAGTGGAAGCCGTGGTCTGGACCATTCCGATCCTGATCATTCTCTTCCTCAGCGTGCTGACCTGGAAATCAACCCACGCACTGGAGCCCAGCAAACCGCTGCAATCTGATGTGAAACCGGTTGAGATCGATGTGGTTGCACTGGACTGGAAATGGTTGTTCATTTACCCGGAACAGGGTATTGCGACCGTGAACCAGATTGCCTTCCCGGCAAATACTCCGGTGAACTTCAAAATCACGTCTAACTCCGTCATGAACTCTTTCTTCATCCCAACGCTCGGCAGCCAGATTTATGCGATGGCTGGTATGCAGACCAAGCTGCATCTGATTGCAAATGAGCCGGGAATTTTCGACGGTATCTCTGCGAACTTCAGTGGTCGTGGTTTCTCTGGCATGAAGTTTAAAGCCATTGCAACCAAAGACGATGCGGAATTCCAGCAGTGGGTGGCTAAAGTTAAAGCAGCCCCTAACACGCTGAACACTATGGATGATTTCGAGAAAGTGGCTGTGCCAAGCGAAAATCACCCGGTGGAATATTTCTCTTCAGCTGATCCGAAACTGTTCATGCAAGTCATCGACAAGTTCAAGATGAGCCACGGGAAAATGGACATGCCAAAACATGAAGGTATGGACATGAGTCACGCCGCTTCCGCGGGAGCCGAGGAATAATACGATGTTCGGAAAATTAACACTTGATGCAGTGCCGTACCATGAGCCGATTATCATGGTTACGGTTGCCGCTATCCTGATAGGTGGTGCAGCGCTGGTTGCTGCGCTCACCTATTTTGGTAAGTGGAAATATCTGTGGTCTGAATGGCTGACGTCAGTCGACCACAAACGCCTGGGTATCATGTACATCATCATGGCGTTCGTCATGCTGATTCGTGGTTTCGCTGATGCCATTATGATGCGTACCCAGCAGGTTATGGCTTCGGCCGGTGAAGCGGGCATTCTGCCACCGCACCACTACGACCAGATCTTTACCGCGCATGGCGTGATTATGATCTTCTTCGTGGCGATGCCGTTCGTGGTTGGCCTGATGAACATCGCGGTTCCGTTGCAGATTGGTGCACGTGACGTTGCGTTCCCGTTCCTGAACAACCTGAGCTTCTGGTTTACTGCGGTCGGTGTGATCCTGGTTAACCTGTCTCTGGGTGTGGGCGAGTTCGCACAGACCGGCTGGCTGGCTTATCCGCCGCTTTCCGGCGCGGAGTACAGTCCCGGGGTCGGGGTCGATTACTGGATCTGGAGCCTTCAGCTTTCAGGTATTGGTACGACCTTAACCGGTATTAACTTCTTCGTGACCATCCTGAAGATGCGTGCACCGGGCATGAGCCTGTTCAAAATGCCGGTATTTACCTGGACCGCGCTGTGCACCAACGTCCTGATCATCGCTGCGTTCCCGGTTCTGACCGTGACCCTGGCGCTGTTGACCCTTGATCGTTATCTCGGCTTCCATTTCTTCACCAATGAAATGGGCGGGAACATGATGATGTACGTCAACCTGATCTGGGTCTGGGGCCATCCGGAAGTGTATATCCTGGTACTGCCGGTGTTTGGTGTGTTCGCAGAAATTACCGCGACCTTCTCCAAAAAACGTCTGTTTGGTTATACCTCACTGGTGTGGGCGACCATCGCCATTACCGTGCTGTCGTTTATCGTCTGGTTGCACCACTTCTTCACCATGGGTGCAGGTGCCAACGTTAACGCCTTCTTCGGTATCATGACGATGATCATCGCGATTCCGACCGGGGTTAAAATCTTTAACTGGCTGTTCACCATGTATCAGGGCCGCATTCAGATGCACTCTGCCATGCTGTGGACCGTTGGCTTCCTGGTAACCTTCTCTGTAGGGGGTATGACCGGCGTACTGCTGGCCGTTCCGGGTGCTGACTTTATTCTGCACAACAGCCTGTTCCTGATTGCACACTTCCATAACGTTATCATCGGTGGTGTGGTGTTCGGTTGTATGGCGGGCGTGACCTACTGGTTCCCGAAAGCATTTGGCTTCACCCTGAACGAAACCTGGGGCAAGCGCGCATTCTGGTTCTGGATCATTGGCTTCTTCGTTGCCTTTATGCCGCTGTACGCACTGGGCTTCATGGGTATGACGCGTCGTCTGAGCCAGGATATCGATCCACAGTTCCACACCTTACTGGTGGTAGCTGCGGGCGGTGCCGGTCTGATTGCGCTGGGTATTCTGTGTCAGCTGACCATGTTCTACGTCTCGGTACGTGACCGCGATCAGAACCGTGATGTGACGGGTGACCCATGGGGCGGTCGTACGCTGGAGTGGGCAACCTCTTCACCACCACCGTTCTATAACTTTGCTGTCATCCCGCATGTGCATGAGCGTGACGCTTTCTGGGAAATGAAAGAGAAAGGCGAAGCGTACAAACAGCCGGAATCTTATGAAGAGATTCATATGCCGAAAAACAGCGGTGCCGCAATTATCATCTGCGCATTTGCAACGGTAATGGGTTTCGCGCTGATCTGGCATATCTGGTGGCTGGCGGGTGTTTCATTCCTCGGCATGATCGTTTCCTGGATCGTGAAGAGCTTCGACGAAGACGTGGATTACTACGTTCCGGTTGCCGAAGTTCAGAAGATTGAGAACCAGCACTTTGACGAAATCAGCAAAGCAGGTCTGAAATAATGTCAACTGAAACTCTGATTAAACATCACCACGACGCCCATGCGGAGCATGGGCATCACGATGCAGGAGCCAATAAAGTCTTTGGCTTCTGGATCTACCTGATGAGTGACTGCATTATCTTCGCAACCCTGTTTGCGACCTATGCTGTCATGGTCAACAACACTGCCGGTGGCCCGGCAGGTAAAGATATCTTTGAGCTGCCGTTTGTTCTGGTAGAAACCGCCCTGCTGCTGTTGAGTTCGATCACTTACGGCATGGCTGTTATCTCCATGAACAAGGAGCAAAAAGGTGCCGTTATCGGCTGGCTGGCGCTGACCTTCCTGTTCGGTCTGGGCTTCATCGGAATGGAAATCTATGAATTCCATCATCTGATTGCTGAAGGCTTTGGTCCGGATCGCAGTGGCTTCCTGTCTGGCTTCTTTACGCTGGTCGGTACCCACGGTCTGCACGTGACCTCAGGTCTGATCTGGATGCTGGTTCTGATGTTCCAGATTTCCAAACGTGGCCTGAACGCGACTAACCGCACTCGTATCATGTGTCTGAGCCTGTTCTGGCACTTCCTGGACGTGGTCTGGATTTGCGTCTTCACCGTTGTTTACCTGATGGGAGCCATGTAATGAGTCATTCTGTTAACGAACATGGCGCTTCACACGGTAGCGTGAAGTCCTACATGATCGGCTTCATCCTCTCTATCATCCTGACGGCGATCCCGTTCTGGATGGTAATGGATGGCAGTGCATCTCACGGTACTATCCTTGGTGTTGTTCTGGTATGTGCGGTGATTCAGGTGCTGGTTCACCTGGTCTACTTCCTGCACTTAGACAGCAAATCTGAGGGTGGCTGGAACATGGTAGCCATTGTCTTCTCGGCCATCATCATCCTGATTGTCGTAGTAGGCTCACTGTGGATCATGTGGAACCTCAACTACAACATGATGCCTCACTAAAGAGTCACGCGTAATGTTTAAGCAATACCTGCAAGTTACAAAACCAGGAATTATTTTCGGGAATTTAATTTCTGTGATCGGCGGATTTCTGTTGGCTTCCAAAGGCAACACGGATTACGCCCTGTTTCTCATCACCCTGGTGGGCGTGTCACTGGTGGTTGCATCGGGTTGCGTGTTTAACAACGTGATCGACCGCGACATTGACATCAAGATGGAGAGAACCAGGAATCGGGTGCTGGTAAAAGGCCTCATCTCCGCGAAAGTAAGCCTGGTTTATGCCACTGTGCTGGGTATTGCTGGCTTTGCGTTGCTCTACTTCGGTGCTAATCCGCTGGCCATGTGGCTGGCGGTGATGGGCTTCGTGGTGTACGTGGGCATCTACAGTCTCTACATGAAGCGTAATTCCGTTTACGGTACGCTGATTGGCAGTCTGTCGGGTGCTGCGCCGCCGGTTATCGGCTACTGCGCGGTCTCTAACCAGTTTGATGCTGGCGCACTCATCCTGCTGGCGATCTTTAGCCTGTGGCAGATGCCGCATTCGTACGCGATTGCCATCTTCCGCTTTAAAGATTACCAGGCAGCGAACATCCCGGTTCTGCCGGTGGTGAAAGGCATTTCCGTGGCTAAAAATCATATTACGCTCTATATCCTGGCGTTTATGATTGCCACGCTGATGCTGACGCTGGGAGGCTACGCGGGCTACAAATATCTGGTGGTGGCTGCTGCGGTCAGCGTCTGGTGGCTGGGCATGGCGTTATCGGGTTATAAAACCGCTGATGACCGTGTCTGGGCGCGTAAACTGTTTGTCTTCTCTATCGTGACCATCACCGCACTGAGCGTGATGATGTCGGTGGATTCGATGGCTCCGGCCTCGAAGGACCTGCTGACTTACGTCTGGTAACCGGCACCGATACAGCATGAAAAGGGCGCGATTTTCGCGCCCTTTCTTTTTGTTACCACTGCTTAAAAACTATTGTTTTACCCGCCCTGCCCCGCCCCCTAGAATAAATGCAGCACATTAACAGAGGTTGGAATGAACGATAATAAAATGACTCCGGTGGAGCTGCGCGCCACATGGGGCCTCGGTACGGTCTTTTCCCTGCGCATGCTGGGAATGTTTATGGTCCTGCCGGTACTGACCACTTATGGCATGGCATTACAGGGCGCGAGTGAAACCTTAATTGGCCTGGCAATCGGCATTTATGGCCTTGCCCAGGCGATATTTCAGATTCCTTTTGGTCTGCTCTCCGATCGCATCGGGCGTAAGCCGCTGATCGTTGGCGGACTGTTGCTGTTTGTCCTGGGCAGTATTATTGCTGCCTGCACCAACTCCATCTGGGGCATTATTCTGGGCCGTGCACTTCAGGGCTCAGGCGCGATTGCCGCTGCCGTGATGGCGCTGTTATCCGATTTAACCCGTGAGCAGAACCGCACCAAAGCGATGGCGTTTATCGGCATCAGTTTTGGCGTTACCTTCGCGATCGCCATGGTGGTCGGCCCGATTGTTACTCACGCACTGGGCCTGCATGCGCTGTTCTGGATGATTGCGATTCTGGCGTCGCTGGGTATCGTGATCACTCTGCTGGTGGTGCCATCGGCCTCCCATCATGTTCTGAACCGTGAATCAGGCATGGTTAAAGGCAGCTTCCGCAAAGTGCTGGCTAACCCACGTCTGGTGAAGCTCAATATCGGTATTTTCTGCCTGCACGTCCTGCTGATGTCGAGCTTTGTCGCGTTGCCGGGGCAGTTTGAACAGGCAGGCTTCCCGGCTCCCGAACACTGGAAAGTCTATCTCTCCACCATGCTGATCGCTTTTGCCAGCGTAGTACCTTTCATCATTTATGCCGAAGTGAAGCGCCGCATGAAGCGTGTCTTTGTCGGCTGCGTCGGGATGATTGTCATTGCTGAGATCGTATTGTGGGGCGCGGAAGGACATTTCTGGACGCTGGTGGTGGGTGTTCAGCTCTTCTTCTTCGCCTTCAACCTGATGGAAGCGATTCTGCCTTCGCTGATCAGTAAAGAGTCGCCTGCGGGCTACAAAGGCACGGCGATGGGAATCTACTCCACCAGCCAGTTCCTGGGCGTGGCCGTTGGCGGCAGCATGGGTGGCTGGGTATTTGGTCATTTCGATGCGCAGACCGTATTCCTGGTTGGCGCGATGGTTGCCGCAGCCTGGCTGTTTGTCAGCATGACAATGCAGGAACCGCCTTATGTCAGCAGCCTGCGCATCGCGCTGAGTGATGCCGCACTGGCCGTGCCGAATCTGGAGCAGCGCCTGAAAGCGCAGCCGGGCGTTAACTCTGTGTTTATCGTGCCCGAAGAGAAAAGCGCCTATATCAAAATTGATAGCAAGGTTACCAGCCGCCCTGAGCTGGAAGCTCTGCTGGGTAGTTGTTAGTTTAAAATGGGTTGTGCTGGTTAAATCTGGCCGGTTAGCCGTGGGATCTTGCGTGTAGAGGAAACCGGCTTGCTCGCTCAGATAACCGTTAGCCCATTTCGCTATTTGATCGAGCTGGCTCAGGGAACACGGTCAGATCGGAAAGTCGCAAAAGCCGCCATCCATGGCACGCTCGGCCCGCGCCGTCCTGGCGCGGGACGCTTTCCTCCTCTGACCTTGTTCCCTGCGCCCCTGAGCTTTTGAGTTGCAGCTAAGTTCCCCCAGGATTTGAATCTGTTAACAGACTCAAATCCAACTCAATTCTGGTTTCAGACAGCTTATAAACTCAAAGCAAGGGGGCCAGCATAGGCTCAACCGCGCCAAACCCGGCACAAGCCTTCTTACAGACGACTCATAAATCCAAAGCGATGGGAGCCTGTGCCTGTAGCAAAGCATCGCGGGCCAGGGACAAAAACGCCGGGAGCGTTTTTGAACAACGCAACGCGTTGGCCCGGCTACGGGCGCACCTCAGGGATGAGGTGCGTAATCGCCCGCGCTGAGCCGCCATGGATGGCGCTTTTGCGTCTTTGCGAAAGGCACAGGCTCCCTGAGCAAGCGCGCGATCGCACAGACGCCCTACAGCTCCCAACTCTCTCCAGAATTTCGACTTGTTTAAAGCGACAGAAGCCCACCCAAACTCAACAACAAAAAACCCGGCCTTAGCCGGGTTTTTATCACTGCATTCATGCTGAAATCCAGCCTGTCCCCGCTTAATCGCGGAAGTTTTTAAACTGGAATGGCTGCCCCAGATTACTGTCGCGCACGATTGCCATCGCACCCTGCAAATCATCACGCGCTTTGCCGGTTACACGCAATGCTTCACCCTGAATCTGGGTCTGCACTTTCAGCTTGCTGTCTTTGATCAGCTTCACCAGCTTCTTCGCCACGTCGCTTTCAATGCCTTTTTTCAGTTTGGCATCGACCGCCCAGCTTTTGCCGCTGTGCTCAATCTCTTCCGGCACCTCTAAAGCACCGCCTTCAATCCCGCGCTTCAGTAACTTCTCACGCAAAATATCCACCAGCTGCTTAACCTGAAAATCGGACTCGCTGGTGATTTTGATGGTTTCATTCTTTTCGTTGAGCTCAAACTCGGCGCTCACGTTGCGGAAATCGAAGCGGGTAGACACTTCACGGTTGGCATTTTCCACCGCATTGCGAATTTCCTGCAGATCGACTTCTGAAACGATATCGAAAGATGGCATCTCTTCTTCTCCTGACGCTAAAGTGACATGCATAATACGCGTCTTAAGGTGCTAAATAAAATCAGGCTGCACACAACGCTATAATGACAGTGTGACAGTAAATAATAGATGGATAGCCCGCCAGCGGGAGGCAGCATGAAAATTACCGTGTTAGGTTGCGGCGCTCTGGGTCAGATCTGGATGACAACCCTTGCCCGCCAGGGACATGAGGTGCAGGGATGGTTGCGGGTGCCGCAGCCCTACTGTTCAGCCAATGTGATTGATCCACAGGGTAACATTTCGAACCGCACGTTTATCGCCAACGATCCGCTGTTTCTGGCAGAAAGCCAGCTGCTGCTGGTTACGCTCAAAGCCCCGCAGGTCTCGCCCGCGGTGAAAAACCTGGAAAGCGTGCTGCCAGTAAACTGCCCGGTGCTCCTGCTGCACAACGGCATGGGGACGCTGGAAGAGCTGAAAGGACTGACTCAGCCGCTGCTGCGCGGCGTCACCACCCATGCGGCGATGCGCGACGGCACCGTTATCAAACACATCGCCAGTGGCATTACCCACATCGGCCCCGGTAACCGCAAAAGCGCCGCTTACAGCGATCTCGCCGACATCCTGCATCATGCCCTGCCTGATGTCGCCTGGCATGACAACATCCGGGCGGCCTGCTGGCGCAAGCTGGCAGTGAACTGCATCATCAATCCGCTTAGCGTGGAGTATGAGTGCCAGAACGGTGCCCTGCGCGCTTATCCGGAGCAGATCGCGCAACTGTGCGAAGAGATCAGCTGGGTCATGGAGCGCGAAGGTCAGAACGTTGCCAGCGAAAGCCTGCAGGACATCATCTTTGACGTGATTGAAAGCACCGCGGCCAACACCTCTTCGATGCTGCAGGACATACGCGCCCAGCGTCTTACCGAAATCGACTATATCAGCGGTTTTCTGCTGCGCCGCGCCCGGACGCACGGCCTGGTGCTGACGGAGAACACCCGTCTGTATGACATTGTAAAACGCAAGGAGTCCCATTATGACCGCGAACGCATCAGTGCTGGTTTGCCTGGCACATGGCAGTGAAGAAACCGAAGCTGTCACCACCATCGACCTGCTGGTACGCGCCGGGCTGAACGTTGTCACCGCCAGCGTCGAAAGCGACGGCAACCGGGAGATCGTCTGCTCACGCGGAGTTCGTCTGCTGGCTGACGTGACGCTGGTCGAAGTCGCCGACAATGATTTCGCCGCCATCGTCCTGCCCGGCGGCCTGAAAGGCGCCAAAACCTTCCGTGACAGTCCGCTGTTAGTCGAAACGGTACGCCAGTTTCACCTCAATGAAAGGATCGTCGCCGCTATCTGCGCAGCAGCAGGCACGGTACTCATCCCCCACGATCTCTTCCCGGTCGGTAACATGACCGGCTTTCCCGGCTTAAAAGAGACCATTCCGTCAGACAAGTGGATGGAGCGGCGTGTGGTCTGGGATCCGCGCGTCAATCTGCTGACCAGCCAGGGGCCTGGCACGGCAATGGATTTTGCGCTGAAGCTGATCGATCTGCTGGTGGGAAAAGAGATGGCGCGCGAGGTGGCCGCACAGCTGGTGCTGGCTCCCGGCATTTATGACTATCAGGCGTAAACACGCTGAGTTAAAACGATCTGTTTAAGGCAATACAGCCAGTCAGACCTGAACAGGCGCTGACTGGCTCTGAGGCGTCACTACGGGCGGTAGACTTTCACGTTTTTAAAGCCCTGCTCATGCAGATAGAGTGCCTGCAGACGGCTCATCACACCACGATCGCAGTAGAGCAACCAGGTCCGGTTCTGATCGAGATCGCCAAACTGCGTACTGAGTTTGTAGAACGGCAGCGATTTCACTTCCGTGGCTTTCAGTGCCAGAGGCTTCTCTTCCTGCTCATCAATAGAGCGGATATCCAGCACCACGTCGTTCTCGCTCAGCAGGGCGACGGTCTCAACTTCAACCACCTCCTCTTCTGTCTGCTCAGCGATGGTACGGATATCGACGTTGGTCGCCTCTTCAATGACCCGATCCAGAATCGTGAAGTCGAAATTCTGCTCTTCAGCCTCGATCTTCTCTTTCACCGCTTTCACGGTCGGGCTTTTTGAGATGACACCGCAATATTCCGGCATGGTGCTGGCGAAATCTTCGGTGCCAATCTCACGGGCAATCCTGATGATGTGCTCTTTGTCATGAGAGATCAGCGGACGCAGAATCAGCGTATCAGAGGCGTTATCAATCAGGCGCAGATTGGTCAGCGTCTGGCTCGACACCTGACCCACCGCTTCACCGGTAACCAGCGCCTGCACGCCGTAGCGCTCAGCAATCGTCGAGGCGGCACGCACCATCATGCGCTTCAGCACCACGCCCATCTGGCCGTCATCCACTTTTTCGAGGATCTCACCCACTACCGGCTCAAAATTGATCGCCACGAACCGCACGCGGTGTGAACGACCAAAACGATTCCACAGATAGTGCGCAACCTGACGGACGCCAATCTCATGGGCGGCACCGCCAAGATTAAAGAAGCAGTAATGTACGCGACTGCCGCGACGCAGCAGCATATAGCTGGAGACGCCGGAGTCAAAGCCACCGGAAATCAGCGACAGCACATCTTCCTGCGTGCCGATCGGGAACCCGCCCAGACCTTCGTAGCGCGCAGTCACCAGCGTCAGACGATTCTCTTCAACTTCAAGATTCACTGTAACGTCCGGGTTTTTAAGCTGTACGCGGGCGCTTTCAATATGCTGATTCAGACCGCCGCCAACATAGCGCTCCACATCCTGTGAACTGAAGCTATGCTTACCACGACGTTTAACACGTACGCAGAAGCTCTTCCCTTCAAGGCTGTCGCGATACTGCACTAAAGTCTGTTCAAAGATGTGATGAATATCGGTGTACTCACGATCTTCAACCGCTAAAACGTGATGAATCCCCGGAATGCGCGTCAGCTCATCGGGAATAATGTCCCGCAGCACCGGATTTTTCGAACGCACTTCAATGTGATCCCAGTGACGCACAACGGCGATTTCGTCGCTAACGGTTTTCAGGACGTTGCGGATATTGCTGGCAAGAATCTTGATAAAGCGCAAACGCACCGACGGACTCTTGATGGTGATTTCAGGAAATAACTTGATGATAAACTTCATGGCGGCGACACAGCTTCGTTGGGCAAATAAGTGCTAAAACAGGCAGCACTTAGCTGGTAAAATCACAAAATTGCGGGCTGCAAGGCGCAACCGCATCCGAGGCGCGGGAGTATATCACCTTTGTCAGGTGACTGCTTCTTCATCAGCCGCCGCATTGATTATTTTGCTAATCATAGGGTCTCAGCTACCATGACCGATTGCGAGATAATGTCCCAACCGTGAGTCGACAGGAAATATGCCGAAAAAAGCCGAACAGCCAGCCAGCTTTGAAACGTCATTGCAGCAGCTGGAGCAGATTGTCAGCCGTCTGGAAAGTGGTGAACTGCCGCTGGAAGAAGCCCTGAACGAATTTGAGCGCGGCGTGCAGCTGGCGCGGACTGGCCAGCAGACGCTGCAGCAGGCTGAACAGCGGGTCCGTATTCTGCTGAACGATGATAAAGATGCCGACCTCACTGCTTTCACGCCGGAAAACAGCTAATGGATTTCGCCCGATTACTCGACGCGTATCAGCAGCAGGTTAACGCCGCGCTGACGCGTTTTATAGAGCCACTTCCTTTTCAGAGTTCTCCTCTGGTGAATGCCATGCATTATGGGGCATTATTAGGCGGTAAACGCCTGCGTCCTTTTCTGGTCTACGCTACCGGCGAAATGCTCCACGCCGACCCGGCGAGTCTGGATGCCCCCGCCGCCGCGGTTGAATGCATTCATGCGTACTCTCTGATTCATGACGATCTCCCCGCAATGGACGACGATGCACTGCGTCGCGGGCAGCCAACCTGTCACATTAAATATGGCGAAGATACCGCGATTCTGGCGGGCGACGCCCTGCAGACGCTGGCCTTTTCAATTCTGGCCGACCAGGCGATGCCCGGTGTCAGCGCTGAATATCGTCTGATGATGCTCTCTGAACTGGCGAAAGCCAGCGGCGTGGCCGGCATGTGTGGCGGACAGGCGCTTGATTTAGCGGCGGAAGGTAAATCTGTGGATCTGGACCAGCTGGAGCAGATCCATCGTCATAAAACCGGCGCACTGATCCGTTCAGCGGTACGGTTAGGCGCCTTAACGGCGGGCGATGCTGGCCGGGAAGCCCTGCCGCTGCTCGACCGCTATGCAGAGGCCATTGGTCTCGCGTTTCAGGTGCAGGACGACATTCTGGATGTGATCGGTGACACAGCGGTGATCGGAAAACGCCAGGGTGCCGATCAGCATCTGGGAAAAAGCACCTATCCTTCACTGTTAGGCCTTGAAAATGCCCAAGCTAAAGCGCGGGATTTGTATCAGGAAGCTCTTGATACGTTAGAAATGCTCGCTGCGCACTCTTATAACACTACAGCACTGCAGGCGCTGGCGAGCTTCATAATTGAACGCGACAAATAACTTCCATAATGAGTCTCTGATGAGTTTTGATATTGCTAAATACCCGACACTGGCGCTGGCAAACACGGTTCAGGAGCTGCGCGCCCTGCCGAAAGAGAAGTTGCCTGCGCTCTGTGATGAACTGCGTCAGTATCTGTTAGACAGTGTAAGCCGCTCCAGCGGCCATTTTGCGTCGGGTCTGGGCGTGGTCGAACTGACGGTTGCGCTGCATTATGTCTATAACACCCCCTTCGACCATCTGGTATGGGATGTGGGTCATCAGGCTTATCCCCATAAAATTCTGACCGGTCGCCGCGATCGCATCGGTACGATTCGTCAGAAAAATGGCGTACACCCGTTTCCATGGCGCGGCGAAAGTGAATATGACGTATTGAGCGTCGGTCACTCGTCAACCTCCATCAGTGCCGGTCTCGGCATGGCCGCGGCGGCAGAACGTGAAGGTCAGGGTCGTCGCACCGCCTGTATTATTGGCGATGGCGCCATCACCGCTGGCATGGCGTTTGAAGCGATGAACCATGCCGGTGATATCAAGCCGGACATGCTGGTGATCCTCAACGACAACGAGATGTCGATCTCCGAAAACGTCGGCGCGCTGAATAACCGTCTGGCGCAAATCCTGTCGGGTAAAACCTATGCGCGACTGCGCGAAGGCAGCAAGCGTGTGCTGACCAGCCTGCCACCGATCAAAGAGCTGGTAAGACGCACCGAAGAGCATCTCAAAGGCATGGTCGTGCCGGGTACGCTGTTTGAAGAGCTGGGCTTTAATTATATCGGCCCGGTAGATGGTCACGATGTGCTGACGCTGGTCAATACGCTGAGCAACATGCGCAGCCTGAAAGGGCCGCAGTTCCTGCATATCATGACGAAGAAAGGCAAAGGCTACGCCCCGGCAGAGGAAGATCCGATTGCCTGGCACGCCGTGCCTAAATTCGATCCTGCGATTGGCGAACTGCCAAAAAGCGCGGAAGGCCTGCCGAGCTACTCTAAAATCTTCGGTAACTGGCTGTGCGAAATGGCCGCCGACGATCCGAAACTGATGGCGATTACGCCAGCAATGCGCGAAGGCTCCGGCATGGTGGCCTTCTCACGCGAATTCCCGAAACAATATTTTGATGTGGCAATCGCCGAGCAGCACGCCGTGACCTTCGCTGCCGGTATGGCGATTGGCGGCTATAAACCGATTGTTGCTATCTACTCCACCTTCCTGCAGCGCGCCTACGATCAGCTGATCCATGACGTCGCCATCCAGAAACTGCCGGTCCTGTTTGCTATCGATCGCGGTGGTATTGTTGGCGCGGATGGTCAGACTCACCAGGGCGCGTTTGATCTCGCCTATCTGCGCTGCGTGCCGGATATGGTGATCATGACCCCCAGCGATGAAAATGAGTGTCGGCAGATGCTCTACACCGGCTATCACTATCAGGATGGTCCAAGTGCGGTGCGCTATCCGCGCGGCACTGGTGTCGGTACGCCACTGGCTCCGCTGCAGAGCCTGCCGCTGGGTAAAGCCGTGGTGAAACGTCAGGGTGAAAAGCTGGCGATTCTGAATTTCGGCACCCTGTTGCCGGAAGCGGCCGCCACGGCGGAAGCGCTGAATGCGACTCTGGTCGACATGCGCTTTGTGAAGCCGCTGGATGAAGCGCTGATCGCCGAGCTCGCCGCCACGCACGACTTGCTGATTACGCTGGAAGAAGGCGCCATCAAGGGCGGTGCCGGCAGTGGCGTCAATGAATTTGTTATGGCGAAACGTCTGGCTGTTCCGGTGCTGAACATCGGTCTGCCTGATGAGTTCATCCCGCAGGGGACGCAGGACGAAGTGCGTCATGACTATCTGCTGGACGCGGAGGGCATTCAGCAGCAGATCGCCCGCTGGCTGGCGCAGTAACCTCCTCTCGCTGCGCTCCCCTCGGGGAGCGCAACATCCTGCTATGCTAAGACCTTTGCACTTTCGCAGGAGCCTCCACCATGAAAACGATTCAACTGGGTACCACCGATCTGCAGGTGTCGCGTCTCTGTCTTGGCTGCATGACTTATGGCGAACCCACGCGCGGCAACCATGCCTGGACGCTGCCGGAAGCGAGCAGCCGTCCGCTGATCCAGCAGGCGCTGAACGCAGGGATCAACTTTTTCGATACCGCCAACAGCTATTCAGATGGCAGCAGTGAAGAGATCCTGGGTCGGGCGCTGAAAGACTTTGCCCGCCGTGAAGAGATCGTGGTCGCCACCAAAGTCTATTTCCCGCTGACCAATCTGTCACAGGGATTGTCGCGCAAGAATATTCTGCAATCCATTGATGACAGCCTGCAGCGCCTCGGCATGGAGTATGTCGACCTGCTGCAGATTCACCGCTGGGATTATGAGACGCCGCTGGAAGAGACGCTGGAAGCGCTGCATGAAGTCGTGCAGTCTGGCAAAGCACGTTATATCGGTGCCTCGTCGATGCACGCCAGTCAGTTTGCCCAGGCGTTGCAGATGCAGTCGGAACAGGGCTGGCATCGCTTTGTCAGCATGCAGGATCAGTACAACCTGATTCAGCGCGAAGAGGAGCGTGAAATGCATCCGCTCTGCCTGCAAGAGCAGATTGCCGTGCTGCCGTGGAGTCCGCTGGCGCGCGGTAAGCTGACCCGCCCGTGGGGGGAAAATACCGCGCGTTCCGCCTCTGACAAAGTGATGGCGTCGCTCTATGACAATACCGAAGAGAATGATGCCGTGATTGCAGAGCGTCTGGCGCAGGTGGCGGAAGGTAAAGGTGTAACGCGGGCGCAGGTGGCTCTGGCCTGGCTGCTGAGCAAGCCTGCCGTCACGGCACCGATTATTGGTGCGTCGCGTGCTGAGCAGTTTGAGGATCTGGTGAAGGCGGTGGATGTCACGCTGAGTGACGAGGAAGTTGCACTGCTGGAAGAGGTCTATCAGCCGCATCAGCCGGTAGGATTCGAATAAGGCTGGCAACAAAGTGACGCCCTGCCCGGGCGTCACCTTCTGTCGCGGTGTGAAGAGCCCTGGCAGTTAACCCGCCAGCCAGACCCCAAAGCCATACAGCATGGCAGCGGAAATCACGCCAGCAATAATGTCATCCACCATAATGCCCATGCCGCCATGCACATTGCGGTCAAACCAGCGAATCGGCCACGGCTTCCACATATCAAGAATACGGAACAGCACAAAGCCACCCAGAACCCATTGCCAGCTGTTGACCGGAATCGCCATCAGCGTGATCCACATGCCGATAAACTCATCCCAGACAATACTGCCGTGATCGTGTACGCCCATATCTTTAGCGGTGCGATGGCAGAGATAGACGCCAACGCAGATACCGACCAGCACCACCAGCGAATAGAGATCCTGCGGCAGATAGGTCATCAGCCACCAGAACGGAATGGCCGCCAGCGATCCCATGGTGCCAGGCACGACCGGGCTTAATCCGCTGCCGAAACCGGTCGCCAGCAGATGCCAGGGATTGCTCATCCGCAGGCGACTCTTCGCCACGTCGTTATTTAGCATCAAAGTGATCAAACCCTTTATGACGGAATGTGGCGGGCTTGCCATTATCCAGCAGCGTTAAGCCTTCCGACTCCGGCGCCATCTGTCCGATGCAGGTATAGGGCACGCCCAGGTGACCCAGCGCCACATCGAGCGCGCCGCGATTGACCTCGGGCACCGTAAAGCAGAGTTCGTAATCTTCTCCGCCACTCAGCGCCCAGCGCAGGACCTGCTCAGGGTCGAAATGGTCGCGCAGCGCAGCCGAAAGGGGCAACGCATCCAGATTAAGCCGTGCGCCACAGCCGCTGGCTTTCAGCACGTGGCCGAGATCGGAAATCAGGCCGTCGGAAAGATCCACCGCTGAGGAGGCCAGCGAACGCAGCGCCTGGCCCTGCAGAATGCGCGGCATAGGACGCAGATGACGTTTAATCAGCGCTTCATGCACCGCCGGATCGCTGATACGGCAGTGATGCTGCAGCAGCGCCAGGCCCGCGGCGCTGTCACCCAGCGTTCCGGTCACGTAAATCCAGTCACCCGGCTTCGCGCCTGAACGTTTCAGGGCGCGGCCCTGCGGCACCAGACCGTGAATCGCCAGCGTCAGGCTCAGCGGGCCACGGGTGGTGTCGCCGCCGACCAGCTGCATGTCGTAATATTCCAGCAGTTCAAACAGGCTTTCGCTGAAGGCAGAGAGCCAGCTCTCATCGACCTGCGGCAGCGTTAAGGCCAGCGTCAGCCACGCAGGGTCGGCGCCCATGGCAGCAAGGTCGCTGAGATTCACAGCCAGGGCTTTGTAACCCAGATCGGCAGGATGGATATCCCGTAAGAAGTGCACACCCGCGACCAGGGTATCGGTGCTGATCGCCAGCGTCTGTTTTTCCGGCACGCTAAGTAACGCACAATCGTCACCGATGCCGAGTTCGACATCACGGCGGCTGCGTGTTCTGCGGTTGAAGTAGCGTGCGATGAGTTCAAATTCACCACAAGACATAATTGCGTTCCGCTTAACCCTTCATGAAAAAAGGCCGGCAAGCCGGCCTTTTTGTTTATTTGCGATTGGGTCGAATTTGTGGACCGGCTTTATCAAGCACGCCGTTAACAAATTTATGACTGTCTTCGGCACCGAAGACTTTCGCCAGCTCAATCCCTTCGTTGATGGCCACTTTATAAGGCACATCATTACGTTTGCTCAGCTCATACAGCGAGATGCGCAGGATAGCTTTTTCTACCTGGCCCAGCTCTTCGAGCTGACGCGACAGATAGGGCTTCATCAGTCCATCCAGATACGCACTGTTGGTCGCCACACCGGACAGCAGTTCGCGGAAGTAGGTAATGTCGACGTCTTTGACGTCCTGTTCCGCCAGAAACTGGTATTCCACATCGGCAATGTCGTTATTCGACAACTGCCAGGAGTAAAGCGCCTGAACAGCGCACTCACGGGCGCGACGACGAGCAGCAGGTTTCACAAAATTCCCCTTACAAAAATCAGGCTTTAATGGCTTTCAATACGTTGATCATTTCGAGCGCAGTCAGAGCCGCTTCAGCACCTTTGTTACCCGCTTTGGTGCCGGCACGCTCAATGGCCTGCTCGATGCTTTCAGTGGTCAGCACGCCAAACGCGACAGGAATCTCGCTGTTCATGGCAACGCTGGCGATACCGGAGCTGGCTTCACCCGCCACATATTCGAAGTGCGCAGTGCCACCACGAATAACCGTACCGAGTGCGATAATCGCATCATATTTGCCGGTGTTGGCCAGCGCGCGTGCTGCCAGAGGCAGTTCGTATGCACCAGGCACCCAGACTACGGTGATATTGTCATCTTTGACCTGGCCGATACGTTTCAGGGCGTCAACTGCGCCATCCAGCAGGCTGTCATTAATGAAGTTGTTAAAACGCGCGATAACGATGGCAACATTGGCCTCAGGCGTTGCAACAGCAGCTTCGATAACTTTCATACTTATCCTTTCAGGGGTTTGGTTGGCCCCGCGCAGGGGGGCGGATTCTATCATACTCTTGGGCGGCGTGCTCTCGCTTTTCCGACCGTGTTATTGTGGTGTCAGGGTCAGGCGTAAATCGTCACCGACCTGGCGGACATCACTGAAACGGAAGGCAGGTGCGTCAGCCAGCTGGCTCAGTCCCGGCAGCTGACACAGCCCGCGTCCTTCATGACCTAACAGCTTAGGCGCCAGATAAACAATCAGTTCATCGACCAGTCCGGCCTGCAACAGGGCACCGGCCAGCGTTGCGCCCGCTTCAACCCAGACGCTGTTAATCTGTCGCTGTCCCAGCAGCATCATCATCGCCACCAGATCCAGCTGCTGTTCGCGCAGCGGAACAGCGATTTGCGTCACATCAGCGGGCCAGCTCTGCTCATCGGGCTGATGACGCATCAGCCAGGTTTCGCCCGGCTGCGAAATGAGCCGATGCTGCGGCGTCACGCGATTCTGGCTGTCGATAATCACCCGCACCGGCTGACGCAGTTGCTGTTCATTGAGCAGTGCCTGGCTCTCCGCATTGAGTTCAGACCAGCGTACCGTCAGGGAAGGATCGTCCGCCAGCACCGTGGCGCTGCTGCTGAGAATGGCGGCGCTCTGCGCACGCAGGCGCTGCACATCACGACGGGCAGCCGGCGAGGTTATCCACTGACTTTCGCCGCTGGCCATTGCCGTTCTGCCATCCAGTGAGGCACCCAGCTTGAGCTGGATCCAGGGGAAGCCAGTGCGCATGCGTTTGAGGAAACCGCGATTCAGCGCCTCCGCTTCCGCCATCATCAGACCGTGGCTGACCTCGATGCCCGCCTGATGCAGACGGTGCAGTCCGCGCCCCGCCACCTGCGGATTCGGATCCTGCATGGCGGCCACGACACGGGTAACGCCAGCGGCGATCAGCGCATCACAGCAGGGTGGCGTACGGCCATGATGGCTGCAGGGTTCCAGCGTGACATAGGCGGTTGCGCCACGCGCTTTCTCGCACGCCATGCGCAGGGCGTGGACTTCAGCATGCGGTTCACCGGCGCGCTGATGCCAGCCCTCACCGACCACCTCGCCATCGCGCACAATCACGCAGCCCACATTGGGGTTCGGCATCGTCGTAAAGCGGCCGCGTCGCGCCAGTTCCAGCGCACGCGCCATGTAAAGTTCATCCATGGTTTAATCCTGTAACCGGGCGATCTCTTCGCCAAAATCACGAATGTCTTCAAAGCTGCGGTAAACCGAGGCAAAACGGATGTAGGCGACTTTATCGAGCTTCTTCAGCTCATCCATCACCAGATTGCCGATCAGCTTACTGGGGATCTCACGTTCACCGGTGGCACGCAGCTGGGTTTTAATATGGTTTACGGCGCTTTCAACCGCATCGGCGCTGACCGGACGCTTCTCAAGCGCTTTCATCATCCCGCTGGCCATTTTGTCTTCATTAAAGGGTTCGCGCACGTCATTGCTTTTCACCACGCGTGGCATCACCAGTTCCGCCACCTCGAAGGTGGTAAAACGCTCATGACACATCAGACACTGGCGGCGGCGGCGCACCGAAGAGCCTTCACTAACCAGACGAGAATCAATCACTTTGGTGTCCACAGCGGAGCAGAATGGGCAATGCATGACGTTTCCTGACGCGAGAGAGATGGGCCAGACAGTGTAACGCGAACTGCGAATCAACAAAATCTCTTCCGTGCCTTTCCTGTGCCACCACGCACAGCATAAATGATGTTAAATATCAGCGACGGCAAAAGGGTCTACGCTTATAGAGCCGAAAGACGGCGTATATCCACTAACACACTGGAGGTTGTATGGGTCTGTTTAATTTTGTGAAAGAAGCCGGTGAAAAATTATGGGATGCCGTGAATGGCGGCGATGACCAGAATAAAAAGCTGCAGGATCACATCAACAAGCTCGGGTTACCCGACAGCGACAAAGTGGATGTGAAGGTCAATGGCGATACCGTGACCGTGACGGGCGATGGCCTTTCCCAGGAGCTGAAAGAGAAGATTCTGATCGCAGCCGGTAACGTTGCAGGCATCACCAAAGTGGAAGATAAGGTGACCGTGACAGACAGCGCGGCCGAGTCAGAACTTTACACCGTGAAAAAAGGCGACACGCTGAGCGCAATTTCCAAACAGGTTTATGGAAATGCCAACGAATACAACAAGATTTTCGAAGCGAATAAGCCAATGCTCTCTCATCCTGATAAGATCTATCCTGGCCAGGTTTTACGTATTCCAAAATAACGGACAAGGATAACTTATGAGCAGGATGGTTTGGGTTCCGGTGGCGCTCTCTCTGGTGATGCTGAGCGGTTGCAGCAGTAGCGCCAGCAACCCGCAGGTCAGAGAGTTGCATCAGGAAGTGAGTCAGCTTAATCAGCAGATGCAGCACCTGACCACGCAGGCCAGCGCGCTGGAGATTCAGGGGCAGTTAAACAGCCATTCGCAGCAAGGCGCGTGGCTGATCCCGCAGGCGAACACGCCGGTGGCACTGCAAACCCAGCTCGGCACGCTGCGACTGGCGCTCTCGCCTGTCACCGCTGAAGCCAGCGGCTCGCGGGCAACCCTGACGGTACTCTCAATGGACGATCGCCCTTTGCCCGCCCTGCACGCTACGGTGAACTGGGGCGAACTCGATCCGGCAACCGGTAAACCACTGAGTAACGGCAGTCTGAGTCAGACAATAGCGGTCCCTGCCTCGCTGTTGCCCCAGCATTCGGTGAGCATACCGCTGCAACTCAGCGGCCTCACGCCGGATCAATCAGGTTATGTCCGCGTGCATAACGTCACCGGCGACGCACCTGCGCAGACCTCCCCTGCTGCACCCTGATCACAGGTGCAAAATAAAAACGGGCAGCCACATGGCTGCCCGTTTTTATTTCTCTGCGGCGATTAAGGCAGGATAGAAGGCTGATCGGCGCCCTCTTTCTCGACTTTCTGCACCAGCATATGTTCACGCTTCATGCCCAGCTTCAGCGCCAGCGCCGAAGAGACATAAATTGATGAAATCGTACCAATCGTCACACCAATCAGCATGGTCAGTGAGAAGCCTTTCAGCAGCGCACCACCAAACACGAAGAGGATGAGGATCATCGCCAGCGTGGTCAGCGAGGTAATCAGCGTACGGCTTAACGTCTGGGTCAGTGACACGTTAGTAATATCGTAAGAGCTGCCGCGACGGATCTTGCGGAAGTTTTCACGAATACGGTCCGACACCACGATTTTATCGTTAAGCGAGTAGCCAATCACCGACATCAGTGAGGCAACAATCGTCAGGTCGATTTCAATGCGGAACAGCGCCAGCAGGCCGCAGGTGATGATCACGTCATGCGCCAGCGCCAGCACGGTACCCAGCGCCAGACGCCACTCAAAGCGAAAACCGATGTAGATCAGAATCGCAATCAGCGCGGACAACAGCGCCATCGCACCCGCCTGCGCCAGGTCGCTGCCCACACTCGGACCCACGAACTCAATGCGCTTAACGGTAGCATTCTGCTGGGTGGTCTGGTTAATCACCGACACCACTTTATTGCCTAACTCGGTGCCCGCCGGGCCGGTAACCGGTGCCATACGCACCATGACGTCACGGCTGCTGCCAAAGTTCTGCACCAGCGGCTCGTCAAAGCCCGCTTTCACCAGATCACCACGCAGGACTTCAAGATCGGCCGGTTTTTCCAGCGCGATCTCAATCACCGTACCACCGGTGAAATCGAGGCCCCAGTTAAAACCACGCACACCCACGATAGCAATCGCGGCGAGAATCAGCAGTCCCGAAATGATGAAGGCCAGCTTATCCCAGCGCATAAAGTCGACGACTTTACGCCCGTGGTTCAACTGCTCAATGTTATATTCCTGTGCCACAACGCACTCCTCAGATAGACAGCTTGTTGATGCGTTTGCCACCGTAAACCAGGTTAACAATGGCACGGGTACCGACAATCGCGGTGAACATTGAGGTTGCGATACCAATTGCGGTGGTAATAGCAAAGCCTTTGATCGAACCGGTGCCGACTGCATAAAGAATGATAACTTTGATCAGGGTGGTCACGTTCGCATCGACAATACTGGAGAAGGCGCCTTTATAGCCCTCATGAATTGCCTGCTGAACCGAGCGCCCGTTACGCAGCTCTTCTTTAATACGTTCGTTAATCAGCACGTTGGCATCCACCGCCACCGCCAGCGTTAACACGATACCGGCAATACCCGGCATGGTCAGGGTCGCGCCCGGCAACAGCGACATAATGCCGACAATCAGCACCAGGTTAACCAGCAGCGCGCTGGTCGCAATCAGACCAAACTTCTTGTAGAACACCACCATAAACAGGATCGACGCAAGCAGACCCCACAGGCAGGCTTCCAGACCCTGAGTAATGTTCTGCTGACCCATGGTCGGCCCGATAGTACGCTCTTCCACAATCTGGATGGGCGCAATCAACGCACCGGCACGCAGCAGCAGCGAGAGCTGACGCGCTTCGTTCGGGTTGTTGATACCGGTGATGCGGAAGCTGTTCCCCAGACGAGACTGGATGTTGGCGACGTTAATCACCTCTTCCTGTTTCACCAGAATTGAACGGCCATTGGCATCTTTCTTACCGCTGTCTTTGTACTCCACAAACAGGGTCGCCATCGGCTTGCCGATGTTGTCCTTGGTGAAGTTCGACATGATGTTACCGCCTGCGCCATCCAGTGAAATGTTCACCTGTGGCTGGTTGTACTCATCCATGCTGGAAGTCGAGTCGGTGATGTGGTCACCGGTCAGGATCACCCGCTTGTAGAGCACCACCGGCTGGCCATCACGCATGTCTTTAACTTCAGAGTCACCCGGTACACGACCACTGGCCGCTACGGTTGGATCCACGCTGGTGTTTACCAGACGGAATTCCAGCGTCGCCGTTGCACCCAGAATCTCTTTAGCGCGTGCCGTATCCTGAATACCCGGCAACTCAACTACGATGCGATCGGAACCCTGACGCTGTACCAGCGGTTCAGCCACGCCCAGCTGGTTCACACGGTTACGCAGAATAGTAATGTTCTGCTGAACCGCATATTCACGCGCTTCGCTGAGACGAGCATCGCTCATGGTGGCACGCAGGGCATCGCTGCCGCTGCTGTTGATCACCAGATCCTGATGACGCGAGGTCAGCCAGGAGATCGCCGCATCGCGGCTGGCTGCGTCACGGAAACGAATTTCCACGCCGTAGTTCGCGATTTTGTTGACGGTGGTGTAAGGGATACTTTTGGTGCGCAGGTCGCTACGCAGCGAGTCAGCATTCTGCTCCTGCAGTTTGCCGAGTGCAGTGTCCATGTCCACTTCCATCAGGAAGTGCACACCACCACGCAGATCGAGACCGAGTTTCATCGGTTCTGCTGACAGCATACTCAGCCAGCGAGGCGTGGCTGGCGCGAGGTTCAGCGCAACAACGTAGTCTTCACCCAACGCTTTCATGATCGCTTCACGGGCGCGTAACTGCACATCCGTATTATTGAAGCGCGCGGTAATCGCACCATTTTCCAGCGCAACAGATTTGCTCTGGATATTGTCTTGTTTTAATGCGGACTGAATTTGATCCAACGTCTGCTCACTGGCGGCGCTTCCGCGCGCACCAGTGATTTGAACGGCCGGATCCTCACCATACAGGTTGGGAAGCGCATAGAGCAGGCCGACGAGAATCACGACGACCAGCATCACGTACTTCCACAAAGGATAACGATTTAACACGGCAGTTCCCTTAGGGAAGAAAGAATTACAGCGCCTTGATAGTGCCTTTAGGCAGCACGGCGGCGACGAAATCACGTTTAATGACGACTTCATTGGTGTCATTCAGCGCGATAGCTACGTAGCCCGTGTCAGAGACTTTTGTTACGCGGCCTACAAGGCCACCGCTGGTCAGCACTTCATCACCCTTAGAGATAGAATCCATCAGCTTCTTGTGCTCTTTCGCACGTTTCTGCTGCGGACGCAGGATCATGAAATAGAAAATCAGACCAAACACCACCAGCATGATCACCAGAGAATACGGACTTCCCTGAGACGGTGCGCCTGCTGCGGCCACGGCGTCAGAAATGAAAAAGCTCATTAAATTTCCCTCATTGATGAATTATCAGACGTTAAAGGCGGAACTTCTTTGCCCGTCCGTTGGTAGAACTCGTTTACAAAGCGCTCTAATTTACCCTCTTCGATGGCCTGGCGTAAACCTGCCATCAGGCGCTGGTAATAGCGCAAATTGTGGATAGTGTTCAGACGCGCGCCCAGTATTTCGTTACAACGGTCGAGATGATACAAGTAGGCACGACTATAATTGCGACAGGTGTAACAATCACACTCCGCATCCAGTGGCGCAGTGTCATCTTTGTATCTGGCGTTGCGGATTTTCACCACACCCTCAGTCACAAACAGATGACCATTTCGGGCATTACGGGTCGGCATCACGCAGTCAAACATATCGACGCCGCGACGGACGCCCTCAACCAGATCTTCTGGCTTGCCGACACCCATCAGATAACGCGGTTTATCCTGCGGAAGCTGCGGACAGACGTGCTCAAGAATACGGTGCATGTCCTGCTTAGGCTCACCCACCGCCAGGCCGCCCACAGCGTACCCATCAAAGCCAATCTCTACCAGACCTTTCACCGAGACATCTCGTAAATCTTCGTAAACCGAGCCCTGAATAATGCCAAATAGCGCATTTTTATTGCCCAGGCTGTCAAAACGGTCACGACTGCGTTGCGCCCAGCGCAGCGACATCTCCATCGAGCGTTTGGCGTAGTCCCAGTCCGCCGGATAGGGCGTACATTCATCGAAAATCATCACGATGTCGGAACCGAGGTCATACTGAATCTCCATCGATTTTTCCGGATCGAGGAAGATCGGGTCGCCGTTGATCGGGTTACGGAAATGCACGCCCGCTTCGGTGATTTTACGGATGTCGCCCAGGCTGAAGACCTGGAAGCCGCCGGAGTCGGTCAGGATCGGCCCTTTCCACTGCATAAAGTCATGCAGATCGCCATGCAGTTTCATGATCTCCTGACCCGGACGCAGCCAGAGGTGGAAGGTATTGCCCAGAATGATCTGCGCGCCGGTCTCCTGCACTTCTTCCGGCGTCATGCCTTTAACGGTGCCATAGGTGCCAACAGGCATAAACGCAGGGGTTTCCACCACACCGCGATCAAAAATCAGACGGCCACGGCGTGCGCGCCCATCTGTGGTATCAAGTTCAAATTTCACAAAGCCTCCATCGGAGAAACAGTCCGATGCAGATAACCTTCAGTCGCTCTCAGTCGATTCCGGCTATCGGTTAATAAATCAGTCGCCCACTTTTTCCAGCGGCGCCTGCGGATTTTTGCTGATAAACATCGCGTCACCATAACTGAAGAAACGATATTGCTCAGCCACGGCTGCGCGGTACGCGGCCATGGTGTGCTGATAACCGGCAAACGCCGAGACCAGCATAATCAGAGTCGATTCGGGCAGATGGAAGTTGGTGATCAGCGCATCGATCACCTGATACTCATAGCCCGGATAGATAAAAATCTGGGTATCGTCGAAGAACGGCGCAATCAGGGCATCCTGACTCGCTTTGGCGGCACTCTCCAGCGAACGGACAGAGGTGGTGCCGACAGCGACCACCTTATTGCCGCGTGCTTTACAGGCCAGCACCGCATCAACAACCTCCTGCGGCACTTCGGCATATTCAGCATGCATGTGATGCTCTTCGATGTTGTCGACGCGCACTGGCTGGAAGGTTCCCGCACCGACATGCAGCGTCACAAACGCCATCTCAATGCCCTTCTCTTTCAGCGCCTGCAGCAGCGGTTCATCAAAATGCAGACCGGCGGTCGGTGCCGCAACGGCACCCGGCCGGGCACTGTAAACCGTCTGATAGAGCTCGCGATCCGCCTCTTCATCCGGACGGTCGATATAAGGTGGCAGAGGCATATGGCCGACGCTGTTGAGGATGTCGAGCACCGCGCGCTCATCATCAAACACAATCTCAAACAGCGCATCGTGACGCGCCACCATCGTCGCTTTGACGCTCTCGTCTTCGCCCAGCAGCAGTTCTGCTCCCGGCTTCGGCGCTTTCGAGGCGCGCACATGGGCCAGCACACGCTTGTCGTCGAGCATCCGCTCCACCAGCATCTCGATTTTGCCGCCACTGGCTTTGCGGCCAAAGACGCGCGCCGGAATCACACGGGTGTTGTTGAACACCAGCAGATCGCCCGGATTCAGCTTATCCAGCACGTCGGTGAACACACCGTGCGACAGCGTCCCGCTGGGACCCTCGAGCGACAGCAGACGACAGCCGCTGCGCTGCGCCTGGGGATAGTGAGCAATCAGGGATTCGGGCAGTTCAAAAGCAAAATCGGCGACACGCATGAAAGAGTTCTTTCTCAGGCAAAAACAGGCGGCACAGTTTAGCGGAAAATCGACCAATTCTGAACAACTGGCTGCGCAAAGGCAGTTCAGCCTATAATGCGGCATGAACTTTCTTGCTCATCTCCATCTGGCTAAGCTGGCCGACAGCTCCTTACTCGGCAATTTAATGGCCGATTTTGTGCGTGGCAACCCGCACCAGTACTGGTCTGCGCCCGTCGCGGACGGCATTCTGATGCACCGTCGTCTCGATGTGATGACCGATGCGCTGCCGGAAGTGCGCAGCGCCCGTCAGCTGTTCCGTGCCGAAACCTATCGCGTGGCACCCATTACGCTGGACGTCATCTGGGACCATTTTCTGGCCCGGCACTGGCAGCACTTCACGCCCGGCCAGACGCTGGTGCACTTTTCTGCCGCCGCCGAACGTGAAATCATGCCGCAACTGGCAGACACCCCCATCGAGTTTCAGGAACTCAACGCGGTGATGTGGCGCGAGCGCTGGTTTGAGCATTATGCCCAGCCCGCGCGGCTGGAGCGGGTGCTGCACGGCATGGCCAGCCGCCGTCCACGCCTGGCGGCCCTGCGCGACTCTTACCACGATTTCACGCAACACTATGATCAGCTGGAAGCGCTGTTTTTTGTTTTTTATCCGCGTTTAATGGCGCTGGCGACCAGCAGAACCCTGTAAAACCCGATCCTCTGCTGCCGGGCTGGCGGACGCCAGCTTTCGCCCGCCGGGAAAGCGCCTCACCCGACCCCGCACCATCTTGCCATTGCTGCCTATCTGCGGCTTAATGAAGCCTTTCTTAACAATAGTTAAGTAAATATCACAGCCAGACCGCCTGTTCAGGCGTGCCTTCCGTTCGTTTTGACCAAAAGACATAAGAGGAAAAGATGTCATCCGCTTCGCATTCTGAAATTGACGCGCGTTACCGTTACGCCTGCGACATCGCCCGTGCGGCGGCCAGCCGGGCTTATTCGTGGTATCAGCAGCGTCAGACACTGGTGGTGGAACACAAAAGGGATTTGCAGGACGTGGTCAGCGAGGCTGATCGTAACGTTGAGGCATTGATTAAGACATTAATCGCTGAGCGCTTTCCTGACGATGCTGTCTATGGCGAAGAGAGCGGTGGTGAGGTTCAGGGCGCGCCCTTTATCTGGGTGGTCGATCCCATCGACGGCACCGCCTGCTTCGTCAACGGCCTGCCTAACTGGTGCGTCTCGCTGGCGGTGGTCTGTGACGGCGAACCAGTGATCGGCGTGGTCTGCGATCCCAATCATCAGGAGCTGTTTCACGCACGAGCAGGTCAGGGTGCGTGGGTTAATGAGAGCCGTTTGCAGGTTCATAGCGCGACGCATCTCAACGAGGGTTTGCTCGGCATCAGCAACTCCAGTCGCACCCCTGCCGAAAGCGTCTCGCGCCTGATTAGCGGCTTAACTGAACAGGGTGGCATGTTTATTCGCATCGGTTCTGGCGCGCTGACCAGCGCCTGGGCGGCCGCCGGGCGACTGATTGGCTACTATGAAGCGCATATGCATCCCTGGGATAGTCTGCCGGGCATCGTCCTGATGCGCGAAGCGGGCGGCGTTACTAATGATTATCTGCGCAACGAAGGACTCAAAAACGGCAACCCGGTGTTGCTGGCCAATGCGACTCTTTATCCAAAAATCAAAGCGCTGACCGGTAATCGCGCGCTGGAGGAGTAAATGACGCTGCCAGGCCTGTACCGCTGCGCGCTGATCCTCTGTTCTCTCTGGCTGTTAAGTCCGGTGTCACAGGCGGCGGATTACCAGCTGGAGAAGGTGGTCGAACTGAGCCGTCACGGTGTCCGTCCGCCCACCCCCGGCAATCGTAAAGAGATTGAAGCCGCCAGCCAGCAACCCTGGACGCAGTGGACCACCGCCGATGGTGAGCTGACCGGTCATGGCTACAGCGCGGTGGTCAATAAAGGACGCTGGCAAGGCGAGCACTATCGCCAGCTCGGCCTGCTGGGCGCGGGCTGTCCTGATGCGGCACAGGTCTACGTGCGCGCCAGTCCGCTGCAGCGCACCCGTGCCACGGCCACAGCGCTGACTGACGGGGCCTTTCCCGGCTGCGGCGTGCCGGTGCATCACGTAGCGGGCGAAGTCGATCCCCTGTTTCAGAGTGAAAAGCTGACGATCACCCAGAGCGATCCTGCTCAGGAGCTGGCGGCTAAGCAGCAGAAAGCGGGCGATCTGGCGCGGCTGCAACAGCAGTTGCAACCCGCCATTCAGCAGCTGAAAGCCGCCGTCTGCCCGCCCGCGACTGACTGCCCCCTCTTTGATGCGCCCTGGTCGTTCCGGCAAACCCGTAATGGCAACACATACGTTTACGGGCTGAGTGTGATGGCAAGCATGGTGGAGACGCTGCGACTGGGCTACAGCGAAAACCTGCCGTGGGATCAGCTCGCCTGGGGACACATCACCTCGGCCGCGCAGATCACCACGCTGCTGCCGCTGCTGACCGCAAACTACGATCTCAGCAACGACGTGCTCTATCAGGCACAGCGCCGTGGCTCGATATTGCTCAACGCCCTGCTGGAGGCGATTGCTTCCGATAGCGCGCCGGGCCGCTGGCTGATTCTGGTGGCACATGACACCAATATTGCGATGGTGCGCACCCTGATGGGCTTTAGCTGGCAGTTGCCAGGCTATTCACGCGGCAACATTCCACCGGGCAGTAGTCTGGTGCTGGAGCGCTGGCGCGACACCCACAGCGGCGAACGTTTTTTGCGGCTCTATTTCCAGGCGCAGAGTCTGGATGGGATTCGTCAGTTACAACAGATTGATGATAAACATCCGTTATTACGTCAGGAGTGGCATCAGCAAGACTGCAGAATCACCGATGTCGGCGTGCTCTGCCCTTATCAATCCACGCTGATTCAGTTGCGGAAAAAGCTGGATGACAGCGCTGTGCTGCCGGTTTCGGTTATATTGCCCTGAGTCTGTGGCTAATCAAATTCAGGCCGCAGCATCAACGCGGCCTGAATAATGTTAACCGCTGTTAATTAACGCCATTCCGACCTTTTCTTATTTAAATCGCCTGACTATCAGCGCCACTCGTTTTGTTTTACGATAGACCCGTCAATCATCCCTTTATTAACTATTTTCCTGTAATTCTTGAGTATTTCGGCGACTGGTTTCGCCGTTTTTTATTTCTCTCTTTCTGTCTTCTCCCCCTGTGCCCATGTACCCACACGCGCTCTCGCCTGAAGCTACATACCCGGCCTGGAAAATAGTAAGGTTGAATTTAATTGCCTCCTTAAAATCAACCTGTTAATCCCTTACCTGCTGATTACGGGAGTCAGGAACACTTCGGCGCAGAATACTGAATTCCGCGGCACTGTCCTGATATATCGATCGATTCCCCAGATACCACATAATAAATTCATTATTGTTTTTTACTCCTATTTTCCTCATCACCCTTCTTTTGTAATAACTAACGGACTTCTCAGTCAGCCCTAACCATTCGGCTATCTGCTTCAGGGTCATGCCGGTCATAAAGAACCAGGTGACAGCGACTTCATTCTCAGTAAATGACATGCAGCGTTGGGTATTATCCATAAACGTCACAGTTCCTCCATTGCTTAAAACGGATTAAATAATGTTGTAAAAGCTGTAAACAGCGTTATTCTGCCAGTCTGGAACCAGCGTATATAAGGTGAAAACTAATTCAGGTTTTTAGTGAAAACGGCCTCTTTTCCGACGTCATCGACCAGCGTGTATTCAACGGTCATTTTTTTATTTTTTATTACTTCAGGCAAACTAAAACCTTTATTGTCATAAGGAGCAATCATTCTGTCCATGCCCAGTTTTAGTGACTGCTCTCCAGCCAATGACGTAACTTTTAATGAAACAGGCGTCACAAAATAGGGCGTAGGATTACTCAGCTCGAGTGAATGACCGTTGTCGGCAATGCGGACGTTTATAGCGCCGCCAATACTGTTAATGTCCATACTGCTATTGAAAGGCCGATAGGTAATTCTCAGCTGGGTGTTTAATCCGACTTCTATTTTATTGGCCGTTTTCTCCTGCTGAGAAGATTTGACACCCGGAATTTCATAGAGATTTATCCAGAATACGGACTCACGATCACGGGGTAAATCAAGTATTTTTTCCGTCGGCAGTATTTTAAGGTTCAGAATTTTACCCGGTGTCATCCTGGCGACTGCTGGAATAATAGCAAAAGGGTAATTTTTTTCTTTATTAATATCGCCGGCGCTTCCATCATCAACCCAGCTCTGAAGTAACACCGGCGCCTGACTGTCGTTGTTGACGATGAGCAGGCGCCTGCCGCTGTCCTTGCTGCTGAACAGCACCCTGTCCTGCAACGGCATAATCGTGGCATGGAGTTCCGCCGCATTAAACAGAAAAATAAAACTCACCCAATATAAAAAATATCTCATCACCAGTACCTCACAATAATATGCGCCGTCGCATCTATTTTCCCAGGCGTGACAGGTTTTGCGGGGTCAACGATGCCATAGAATGCGAAATACTGAGACGTGATATCTACCTGAGTGGGGGTATTTTGAGAACGCGAGATTTCCCCATCCAGAAGAGAAAACCAGCCTTTTGTATAATCATTAGTGTATGCGTTGGTTATAAATCCGACCGTCTTACCGGCAACAGACACACCTATGCCGACGTTTGACGCATATCCATCCTGTCCATAATTATCCGATAACGCATAACGTGACCACAAAACGTTGTTCCCGGACATAGGATGATCAGTGCTGAATGCGACCGAAATTTTATCAGGTCCAACACCTGCATTCCGGTTGATAAAGCCATTAACGAGCGCCCCACCGCACCGATAGGTTACAGTAAAGTCCTTACCTATTGTTTCAAAATCAGACTTCAACGCAGTGACAGTGACTGGCGGTAAAATGACAGGATTTGTATAGCTGTAGACGCGACATCCCCAGGGCGTTTGCACGAACGTGTTTGCCGTAGAGTATTGCATCCCAAAGCCAATCCAGTTCCAGTTACTGAACCCGTCCCAGTTCGTGTTACTGTCAGCACCTGGGATAGTGATATTTTTTTTGTCGTTCCAGCCCGGCCCGACAAAAACCGTATAGCCGTTGGGCTGGGGACAGGTATATGCAATACCGCTGGCGGAATCATCCGCAGGGCCATTACATCCCCAATGCGCAACCGGATCGCCTCCTCTCATTGTGGATGGTAAGCGGTAAATTTCTGCCGTCACACCGCTGAAGTCACGGGCATAAAAGTTGAGCTTGTTACCCTCCCGGTGCCCTTCAATTGGTGAATGCTGCCAGTACCTTGAGAACACCTTACCGTCACTGTCACGAATCAGTTTGATGCCGATAAAAGGAAAATAGGTCTGATAGACGCCCTCTCCCGCGCTGATATTGCCCCCCACGTTACTGTCGCCGTTAGTGGCAAAATACTCATAGGTCTGTCCCTGATCGGCAAGATCACAGGTGTATAACAGCTGGTTCTCCCCTTCAGGCAAGGATTGAGCCTGCCCTACCGTGGCCGTAGTGGAGCCAATCAGTCCAGTTGGCATAAACTCCGCGGGCTGAAGTTTTATTGAACCAAAAATCAGAGGCACACCGCCTTTACTGTCATCGCCCTGTCTGGCTTTATAGACAGGCTGGCATGTGGCGAAGGCTGACGATGTAAAAAACGCCACGATCGGCAGGGAAAAAATGACTGCATACTTTTTCATGCATAAGGCCTTATTGACAGACTGCGGTAATATAATTCAGCGCTTTCGTGGACTGAGTATCTACAGGCGTATAACGGATGGTGCACTGTTCATCGGGCGCGCTGCCCCACCGGGCGGTCAGTATCTGACGGTTTTCCAGCCGCAGATAGGTATTACCGGCCTGGCTTACCGTTGCAACGTTATTTCCACCGGAATCGAAAATATCTGACCCCAGGGGGACATAGCTGCCATTCGCCCGCCTGAGCTGCATCATGACCGGTATGCCCTGGCGCGTTTTGAAGACCACCCGGTTGACGGAACCCGCGTATGGCGTCACAACGTGCTGGCTGTCAATAATATCGACATCCGCGGATGCCCCTTCCGGCGCATCAAGGTTGATGTTGTTACGTCTGTAAGGCATCAGCGAAGGAACGATTGCATAACCTGAACTGTCGATTTTAATGTTCTGGCCATTGAGTACCGTGGCGCCCTCTGCCCCTTTTGCTTCCACAATGGCAAACGTGTTACTCACGGTATGCCCCAGTGTGATCCCGCCACTGTGCAACGCGATGGCACCGCTCATCGAACCGGATGCCTGCCAGTTTCCCGGAGATTTTGAGACCGTTCCACTCACGTTGGCTTTGGGCAGAATGGTCGCCAGATTCAGACCCGAACTGTTTCCTGAGCGGTCGCGACTGTAATTCACACCCCACTGGGTCGTGTTGTCTTTACCTGCGCTGCCGGACAGCGAGGTCTGGTAGCTGTGTTCACTATTACTATTGATGTATGACGCAGACAGGGTTGTATTACGGGTATCACGCCCGATAGGCACAGAAAAATTCAGCGCAAACTGGGTGTCTTTGTAATATTCCTTGTGCCGTTTTTCGTCAGGTACTCCCCATCTCTGCGCGTCAGAAATCCGGGTGCGGTACTGTCTGGAAATACTGAAATCCATGTGAATGCCGTAAGGCAATGCCGTGTTGTATCCCACCTGATAAGAGGTGTCTTTGTTTCGTCCGTCATAGTAATTTTGCGATGAGCCGGAAACGTAAATGCTGCCCAGTGAACCTAGCGGTTGGCTGACATTGAGCTGAAGACGGTTTTTTTGCATGTACGTTCCCCCCTCCACCGACGACAGCGGGGTGTCCGAGTTGTTCAGGGCAACGATATCCTGAAGATCCCGGTAGCCACGGGTGGAATACCGGTAGCCGGCAAAACTGATGGTGGTGCCAACCGGACCCAGCGTTTTACTGTACTCGGTATTCACCATCCACCCCTGCGTGGCGCTGCCATTTCTGAGTCGCGCATTGGACCAGGTTGCAGAAGAACCGAATGCACCGAGTGACGAAGAATAGATGGCCCCACCGCTGGCCGCCTGATAACCACTACCGATACGTAACCCGCTGTTTGCCGTTACCGCATTAGAAACGCCATACTTGACGGAAAGCTCGGTAAACTGGTTGTCACGGCTGTAATCATTGATCTCGCCGGCTGAAAAGCTATAGTCCAGGCGTCCGGGGCGGACGGAACCCGGTAGTGTAGAGTAAGGTACTGAATACTCAGTGAGGCTTCCGTCACTTTCCGTCACCCTGACATTGAGGTCTCCACCGTAGAAAGCCGGTGCCAGGTCATCAATTCTGAAGTTACCCGGTGGAACAGTCGTCTCATAGATTTTGTATTTTTTTTGAAAGACTTCGACTTTCGCATTGGTTCTCGCTGTACCTCTCACCGTCGGCGCATACTGAACCATGGAAGGGGGTAACACGCGGTTATCGGTCCTGAGACTTACACCGGTAAAACCGAGCCCGCTGAATGCATCAGAGCCCGAACTGAGCTGGCCTAGCAGCAGCTCACTTCGCAGTGACGGCAAGCCCCGACTGGCGTACAGGCGTGAGGAGTGCCATCTGGACCCAAAACGGTTACGGTTGAAATTCCCCTGCTGCCGGAACTGCCACTTTCCTGCGTTAAAGCCGCTGCTAAGTCCAACATACGTCGAACTCACTCCGCCTGTATGGGTGCTATGTGACTCATACTGGTTGACCGTGTAATTCGAAAATAAGGCGGTACTGCCTGCCTCAAACTCACTTGAGGGAATATAATCATCCGGACGGTATACCAGCAGAGACTGAGGCACAGTAATGTTTACCCGCAGAGAAGAAAGGTCGGGCGAAGTCTTTACCTCCGGCAGAACAGCTTCAAGCGCGTATTTTCTGTCATTAACCAGGGCTTCTGGCTTCTTTTTAAGAGGTAAACTGTTGATAAACTCACCTGTAAATAACGGCGTCAGCGACTTACCTTTTCGTTCAAAAGTCAGCGACTTTTTTGAAAATAATTTATTGTTTATGTAAACAGAAACGTCATATTCACCGGGGTTATAAAATGTGTCTTCTCCTGACAATGCGGAAATATCGCTCAGGCCGCCCGCACTGAGCATGGCGGGGCTGAATTCATATTCTTCCGCATAAATAGAAAACGAGCAGAGATAAATAAGCAGGTAATAAATTCTGATTTTCATTTTCGTAACAACATCACATCATTTATCTTTAATCAGGAAATTTACTGGCGTGCCATAATCATTGATCATCACCGCATTAAGCGGACCACTAAGACGATCGCCCTTGAGGACTGCGGAATAATCGTCACCCGGCAATAGCGTCAATTTTTCTGCCAGGATCCGCTTTCCATTGCTGATATCTCTGATGGATAGAATATTCGGCGATTTGTTGCTGATCACTAAAGCTCCTCCCTGCAATCGGTATGAAACTTTATTTTCATCTTTCGAAGAAAAAGCATTGACTGCAGCCGGTCTGTAAATAACTTTCAGCCGACTCCGGATGATGATATTCAGCCGGTCATCGTCATTTTCATTTTTCCTGACGCCCGGAATCTGAGTAAAGTCCAGATAAAAGAGCGACTCTCTATTCTGAGGCAACTCACTGGATAACAGTTTAACTTTTACCGTCTGCCCCCCTTTCTCTTTAATTTTAAAAACAGGCGGCACGGCAACAAAATCTGGTTTGTCTTTATTATCCGATTCAACCTGAACAATAAACGGATTGTCACTGGTGTTATCAAACATAATGGTCTTCTCAAGCGTACCCGCCATCACAATACGCGAAGCATTCATGACTACCGCAGCCTGAGTTACGCCACTGATTAAAAAAAAGAAAACTGAAATTATTTTCAGATAAGTCACAAGTTTCATAATTTATTCCAGCCCCGCGAAAACGCGGGGCGCAGTTTTTAAAGATAACTGATAGCGTACTGAACGGTCGCTTCAACCTTACCGGCTGTTGCAGCCCCACCGGTAGCAATATACCGAGCGGTATACTGTGCTTCTCCGCTGGTTTCATTCGGATTGAGCGAGAATGCCTTAGCAGTTGCTTCGCCTGATTTTAAATCAATGACATTATTGTCAGGGTCCAGTAACTGAATCGCGACGTTACTTGCCGGAGAGTCAGTTGCAATATTTTTCAGGTTACCGGAAGCATCAACATTGGATGATGCAAAATGAATTTTAATGTCCTGAGTCGCTGTTTTAGGATCCGTACATCCTGTCAGCTTCATGCTGAAATTTGTGGGTGTAGACGTATTCCCCGTCGCGGAAAGATCGCTGACCTTTGCCGTCTGCAGCAAGATAACAGGTGCAGCTGAAGTTGAATCGTTGACGCTGACGTTACACGTCTGGGCAGAAACTTCACCTTTGAAGCGGATACTGTTTTCCTGTGCTGCATATACACTGCTGGCCGATAATGCGGTCAGGGCAACGAACCCGGTCAATAAAGTTTTTTTAAACATTCCAGTACTCCTTGAAATTTTTTTCTGTTAATAGACATGCTGACTGATGCCTGAGTAAATAAACCAGGAGAGAGAAAATCCAACATGGTTAATACTGTCAGGGCACTTAAATCCATAGACACAATTAAGCCAGCGAAAGCATCTTACGAGCGAAGTGAGATAAACACACCTTTGAATTTCTCTAATCTTGTTTAAATTTATATGAATTTTATATTCAATATTATATTCATAAAAAACAATGAGTTACTTGCAGTACCCACATAAAAAATCATGCAAAACATAAAAATAAATTTGCAATAAAAAGATGTGATATACTTATTTAAACTGATCTGATTAGCTTCAGGCTCACAATTTTTCTATTTCACAAAACTTTCACCTGCGCATTAGCCGTATGTTTTATGCGGGGTCTTTATTTTTTTCACTGGTGGAGAATGCTTTGAGCAGAAAAATCACTCTTAACAGTTTTCTGATATTTGAACCGGATAAAAAAAGAATTACCGGCAGGGGCAACCCGGCGGTTATCAGCGCATCCGCATCACTGTGTCTGGAACTTCTCATTGATAATGTAGGGCAACTTGTCACACATCAACAGTTCTATGACTATGTATGGCGTCGGTTTGGTACGGAACCGGCCTCAACGACTCTTTATCAGAATATCTCGGCGCTGAGACGCGCGCTGAATAAAGCCGGTCTTCAGGAAGATATCATCCGGACCATGCCGCGGAAGGGGTTTCTCCTTTCTCCACAGACAACCGTTGAGAGAGAAAGTCTTTTTTCCTTTACATCTGTCAGCACTGAGTCGGAAAGTGCCCACTCTCTCTCCGCCGGCGGCAATGAAATGCCAGAGCACAGCCTCCCTGATGAAAGAATGAGGAATACTCAGAATGAGCAAAAATCAGATTCTGAAAACAAGATTTCTTCATATTCACCCCTGACACAACATCCGTTTTTTTCAGCTTTTTTTAAGTCAAAAAAAATGATGATCGCAACCTTTATGCTTTTTTTGGCACTTTTTTTTTCGTCTTTTTTATATTTCAGATCCGGACCGAATCATAATGACACTGTGTTTATTTACAGCACTAACTACAAAGGCTGCATAATCTTCAATAATGCGGATGGGTGGCTGATAAAGGATGAGGTGAAGGAACAGGTTGATGAGATGAAATTAAATTGCAGTATAGCACCTTATATCTACCTTACCGCATTCAAACATGCAGACAGTCTTTCTTATTTTAACTGCGAGCATCCGTTGAATGGACATGTCAGAGCAAATTGCCGTTCGTATTACTTTGTGAAGAAACTGAATAATGATTAAAGTTATCCTCCTGATTATCTTGTGCATTGTCATCTATTCTTTCGCGCCATTCAGCAGGAACGGTGAAAACACCATTTCTTGTACAGCTGATGTGTCCTATCAATGGAAGCAGGACCGGATGGACTTACTTATTACGCAAACCCTTCTTGACGGAAAAGGCGTTCTTTCAATGTCTGGGATCTTATATGATAAAAATGAAACAAAATCTTATCTGAGTAAAACGATTTCATTTTCATACTTACAGAACCAATTTTTTTACTACTTCAGGTCTGAGCTGATCATGAACTCCCCTCAGATGACGATGAGCCTTTCCGATCAGAAGAAATGGTTACCCGACTTTTTTACAGATAACAATATGCCGCTGGTACTCAAGATCAGGCCTTATGGTAAAGATGCCTGGATTTTTTATGCCGAAAACACACCGCTTTTCATCTGTGAGAGAAGCAATTAACGGCCAGGCTGACGGGTAACTACACGCGGACTCTGCATTCGACTGAAGCGGATCATAAAAACGTACCTCAGGGTGAGTGAACCGAATGTGCCTGGGTCACCACCCGGTTCCGGCCTTCATGCTTGGCCCTGTACAGAAGGTGGTCTGCCACAACCAGCGCTTTTTCTCTGTCATCGCCATCGTGAGCGAGCTCACAAACGCCTGCTGAAATCGTAATGTGCTTCACTGCGGGAAACTGCGCGTTTGCAATGTTTTCACGTATACGGTTTACAACCAATCCGGCTTCGGTCAGCGTTGTGTCTGGAAAAAAAATGACAAACTCTTCACCGCCAAACCGGCAGATGATGTCCTGAGTACGGCATCCTTTTTTTAATAGATCTGATACGGCCACCAGTACCTCGTCCCCTGTATCGTGTCCGAACTGATCATTAACCTGTTTAAAGTGGTCGATATCAAACAGAGCCAGGCTGTGTGAACCCTGTCCCCCGACAAAAGGTGCCGTGAGTTGATCGAAGCCCCGCCGGTTGTGTAATTTCGTCAGATGATCCGTCAGAGCATCATCGCGCAGTATAGAAAATGTTTTATCGATGGCTGCTGAATAAGCCTGAAATGCTTTTTTTAGCCTGTCAGCTTCTTTGTACCACGTTTTAATTCCGTCCATTTTTCCTGATAATCGCCCGATCGCGCCTGAGCTGGTCAGGCGGGCCAGATTTTCGAGTGGCTGTGAAATTCTGGCGGAGATGTAAAGACTCACAATGACCAACAGAAGCGCCAGCACCAGCCCGTAGAGGATCACATCACTTACGATGCGGTTGAGAATTGCGCTCGTCACGTCAGATGAAACGCAGACGAATACATGCCAGTTCGTTTTCACAACGTCCGAATAACCCAGCAGGCAACTCTGTTGATTAAACAGGGTTTTCACTGCGCCATATTTTTTCTGTTTCAGTTGCGCCGACAGATCCGCACTCAGGTTGATGCTTTTTCCGGTCAGAGCCTCATCCGCGGAGTAAACCACTTCACCGGTATCGGAAACAATGCTGACAGTCGTCTTATCAGCATAGAAGTGCTGGTTCAGAAGACGGCTCAGCATACTGCTCCTGGTCAGATAGATTGAGCCTGCCAGATACCCCAGATATTCGCCTGACGGCGAATAGACCGGGTTCGACAAAAAGACGAGATAGTTTCCCGTATAGGGGGTGAATGGGTCAGAAACAAAAGGGCCTTTTTTTACGGCCTCCAGCTGCCCGGACGCCACACTCAGCGACGTACCGGATGGAATGAAATTTAAGGGAGAAGCGGCCACGACCCGCCCCTCGGGCGACAGGGCCAGCACGGAACTGAACATGTCTGACTGCAGACGTAGCCTGTCGGTTTCATGCTGCAGAACCTGCAAATCCCTGTAGCTGGTTATCTGTGCGGCGCTGAAAGCCAGTTCCTTCTGGGCCGTCCGGAACATGTTATCGGCAGTGTTGGCCAGTTTACGTGCATATGCAGTGCTGGATTCAAGGAGACGTTGTTCTGCCTGGTTCCTCAGCACAAAGCCGGTCACTGTGGAAAGCAGAATTGCTGTAAGGAGTATGCAGCACACAGAGTGCAGGCACAGCAGACTCTTTAGTGAGGGCTTGTTGAACATGGTTTGTCCCTGAATGACTTGTTATTTGTGTTGCCGAATTAATGCTGGCACGGACAGTTAACAAGATAGGGGCGGTCAGGCAATTAGTAAATCAGCATTATTGTTGATACGAATAGAGCCTGAGACGCATTTGCAGGCGTCAATCCAGCGAAATAAAGCGCGGATTGACTGTCATAAGCGCCACATCGATATCGATCACTACAGATGGACGGCCGGTTACGCCCGTCTGCGCGCCTGAACGATAGTCCCGCTAACGCCCGATGACCATTACTTTCACTCCCCTGCGCCAGTGGCCAGGCTCGCGGCCAGAATTCCCCTCCGGGCGCTGACGAACGCCTTCAGACAAAACCCGATCAGGGAGGCCAAAAAAACAGCCCCAGCCGCAGCATTATCTGCAGCCGGGCTTCAACAGTCTCACTCCAGCCAGCATGGAAAACATCCTTAGCGGACTTTACGAACCAGCTTATAGCCCAGCAGCAGCACCACTATCCACACCATACCGACATAGAGGGAAATGCGGGTATCGGGGAAATAACCAATCAGACCGATAATAAAGCAGAGGAAGGCTACGCCGACGCCAGCAGTCCAGCTGCCGCCTGGCAGCGCAAACTGCAGCTTACTGGCCGCCTCTTTGCCAATTTTGCGACGGAACGCGATCTGCGACAGCAGAATCATGATCCAGACCCACACCGTTGCAAAGGTCGCCAGCGAGGCGATTACCAGGAAGACTTTTTCCGGCATCAGGTAGTTGAGATAAACCGCAATCAGCATGGCGAACATCATCACCACCACCGTCACCCACGGAATCCCGCGCGAAGAGACCTTCATAAAGACCTTCGGCGCATGTCCCTGCTGCGCCATCCCGTGCAGCATGCGGCCCACGCCAAACACATCGCTGTTAATCGCCGAGAGTGACGCGGTCAGCACCACAAAATTGAGGATAGAGGCGGCCGCAGCAATGCCCAGATGCTGGAAGGTCAGCACAAACGGGCTGCCCGAGGTGCCCACCTGATTCCACGGGTAGATCGACATAATCACAAACAGCGTGCCGACGTAGAACACCAGAATGCGCCACGGCACCGAGTTGATGGCGCGCGGAATCGACTTCTCCGGATCTTTCGCTTCACCGGCGGTGATACCGATGATTTCGATACCGCCATAGGCAAACATCACCATCTGCAGCGACAGCAGCATACCGACTACGCCGTGCGCAAAGAAGCCGCCGTTAGTCCAGAGATTGTGGATGCCGGTCGGCTGGCCGCCGTTGCCGAGTCCCCAGATGATCATGCCGAAACCGGCCAGAATCATCACGATAATGGTGGCGACTTTGAAGAAGGAGAACCAGAACTCCACTTCGCCAAACACCTTCACGCTCATCAGATTGACGGCACCGATGATCAGCACCACGCTCAGCACCCAAATCCAGTGCGGCACCTCAGGGAACCAGACGCCCATATAGATGCCGAACGCCGTGACATCCGCAATCGCCACAATCAGGATTTCAAAACAGTACGTCCAGCCGGTGATGTAGCCTGCCATCGGCCCAAGATAGTCCTGCGCGTAACGTGAGAAGGAGCTGGCCTGAGGATTGTTAACGGACATCTCACCCAGTGCGCGCATGATGATGTAAGCCACTGCCCCGCCGATGATATAGGCGAGCAGCACGCTCGGTCCGGCCATTTTTATCGCGTCAGCGGAACCGTAGAACAGCCCGGTGCCAATCGCCGATCCCAGCGCCATAAAGCGGATGTGGCGCGTGCTCAGTCCGCGTTTGAGCTTGTTGGTTTCTTGCATAACAACCTGTACCTGTGAAATGAAAAAACCACGGGCAGGCCCGTGGTTAAAGAAAAATCAGTGCTCTCTGCTACGAGTGAACGGTCACCTGTTCCGGCCCTTTTACCCGATCAACAACAGCGGCAATCAGCAGCATCACCAACGACGGCGGCAACCAGGCGAGACCCTGATCGGCCAGCGGCAAATTCTGACTGAAAGCGGGCAGCAAATCTTTAAACCCGGTGGTTTTAATCGCATCAACAATACCGAACAGCAAGCTGATTAACATGGCTGGCGCGATAATCCGGCTGCTCTTATTCCACCAGTTGAGAGTGAAACTCAGCACCACCAGCACGATACAGGGCGGATAAATCGCCGTCAGTACCGGGATGGAGATCTGAATCAGGTGGCTCAGGCCGAGATTCGACACCACCATGGAGAACAGACCCAGAATAAACACCAGCGTTTTATACGATAACGGCAGGTATTGCGCAAAAAATTCCGCACAGGCACAGGTCAAGCCAACGGCGGTCACCATACAGGCGACGAAGATCAGCGCGGCAAGGAAGAAGCTGCCCATGTTGCCAAAGGTGTGCTGAACATACGCGTGCAGAATCGCTGCGCCATTAGCGTTTTGATCCACCAGCGCACCGCTGCCCGCGCCCAGCTTAAACAGGCAGAGGTAGACCAGCGTCAGGCCCAGACCGGCGATTAACCCTGCCAGCACGGTATAACGGGTCAGCAGCGCGGCATTATCGACGCCACGCGAACGGGCGGCGTTGACAATCACGATACCAAATACCAGCGCGCCCAGCGTATCCATGGTCAGATAGCCATTGACGAAACCGCTGGAGAAGGCCGCACGCTGATAATCAGCGGTAGCCGGAACCGTGCCGCCAGCAGGCCACACCAGGGCAGCAACGCCCAGCACGGTCAGCGCAATAATTTTTAATGGCGCAAGGAAGTGCCCTACCGTGTCGAGTAGCTTGCCGGGATAGAGCGATACGCCAATCACCAGCGTGAAGTAAATCAGGCTATAGATAAACAGCGGCAGCGCGCCATCACCGGTCAGCGGGGCAATACCCATCTCAAACGAGACCGTGGCCGTACGCGGTGTGGCAAACAGCGGCCCGACAGCCAGATAGCAAACGGTGGCCAGCACGATGCCAGCGACCTTGCCAATCGGGGTGCTGAGTGCATCCACGCCGCCGCCGACGCGGGCCAGCGCGATCACGGTCATCACGGGCAGACCGACTGCGGTAATCAGAAAACCAATCGCGGCAGTCCAGACGTGTTCGCCAGACTGAATACCGACCATGGGCGGGAAAATGATGTTGCCCGCGCCAACAAACAGGGCGAATGTCATAAAGCCCAGCGCGAGAATGTCCTTCGAAGTTAAACGATGTGTCATACGGCCTGTCACTGATGTTGCGGTGGAAGTTGGGTTAGTGTTGTCCCCTCGCTGCGTGTAAACCACGACCAGGCTGACAATGTCAGCGCATTATGCTCGTCGCAGGGTAAAGCGCAGGTGATTTAAGCTGCTTTTATTCTGTTCACAGAGGGATGGATCGACAACGGCGCTAAGTAAAACGTTTATAGCGGTGAAAGGCAATACGGGATCGGAAAACCAGAAGGTTATGCCGCCATTTTTTCAAAAGGCAGTGGATAGCGTTAATTTTTGCAGCAGGCACACAAGATGATGTGCCTAAATAATAGACAGAGCGCGAGAAATCCCCGCATAAACGGGCCTGAAGATACACAAAAGGCGCGTTTTACGCGCCTGTCTGCACAACGTTACAGCACTACCAGACCTGATTTGCGATATCGACCACTAAGCGAATCTTCTGCCACTGCTGCGTCTCGGTCAGGCTGTTGCCCTCTTCGGTTGAGGCAAAACCACACTGCGGACTGAGGCAGATCTGATCCAGACTGACATACTGCGCCGCCTCTTCCAGCCGGGTTTTCACCTGCTCCGGATCTTCCAGTTCTCCCACTTTGGTCGTAATCAGACCCAGAACCACCTGCTGATGACCTGGCTTAATGTAACGCAGTGGCTCAAAGCCGCCGGAACGGGCGTTGTCATACTCCAGGAAGAAGGCATCCACGTTGACGCTGCCGAACAGGATTTCTGCGACCGGCCCATAGCCGCCTTCAGAGATCCAGGTTGAGCGGAAGTTGCCGCGACAGACATGCAGACCCACGGTCAGATCGGCAGGTTTACCTTCCAGCGCTTTATTCAACACCTGAGCATAAGTCTGTGCCAGCTGGTCAGGATCGTCGCCACGCGCCCGGATATCGCGCTTCTGATCCTCAGAACAGAGGTAAGCCCAGACGGTATCATCCAGTTGCAGATAGCGGCAGCCCGCGTCATAAAACGCCTGAATAGCTGCTTTGTAGGTCTGCGCCAGATCGTCGAAGTAGTCTGCCAGATCGGGATAGACTTCCGCGTCGATCACCTTGCGGCCACCACGGAAGTGCAGCACGCTGGGGCTGGGAATGGTCATCTTCGGCACCGCATCACCGGCAATACTCTGCAGGAAGCGGAAATGCGCCAGCATCGGATGATCCGCCGGGAAACCGAGTTTGCTCACCACTTTCACGCCATGCGCTTTGGTCTGCACGCCATTAAACTGAATGCCCTGCTCCGCTTCATAGCGCTCTACGCCATTCAGGCCATAGAAGAAGTCGAAGTGCCACCAGCCGCGACGAAACTCGCCATCAGTGACCACTTTCAGACCGTTTTCCCGCTGTTTCGCCACCACATCGCGAATCGCCTCATCTTCAACCTGGCGCAGGGCCGCCGCATCGATCTCTCCGGCTGCAAACTGTTCGCGCGCCTGCTTAATGGCGGCGGGACGCAGAAAGCTGCCAACGGTATCGGCACGGAACGGGGCGGTTTCTCTTTGCATGATCACTCCTGTCTCTCCTGCCGGTAATGACGGCAGGAAATAGTTGCATCCTGATATAAATAGCCATCTGGATGGCTACATGTCTGAACACAGAGTGGCATGGGCGGCTTTCTTCTGCAACTGAAGAAAATTCAGTGATGATGAAAAAAATTCACGTCCGGGGGATTAACGCAGCGCGGCGCGCGCCTGCGTCATCTGACTGTCAGAGAGCGGCAGATAGCCCGCTTCGCTGACCCGCCGCTGTCCCTGTGCCGAAAGTACCTGCTGCAGAAACGCGGCCACCAGCGGCGGCAAAGGTTTGCCGGGCGCTTTATTCACATAGAGATAGAGCGGGCGCGCCCAGGGATAACGGCCACTGCGGATGGCCTCGGCATCCGGGGTAATCGCCTGCCCCTGATCATTCATCACCGCCAGCATTTTTACGCCGCTGAGATGAAAGCCAAAACTGGCGTAGCCGATGCTGCGAGAATTACCGGCCACCGCCTGCACCACTGCGGCCGAGCCGGGAAACTCCGCCACGTCGCTGCGAAAATCACCTTTGCACAGCGCCTGCTGCTTGAAGAAACCCCATGTGCCGGAGGCGGAGTTACGTCCATAGCGCTGAATTGGCCGTTTGCTCCACTGCGCGCCGGTTAAGCCGAGATCGCCCCAGCGCAGCGGCACGCTGTGTGCGCCACACAGACGGGTAATCGAGAAGATAGCGTCGAGCTGACGCGGTTCAATCTGCTGCAGCGGATTGCGCTGATTCACCACCACCACCAGCGCATCCATAGCCACCGGAACCGCCAGCGGCGGATAGCCGTAGCGCGCCTCAAAGGCCTGGCGTTCATCTGCCTGCATCGGGCGGCTCATCGGACCCAGTTGTGCTGCACCCGCCGCCAGCGCGGTCGGCGCAGTAGAAGAGCCGGAGGCCTGAACCTGGACATTGACGCCCGGCGCCTGGCGACTGAAATCTTCGCCCCACAGCGTCATCAGATAGCCCAGCGTATCCGATCCGACGCTGCTGAGATTGCCGGAGAGCGCGCCGGGCTGGGCCAGTGCCAGGCCCGGCAGCAGAGTAACGATCAACAAAAGAAGGATGCGCATCAGGGAGATCCGGCAGCAATTAATGAACGGCATTCTCCTGCATCACGCTGCTGACAATCAACCTTGCTGGCAGCGTAAAGGTAAAACAGGTCTCCTTGTGCGGCACGCTGGTGATATCGAGCCGGGCGTTATGGTGGCTCAGAGCATGTTTCACTATCGCCAGCCCCAGTCCGCTGCCGCCGGTCGCACGCGAACGCGCTTTATCGACCCGGTAGAAACGCTCGGTAAGACGCGGAATATGTTCTGAGGCGATGCCCGGCCCGTTATCGCACACCCGGAAGATAGCCCCCTGTTTGCCGCGCAGCCAGCTGATATCAATTCGCGTGCCATCCGGTGTGTGGTTTACCGCGTTGTAAACCAGATTGGAGATGGCGCTGCGCAGCTGTTCATCGTTGCCGAACACTTTCAGATGGGGATCGGTATGGAAATGGATATCGTGACGGCCGCCACTCAGCGTTGCCGCCTCATGCTGCAGCAGTTTCAGCATCACCGGCACATCGACTTTCTCTTTCAGATCGATTGCGGGCGCGGCTTCAATGCGCGACAGCGTCAGCAGCTGTTTGACCAGGCTGTCCATGCGGCGCGTCTGCTCCGACATAGTGTGCAGCGCTTTGCTGCGCGAAGGCTCGCTCATCACCGAGTCGTTCATCATCTCCAGATAGCCCTGCAGCACCGTGAGCGGTGTGCGCAATTCATGGCTGACATTGGCAAAGAAGTTGCGGCGCGCCCCTTCCAGCTGATGCATCTGCGTGACATCACGCGCCACCAGCAGCCACTGCCCTTCGCTGTAGGGCATGACGCGGAACTCCATGTGAAGTTTGTTGTTCAGCACCAGCGTCAGCGGCTTGTCGAAATCGCGCTGGCGAAGATAGCGCGAGAACTCCGGATAACGGAGCAGATTGAGGATGTTCTGGCCATTATCTTCCGGCCAGCGCAGACCCAGGTGCTGCTGCGCCAGGCCGTTACACCAGAAAATGGTGCCCTCTTCGGTAGTCAGGATCACCGCATCCGGCAGCGACTCGGCACCGCTGCGGAAACGCTTAATCAGATTGCCCAGTTCACGCCGCCGCCGCCGGTTGCGGAGCTGCATCTGGTAAAGACCATAAAACAGCGGTTCCCAGCTGGCACGCCCGGCCGGTGGCGTCATGGTGCGGTCGAGCCACAGCCAGTGCGACAGCCGCATCAGATTGTGAAAATGCCACAACAGCACCGTCAGCACGCTCAGCAGCAGCCACCAGGGCAGACCGCCGAACAGCAGGCCCAGCAGCACTGCGGGCAGACAGACCAGCAGCAGTTCTGTCAGTAATCTCTTCCAGGAGAGGCGTTCCAGCACGGTAAAGGCTCCGTTTAGTAGCGGGCAGAGAAACGATACCCTGTTCCGCGAACGGTTTGTACCATGCGATCGTGGCCGGACACTTCCAGCGCTTTACGTAAACGGCGGATGTGAACATCGACAGTACGATCTTCCACATACACATTGGTGCCCCAGACGTGGTTCAGCAGCTGTTCGCGGCTGTAAACGCGTTCCGGGTGGGTCATAAAGAAGTGCAGCAGCTTATATTCGGTGGGACCCATCTCCAGCGGCGTGGTTTCGGACATCACGCGATGTGAGGAGGGATCCAGACTCAGCCCCTGCATCTCAATCACCTCTTCCACGGCCATCGGCGAAATACGGCGCATCACCGCTTTGATTCTCGCCATCAGCTCTTTAGGTGAAAAGGGTTTGGTAATGTAATCATCGGCACCCACTTCCAGGCCGCGCACCCGATCCTCCTCTTCGCCGCGCGCGGTGAGCATCATCACCGGGATATCGCGTGTCATCGCCTCGCGTTTCAGATGTTTGATAAACTGAATACCGCTGCCACCGGGTAACATCCAGTCCAGCAAAATCAGATCGGGCCAGGGTTCAATCAGCTTGCCAACGGCGCTGTCATAATCTTCCGCCTCGATTGGCTGATAGTCGTTCTGCTCCAGAACAAAACACAACATTTCACGGATGGGGGCTTCATCCTCCACAACCAAAATGCGCTTAGCCATTATTACTCCTGCTGATTATGACGGATGTCACTGAGATTCGCGGCGCCATTATGCGTCAGATTTGTGACACTTTTATGAAAAACATAACCTGCCTGTAACCTCACTGGTAATCATTTATGACAGCGCAGCGACAATTTTTTGCTTTGGCCGCAGAGCCAGTATAATCGCCGGGCGAATCACAACGGCAGGGACTCATCATGCGCATCATTCATACTGCGGACTGGCATCTGGGGCAGTTCTTCTACAACAAAAGTCGGGCAGCCGAACATCAGGCATTTCTCGACTGGCTGTTGATCCAGATTGAACAGCATCAGGTGGATGCGTTGATCATCGCAGGCGATCTGTTTGATACCGGTACACCGCCCAGCTACGCCCGCGAAATGTTCAACCGCTTTGTGGTGGCGCTGCAGCCCAGCGGCTGTCAGTTGATTGTGCTGGCGGGCAACCACGATTCCGTTGCCACGCTGAATGAGTCGCGTGAGCTGCTCGCCTGCCTCAATACCCGGGTGATCGCCACCCCGCAGGAGAAGGATGATGTGCTGCTGCTCAACACCCGCCAGGGCGAGCCGGGCGCGCTGCTGTGTGCGATTCCCTATCTGCGGCCGCGCGATATCCTGCGCAGCCGGGCGGGTCAGTCGGGACGCGACAAGCAGACCTCGCTGCTGGAAGCGATCGCCCACCACTATCAGCAGCGATTCGCCGCCGCCCAGGCGCTGGGCCATGCACTGCCGATTATCGCCACCGGCCATCTCACCACCGTCGGCGTCAGCCAGAGCGATTCAGTGCGCGACATCTATATCGGCACGCTGGATGCCTTTCCGGCCAGCGCGTTTCCCGCGGCTGACTATATCGCACTGGGGCATATTCATCGCGCTCAGCGCGTCGCGGGCAGCGAGCATATCCGCTACAGCGGCTCACCGATTCCGCTGAGCTTTGACGAGCTGGGCACAGAAAAAAGCGTCTTCCTGCTGGAACTCACCACCAGCGGCCTGCAATCGGTCACGCCGCTGTTGGTGCCACAGGCGCAGCCGATGCAGGTGCTGAAAGGATCGCTGGCGCAGATTGCAGAGCAGTTAAATGCCTTCAGCACGGCAGAGCAGGAGAAGCCGACCTGGCTCGACATCGAAGTCACCACCCAGGAGTACCTCAGCGATCTGCAGCGTCAGGTAGAAACCCTGACCGCCACGCTGCCGGTCGAAGTCCTGTTGCTCCGCCGCAGCCGTGAACAGCGGCAACAGAGCCTGGCGCGGCTCGACAACGAAACCCTGAGTGAGCTGAAGGTGGAGGAGGTCTTTGCCCGCCGGCTGGCGCTGGATGAGGAGCTGCAACCAGAGCAAATCGCCGAGATGACCACCCTGTTCCGCCAGACGCTGGCCGCCATGGAAGAGACCCAATGAAGATCCTCACGCTACGGTTCAAAAACCTCAATGCCCTTCGCGGTGAATGGTTCATCGACTTCCGCGCCGAACCTTTCGCCAGCAACGGCCTGTTCGCCATTACCGGTGCCACCGGCGCCGGTAAAACCACCCTGCTGGACGCCATCTGCCTGGCGCTCTATCACCAGACACCGCGCCTGGGCGCGATTTCACAGAGCCAGAATGCGCTGATGACCCGCGACTGTGCCGAATGTCTGGCCGAGGTGGAGTTTGAGATCAAAGGAGAAGCCTGGCGCGCCTTCTGGAGCCAGAACCGCGCGCGCGGCACTGCCGACGGCAAACTTCAGGCGCCGCGCGTTGAGCTGGCACGCTGCGCTGACAACACTATTGTTGCCGATAAAGTCGGTGACAAGCTGAAGCTGATCGAAACCCTCTCCGGGCTCGATTTCGAAAGGTTTACCCGCTCGATGATGCTGTCACAAGGCCAGTTCGCCGCCTTTCTCAACGCGAAAGCCAGTGAGCGCGCGGAACTGCTTGAGGAGCTGACCGGCACCGAAATTTACGGTCTGATTTCCGCCGCCATCTACGAGCGCCACAAAGAGGCAAAAACCCAGCTGGATCTGCTGCGCAGCCAGGCGGGAGCGATGGCGCTGCTGGATAGCGACGCACGCGCCGCGCTGCAACAGCAGCTCACCGATCTGACCGATGCGGAACAGCAGCTCAGCGCGCACTATCAGCAGGCGCAGCAACAGCAGCAGTGGCAACAGCAGGCGCAGCAGTTACAGCAGGAAGATGCGCAGGCTGACGTCGCGCTGCAGCAGGCCCAGGCTGCATCCCAGGCGGCAGAGGCCGATCGTCAGCGTCTTGCACGCAGCGAACCGGCTGAAAAGCTGCGGGTAAAACTGCAGCAGCGCGACGCGTTACGCACCGAACAGCAGCAGGTCGTGAGCCGCTGTCAGCAACTCACGTCGGCGCAGCAGCAGGCGCAGAGCCAACAGCAGCAGCATCAACAGCACTACGCGACGACCCAGAGTGCCCGCCAGCAGGCGCTGCAGGAACAGCAGCAGCAGGAAAGTCTGCTGACAGAACAGGTTCTGCCGCTGGATCAGCGGATCAGCGCACTGCAGCAGCAGCTTGCGGAGCAGCAGCAGGAAAATGCCCGACAGCAGCAGCATGCTGATCAGACACAGGCCAGCCTGGCAGAGCAGAAGCGCCAGGTTGAGACATGGCAGCAGGCGATTGCCGAACAGCATCAGTTACGCCAGCAGCTTGCCGATCTCGCCCAATGGGGCGCTTCGCTGCCGGTGTGGCAGGAGAACTTTGCCCTGCTGGCGCAGCGTGAAGCGACCCTGGCCGGACTGGCGCAACAGCGCGAGCAGCAGCAGCGACAGATCGCTGCCCAGCAGGCGAAACAGCAGCAGCAGGCAGAACAGGCGCTCCCGCGCCAGCAGGCGGAGCAACAGGCCCGCCAGGCGCTCTCGCAGGCGGAGCAAGTACTAACTTCGCTACAGGAACAGCATCCGCCTGCCGCACTGCGTCAGGCATTAAGCCAGTTGCAGAACAGCCGTCCGGCGCGTCAGCAACTGCTGCTGCTTTCAACCCAGTGGCAGCCGCTGCACCAGCAGCTGGACCAGCGCCAGCAGCGGCTTATCGCGCTCGCAAAAGCGCATCAGCAGAGTGAAGCGGAACTCCAGGCGCTGCGCGAGACGTGGAAACGCGAAAAACAGCAGCTGGATGATGTCGAAAAAATCTGCGCGCTGGAGCAGCAGATTGTCGATCTCAGCGATTACCGCGCCCGGCTCGCCGCCGATCAGCCCTGTCCGCTGTGCGGCTCCTGCACGCATCCCGCCGTTGAGGCCTACAGCACGCTGGAAGTAAGTGCTAACCAGCAGCGCCGGGCTGCACTGCAACAACAAACCGAGGCATTGCGCGAAGCGGGCACGGCAAAAAGCGAACAGCTGAAACAGTCAGCCGTGCAGCAGCAGACCCTGCGCGATGAGATCGCGGAGATGCAGCAACAGCTCGATCGGCTTGAGCAGCAATGGCAGGCGCTGAGCGGTGAGCTGGCACTTACCTTCCCGCTCGCCGATCGGGATGCCTTAACCGCGTGGGAGCAGCAGCAAAGCGAGCGTGAAAGCCAGCTTGAGCAACAGCGACAGGCGCAGGAAGCCGCAGAACAAGCGCGTCAGGCCGCAAAAGATTACTATCTTCAGCAGTCACAGGCCTGGCAGCAGCATTTGCAGGCAGAACAGCTGGCGCAGCAGTCGCTGTCCAGCCTGCAGCAGGCGCTGGATGCGCTGCAACAGCGTCAGCAGCAGGAACAGCAGGCCATGGCGCAATTGCAGAGTCGTCTGGAGCAGCAGTTCAGTGCACACAACCTTGCCCTGCCCGACGCCGCCCATCGCGAGGCGTGGCTGACAGAACAGCAGCGGCGCTGGGAGCGCTGGCAGGAAAGTGAGCGGTTGCTCGCTAATCTGCAACCGCAGCTGTTAAAGGGGGAAACCCAGCTCACTGCCCTGCAACAGCAGGCAGAACTGGAGCAGCAGCAGCTCACCACTCGTCAGCAGCAGCAAAACCAGCGCCAGACGCAGCTCAGCGAGATGCGCCGTGCCCGTCAGGCGCTGTTTGGCGACCGCGAGGTCACCCACGCCCGTCAGCAGATACAGGCCCGCGTTCAGCAGGCTGATGAACAACTGGCACAGCAGCTCACGGCCCTGCAACAGGCGCAGGCCGAGGTCAGTCGCCTGCAGGGTGAGCTTTCGGGACTGGAAAATCAGCGGCAGACTCTCAATAGCAAACTGGCAGAGGCGGAAAGCGCGCTGCAGCAGGCACTGGAGAGCGCCGGATTCGCGGATGAAGCCAGCCTGCGCGCGGCGCTGCTGGATGAGCAGACCGCAGTGCAACTGCGTCAGCAGTTGCAGCAGCTCGATCAGCAATGCCAGCAGCAGCAGGCGCGACTGGCGGATCTGCGTCAGCGGCTCAGTCTCCATCAGCAGGCGAAACCCGCTGCGATGCCGGAATCCGCCGAAGCGCTGGCGCAACAGCTGGAGCAGTTACGGCTGGCACTGCGCGACAACGCCAGCCAGCAGGGTCAGATTCAGCAGCAGCTCCAGAGCGATGCCAGCCTTCGTGTGCGCCAGCAAAGCCTGATGACGCAGATTGAACAGGATGGTGTGACGCTGGCGCAGTGGAGCCTGCTCAACGATCTGATTGGCTCCGCCAGCGGCGATAAATTCCGGCGCTTCGCCCAGGGCTTAACGCTGGATCACCTGGTGGCCCTGGCTAACCGTCAGCTCGATCGGCTGCATGGCCGCTATCTGCTGCAGCGACGGGCGCAGGATCTGCTGGAGCTGGATGTGGTCGATACCTGGCAAGCCGATGCGGCGCGCGATACCCGCACGCTGTCGGGTGGTGAGAGCTTCCTGGTGAGTCTGGCGCTGGCGCTGGCGTTATCGGATCTGGTCAGCCACAAAACGCGCATCGAATCGCTGTTTCTGGATGAGGGATTTGGCACGCTGGATGCGCAGACGCTCGACACCGCGCTGGACGCACTCGATGCACTCAACGCCAGCGGCAAAACCATTGGGGTGATCAGCCACGTGGAAGCGATGAAAGAGCGCATTCCGGTTCAGATTAAAGTACGCAAGATGAATGGGCTGGGTTACAGCCAGCTGGAACTGCCGCAGGGATAGCGGGCGCCAGGGCGGTAAATTCTGGTTCTGTCGACAGTCGGAGTAATGCCATAGCATTCATGATGCCGGTCTGTAGACTGTCGGCAGCAGACCGGAAGATCTTTAAGGAAAGTTGGCCAGTTAAATGAATTTAATTAATATAACGATGAGAATGTTGCCGGGAGTGATTATTGCAATGTCGCTCAGCGCCTGTCAGCAACCTGTGACAAAGCAACGGGATAGCGTGGCAAACCTTTGTCAGCCGTCGAAAGATCCAGACAGCCAATCCTGTCACTGGACTAATCAAATGCAGCCAGTACTGAACCGGCAGTTCAGCGATGCGGCGCGTTACGCCGGTCAGCAATGCCTGGTACGGATGGAGTGGCAACCACACAGCAGACATTATGCGGTGACCCAGACGCAGGGTGATGAAGCGCTCTGCCTGCGCGCCTGGCAGCTGGTCGCGCAGACCCGCGATCTGCCGCCGCCGCCGGAGCCTGGACAACCGGCGTGGTTCGGCTTTGCGCCGCGCGGTTAGCTGGCCAGACCTTCCTGACGCCACTGGCGCGGACTGATGCCAAACCAGCGACGAAACGCGCGTGAAAACGCGCTGACTTCCGAGTAGCCCAGCAGCAGCGCCATCTCAGAGATGGGCAGCTGCTTCTGCTGCAGATAGTGTGTCGCCATTTCGCAGCGCACCTGATCGACCAGCGCGGTAAAGCTGCTGCCCTCTTCGCGCAGCCGCCGCTGCAGTGACCAGCTCGACAGTCCGAGCTTATCCGCCACCTCTTCCAGCACCGGCTCACCCTGCATCAGCGATAAATTAACCTGCGAACGCGCCTGCTCAATCATGCTCTGCTGCGACGTCCCACGGTTAAGCCGCCGGATCGCATCCTGCATCACCATCAACAGGATCGGATCGCTCTCCGGCATGGCGCGCAGCAGATCGCGCTTGGGGATCACCAGTGAATTAAACGGCTGATCGAACCAGACCGGCGCATCAAACACTTTGCAGTGATCGTGCCACTGGCCGGGACGCGGATGCTCAAAGTGGACTTCGCGCGGTGCCCAGTGTCTGCCCGCCACGTGGCGGATCAGATTCATAAACATCCCCAGCGTCAGCTCTGCATCCTGTCGGCGCGACAGGATCGCGCCATGTCGCACCTGATAATCCAGCCGCCAGCACTCTCCCTTATCCACCAGCCGGGTTAAGGTGTCGTGCTGATGCCAGGGAAACGCGTTGACCACATTATGCAGCGCCTGTTCCAGCGTGGCGGAGCACAAACCGATGTAGCCGATCAGGCCTAATGACTGCGGTTTAAACTGCCTGCCGTAGTGCAAACCGAAGTTATCAAAACCGGAGTGACGCGCCGCCTCCTCCAGCACCCGACAGTAGTTAACCAGCCCCAGGCTGAGCGTCGGACTGGCCAGGCGCTCCGGATCGATGCCGCTGATGCCGAAGATACGATCAACATCGCCGCCCTGGGTATGAATAAAGTCGCCTAAGCCGGTCGCCGCCGCTGCCAGCACGCCGTGATTGCCTGCCCCCGCCGCTGCCGAGCAGGCCGCAAACGCATCGGGCTTTATCAGTGTCGGATTCATGGTCGCCTCAGTCAGAATTCAGGTGGATCACCCGTTACTCCTATCCGAGCAATTTCCATACCAGGTCCCTGATGCCCGACGCGCCGCCTGCGGGCTGTCCGGGCGGCGTGCGGGCTACGCGCAGGGCACTGCGGCGGCGCAGCGACGCCCGCCGCTGGTGCATCAGACGCCGACCGGCAGCTGCTCACCTTCCAGATAACGGCGGCAGAGGCGGACCGAGTGGCTGGCCCACGCCGATCCCAGGCTGCGCGCCATTTCGGTTTCGGCATGTGATCCCACCCACGCGGTGAGCTGGATACGACGCTGGATCAACAGCGCGGGCAGCATGGCCATCTCCGCATCGCTGATATGCGCCACCTGCTCATAGCCGCGGATCCAGTGATCGATCCACTCTGGCGCGCGCGGATGATGCTCAACAAAACTGATCGCCGCCGCCAGATCGTGCAGATACCAGCCGAGCCCGCAGTCATCGAAATCGATCACCCGCGTTTCGCCCTTGTGCAGCAGCAGATTGGTCAGCCGCAGATCGGCGTGGATCAGGCCATAGCGATCCGATCCTTTACCGAACTGCGTCATCGCCGCGCCGACCTGGCTTATCGCCTGCTCTACCACGCCATGATCGGCAGGATTCAGATTCGGCGCATCCTGCCAGCGTCCCCAGTGACTCTCTGCGCTGGTCATGGTGTGGTGATCCCAGATGATGCGCTGGAAACCCGCAGGCGGCTGCCACTGTTTACTGTGCTGATGCAGCCGCGCGGTGATCTGGCCGAGCTGCTGAAAAGCGCGGGGATCGACGTCGGTGGTCGGCATCTCTCCGTCGATCCAGTGAAACAGCACCACGTAGCGTTCACCGCCCTCCGGCAGCCGCAGCGTCAGCACGGTTTCGCCCTCTTTGTCCGGCACCGCTTCCGGCACCATAATGCCGGTTTCGCGCAGCGCATTGAGCCACAGTAGTTCACTGACGATGTCGGCTTTTTGATGATAATCGCCGCGATGCAGCCGCAGCGCATAACGCCGGCCTGCCGCCTGCAGCAGAAACGTGGCGTTCTCTGAGCGGCACAGCAGGCTGAGCTGGCCCTGCAGCGCGGCGGGATAACAGGCCAGCGCCTGCTGCGCCATCAGGGTGAGTTGGGAATCAGTCAGGTTGTCATATTGTTTAGCGCTCATCAGTCCGGCTCCTTGTCACTTGCGTTATCTCAGCATGCGTTGCCAGAAGGTGAGCTGCTTGACTCCGGAAGAGACAAAGTTGACCGCAGCGTGCAGCTGGCCCGGTTGTTGCCTGTGAGTTGACCGTGGAGAACAGAAGTCACTGCGCCCGCGTCAAGTCGTGGCGAGTAATGCAACGGCATTATCCCCTTACTGTAGCGTAATGGCGGTGTAACGCCGCGCGAAGCCAACAACGACGGGGATAACAGTATGACAAACAGACTCAAGCCCACTCTGGGCACCCTGCATCTGTGGGGGATTGCGGTTGGCCTGGTCATTTCAGGCGAATATTTTGGCTGGAGTTACGGCTGGGCCGTGGCGGGCACGCTGGGATTTCTGGTCACCACCGCGTTGATCGCCACGCTCTATACCTGCTTTATTTTTAGCTTCACCGAACTGACCACCGCGATCCCCCATGCAGGCGGGCCATTTGCCTATAGTCGCCGCGCCTTTGGCGAAACCGGCGGACTGATTGCCGGTCTGGCGACGCTGATTGAGTTTGTCTTTGCGCCACCGGCGATTGCCATGGCGATTGGGGCTTATCTCAACGTGCAGTATCCCGAACTGAACCCGAAGACTGCGGCGGTCGGGGCTTACCTGGTGTTTATGACGCTGAATATTCTCGGCGTAAAACTGGCGGCGATGTTTGAACTGGTTGTGACGGTGCTGGCGGTGATTGAACTGCTGGTGTTTATGGGTGTGGTTTCACCCGGCTTCAGCCTGGCGAACTTCGCCGCGCACGGCTGGGCAGGCAGTGACAGCTTCGGACTGCCCGCCTTCTCCGGGATTTTCGCCGCCATTCCTTTTGCCATCTGGTTTTTCCTGGCCATTGAAGGCGCGGCGATGGCGGCCGAAGAGGCGAAAGATCCGACCCGGACCATTCCCCGCGCCTACATCAGCGGAATTCTGACGCTGGTGGTGCTGGCGATAGGTGTGATGCTGATGGCGGGCGGCGCGGGCGACTGGCGCAAACTTGCCGACATTAACGATCCGCTGCCGCAGGCGATGAAAATGATTGTCGGCGAACACTCTAACTGGATGCATATGCTGGTGTGGATTGGACTGTTTGGCCTGATTGCCAGCTTCCACGGCATCATCCTCGGCTATTCACGGCAGTTTTTTGCCCTGGCACGCGCGGGCTATCTGCCGCCTTCTCTGGCCAAACTGTCGCGTTTCCAGACCCCGCATCGGGCGATTATTCTCGGCGGCGTGCTGGGTATCGCGGCAATTTACAGCGATGGCGTGATTAATCTGCAGGGGATGACGCTGACGGCGGCGATGATCACCATGGCGGTATTTGGCGCGATTGTGATGTACATCATGAGTATGCTAAGTCTGTTTAAATTGCGCCGCAGCGCGCCGGAGATGGTCCGCAGTTTCCGCGCGCCGGGCTATCCGATTGTTCCGGGCATCGCCCTGCTGCTGTCGGTGGTCTGTCTGCTGGCGATGCTGTGGTTTAATCCGGTGATTGGCGCGCTGTTTTTCGCCATCATGCTGGCAGGCTATCTCTACTTCCTCGCCACCAAAGCCCAGCGCGATCGGGCGCCGCAGGACAGTATGCTGGTCGGCGAATAACACCGGCGCGGGTGAGTGCCGTGCCGTGGGTTAACGATTCAGCGCCGGGTCTCTCCGGCGCTGAATCGTCAGCGGATGCTCGGGTAACTCAGCCGTTAAGCGGCCAGAGCCACGCCGCACCGCGTACGCCGCTGGAGTCGCCATGCTGCGCCTTCAGCACCGGCGTTTCACACTCCCCGCCAAATACCCACTTCTTCATCAGCACCGGCACGGTCTGATAGAGACGATCTACATTGCTCATCCCACCGCCCAGTACAATCACATCGGGATCGATCAGGTTCACCACCTGCGCCAGCGATTTTGCCAGCCGCAGCTCATAGCGGCTCATCGCCAGTTCGGCGATCGGATCCTGCTGCGCCAGCAGCGAGACGATCTCCGCACCTTTGCGATGCACGCCGCTCAGCCGCTGATAGTCGATACCAAAACCGGTGCCTGAAACAAAGGTCTCAATGCAGCCCTGCTGCCCGCAATAACAGGGCACTTCCTGACGGTAGCGCAGCTCATCCTCATCCATCCACGGCAGCGGATTGTGGCCCCACTCACCGGCATTGCCGTTGCCCCCGATACGCGACTCACCGTTGATCGCCACACCGGCGCCCGATCCGGTGCCGATGATCACGGCAAACACCAGCGACTGTCCGGCACCGGCACCGTCGATCGCTTCCGACACCGCCAGGCAGTTGGCGTCGTTGGCGATACGCACTTCCCGTTTCAGCGCCTGCGCCAGATCTTTATCCAGCGGCTGACCGTTGAGCCAGGTGGAGTTGGCATTTTTTACCCGCTTACTGTAGGGCGAAAGCGTGCCGGGAATACCGAGACCCACCGTGCCGGTTTCGCCGGTTTTCTGCTCCGCCAGCGTGACCAGATCGACAATCGCCTGCACCGTTGCCTGATAGTCATCACGCGGGGTATTAACCCGGTGGCGGAACAGCTCCTCTCCCTTATCCGACAATGCGATCACTTCTGTCTTGGTGCCACCCAGATCTATGCCTATGCGCAAGATTACGTCCTCATTATTCGTTCAGGTGAGAGATACAGTAAAAGGCGTCTGCCGGAAAGGCAATGAAACCACTCCGATGTTTCGCTATCATGCGCGCTGACTCTCGCAGACTTGTGCGCCCGATCGCGCCACGGTAAGGAATCCCGATGTTGTGGTTTAAAAATATGATGGTTTATCGTCTGAATCGTGACATTCCGCTGTCCGCAGATGAGATGGAAAAGCAGCTCGACGCCTTCACGTTTTCACCGTGTGGCAGTCAGGATATGAGCAAGACCGGCTGGGTCTCGCCGATGGGCAACCGCAGCGATGCGCTGACCCATGAAAACAAAGGCCAGATTGTGATTTGCGCTCGCAAAGAAGAGAAAATCCTGCCTTCGCCGGTGGTGAAACAGGCGCTGGAAGCGAAAATCGACAAGCTGGAATCTGAGCAGAGCCGCAAGCTCAAAAAGACCGAAAAAGATTCGCTGAAAGATGAAGTGCTGCACAGCCTGCTGCCGCGCGCCTTCAGCCGTTTCAGCCAGACCTACCTGTGGATCGACACGGTCAACAACCTGATTATGGTTGACTGTGCCAGCGCTAAAAAAGCGGAAGATACCCTGGCGCTGCTGCGTAAAAGCCTGGGCTCACTGCCGGTGGTGCCGCTGACGCTGGAAAGCCCGATTGAACTGACCCTGACCGAATGGGTACGATCAGGCGAGCTGCCTGCCGGATTCGCCCTGATGGATGAAGCGGAGCTGAAAGCGCTGCTGGAAGATGGCGGCGTTATCCGCTGCAAGAAACAGGATCTGGTGTGCGATGAGATCGCCAACCACATCGAAGCGGGCAAGCTGGTGACCAAACTGGCGCTCGACTGGCAGGAGCGCATTCAGTTCGTGCTGGCCGATGATGGTTCAGTGAAGCGTCTGAAGTTCAGCGACACGCTGCGCGACCAGAACGACGATATTGACCGCGAAGATTTTGCACAGCGCTTTGATGCGGACTTTATTCTGATGACCAGCGAACTGGCCGCACTGACCAGCAATCTGGTTGAAGCGTTGGGCGGCGAAGCCCAGCGTTAATCAGTCACCGGCAGAATCATCCTGACAGACGATATTCGCCAAAAAAATGGCCGCTAAGCGGTAATGTCAGTCAGTTAAGCGACAGGTGATACCGCAGTCTGGTGCCGGGCAGGGGCTGGCGGTCCTCGCGCCGCTTCGCGGTTCCTTCACTTCATTCGCCTGCCTGACGGACCGCCGGGGATGGCACATCCTGTGCCGCCCCGCCTTTCGCCC